>NZ_JBOHLI010000017.1:0-50922 GCF_050729455.1 Brevundimonas sp.
AGACTTTGAGGGGATATGTCATGAGAGTTGCTTTCGCGTGCGTTTCACTGCTGGCCCTGACGATGGGCGCCGGCGCGGCTCAGGCCCAGGTCCAGCCCGAGGTCGCGTTCAACGCGGCCGTCACCAGCGATTATGTGTTCCGCGGCTTCAGCCAGACTGACACCAGCCCGGCTCTGCAAGGCGGCGTCGATCTGACGGCCGGGGTCTTCTATGCAGGGGCCTGGGCGTCGCAGGTCGATTTCGGCGACGACACCGACGGCGAACTGGACATCTACGGCGGGGTCGCCGTGTCGAGCGGCGGTTTCGACTTCAACGTCGGAGTCATCGCCTACCACTACATCGGCGCGCCCAATCGGGCCGACTATGACAATGTGGAGCTCAAGGCAGCCGTCTCTCGCGGCTTCGGACCCGTGACGGCGGGCGCGGCGGTCTATTATTCGCCGGACTTCTTCGGCGTCGATGAGCAGACGACCTACGTCGAGGGCAGCCTGGGTTATGCGCTTCGGGACAACATCAATCTGACCGGCGCCTACGGCAAGCAATACCTCGACGTGAGTGACGACTACGCGACCTGGAACGTCGGCGTGAAGTTCGGCGTCACGGAAAAGATCTCGCTGGACCTGCGCTATTGGGACACCGAGGTGGACGGCGACCTGAGCGATGACCGTCTGGTGGCTACGCTGGGGCTCGGTTTCTGAGGACAACTCAAGGGGAGGCGTCCAACGCCTTCCCTTGCGTGATCTTGGCGCCGTCGTCCGGGCGGGCTACGCCTGCGCCTCAACCTTCTCTTGGGAGAGACGCACATGGCCGATCTGGCTTCCGTCACCGAACACATCCGCGGCGCCGTCGGCGACAACTCGGGCCTGGGCAAGACCGTCAAGCTGGACCTGGGCGATGTCGGCAAGATCTTCATCGACGGCGCTTCCGTGCCGAACTCGGTGTCGAATGACGACAAGCCCGCCGACGCCACCGTTTCGATGAAGTGGGACGATTTCATCGCCCTGTCGGAAGGCAAGCTGGATCCGATGATGGCCTTCATGCAGGGCAAGCTGAAGATCGCCGGCGACATGATGATCGCCCAGAAGCTGGCGCCGCTGTTGAAGCGCTGATGCGTTTCTGAGCAATCAGAACAATGACGGCGCGGCTCCCTCGGGGCCGCGCCGTTTTGCTGTCGGAGGGACGAGCATGAATTTCCAACCCAGCGAGCGGGGCCTGCATTGGCGCGAGCGGGTGCGCCGCTTCCTGGACGAGCAGGTTCTGCCGCGCGAGGCGGAATACCGCGCCCAGGTCCACGCCGACCCCAGGCGTCAACCGCCGGTGATGGAAGAGCTGAAAGCCAGGGCCAGGGCCGAGGGGCTGTGGAATATGTTCCTGCCGGGCGATCACGGCGCCGGTCTGAGCAACCTGGAATACGCCCCCATCGCCGAACTGATGGGCCGCGCCCTGTGGTCGGCCGAGGTGTTCAACTGCAACGCCCCCGACACCGGCAATATGGAAGTCCTGCATATGTACGGCGACGCCGCTCAGCAGGAGCGCTGGCTGGCGCCCTTGATGGCGGGCGAGATCCGCTCGGCCTTCCTGATGACCGAGCCCGAGGTGGCTTCCTCGGACGCGACCAATATCCAGACCAGCATCGTTCGCGACGGCGACTACTATGTGATCAACGGCCGCAAGTGGTGGTCGACCAACATGGCGCACCCCAACGTCGCCATGACCATCGTCATGGGCAAGACGGACCCCGACGCAGCGACGCACCAGCAGCAGAGCCAGATCATTGTCCCGGTCGACACGCCCGGCTTCCGCGTCGAGCGGATGCTGTCGGTGTTCGGCTATGACGAGGCGCCGATCGGTCACGCCGAGGTGGTTCTGGAGAACGTGCGCGTGCCGGCCTCGAACCTGATTGCGGGCGAGGGGCGGGGCTTCGAGATCGCCCAGGGTCGGCTGGGGCCGGGCCGTATCCACCACTGTATGCGGGTGATAGGCGCGGCGGAAAAGGCGCTGGAACTGATGGTCGAGCGCCTGCTGACCCGCACCGCCTTCCGCAAGGCTATCGCGGAACATTCGGTGTGGGAGCAACGCGTGGCCGAGGCGCGTACCAATATCGAGATGTGCCGTCTGCTGGTGTTGAAGGCCGCCTGGATGATGGACGAGGTCGGCGCCAAGGGCGCCAAGTCCGAGATCGCCCAGATCAAGGTCGCGGCGCCGCGCATGGCGCTGAAGGTCATCGATGACGCGATCCAGGCTTTCGGCGGAGCGGGCGTATCCGGCGACACGCCGCTGGCAGAACTCTACGCCACGGTGCGGACCTTGCGGATTGCCGATGGCCCGGACGAAGTGCACAACCGCACCATCGCGCGGCTGGAATACGCCAGACATGGCGGTCGCCGCTAAAAAACGGGGGCCCTGGCGATTCGCCATGGCCCCTTCGCTTACCCCGCTCTGGCACGGCTTAGCTATTCAGTGCCGCTTGTCCGGGCGATAGACTTGGTGGTGATGGTGCGAACCGATGCCGCCTTCCGTCACGTCGCTGATGAAGAAGTTGGGGCTATGCCGATGCACCTCTTCCTTGCCGAAATGGCGGCGAATCCAGCCGAACAATCCTGTTTGCTTTGTCGGTTTCTGTTCTGAAACCTTCACGGACGAATCTTTTTCGATCTGGTCGCGGGGTTGGTTGTGAAGTGGGTTCATCATGATCGACTCTCCCGGGTCTGATCATGAAACCGATCAAATGAGGGGGTGTTCCCTCTGTCTAGCTGTCATCCTCAATTACATTTTGGATAGGTTCGACAGGGGCTTCCATGTCGAGCAGCAGCGCCAGGCGGTGGCGGGCGCGGTTGACGCGGCTCTTGATCGTGCCGACGGCGCAACCCGCGATATCAGCGGCCTCCTGATAGGAAAGGCCCGCCGCGCCGACCATGACGATGGCCTCCCGGTGCTCGGGCGGCAGGGCGTTCAGGGCCGCTTGCAGCGACGTTAGCTCGGCGGTCCATTCCTGGCTGGCCTCGGCGGTCAGGCCGGCGGCGTAGCGGCCTTCCTCGTCGGGTATTTCTCGGCGGCGCTTGGCGGCACCCGTGTACCAGCTGTTGCGCAGGATGGTGAAAAGCCAGGCGCGCAGGTTGCTGCCCGGCTCGAACCGCGTCCGGTGCGCCCAGGCCTTGGTCAGTGTTTCCTGCACCAGATCGTCGGCGTCGGCCGAGTTCCGCGACAGGGAAAAGGCGAAGGCGCGCAGGGAGGGCAGGAAGTCCGCAATGGCCTCGCGCCAGTCGACAGGATCGATAATGCCGGCGGGGCGGCGGGAGCCTTGATCACGCGGGCCTTTGTCCTGCGGCCCGTCAGGCACGCGAACATGAGCCATACAACGGGAGTCCTGAAGTCTCGGCGGCGGCCCGAGGACGGGCCGTGAGTGTCAGGAACGTCGGCTCGACGCGACCGTTCCGCCGGGCGAGGGATTGATCAAGCGGAACCGGCGCGCATCAGCCCGCATTGAACAGAACTGACGGTGGCGGTCCTCAGAGAGATCTGCGTGATGAATCAGCCTGTTCGCGTTTCCACGATCATCGAGCAGGACGTCGAGGCCTATCGGCGGCTGCGGGCGCGGTTGCCGCAACTGGCCGCCGGCCTGTCGGCCGAGGATCTGGCGGCCCAATCCATGCCCGACGCCAGCCCCGGAAAGTGGCATCTGGGCCATGTCAGCTGGTTCTTCGAGACCATGATCCTGGCCGCGCGGCCCGGCTATATGGCCGTCGATGCGCGTCTGACGCCGCTGTTCAACTCCTACTACGAGACGCTGGGCGAGCGGGTCGACCGGGCCGAGCGGGGCCTGATGACGCGGCCGTCGCTGGCCGAGGTCATGGCCTACCGCGATGAGATCGACCACCGCATGGAGGTGCGGCTGGCCGAGGGGCTGAACGGCGGGCTGGAACGCTATCTGTTCGAACTGGGCCTGAACCACGAGCAGCAGCATCAGGAGCTATTCCTGATGGACGTGCTGAACCTGATGTCGCGTTCCAAACTGGATCCGGCGGCTTATGGCGAGGAACCGCGCGCGGGGCCGGTGCAGGACCGCCTGGGCGGCTGGGCGTCGTTCGAGGGGGGGCTGACGGAGATCGGCGCCGGAGACGACGGCTTCGCCTTCGACAATGAGCGGCCGGCGTACAAGGTCTGGCTAGAGTCATTTTCGCTGGCCGCTGATCTGGTGACGAATGAGGACTGGATCGAATTCATCGACGACGGCGGCTACCGCCGGGTGGAGTTCTGGCTGGCGGACGGCTGGGCGCGGGTGAAGGCGGAGGGCTGGGCCGCGCCGCTCTACTGGCGAGAAGAGGCGGCGGGGTGGAGCGTCATGACCCTGGGCGGGCGGCGTCCCGTCGATCCGGCCGCGCCGGTGCGCCACGTCAGCTTCTACGAGGCGGACGCCTTCGCCCGGTGGTCGGGGCGGCGGTTGCCGACCGAGGCGGAATGGGAGTACGCGGCGCGGGCTGATCCGGCGGCCTTCTCGAACCTGACGGGCGAGGTCTGGCAATGGACGGCCAGCGCCTACGCCCCCTATCCGGGGTTCCGTCCGACTGAGGGGACGGCAGCGGAGTACAACGGCAAGTTCATGGCCAATCAGATGGTCCTGCGCGGCGGGGCGTTCGCCACGCTCGAAGGTCATGCCCGGCCCAGCTATCGCAACTTCTACTATCCGCATCAGCGTTGGATGTTTGCCGGGGTCAGGCTGGCGGCCGACGGGGCGCAGATCGAGGAAGCGGGCGCGCACGACGCCTTTCATCAGGACATGATCGACGGCCTGTCGCGCCGCTCCAAGGCCTTGCCGCCCAAATGGTTCTATGACGCCGAGGGATCACGTCTGTTCGAGGCGATCACCCGCCTGCCGGAATATTATCCGACCCGGCAGGAGGCGGCGCTGCTCCGACGGATCGCGCCGGAATGGGCTGCGCGATTCGGAGCAGGGGCGGTGTTGGTTGAACTGGGCTCGGGGGCCAGCGAGAAGACCCGCATCGTGCTGGACGCCGCGCCCGATCTGGCCGCCTACGCCCCCATCGACATCAGCCCGACGGCCCTGAACGAAGCGGCCGAGCGAATCCGCGCCGACTACCCGGGTCTGAAGGTGCTGCCGGTCGTCGGAGATTTCGAGCATCTGGCGCCGCCGCCGGTCGAGGCCGGGCCTGGGCGGCGGATCGGCTTCTTTCCCGGCTCCACCATCGGCAATCTGACGCCGGAGGCGGCGACGGCTCTGTTGCGTTCGGCGCGCGCGGTTCTGGGCGAGGACGCCCTGTTCATCCTCGGCGTCGATCTGGTGAAGGCGCCCGACATACTGATCGCGGCCTATGACGACGCCCAGGGCGTGACGGCGGCTTTCAACCGCAACCTGCTGATCCGCGCCAATCGCGAACTGGGCATGGATTTCGATCCCGGCGCCTATGAGCACCTGGCCCTGTGGAACGCCGAACATTCACGGATGGAGATGCATCTGAAGGCGACGCGGCCGATGACGGTGCATCTTGGCAAGTTGGCCTTCCGCTTCAACGAAGGCGAGACGGTTCACACTGAAAGCTCGCGCAAATACGACGAGGCCTCGGTCAGGGCGCTGGCCGAGGCGGCCGGATGGCGGCTGGAGGCGTTCGAGGTCGGGCCGGACCCGGCCGTCGCCCTGGCCTTGCTAGCGACCTGAGACAGGCGCAGGAAAAAGGCGGCGCGCCTACGGGACTGCGCCGCCTGAACGCAGGACCGTCTCGGGGTCAGCCCTTGGGGGCGTCGCCGGTATCGGTCTTGTTGCGAGAACCGTGCGAAGCCTCGCCGCCCTTGCGGCCGGCCTGGGCTGCGAGGCTGCGGTCCTGGGAGAAGCTGCGCTTCTCGCTGGGGACGCTGGCCCCGCCCTTGCGGGCGATCTCGCGCTGGCGTTCCGGGTCCATCGAGGCGAAGCCTCGCTTGGAAACACCGGAGCCGCGGGTGGGCTGACCTTCGGCCATCGGCTGTTCCTTTCTAAGACGGCGGCGCTTGGCAGTTTGAACCCGGTCGGAAGGTCTAGGTTCCGGGGAAGGAGCATTTCCTCGTTCAGCGAGCGATCCGTCAGTCGCCGCATCGCCGCAGCCCGGCGCCGGTGGCGACGAATTGCCTGCCCATCAGACGAGCGAGGACAGGAACCCGGCTGCGGCCGGCGGGTTGATCGACCGACCCTGAACAAGGAGCCGATCCATGCCAGATCCCTATGCGCCGACGCCGTCGCCCGAGGACATCGTCAACGGGGCTTCGGCTGAAGCTCTGAGACTGGAGGACGAGGCCGACGCCATCCTGGTCCACGGCGCGTCGCACCGGCCGCTGCATCTGGCGGTGCGTGAAGATGCGATGGAGGCGCGCGCCTGGGCTGACCGACGCGTCAAGAAGGCGCGCGACGCAATCCGCGACGAGCCGATCCGGGCCAGCCTCTACGCCTTGGGGATCGGTGTGATCATCGGCCTGCTGGCCGCGCGCTAGATCAGGAAGGGCCGGTCGCCGGGCGGGCGATGGGCGCGCGCGACATGGCCTGATCCGAAACATAGGGATTGGTCCGGCGCTCGGCGCCGAAGGTCGAGTGGGGGCCGTGTCCTGGCACGAAGGTCACGTCGTCGCCCAGGGGCCACAGCTTTTGCGTAATGGCGTGCAGCAGAGCGCCGTGGTCGCTGCGCGGAAAGTCTGTGCGGCCGATCGAGCCCTGGAACAGGACGTCGCCGACCTGGGCGAAGCGGGCCTCGCGGTTGAAGAAGACGACGTGACCCGGGGTGTGGCCGGGGCAATGCACGACCTCCCAGGTCGTCTCGCCCAGCGTCAGGACGTCGCCGTCGTTGAGAAAACGCGTGGGGGTGAAGGTGCGCACGTCGGGCAAGCCGTATTTCTGGCCCTGGGTGGGAATCAGGTCGATCCAGAACTGGTCCTCGGCCTGGGGGCCGATGATGTCGACGCCGGTTTTTTCCTGCATCTCGGCGGCGCCGCCCGCGTGATCGAGGTGGCCGTGGGTGATCCAGATGGCGTGCAGCGTCAAGCCGCGCCGCGCGATCTCGCCGAGAATCGCGTCGGCCGAGCCGCCCGGATCAATCACGGCGGCCCTGTTCGTCTTCGTGCACCAGACGGTGGTGCAGTTCTGCTGCAGCGGCGTGACGGGCGTGATGAAGACGCCGATGGGGGCAGGGGACTGGCTCATGACCTTTCAGATAGCGACGGCTGAACGGCAAAGGAACCCGCGCGCGTTGACCTTTCGGCCCCTTCTCGACATAAGAGCGGGCTTCGAGGTGCCGCTCCAAAAGGGCGGCCCTATTGCTTTATCCACCGCGCGCCGTCCGGCGTCGCCACAGAGCGTCAGAATCCCGACCATGCAAGTCGTCGAAAAGTCGAACGAAGGCCTCAGCCGCGTGATCGCGGTGACCATCCCCGTCGCCGAGCTGAACGAAAAGCTCGAAGCGCGCATCAAGGAAGTCGCGCCGCAGATGAAGCTCAAGGGCTTCCGTCCGGGCAAGGTGCCGGCCGCGCACGTCAAGAAGACCTTCGGCCGTGACTTCATGGGCGAAATCATCAACGCCTCGCTGAACGAAACCAGCCAGAAAGCCTTGGACGAAGCCAAGATCCGTCCGGCCGCCCCCGCCGAGATGAAGCTGATCTCGGACATGGACAAGGTCATCGCCGGTCAGGAAGACCTGGCCTATGAAATGGCCCTGGAAGTCATGCCCGACTTCACCCCGGTCGATCCCAAGACCCTGAAGCTGGACCGCCCGACCTACACCGCTTCGGACGCCGATCTGGACGAAGCCCTGAAGGAACTGGCTTCGCAGGCCAAGTCCTACGAGGACAAGACCGGCAAGTCGGTCAAGGCCGCCGAAGGCGACCAGCTGACCATCGACTTCGTCGGCAAGCTGGACGGTGAAGTGTTCGAAGGCGGCTCGGCCGAAGACGCCGACCTGGTGATCGGCTCCAACCGCTTCATCCCGGGCTTCGAAGAGCAGCTGAAGGGCGCCAAGGTCGGCGAAGAGAAGACCATCGAGGTCACCTTCCCCGAAGAATACCAGGCCAAGAACCTGGCCGGCAAAGCCGCGACCTTCGACATCAAGGTCAAGGCCATCAAGGCCGAGGCCGAAGCCAAGATCGACGACGAGTTCGCCACTCGCATCGGCCTGGAGTCGCTGGACAAGCTGAAAGAGCTGCTGAAGGCCAACCTGGATCAGCAGTACGCCGGCGCCGCCCGCTTCAAGCTGAAACGCGCCCTGCTGGACCAACTGGACGAAGCCCACGACTTCGCCCTGCCGCCGAAGATGGTGGAAGCCGAGTTCGAAGGCATCTGGGCCCAGGTGTCGGCTGACAAGGACGCCGGCCGTCTGCCGGAAGAGGACGCCAAGAAGTCGGAAGACGAACTGAAGGCCGAGTACAAGAAGATCGCCGAGCGCCGCGTGCGCCTGGGTCTGGTGCTGGCCGAAATCGGCCGCGCCAACAACGTCGGCGTGACGGACCAGGAACTGTCGGGCGCCATCATGGCCGAAGCCCGCAACTATCCGGGCCAGGAGAAGATGGTTCTGGACTTCTATCGCCAGAACCCGAACGCCGCCGCCCAGCTGCGCGCGCCGATCTATGAAGAGAAGGTCGTCGACCTGATCGTCGGCGTCGCCGAGGTCACCGACACGCCGATCTCGAAAGAAGAGCTGCTGAAGGAAGAAGACGAAGGTTAAGCCTTCAGCTTCAACGGATGACTCCAGAAGAGGGGCGGCCTGCACGGGCCGCCCCTTTTTGCGTTCCGGCCTCAGGCAAGATAATGTATCGGTGTTTTCCTAAATGCGCCGTGGGAGATCGCCGTGCTGAACTGGCCCGTGATGATGATGTCCGCAGTGATCTCGGCCACACCCGGACAGGTCGCGCCGCCGGCCGCGACACAGGCGACACCGGAAGAGGCGGTGCGATTGGAAGACGTCGTTGTCACCAGCCGCCGTCTGCGTGACGAAGCCGGGGCGTTCGTGGAGGAACTCGCGGCGCCGCCGCCGAACCGGGGGCTGGCGCGGTGGCGAGGTGCGGTCTGTATCGGGGTGGTCAACCTGTCGGAATCCGTGGCGCGCCCGTTGATCGACCATATCGCGACCGTGGCGAACGCCTACGATGTCAGGATAGGTGCGCCTGGCTGTTCGCCCAATGTCGTGATCATCTTCACCGACGACGCGCCGGGCCTGGCGACGGCGCTGGTGTCCAGGGAACCTGGGGCGTTTCGCGTGGGCTGGAGCCGGAAGCTCGATCGCGGCAAGGAGGCCTTGGACGCGTTTCAGGTCTCGGACGGACCCGTTCGCTGGTGGCACATCAGTATGCCGGTTATCGGCGCCACGGGACGGCGCGCAATCCGAATGCCCGGTGACGAGGGCCCGATCTATGTCCCCGGCGAGGGCCGGGTAAACAATGGTCGACCCATCAGCGATCAGTTGAGCAAGGTCATGATCATCGTCGATATGACCAAGGTGGAGGGGACCTCGCTGCCCTTGCTTGGCGACTATCTGGCGATGGTGGCCCTGGCGCAGGTGGATCCCGAGGGAGACACCGGACGCTTTGACACCGTGCTCAACCTGTTCGACGGGCATGGTAGGGCGGCGGGGCTTTCGGGCTGGGACCGGGCCTATCTCTCGTCGCTCTACGGGGCGCACTGGGAGCGGGTCGATCCCTACACTCACGCCTCGGCCATCGTGCGGGACCTGAGGCGGGCCGAGCGCGAAGGCGACGACGTAGCTGTGGTCGGGCCGACGAAATGAGGGCGGGCGGAGCCGTCGGCGCGAGATAGGGAGATCGGAATGCTACTGCGGCCCCCCGCCACAGGCGGCGGCCTATCTTGCATCGGGGCACCACGGACGCGATATGTGGACAGCGACTGAGTCGCCGTCAGCCTAATCCGAGAGAGCTCCTGAATGCGCGATCCGATCGACTACATCTCCAACAACCTGGTGCCGATGGTGGTGGAGCAATCCAGCCGCGGCGAACGGTCGTTCGACATCTTTTCGCGCCTGCTGCGCGAGCGGATCATCTTCCTGACCGGTCCGTTCGAGGACGGCATGGCTTCGCTGATCTGCGCCCAGCTGCTGTTCCTGGAATCGGAGAACCCGAAGAAGGAAATCAGCATGTACATCAACAGCCCCGGCGGTCAGGTGACCTCGGCGCTCGCGATCTACGACACCATGCAATACATCAAGTCGCCGGTCTCGACCGTGGTCATGGGCATGGCCGCCTCGGCCGGCTCGCTGATCCTGACCGCCGGTGAAGCCGGTCAGCGCATCGCCCTGCCGAACGCGCGGGTCATGGTGCACCAACCGTCGGGCGGTTTCCGCGGCACGGCCTCGGACATCGAGCGCCACGCCGAGGACATCATCGCCACCAAGCGCCGCCTGAACGAGATCTATGTCCAGCACACCGGCCGGACCTATGAGGAAGTCGAGCGCACCCTGGACCGCGACCACTTCATGACCGCCGAGGAAGCCAAGGCCTGGGGCATCGTCGACCACGTCTACGACAAGCGCACCCAGGCCGACGACGACGGCGTGAAGGCTCCCTGAGCCGAAATTCAGGTCTGAGACGATCCGCGAGGCGGGGTCCGGCGACGGGCTCCGCCTCGAATCGTTCTGAGGCGCGTGCTATCAGGCGTCCATGCAGTACACGCGCGATTCCAAAGGCACCGTCGAAGTCGACGGCGACATCTACGAGTGGGAGATCCGCCGCCAACCCCAGCCCAAGTCGGGCGGGCAGTGGGAGGGGATGGCTGTCACCCTGTGCCTGGTCGACTTCAAGCGCGAAGCCATCATCCAGTTCCCGCCGCCGCTACGCCCCAATGGCCGCCCGGACGTTGAGAAGCAGAGGGTCAATGTCGACGCCGTGCGCAACGCCGTGTCCTCGGCGATGGAGGCCGGCTGGAACCCGACCTCGCGTGGCAAGCCCATGGTCTTCGATGTGGACGCCGACGGCCACTGAGGCTGACGCCTGAGCTTCAGGGGCGACCGGTGAAGACGCGGAAGCCCTTTTCAGTGGCGATGGCGATCATCTCGGTGTCGCCCGAGGTGTCGCCATAGGCGGCGGCCAGCGTCATGTCGTCGCCATAGGCGGCGCGCAGGCGGCGCACCTTCTCCTCGCCGCGGCAGTTCGCGCCCGCGAAGGCGCCGGTGACGCGGTCTTGCGCGTCAAACGCCAGCCGGGTGCCCAGCAGCCCCTCGGCGCCGAGGCGGCGGGCGAAAGGGGCCACGGTCGTTTCCGGCGAGGCGGTGACGATGATGCGGTGCGCGCCCTTGTCGCCCCAGGCGTTCCAGCAGGCGAGGGCGTCAGGGCGCATGAAGCGGTCCCAGACTTCGGCGGCGTAACGTTCGGCCTCGGTCTCCAGCGCCTGGCGCTCCACGCCCAGCAGGAATTCGCGCACCGAGGCGGCCTTGATCCGGCCCCGGTCGCGGTCGCCGATATAGCTAACCAGCGCCGGCGCCATCTTCACCAGACCCAACGCCCATCCGCCCGCGCCGGCCCGCCAGCGCAGGAAGGCGGTGAAGCTGTCGCGAATCGTCAGGGTGCCGTCGAAGTCGAAGGCGACGATCGGACGCTCCCCGGCGGGGGACTGGCGAAACGTTTGTGCGGCGCCCATGTCAGACATTAGCCGTGATCCCCATAGAAACTGTCCTGTCCGTCCCTGTTCGCGCATTGTCGTGTCGCAACAGGGTTGTGGCGGAACGTGTGATGGGTGATTGTCTTTTTTTGAAGACCTTCGTGCATAGATTCACGGATCGACCACGAGGTAAGCGCCTTTCGTCCCATGTCGGGCCGGATCGCGGGAGTGAGAAGGGTCTATGACCAAAGCCGCCGGCACAGACGCCAAAAGCACGCTCTACTGCTCGTTCTGCGGAAAGAGCCAGCACGAAGTGCGCAAGCTCATCGCCGGACCGACGGTGTTCATCTGTGATGAATGCGTCGAGCTGTGCATGGATATCATCCGCGAAGAGCACAAGATCGCCTTCAAGACGACCAAGGACGGCGTTCCGACTCCGAAGGAGATCCGCGACGTCCTGGACGACTATGTGATCGGCCAGAGCCACGCCAAGAAGGTGCTGAGCGTCGCCGTTCACAACCACTACAAGCGCCTGAACCACGCGACGAAGAACAACGACGTCGAACTGGCCAAGTCGAACATCATGCTGATCGGGCCGACCGGCTCGGGCAAGACGCTGCTGGCCCAGACGCTGGCGCGCATCATCGACGTGCCGTTCACCATGGCCGACGCCACAACCCTGACCGAAGCCGGTTATGTGGGCGAGGATGTCGAGAACATCATCCTGAAGCTGCTTCAGGCGTCGGACTACAACGTCGAGCGGGCCCAGCGTGGCATCGTCTATATCGATGAAATCGACAAGATCAGCCGCAAGTCGGACAATCCGTCGATCACCCGCGACGTGTCGGGCGAAGGCGTGCAGCAGGCCCTGCTGAAGATCATGGAAGGCACCGTCGCCTCCGTGCCTCCGCAAGGTGGCCGCAAGCATCCGCAGCAGGAATTCCTGCAGGTCGACACCGCCAACATCCTGTTCATCGTCGGCGGCGCCTTCGCCGGCCTGGAGAAGGTGATCTCGGCCCGTGGGGCAGGGGCCTCGATCGGCTTCGGCGCCAAGGTCAAGGAAATCGACGAACGCCGCACCGGCGACATCCTCAAGGGCGTCGAGCCGGACGATCTGATGCGCTTCGGCCTGATCCCCGAGTTCATCGGCCGTCTGCCGGTTCTGGCGACACTGGAAGATCTGGACGAAGCGGCGCTGGTCACCATCCTGACCGAGCCCAAGAACGCCCTGGTCAAGCAGTACAAGCGCCTGTTCGAGATGGAGAACGTGACGCTGACCTTCACCGAGGACGCCCTGTCGGCGGTGGCCAAGAAGGCGATCACCCGCAAGACCGGCGCCCGCGGCCTGCGTTCCATCCTGGAAGGCATCCTGCTGGAGACCATGTTCGAGCTGCCGACCTATGAAGGCGTCGAGGAAGTCGTGGTCAACGCCGAGGTGATCGAGGGCCGCGCCCAGCCGCTGCTGATCTACTCGGAAAGCTCCAAGAAGAAGGCCGACGGCGCGGCCTGATCGGCGACGCACAGTCGGAAGGGGGCGGCGCCGGCGACGGCCCGCCCCCTTTTCCGTTCTGGCGGCCCCTATGTGCGCCCTCGGCGCCACAGACCGTCCGGGACGGGATCGCTTCACCACGCGCCTGCGAGGCATGATCCGTCCTCGGGGCTGGTCAGAGCCGAACAGGTCGTCCACCGTGGCCGTTGAACCACGCTTCTGTGGGCCATCCGACCGTCACGCTTGAACCGGGCGTCGCGGAAACCACATACTCATACGAAAGCCGCCGGAATCGGCGGGTCGTTTTGAAGGGGCTCGGCATTCGCGTCGAGACGTTTCAAGGCGGCGGGCCGGAGATCTCCGAAGGCCCTGGAAAGTAAGCATCATGACCGAGAGCAAAATCCTCCCCGTCCTGCCGCTGAGAGACATCGTCGTCTTTCCGCACATGGTCGTGCCGCTGTTCGTGGGACGCGAGAAGTCCGTGCGGGCGCTGGACGAGATCATGAAGGGCGACAAGCAGATCCTGCTCGCCACTCAGAAAAACTCGGTCGACGACGACCCGGCGCCTGACGCCATCTATCAGACCGGCGTCTTGGCCACTGTCCTGCAACTGCTGAAACTGCCCGACGGCACGGTCAAGGTGTTGGTCGAGGGCAAGGGCCGCGCGCGCCTGATCCGCTTCACCGGCCGCGAAGACTATTACGAGGCCGAGGCCGTCGAGATCGCCGACGAGGAAGGCGACGCCTCGCAGAGCGAAGCCCTGCTGCGCGCGGTGATCGAGCAGTTCGAAAACTATGTGAAGCTGAACAAGAAGGTGCCGCCCGAGGCCCTCAGCTCCATCCCCCAGATCAGCGACCCGTCCAAGCTGGCGGACAGCGTAGCCGCCCATCTGTCGGTGAAGATCGCCGACAAGCAGGGCCTGCTGGAAACCATCGCCGTGCCGGCGCGCCTTGAGAAGGTCTATGGCCTGATGGAGGGCGAGATCAGCGTCCTGCAGGTCGAGAAGAAGATCCGCTCGCGCGTGAAGCGCCAGATGGAAAAGACCCAGCGCGAGTACTATCTGAACGAGCAGATGAAGGCGATTCAGCGCGAGCTGGGCGAAACCGACGACACGCGCGACGAACTGCTGGAGCTGGAAAAGCGCATTCGCAAGACGCGCCTGTCCAAGGAGGCGCGCGCCAAGGCCGACGCGGAACTTAAGAAGCTGCGCAATATGTCGCCGATGTCAGCGGAATCGACCGTGGTGCGCAACTACCTCGACTGGCTTCTGTCGATCCCGTGGGGCAAGGCCAAGACCAAGCCCATCGACCTGCAAAAGGCCGAAGACATCCTCGAAGAGGATCACTACGGCCTCGAGAAGGTCAAGGAACGGATCATCGAGTATCTGGCCGTCCAGGCGCGCACCGGCAGCCTGAAAGGCCCGATCCTGTGCCTGGTCGGCCCTCCCGGCGTCGGCAAGACCTCGCTGGCCCAGTCCATCGCCAAGGCGACGGGGCGTGAATACGTTCGTATGTCGCTGGGCGGCGTGCGCGACGAGGCCGAGATCCGCGGCCACCGCCGGACCTATATCGGCTCCATGCCCGGCAAGATCATCCAGTCGATGAAGAAGGCGAAGACCACCAACGCCTTCGTCCTGCTGGACGAGATCGACAAGCTGGGCGCCGACTGGCGCGGCGACCCGTCCTCGGCCCTGCTGGAAGTGCTGGACCCGGCCCAGAACTCGACCTTCGGCGACCACTATCTGGAGGTCGACTACGACCTGTCGCAGGTCATGTTCGTGACCACGGCCAACAGCCTGAACATGCCTCAGCCCCTGATGGACCGGATGGAGATCATCCGGGTCAGCGGCTACACCGAGGACGAAAAGGTCGAGATCGCCAAGCGCCACGTCCTGCCGAAGCAGCTCAAGGACCATGGGCTGAAGGAAGGCGAGCTGATCGTCCCGGAAGAGACGATCCGCGACCTGATCCGCTACTACACCCGCGAAGCCGGCGTGCGTTCGCTGGAACGCGCCCTGGGCGGACTGGCCCGCAAGGCCGTACGCGAAATGGCCAAGACCAGGGCCGTCACCGTCACCGTCGACGCGGCCAAGCTGGCTGAATACGCTGGCGTGCGTAAGTTCCGCTATGGCGAGACGGACGCGGAGGATCAGGTCGGCATCGTCACCGGTTTGGCCTGGACCGAGTTCGGCGGCGACATCCTGACCATCGAGGCGATCAAGATGCCTGGCCGCGGCCGCATGACCGTGACCGGCAACCTGAAGGAGGTGATGAAGGAGTCGATCTCCGCCGCCGCCTCTTATGTCCGCAGCCGCGCCCTCAGCTTCGGCGTCAAGCCGCCGGTGTTCGAGAAGACCGACATCCACGTGCACGTGCCGGACGGCGCGACGCCCAAGGACGGCCCCTCGGCCGGCGCCGCCATGACTGTGGCCATGGTCTCGGTCCTGACCGGCATCCCGATCCGCAAGGATATCGCCATGACCGGCGAAATCACCCTGCGCGGCCGGGTCACCGCCATCGGCGGCCTGAAGGAGAAGCTGCTGGCCGCCCTGCGCTCGGGCGTGAAGACGGTGCTGATCCCTCAGGAGAACGAGAAGGATCTGGAGGACGTGCCGGAGAACGTGAAGTCGGCGCTGGAGATCATCCCCATCTCGACCGCCGACGAGGCGCTGAAGTGGGCGCTGACCGGCACGCTGACGCCTGTGGAGTGGGACGAGGCGGCCGAGCCGCTCATGCCCGCCCCGCAGGCTCCGCCGGCCCAGGACGGAAGCGCCGTCAGCCACTAGGGTCGACAGCGAGTCCGACCATCAAACGCGCGGCCCGGGGTGACCTGGGCCGCGTTGTCGTTTGAAAGGCGCGGGTCTTTGACGAAGCGCGTCAGAAGCTCTTAAGTGCGCCCCGGGAAAATGCTGGGGAGCATCATGGTGACCAAGACAGAGTTGATCGGCGTCATGGCCGAGGCGGCCGGGATCAGCCGCGACCAGGCCAGGCTGGCGCTGGAAGCCTTCACCGACAATGTGACCGCCTCGCTGACGCGGGGCCGTGACGTGCGCCTGGTCGGCTTCGGCAGTTTCGTGGCCGTGGACCGCAAGGCCGGCACGGCCCGCAACCCGCAGACCGGCGAGGCCATCGCCCGCCCCGCCTCGCGCACCGCGCGCTTCCGGGTTGGGGAAGGATTGAAAAGCGCCTTGAACGGCTGAGCGGAGACAGGCAAGAAGCGCGTCTGACGCGCAACGTCACGGGCGGCTAGCTCAGCTGGTCAGAGCATCTCGTTTACACCGAGAGGGTCGGCGGTTCGAACCCGTCGCCGCCCACCAAATTTATCCAACAAAATCAGATACTTGTAGTTGCGAAGTGCTCCGTATTCGGAGTGTTTTTGAGGTCTCTTGGTGCTGGTGGGGCGCCGGTGGGGCAGAATTGACGAAACAAGCCCTTTCTGACGAGCAGGCTGGCCGTCTCCTGGAGTTACGCGGCAGATAGCCGCAGAACGCTGTTTCATGGCTTTTCATGTCGTTTCATTCGGAGCGCCAGGCAGGGGCTCGGGCTCACCTGAATGTGGCGCGCCGGCAGGCCAACGCCCGGCGTGCTAGAATTCGTATGTCGTTGATTTGCGAATGATCGAGTTTTGGAGGTCGGGGTGGCGGTGGGAGAGCTCACGACGGATCGGCAGATTTCCGCATTGAAGCCGGCCACGAAGGCATATGAGCGCACAATCAGCGGGAGCCGCGGCCTGGCGGTTCGGGTCTTTCCCAGCGGATCGCGGCAGTTCGAGTATCGGTATGTGACCGCCGGCGGGGTTCGTCGACGTCTGGTCCTCGGCGCCTACCCCGGCCTGACCCTCGCCAAGGCGAGGATCGCGGCGAACGCCTCCAGAATGAAGGTCCTGGAAGGCGCTGACCCGGTCGCGGAACGGGCGCAGGTGCGGGACCGGTTGCGGACGGGCGAGACCCTGAATGAGCTCGCGGAGGCCTATTGGGCGGCTGCGGCCGTGGGTCTGCATGGAGGAAGACGTCGTCCCAAGCGACCGATTTCGATTCAAAGGGAGAGGAATACCTGGAAGCTGCATGTCCGGGAGCCGCTGGGCGACCGGCCGTTCGCCGACATCAGGCGGGCCGAGGTGAAGGCCTTCATGCGGGAGCTGGTGGTCGTCGGCCGCTACGCGCCCGCGACGATCGCGACCGTGGGCGGCATCCTGCATGCGGTGATGGGGTTCGCGGTTCAGGAGGAGCGGATTGAGGTCAATCCGGTGGCGGGGCTCTCGCGGCCGCTGGCGCTGACATCGCGAGAGCGAATGTTCGACGACGCCGGGCTCAAGGCGATCCGGGATGTCGCGATCGACGCGACCCTGCCGCAGAAGCCTGGAGATTCGGGCGGGCAAGCCCGGTTGGAACCGGCCATGGGATTGGCGATCCAGTTTCTGATGCTGACTCTCACGCGGCGCAACGAGATCGCCGGGGCGCGCAAGGCGGAGGTGGATCGGGGAGCGGGCCTCTGGATTATCCCCTCCGAGCGGACCAAGGCGCGGCATCCTCATGTCGTGCCTCTGGGCGCGCGGTGCCTGGAAGTGGTCGAAAAGGCCTGGGCACTGGATCCGGACAGCCCGTTTCTTTTCCCATCGCCGCGTTCGCCTGAACAGCACCTGGACCCTCATGCCATCACCCGAGCGATCGCCAGAACCTGCGAGCGGAAGGCGCTGCCGCCGGGATCGCCGCATGACGTCAGGAGGTCCGGCGCGACGACCCTCACTGGGCGCTACGGCGTCACGCGTTTCATCGTGGGCCTGATCCTCGGGCATACGCCCAAGGAAGGAGCGGCAGTCACGGGCGTGTATGACCGGCATACCTATGTCCCGGAAAAGCGGAAGGCGCTTGAGGTCTGGGCGGCCCACCTGTGCGGGGACGCTGTGTTGGAGATATCTGGTGCTCAGAACAATGCGGGTGAGGGGGCTCGAGAGGCCGACGCGCCGGAGGCGCGGGCGGCCTATGTCGAAGCGGCCAAGTCACGCGCCATGGCGCTATGTGCGGCGGGGGACCTTCACGCGGCTGTCCTCGGGCTCTGCATGGATCTCTCGCGTCGCTCAGGAACAGTCGGCAGCCATCTGGACATCCTGGCGCGGGGCGGGATGGATCTCGCGATCTCAGGCTCGCGGGAAGGCGTGGAGGCCTGGGTGACAGGCTTCCGTTGAACCCAGGGCGAGGCGACGGCGTCTTCCAAGCCGGGGCGACGCCTTCCTTGCGGAGATCAATGACGGAGACCCCACGGGCGCCGCTCTGACCCTCGCCGACGGCGGTGGTCAGGCGAACTGTCAGGCCCGACATGGGCTGTCGCCCAGATCGCGCCGGACGTCGGCGTCAACCCACGCCGTGGGCGAGATCGTTGTGACGGCGCATCGTTCGAGCGGCGCACGGGTCGTGCAGAGCCATCAGATTAGCCGTCTGGATCGGAAGCCAGTGGAGGCAGGGCGCCGTGTCGGATACCCTGTCGACCCTGTCGACCCTGCTGGCCATAGCGCGCCGTCGTCAGCTGATTGAACCGTCCCGACTAGAACCGCGCGCTCAGGGTCAGGCGCGCGTTCAGCGGCGCTCCCGTCGAGATGTTGGCGTTGTTGTGCGCGTCCGGGAAATAGGTCGTATCGAACAGGTTCTCGACGTTCAGCTGCAGCTGGATCGTATCGCTGACCTCGTAGAACACGGCGGCGTCGATGCAGGTGAAGGCCGGCAGCCGCGTCGTGGTCGGCGAGGTGCGGATCGCCGCGAACTGGCTGGCCTGATGGATCACGCCCAGACCGAAGCCCAGGCGGCGGCTGACATCGTAGCGGTTCCACAGGCTAAACTGCTGCCTCGGCGTCTGGGCCAGCCGGACGGAGTCATTGCCCTGCAGTCGCGCATCCTGCCAGGAATAGCCGCCGCTGACCTGCCAGTTCGGCCGCAGCCGCCCGGTGACGGCCAGCTCCACGCCCTCTGTCCGCGTCTTCCCGACATTGATGGTGACCGTCGGGTTCAGCGGGTCGGGCGTGGTCGCATTGGTGCGGTCCAAACGGAACACGGCTGCCGTAACGTTGAGGTCGGGACGGACGTCCCACTTGGCGCCGATCTCGTGGTTGGTGAATTCCTCGGGCTCGAGGTTCTGCTGCGTCGGCGACAAGGTCAGGAACTGGTCTCCCGATCGCGGCAGGAAAGACTGGCTGTAGCTGCCGTAGATCGAAACAGTCGGCTTCGGCTTGTAGATCAGGCCCAGTCGCGGCGAGACCTTGTCGTCGGTGCGGGCGAAGGGGCGGTCGGGATTGGGTTGAAGGTCGGTTCCGGTGATGTCGAAGCGGTCGTAACGCAGACCGGCGACGATTTCGAACTGCTCGCTGAGGCTGATCTGGTCTTGCACATAGGCCGAGACGGACTCGACGTTTGAGACCGTGTCACGGCTGAGCGCCGAGAACGCGACCGTTGGAAACACCGGATTGGCCAGATTGAAGGTCGAATTGGACAGGACGCCGTTGCGGCGCTGGTTGGCCGAGTCCTGATCGCCGTACTCGAGGCCGAACAACACCTTGTGGGTCATGCCGCCGGCGGCGATGTCCCAGACCAGATTGCTCTGGACCAGCAGGTTCTGGCGGTTGGTAGGGTCGGTGTAGGCGGATAGCGGGACCGTGCCGTTCTGTGCTGTGGCGGGCCCGTTGGCGAAGACGTTGGTGTAGACCTTGTCGTAGTCGCCATACAGGATCGTGGTCGAAACCTCGACGTTGTCTGACAATGCGCCATCCAGGCGCAGCTTGGCGATGTTGGCCTCCAGTGTCGTACGGTTCACGCCTGGAATGCCGAAGAACTGGTCACGATATCCCTTGAGGGGGGCTCCGGCGAGGGAAGGAACTCCACGGTCGACGACGCGGTCGTCGTTGACATACTCATATGAAAGGCCGGCCCGCCAGCCGGCGCCGAGGTCCACGGCGACATAGGGGTTCAGCGCGTATCGCTCGCCTTCGAAGAAGTCCCGGTGGTTGTCGAGGCTTTCGTAGACGGCGTTGATCCGGAAGGCCGCGCGGTCGCTGAGCGGGGCGTTCACGTCCGCTGAGACGTCCCAGGCGCCGAAGCTGTTGGCGCTCACCCGCCCGCCCCTGAAGACGCCGCTGGTGCTGGGCGTCTTCTGCACCCGGTTGACGATGCCGCCGCCGCCGCCGCGCCCGAAGATCAGCGCATAGGGGCCCTTCAGCACCTCGATCCGCTCCAGATTGTACAGGCCCCGGAAGTACTGGGTGTCGTCACGCACGCCGTCGAGGAAGAAGTCGGCCGTGGTGTTCTGGCCGCGCAGGGTGATTTGGTCGCGATTGCCCTCGCCTTGGCCGACACTGGTCCCGGGTACATAGCGCAGGACATCGCCGACGCTGCGCAGCGCCTGATCGTCGAGTTGCTCGCGGGTCACCACATTGATGCTCTGGGGGACATCCAGCAGGGGCGTGTCGGTCTTGGTCGCGGTCACCGAATTGACCGCGACATAGCCTCGCGACTGGCCAGTCACGATGATCGGTTCGAGATTTGTCGCCGGTTCCTGTGCGATCGCGACTGCGGGGAACGTCAACAGGATGGCAGTCGAAGTCAGGACACGCATGGGGCAATCGTCTTTGAGTTTCCGTAAGATCGGCCGTTCATAATGCGACACACTTTCATTCGCAAGGCGGATTTGTGGCGTCCGTTCGACGGTTGTCGATGACGTTTTCCTGGCCTCGTCTCAGGATTCTGAAGGCCTTGATGGCGACGCTTCTGCCCCGACGAGAGTCGAGGGAGCGTGGCGCGCCGCCATCGGCCGCTTCACACCATCCGAAGAAAATTCAGAACCACCGCTTCCTCGCCGGAGTTGAGTCTGAGCGCACAAATGGAGGCGATCATGGTTGCGGCTGGCGCTGTGACCGGCCGATCTATGGCGAGATTCTGGGCGTCTCAGCGTCCAAACCCACAAACATATAGGCGTGCGGTAAGGTTGGAAATGGCGGGGGAAGAGCCGCCGCCAAGGACGGCGCGCGGCCTGAAGCCGCCGCTGTTAACTCAATGACAAAAGGCTCGCCCTAGGCACCTGGATGGGCTTCAGTTGGGGTAGGGTATGAAGGGTATTGTTTTCAATCTTTTGCAGGACGTGGTCACCCAGCACCATGGCGAGGATGTCTGGGATGATCTGATCGACGCTGCAGGGGTCGATGGCGTCTATACCTCGGCCGGAAGCTATTCCGACGATGAGATGGCCGCCCTGGTCGGGGCCGCATCGGACAAGCTTGGGCTGTCCCAATCTGAGGTGCTGCGCTGGTTCGGCCAGCAGGCCATGCCGCTCCTGGCCAAACACTATCCGGGCTTCTTCGAGGGGCATGCGTCGGCCCGCTCCTTCATCCTGAGCGTCAACGACATCATCCACGTCGAGGTCCGCAAGCTCTACGTCGGCGCGGAATGCCCCTATTTCCATTTCCAGGAGAAGGCGGACGGCAGCCTGAGCATGGACTATCGCTCGACCCGCCGGCTCTGCGCCCTCGGGCAAGGGTTCGTAGAAGGCACCGGCGTCCACTACGGCGAGGCTATCGATTTTCAGCACGCCCAGTGCATCGACAGGGGGGATGCAGCCTGCGTCTTCCATATCCGGTGGCCGCAACTGGCTGTGTCCTGAGGTCATAGGTTGGACGACGAACGTGACTACCTAAGCCGCCTGGAGCGGCGCTTGCAGCGTGAGCGCGCGGCCCGCCGGGCCGCCGAGGCCATCGTCGAGGGGAGCACGCGCGAGCTGTTCGTCCATGCCGAGCGGCTGCGTCTGCTGGAGACCATCGCGGGGGCCTGCAACCTGGGCCAGGATCCCGCGGCGGCCTTGAAGATCACTCTTGAACAGGTCTGCGGTTTCACCGGCTGGCCGGTCGGCCATGTCTATATGCGCAAGCGGGGCCGCCGCGCCGTCATGGCGTCAGAGAAGATCTGGTGGGCGCTGGATGGAACCGTCGCCGCCGAGTTCGGCGAGATTTCGGAACGCAGCGCCTTTGCAGCCGGCGTAGGTCTGCCTGGACGGGTCATGGCGGACAAGACCGCCATCTGGGTCACCGACGTCACGGTCGATGATAATTTCCTGCGGGCCGAGGCCGCCAGGCGGTGCGGGCTGCGGGCCGCTTTCGCCTTCCCGGTCTTGGTCGGCGAGGAGGTCGCCGCCGTCCTGGAGTTCTTCTCCTACAAGGTCGTAGAGCCCGACGATTCGATATTGCGGACCATGGCTCAGATCGGCGCCCAACTGGGGCGGGTGATCGAGCGCAGCCGCGCTGAAGCGGAGATCAAGGCTCGCAACGCCAAGCTGGTGCGCGCGGTCAAGGAAGCCGAGGCCCAGCGTATCGCCGCCGAAGCGGCCAGCCGGGCCAAGTCCGCCTTCCTGGCGGTGACCAGCCACGAGGTCCGCACGCCCCTGAACGCCGTCCTCGGCCTGGCCGAGGGTCTGGCGCGGACACCGCTTTCGCCCCAGCAGAAGCCCCTGGTGGACGGGGTTCTGGAATCCGGCGGGATGCTGCTGCGGCTGCTCAACGCCGTCCTGGATCTGGCACAGATCGAGGCCGGCAAGAGGTCGGCCCAGCTCGAGGCCTTCGAATTGCGCAGTGCGATCGACGCCATCGCGCGCGTCTGGAGCCCGCGCGCCAGGGAGATGGGGGTCCATCTGGTCGTCGATCTCAGCGCCCTACCCGACGACTGCACCCTGGTTTCGGACAAGGGCAAGGTCGAGCAGACGATGATCAACCTCCTGTCCAACGCCCTGAAATTCTCGCCCGCCGACAGCCAGGCCCTCCTCGTGGTCGGCGCCCAGCAACGAAAGGGCCGCTATCAGGTTCGCGTCGAGGTCATTGACCAGGGGCCGGGCGTCGCTCCAGCCGACCGCGCCCGGATCTTCCAGGCCTTCGAGCAGTCGGAATCCGGCCGCCAGGTCGGCGGCACGGGGCTGGGCCTCGCCATCTGCGCCGGCAACGTGGCCAGCCTCGACGGGACGATCGGGCACGACCAAGCCGATGACGGCCGCTGCCGTTTCTGGTTCGAATTCCCCGCCGACGCCGCCCAGGCGGCGGGCGCGATCTCGGCGGATGCCCCGTACGAGCCCGCCGCTCGACCGCTGCGCATCCTGGCGGCCGAGGACAACGCCGCCAATCAGCAGGTCCTGCGTGTCCTCCTCGACCCGCTCGGCGTCGACCTGAGCCTGGTCGAGGACGGGCTGGCGGCCGTCGAGGCCATGCAGGAGGGCGCTTTCGACATCATTCTGATGGACGCCAATATGCCGCGCATGGACGGCGTCGCCGCCGTCCGCGCCATTCAGGCGCTCGGCGGCTCAGCGGAAGCCACCCCGAACTTCATGCTGACGGCGAACGTCTTCGATGCGGACATCAGCCGCTATCGCGCGGCTGGAGCCGACGGCGTGTTGAAAAAACCCATCGACGTGAGTGAATTATTCGCTGCGCTTGCCTCTGCGGCTGAGCGGATCGAGCCCCTCGACAGGGCGGTCAGCTAAAGGCGGATACGGTCAAGAACGGGGGGCTGGCCGCGGGACTGCTCTCGGCAGAGGCCGATCCCCAGGCGGCCTTTGTCGTTCTCGCCGCGCTATGCGGTCTCGGCGCGTTGTTGGCCCTGATCGTCTGGCCCGCCCATGACCCGTTGAACCTGTTGCGCCATCACGATGAACTGGAACCGGATCATGAGCACCTCAACGAAGGGATGCGGCCTGACGCGAATGGCGTCGCTCACGCCCACCCTGTCGTGATTGGCGACAATCACCGACGGTGGCCGAAGCGAAGGTAAGTTCCCGGTCAGGCGTCCACGCTGTCGATGTCGGCAGGTTCGTAGTCGTAGTCGAGCAGGTCGCCCGGTGTGCAGTTTAGAGCAGCGCACAGGCGGGTCAGGGTGGAGAAGCGCACGCCCTTCACCTTGCCGGACCGAAAGAGCGACAGCTGAGTTTCGCTGATTCCAATCTGGGTCGAGAGGTCACGCGCCTTCACGCCTCTAGCTGTGATCACGGCGTTCAGCTTGACGCGGACCGGCATCAGGCCATTGCGTCCAGTTCTGTCTGAACATCCACCGCATGCTCGATAAGGGTGGAGACCAGCAGCAGGCCGGCGTCGGCGACGACGAGGGTCAGCCCCGCTGGATCGAAATGGAAATAGCCGCCAAGCCACCGGCTGGCGTTGCTGACGACGAAGACGCTGATGAGGCCGCCTGTAGCGAGGCAGGCGCCCATGCGGCGGAGGCCGACCGCCAACCCGGAAGGAAGCGGCTGCCCTTCGGACGATGGGCCGGCTGCTCGGCCCAGAATGACCAGGGCCGCCAGATAGAAGGCGAAAGGGACGATCGCGACCAGGTCGGCGGCCACGAGCCGCAGATGATGCGGATCGGCGTCGGCGGGCCAGGCGGCGAAAGGCGCGACCAGATACATCAGGCCTAGAACCCCGCCGACCGCCGCCGCCATGCCGTAGCAGAGACGCTGTAGGGCCCAGGCGACGCCGGTCGAACTTGAGGCGGGCAGGCGGACGCATGTGAACCTCCATTTAGAGGCGTGCGCTTGCCAGGATACTAATGAGGAGCGGTCGCCGCGAAGAGCGGCTGCAGCCGCAAGGTTCGCCGATGCGCAAACGCCACGCTGTGGCCGAGAAGGTCTTGGGGCGGCCGATCTCAAGGCGCATCCTGTCGACGACCGCAGCGGCCTCTATGCGCTCAAGCGGCGGCCTGCGGACAGGCTTCGCGGTCGGAGGGATCTCGACGGACCTAGGTAATTGCACCTATCTGACGATCGTGCGCAGGCCGTCCAGGGCTATCGCCATTCGGGCGTCTGTTTCATATCGACGAGAGTGAATTCACGCCCGATCTGCGGTTCGTTCGAGAAGTAGAACATTGTCGCGGGAGGAAAGAACTGGCCGGATTCGGGGAAGGCCTGGTGGAAGGCCTCACGGACGCGGATTTTGATCGTCTCCTTGTCGATAGGGTAGAAGCGCATGAGCGCGTCCAGCAGGTAGTCGAAGAACTCGTGACCGATGAAGCGGTCGTAGACGAGGCTGTAGCGCTGGTCGGCGGGACGGCCGGTGCTGGCGCCGATTCCCGCGCCGATAAAGGGCGCATCGAGGCCATGACGCCGTCGCACGTCCAGATCGACCCAGACGTCGAAATCACGATGGACGATCCGTCGGGGACGGAAATCCTCATCAATCTCCAGGAGGGTGTTCTGCCCGTGGGACTCCATCAGGATGCCCCGCTCGCGGGCGAGCCTGGTCCAGCACTGGACCAGCGGGATCATGATTTCATTGAGCACGAAGGATTCTGGTTCGGCGCCCAGGCGCTCGATCATCTGGACCACCAGAGGGGGATCATTAGGATGATTGAGGTCGCCTCCGTAGAGAGCGAAGCAGGGAATCAGATGGTGGCGTCCCTGGTGCGGCCGGGGAATGGCCTCCCTCACCAGCAATCCCCATGCGTCTTCGCCTTCGCCGAAAGCCAGGCCGAGCACGTCCGGGAGATAGGCGAACCTGTCCATCCGGACATGAGCGACGTCCCGTGCGAGGGCGACGCTGTTTTCGATGTTCTTGCGTCTGAGCCGCCGGTTGAAGCGTGAGATACGGCGCGGAAGATGGACCTTGATGAAATGAGGCGGAAAGTCCGTCGCATTCTCGAACGCCAATAGCGTCCTGGTGGAGGCGGTGGGAGCGACCCGGATGGGTTCGCCGCGAGGATAGCCTTGCAACTCGTCGAGGTGCTCGATCCCCGAGGCGTTCCATATGTCCGGATGGACGGCGAAGAGCACCCCGTTGGGTCTCAAGTAATAGTCCCGGAGACGCTTTGAGGGATCGGCTTCGAAGACTGACACGCGGGCGTGCGGCGCCCATACGGTGACCAGTTCAAAGGATGGATAGCCGCTTCGGGGCTGGTACCTGGGCGCCACCTCATTCCGCGCCGAATAGGGGCTGTAGGTCTTCGCCCCTTCATCGACATACCGCTCCATATAGAGGAATGCCTCGTATCCTTGCCTGATTGCGTCGAGTTTCAACGGTAGGAATCCCGCGCGGTCCTCGTCGGCCTGGGTCCGGGCAATGTCCAGTCCGCACCCGGCGCGGACCGTCAACGAGCGAGGGCAGGATGCGTTCCTGCAAGGCGGCCTGCCTGTGGGGGCCTGGTCGAAAACGGCCCGCCGGACCGGTCACCCGGTGAGCGCCCGGCCCGGGTTCGTCGCCGCCTTTTCAGGCGACGACGAAGGGGCGGGGCGGGGATCAGACCACGCGCTTCACTTCGGTATAGGCGCCCTCGGTCTTGAGGGTGATGGTGACCGGTTCCCCCGTGCGGTTCCGCCAGAACCAGCCGTGGCTGCCGGTGAAGGCGGCCGTCAGGACGCCTTCTTCACGCTGAGACGAGCCCTTACCGTAGCCGTGGTAAGACACGCCCGGTCGATCGGCGTGGGTGCCCGCCGTAGTGTCGGAGTTGAAGCGGGCGGGGCCTCGACGCTGGACGCTTGACTGGGAGATCCGGCGTCGACCCTGAGGCCGCCCCATAGGCTGCATCCGATCTGCACCCTGGTCGCGGGGCGCCGCGGCTGCGCGGCCAGCGCCGGCACAGCCATCAGAGTCTTTCTGGTCCTGGCGGGTCGGGAGGGGTTTCTCCGGCGAACGACGTGAGAGGAAAGAGGAACCTCGCAGCGGATCGGCGAGTTGAGTTGGGTCCCCTGCTTCGGTCGGGGCGGCGGCCCGGCTTTCTCCGTCCACTGCCCCCCTTTGCGGCGGAACAGTCGGGCCGCCGACAAATCAGGCAGGCGTCGGAACCTCAAAGCCGGACCTTCTCTCCGGGGGCGACCGTCGCTATTGGGGCTCGCTTGTCTTTGGCAGGCGACTTACCCTGCGCCGCGAGAGATGGGAACGGGCCGACACATGGCGAAATATGAGCCTCTTGTTCGATATCTGCGTCGCCAGAAGAGCACCGAAGTCGAACTGAGCTTTCGCGACATCGAACGGATCGTGGGCGGTTTCCTCCCGAAGGCCTCAAACAATCTCCTGTGGTGGCGCGCCGAGGACGCCGCCTCGGCCCAGCCGCAGCAACGCGCCTTTGCCCAGTCGGGATTCTCGCCCCTGCCGGAGCTGCGCGCCGAACGTGTCCGCTTCGTCCGTGCGGCCGTCGCTGCAGCGGCAGGGAACAGCGCGCAGTCGGGCTGATCGGACCGATCAGTCGATAGCGTCGCAGTTGAAATCCGCCGGAGGGCGAAAGGCCGAGGCGGCGAAGGTTTCGGCGATCCAGGCCGCGGTCGCCTGGACGGTCGGCGCCTTTTGCACGCCGGCGTGGATGTCTAGCCAGATCGCCCGCGCCGGCGTCGACCTGAACGAGTTTGTCGTCACGGACCATGAAGAAGGGCAGGGCTGCGACGTCCAGTCCGGCGCGCGCCGCTTGCGATCTGGCTGTGGACGTCGCTGTCGCGCATGGCGACGGGCCGATCACCCCTGTAGCGGGCGAGCAAGGCCTGATGGGCGAGAGGCTTGAGGCTCGGAGGCGGCCGGTGCGAGCGGCGTCTGACGCCGTCAGCTTCCAGGGCGCGCCGCGGCCAGGTCCGCGAGGATTGGGCAATCAGGCCGATCGTCGCCTGCGCAACAACGCGCCAGGGTCTCCAGGGTGTCGGCCATGGCCTGCATTTCGGCGATGCGGGCATATAGGTCGGCGACGCGTTGCTCGGCGACGGCCTTGATCTCCCGGCTGGGCCGCGTCCGGTCGCGCCACAGGGAGAGCAGTATGACGATCTCCTCGACCGAAAAGCCGAGCGTGCGGGCGCGGCGGATGAACCGGAGTTCGTTGATGTCGCGATCGCCGAAGGCGCGATAGTTGCCGCCGGTGCGCTCCGCCGGACGGATCAGCCCCGTGGATTCGTAATAGCGGATCATCTTGGCGGAGACGCCCGTGGCGTGGGAGGCTTGGCCGATATTCACGCTGGAACTCCCGTGGCGCGGTGTTTCACGGTCTGAAGGCCTGAGGATGTTCCGGTTTCGGGTTCGGGGGCGTCTGCTGTCATCGCGCCCATGACGCAGTGGTCGAGGCGATCCTTCAGGACTTCAGTCTTCGACCTGCTGCAAGGCGGCGCGCGCCGCCTGAATCTTGGCCGGTATTTCGATAGAGTAGAGATCATCCATCACCATCCACGTCAGCCGCGAACCTGACTTTCAGCGCCGGTCCGACCATTCAGCAGCTTGGGCTTGTTTCCGACTGCACCATCGGTCCTGACAGAATATTCAGCATACTCTTCCAGTGCGCCTTGAGCCATATCCTGCAAGGGTCTAGGCCGAACAGGCGCCGACACGGAGTGACGCCATGTCCAAGCCCCACGCCTCTCACCGGAGTCAGGCTCGCGGCGGCTCCTCGCAGGACGCCGCCATTGGCGGGGAAGGGGGCGACCCCGTCTGCGGCATGGCCGTCGATCCCGCGACCGCCGGGCATCGCGCCGAGCACGACGGACAGGATTACGTCTTCTGCTCGGCAGGCTGTCGGACCAAGTTCGTCGCTGACCCGGACCGGTATCTAGGCGAAAGACCTCAGACGACACCCGCGGCCGCTGGGACGATCTACACCTGCCCGATGCACCCCGAGGTGCGCCAGGAGGGGCCGGGCGCCTGCCCGATCTGCGGCATGGCGCTGGAGCCGGAGATGGTCAGCGCCGAGGCTCAGCCCAATCTGGAGCTGATCGACTTTACCCGCCGGCTCGAGATCGGCGCCGCCCTGACCTTGCCGGTCGTCGCGCTGGAGATGGGCGGCCATCTCACGGGACTGGCCGATCGGATTTCCGGTCAGACGTCGAACTGGATTCAGATCGTCCTGGCGACGCCCGTGGTGTTGTGGGCCGGCTGGCCGTTCTTCGTGAGCGGCTGGAAGTCGATCCGAAATCGCAGCCTCAACATGTTCACCCTGATCGCCATCGGGGTCGGGGCGGCGTGGATCTACAGTGTCGTCGCGGTGCTGGCGCCGGGCCTGTTTCCCGCAGCGATGCGGCGCATGGACGGCAGCGCGCCGGTCTATTTCGAAGCGGCGGCGGTGATCACGGTTCTCGTGTTGGTGGGTCAGGTTCTGGAGCTGCGAGCGCGCGAACAGACCTCGGGCGCGATCCGGGCCTTGCTCGACCTGACGCCCAGGACGGCCCGCCGGGTTCGCGAGGACGGGGCCGACGAGGATGTAACGCTCGATCTCGTGGCCGTCGGGGACCGCCTGCGGGTTCGGCCCGGCGAAAAGATCCCGGTCGACGGCGAGATCCTCGAAGGACGCGTGGCCCTCGACGAATCCCTCGTGACCGGTGAATCGATGCCGGTGACCAAGGAGGTCGGCGCCAAGGTTATCGCCGGTTCGTTGAACAAGACCGGCTCCTTCCTCATGCGGGCGGACACGGTCGGCGCCGACACCCTTCTGGCCCAGATCGTCCAGATGGTGGCCCAGGCCCAACGCAGCCGGGCGCCCATCCAGCGCCTGGCGGACCGGGTGTCGGGCTGGTTCGTGCCGGCGGTGATCGGGATCGCCGTGGTCGCCGCCCTTGTCTGGGGAGTGATCGGGCCTGACCCGCGCCTGTCCTACGCCCTGGTCGCGGCAGTGTCGGTTCTTATCATCGCCTGTCCCTGCGCGCTGGGTCTGGCCACGCCGATCTCGATCATGGTGGGGGTGGGGCGTGGGGCGCGCGCCGGCGTCCTCATCAAGAACGCTGAAGCGCTGGAGCGGTTCGAGAAGGTGGACACTCTGGTGCTCGACAAGACCGGCACCCTGACTGAAGGGCGGCCGTCGGTCACAGCGATCCGTCCGGCGGACGGTTTCGACGAGGGCGAACTTCTTAGCCTGTCAGCCAGCCTGGAGCGGGGCAGCGAACATCCCCTGGCCGACGCGATCGTGCGCGCGGCGGCGGATCGCAATCTGACCCTTTCCGAAGCCCGTGACTTCGACAGTCCGGTGGGGCGTGGCGTGACCGGCGTCGTCGATCATCGGCGCCTGGTCCTGGGCAATGCTCGCTATCTCAAGGAGGTCGGCGTCGATGTCGCAACCCTCGAGGTCGAGGCCGAAGCGCTGAGAGAGGACGGCGCCACGGCCATCTTTGTCGCGGTCGACGGCGCCGCCGCCGGGGTTCTCGGCATCGCCGACCCGGTGAAGGCCACGACTGTCGAAGCGATCCGTGACCTGAAGGCCGCCGGCCTCCGACTGGTGATGATGACAGGCGACAACCGCACGACCGCCGAAGCTGTCGCGCGGCGGTTGGGAATCGACGACGTCCGGGCCGAGGTGCTGCCGCAGGACAAGGCCTCCGTCGTGGAGCAGCTTCGGGCTGAAGGGCGCGTCGTTGCGATGGCCGGCGATGGGGTCAATGACGCCCCGGCCCTGGCCGCCGCCGATGTCGGCGTCGCCATGGGGGCCGGTTCGGACGTGGCGATCGAGAGCGCCGGGGTCACCCTCCTGGGGGGCGACCTTCAGGGCATCGTGCGGGCTCGACATCTGTCGAAGGCGGTGATGGGCAATATCCGCCAGAACCTGGTGTTCGCGTTCGGCTACAATTCGCTGGGCATCCCCGTGGCGGCGGGCGTCCTTTACCCGGTCTTCGGCCTGATGCTGTCGCCGGCGCTGGCGGCGCTGGCCATGGCGCTATCGTCGGTCAGCGTGATCGGCAACGCGCTGCGCCTCAGGGCGGTCAAGCTCTAGGCACAGGATATGAAATGCCTTGATGGCGGCGCTTCTGATGCCGTGCTGAGAGTTGAGGGAGCGTGGCGTGGCGCGCCGCCATCGGCCGTTTCGCACCCGTCCGAAGAAAATTCAGAACCATCGCTCCCCCGCTGGCGTTGAGTCTGTAGCGCACAGATTAGCGGAGGCGATCATGATTGCCCTTGCCCGTTCTCACATCCCGGTCACGCGGTCCGAATTGCCATGGGCCATCCGTCATGGCGCGATGGCGGGCGTCATCGCGGGTCTCGCCTTCGCCGCGTTCGAAATGGCGGCCAGCGCCGTCATGATGGGCGGGCCGGCGTTCGCCATGCCGTTGCGGATGATCGGCGCGATCGCCATGGGATCGGAAGCCCTCGATCCGGGCTATCCGCTGGCGATGGCGGCCCTGGCGGGCGTCGCCGTGCACATGATGTTGTCGATGATCTATGGCGCGGTCTTCGCGACGCTGGCGGGCGGCCTGCGGTCTGGCCTGGCGATCATCGGTCTGGCGAGCGTCTATGGCCTGGCCCTCTGGCTGATCAACTTCTATCTGATCGCACCAGTGGCCTTCCCCTGGTTCACCGAAGCCAATCCGATGATGCAGTTCGTCGGCCACGTCTTCTTCTTCGGGTCAGTCCTCGGCTACGCCCTCTGGCGTTCGCATGAAGGGCTGCTGCGTCGCGCGCCCTAGCCTGGACAGGTCATGGCGCCGCCATCGAAGGCGCGCCGGGGACGCTTGCGCCGCCGGCCGCCCTTCGCCTGAGCCTGCCGTTCGAACTCTGTGGCGGGGAGCGTCGTTTCTAGCCGAGCTTGACCCGCGTTTCGTTCAGGAAGGTATATTCCAACAGGTGGAGGTTCTGGGGCGCCGGACCCTTCCGGATGCGTCCGGCGGTGTCATAGTGGGAGCCGTGGCAAGGGCAGAACCAGCCGCCATAGTCCCCCGTCCCGAACGTCGGAATACACCCCAGATGGGTGCAGACGCCGACCAGGATCAGCCATTCCGGCTTGCCGGGCTTGTGACGACTGGCGTCCGCCGCGGGGTCGCGCAGGGCGGCGTTGTCGTCGGCGACCGCCTCGACGATTTCCTTGGGGGTGCGGTGGCGGATGAAGACCGGCTTTCCGCGCCATTTGACCACGATCTGTTGGCCGAGCTGGACCTTGCCGTAGTCGACCTCGACCGAGGAGAGGGCCAAGGTGTCGGCCGCCGGGTTCATGGAATCGATCAACGGCCAGAGCGCCATGCCCGCTGCGCCGACTGCGAATGCGCCCGCAGCGATGTGAATGAAGTCGCGGCGATCGACTGCGGGCGTCGACGTCTCGATGTCTTCTGTGAGCATCTCTCTCTGGACTCGTTTCGTTCTATTTTAACCGTCGAGCAGCAACGAGCGTTCCATCCGGGGGCTGAGTGTCTTGGGCGCAGCTATTCGGGGCCTGGATCAGAGGGGGGCGGCGGCTCACCGCCGTTTCTTCCTAGCTGCAGGTGATCGGGCAAAATGGGAGGAAGGAATCAAATGCTCGGGAGCGTGCGGACATGATTGCCGGCCGACCGGGGTTTGAGGTCTGTAGCGGCAATGGGCGCCATGTGCGTCGACTGCAAGCTGGATCTGGCGGAGGTGTGTTCTTCAGTCTTTTTATGGCGTGGCTACGTCGGGCGCCTGAGATGTGTCGCCCGAGGACTCGGGGGGCTCATCGTCCGAAAGCAGTGTTGCAGCGGCTCATTGTGGCGCGCAAGTCGGGTAGAATTGGCTTTGGGCCGAGATTGCGATAGCGAAATCGTGCCTGTGTCGCCGGGGCGCACAGAACGGCTGCACTGCCGTTTCAGGACGTTCCACCTGGTTTCATTTCGACTGGGGCGTCCGGCAAGGGCTGGATCGGCTGGGCCGCCGCCAGCAGGTCTGGCGGCCGGGCGCTACTGGAAGCGCGTGTCAAATGCTATCATGGCGTAGCCGTTGATTTGCGAATGATGAGCGCATGGAGCGCGACGTGGCGGCGGGAAACCTCACGACGGATCGGCGGATCTCGGGCCTGGAGCCGGGGGCGACCGCCTATGAGCGGACGGTCAGCGGGAGCCGCGGATTGGCCGTTCGTGTTTTCCCCAGCGGCTCTAAACAGTTCGAGTATCGGTATGTGACGGCTGGCGGCGTCCGTCGACGTCTTGTGCTCGGCGCCTATCCCGGCCTGACCTTGGCCAAGGCGAGGATCGCCGCGAATTCCCGAATGTCCGTCCTGGAAGGGGCTGATCCTGTGGGGAGAGGGCTCTGGTTCGGGATCGAATGCGGACGGGCGAGACCCTGGACGAATTGGCCGAGGCTTACTGGGCGGCTGCCGCCGTGGGTCTCCATGGAGGTCGCCGTCACCCCAAGCGGGCGTCGATCGCGAGTTCTTCGTGTTCATCAAGGACGCCGGCGGCCTCCATCGCCTCGCGAAGGAATATCAGCAGTTCGGATTGCATGGCTTCAGCGTTGCAATCCGGGTTGGCGGCTTGGAACTGGGCAAGAGCCGTGGCGACGACCTTCACGCGTGTCTGGTCGGACGTGGCTTCGAGGATGTCGGTGGCGGCCGCCATGATTGATCTCCAGGGGGGCCGACATGAAGAAGGGCGCAGATTGGCTCTGCGCATACTCGAAGAATTGGCTCGGCTTGCCACTGGATTGCAAATCGGTGAACAGCGGGGTCGGATCGGGATGGAAGCCGGCCATCAGCGGCACGACGCTGGAGGTCCCGATGTCATAGTTGACCAGGTCTTCGGGCAGAACCGAAACGGCCGCGCGGCCCGTGGTGCCAGGGCAGCGTCCCTGCGAGGACTGGCCCGAGATGGAGGAGGACGACGAACCGGATCGTTCGCGGTTGCTGTAGGCCACGGTCGACTTTTCGCTGAAGGAGGAGCCGCTGTCGCGATCATACTCGGTGACAATCTCGGCCGGTTGGCTGAATTCGGGTGCGATGCACTGCTGTTGATCGCGCCCTCCCAGCGTGGACATCGAGCCTGGGCGTCTTCTCGCGCGATCGCGCAAGAAGCGGTTGACACGACCATCGCGGTCGTGTTTTTGCGCCGCCCATGACGCCACGCGACAGTCATCTGCAGATCCTCGTCAACGCGCTTTCGCGCGTGACGGTCGTGCGCGGTCTCGCGTTCGCCGCCGTCGTGCTCGTCCAGATTATTACCGTGCTTCACAGCGCGGGGTTCGGGTACGTGTAGGTAACAGACAACCACACCATACCCAGGAAGCAAGAACCTGAACCCCGCGCCCGAAAGGACGCGGGGTTTTTCGTTTTTGCGGCCTGGACCTTCCATCCAAGGGAAATCCAATCCGTGAGAAGCAACGCCATCAAAGCCGGTCCCGCCCGCGCCCCCGCTCGCGCCATGCTGCGCGCCACGGGGCTGGACGACGCCGCAATCGCCAAGCCGCTGGTCGCCGTAGTGCACACGTGGAGCGACGTGTCGCCCTGCAACCTGACCCTGCGCGACCTCGCCCAGCATGTGCGCGCCGGGGTGCAGGCCGGCGGCGGCACGCCGATCGAGTTCAACACCATCGCCGTCACCGACGGCATTGCCATGGGCAGTGACGGCATGCGAGCCTCGCTGGCCTCGCGCGAGACCATCGCCGACTCGATCGAACTCGCCGTCAGCGGTCACTGCCTCGACGCTATGGTGCTACTGGTGGGGTGCGACAAGACCATCCCCGCCGCGGCGATGGCGGCCGCGCGCCTCGATCTACCTACTGTGATCCTCTACGGCGGCACGATCCTGCCAGGCCAGTGCCGCACCAGGGACGGGGAGACGAAAGCGGTCACTGTTCAGGACGTGTTCGAGGCGGTCGGCGCGCATGCCGCCGGTCGCATCGACGACGCCGAACTGCACCATGTGGAGACGCGCGCCTGTCCCGGCGCCGGCGCCTGCGGCGGCCAGTTCACTGCCAACACAATGGCGATGGTGCTGACCTTCCTCGGCCTGTCGCCGCTGCAGCTAAACGACATACCGGCGGTGCACCCCGACAAGCCGGCGGCGGCGCACGCCTGCGGTGAACTGGTGATGCGGCTGCTGCGCGACGGTGGGCCGACGCCCCGTGCGATCCTCTCGCCCGCGGCGCTGCGCAACGCCGCGCGTGCGGTGTCCGCCACCGCCGGCTCGACCAATGCAGCGCTGCACTTGCTGGCCATCGCCCACGAAGCCGGCGTCGACTTCGGCCTTGAGGAGTTCGAGGCCGCCGCGAGCACGCCGGTCATCGCCGACCTCAAGCCTGGCGGCCGCTACACTGCGGCGGAGCTGTTCGCGTCCGGCGGTGTCGCCCTGGTGGCGCACGAACTGCGGATCGCCGGGTTGATCGAGGACGTAGCGACGGTCACCGGCAATTCGTTCTTCGCCGAGCTCGATGCGGCCCGCGCGTCTTTCGCGGCAGTTGGCTCCACAGGACCGACGTCGGCCCAGGACCTGGTCCGTCCGGTCGCCGATCCGATCAAGCCGACTGGCGGGTACTCGATCCTGTACGGCGATCTCGCCCCCGAAGGCTGCATCGTCAAGCTCGCCGGGCACGGGCGCACGCTCTTCGAAGGCCCGGCGCGCGTGTTCGATTCCGAAGAAGCCGCCTTCGCCGCCGTGCAGACTCGCCAGGTCGCCGCCGGCGACGTGGTCGTGATCCGCTTCGAAGGCCCGGCCGGCGGCCCCGGCATGCGCGAGATGCTCGCCGTCACCGCCGCTCTGGTCGGCCAGGGCCTCGGCGACGAGGTCGCGCTGATCACCGACGGGCGTTTCAGCGGCGCCACGCATGGCTTCATGGTCGGCCACGTGTCGCCGGAAGCCGTGCATGGCGGCCCTATCGCGCGTCTGCGCGACGGCGACCGCGTGCGTATCGACGTCGCCGCACGCCGCATCGATGTCGCCGCCGATCTGGCTGCGCGTGAACCCGCCCGCGTGGCGCCGCGCGTCACCACGGGCGTTCTGGCCAAGTACGCGCGTACCGTGAGTTCGGCTTCGCGCGGCGCGGTCACGGCGCCTGGTCCGCTCGAAGGCGGGACCGTCGCGGCGGCTCCAGACACAGCAGGTGCGTTCGCTCCCCGCTGAAGCGGCGGGCCAGCCCGCTGATTCCGCAGTTCCCATCCTCTTGCCCAACCAACTTCAGGACACTCCCATGACCCTTACTTCACACCCCCGCGTCGCCATCGTCGGTTACGGCAGCCAAGGCCGCGCCCAGGCCCTCAACCTGCGCGACTCCGGCTTCGACGTCACCGTCGGCCTACGTCCCGGCGGCCCGACCGAACTCAAGGCCCGGGCCGATGGTTTCGCCGTCAACACACCGGCCGAAGCCGTCGCCGACGCCGAACTGGTCGCTGTGCTGACGCCCGACATGGTGCAGCCTCAGCTCTACCGCGAGGTGATCGAACCCAACCTGACTCAAGGCGCGTGCCTGTTGTTCGCTCACGGCTTCAACGTGCACTACGGCCAGATCAACCCGCGCGCCGACCTCGACGTGGTGCTGGTCGCGCCGAAGGGCCCAGGCGCGTTGGTGCGCTGCGAATACGAGATCGGCCGCGGCGTGCCGTCGGTGTACGCCGTGCATCAGGACAGGAGCGGCCATGCCGAGCAGCTCGCGCTGACCTATTGCGCCGGCATCGGCGGCGCGCGCCAGAACGCGATCCGCACCACTTTCAGGGAAGAGACCGAAACCGATCTGTTCGGCGAGCAGGCGGTGCTTTGCGGCGGGGCGACCAAGCTGGTTCAGGTCGGCTGGGAGACGCTGGTCGAGGCCGGCTACCAGCCGGAGGTCGCCTACTACGAGTGCCTGCATGAACTGAAGCTGATCGTCGACCTGTTCTACGAGGGCGGCATCACACGCATGCACGAGTTCATCAGCGAGACCGCTCAGTACGGCTCGCTCACCCGTGGCGCCTACGTGGTTGACGACCACGCGCGTGCGCAGATGAGGAGGGTGCTGGCCGAAATCCAGGACGGCACGTTCGCACGTCAGTGGATCGCCGAGTACGAGGCCGGCAACGCCAATTATCGAGCGCTCAAACAGGCCGACCTCGAACACCCGATCGAGGCCACTGGCAGGAAGCTGCGCGCGGCGATGCCGTGGCTGGCGGCCGCGCCGCAGACCGACGCCCAGGGCGAATCTTCTTCGGCCGCTACCGCCGAGCAACTCGAACAGGCCCCGACATGAACGGAGTACACTGGCTCGTGCGCGCCCTGGCCGCCGAGGGTGTCGACATGCTCTTCGGCTATCCCGGCGGCGCGATCATGCCCTTCTACGACGCGCTGTACGGCTCCGGTCTGAGGCACGTGCTGGTCCGCCATGAGCAGGGCGCGGCGTTCGCCGCCAACGGCTACGCCCGCGCTTGCGGCAAGGTGGGCGTGTGCGTGGCGACCTCCGGTCCGGGCGCGACCAACCTGGTCACGGGCATCGCCGACGCCATGCTGGATTCGGTGCCGATGGTGGTCATCACCGGACAGGTGCCCACGCCGCTGATGGGCACTGATGCGTTCCAGGAGGTCGATGTCTTCGGCATGACCCTGCCTGTGGTGAAGCACAGCTTCCTGGTCCGCAGCATCGACCAGCTGCCTGAGGCGGTGGGGGAGGCGTTCCGCCTCGCGCGCTCTGGCCGGCCGGGACCGGTGCTGATCGACCTGCCGAAGGATGTGCAAGCCGCCGACGCCGCTCACCTGCCGCCGCACGCGCCTGCGCCGGTCGATGCGCCCGTCGTCGCGGGTTCGCGGGAACTCGCCGCCGCCCTGGAGCTGCTGTCGCAGTCGCGCAAGCCGGTCGTCTACGGCGGCGGCGGCGTCGCGCTCGGCGATGCGGTGGCGGAGTTCCGCAACTTCGTCGAAGCGATCCAGGCGCCGACGGTCTTGACCCTGCGTGGCCTCGGCGCGCTTCCGGCCGAGCATCCGCTCAATCTGGGCATGCTCGGCATGCACGGCGCCCGCGCCGCCAATCTGGCGGTGCAGGAAGCCGATCTGCTGGTGGCGGTCGGCGCGCGTTTCGACGACCGCGTCACAGGCAAGCTCGGCGAGTTCGCGCCCGACGCCAAGGTCGTTCATCTCGATCTGGACGCCGCCGAAATCGGCAAGCTGCGCACGGCCGATGTCGGCCTGCGCGGCGACCTCCGGCCGAGTCTCGACGCGCTGGCCGCCGCGAGGCCTGAATGCCTGGCGTGGCGGGCGACCTGCCTGGACCGCAAGCAGCGTCTGGCTGCGTGCTACGACGCGCCGGGCGACGACGTATACGCCCCGGCGCTGCTTCGGCGCCTGTCGGAACTGGCGCCAGAGGCCGTCGTCGCCTGCGACGTCGGCCAGCACCAGATGTGGGTGGCGCAGCACTGGCGCTTCAACGACCCGCGCAAGCACCTCACCAGTGGCGCGCTCGGCGCGATGGGCTTCGGCCTGCCGGCCGCGCTGGGCGCCCAACTGGCCTTCCCGAGCGCGCAGGTGATCTGCGTCAGCGGCGACGGCTCGTTCCTGATGAACGTGCAGGAGCTGGCCACGCTGGGCCGCTACCAACTGCCGGTGAAGATCGTGCTGCTCGACAACCAGCGGCTCGGCATGGTGCGGCAGTGGCAGGAACTCTTCTTCGACGAGCGCTACTCGGAGACGGACCTGTCTGACAACCCCGACTTCGTCGCCCTCGCCGCGGCGTTTGGCGTGAAGAGTTTCTACCTCGACCGGGCGGGCGCGGCCGAGGACGCGCTGCAGGAACTGCTGGCCACTCCCGGTCCGGCGCTTTTGCACGTCGCGATCGATACCGCGGCGAACGTTTGGCCGCTGGTCCCACCCAACCGCAACAACGCGCAAATGTTGCTCGACCCCAACCACCACGACAACGAGGACACCCATGACACGCTACCGACTTGACCTCACCCTGCGCCGCGCCGAAGGCGCCCTGACCCGCGTGCTCGGCGCCGCCGAACGCCGGGGGTTTCGCCCGCTCAGCATCGACGGAGATACGCACGCCTATGGCGACCGCTGGCGTCTGCGCATGGCGGTGGAAGGCGATCGCCCCGCCGCGGTCCTGCAAACGCAACTGACGAAACTGTACGACTGCCTGGCCGTGGAGGTGTCGCCATGCTGACCAAAGACGCCGCTGGCGCTCTCCCTTCCGAGGAAACGACCCCGACGACGACGGCGGTCCCCGGTAAGCCGCAGTTGTGGTTCGACGGCGCGTTCGTCGACGCCGATTCACCGCGCGTCGCGCTGACCACGCACGCGATGCATTATGGAAGCGGCGTATTCGAAGGCATCCGCAGCTACGCGACGGCTGACGGCGCCGCGGTGTTCCGTCTGCCGGAGCACCTGGAACGCATGCGCCAGGGCGCCGAACTGCTCGGCATCGAGTTCGACGTCGCGCGCGCCACGGAGGCGACCTTGGCGGTCCTGCGTCGCAACGGCCTCCGCGACGCCTATATCCGGCCGCTTGCCTGGTGCGGCGTCGGCTCCATCGGCCTGGACGTCGGTTCGCAGACCCAGCACCTGATGGTGGCGACCTTCCCCACCAACGTGCACCTCGGACAGGACGCGGTGCGCCTGGGCGTGTCGAGCTGGCGCCGCAACCCGGCCAGTTCGCTGCCGCCGCTCAAGCTGTGCGGCGCGTACGTCAACTCGATCCTGGCCAAGCGCGAGTCGCGGCGGAACGGCTTCGACGAGGCCCTGTTCACCGACGCCGACGGCGATGTGGTCGAGTGCACCGGCGCCAATGTGTTCATGGTCCGCGACGGCCGGATCACCGCCGTCGCCCACCGCGACGCACTGCCCGGAATCACCCGCGCCACGGTAATCGAACTGACCGGCGCCGGGTCACGCACGGTGACGTTGGACGAACTACTCGACGCCGACGAGGTGTTCATCGTCGGCACCGCTGCGGAGGTCACGCCGATCGCCGCGATCAATCAGCGCATCTACGGCGCCGCCAGCACGGGACGCGAAATCGCAGATTTGTACCAGCGCGTGGTTCGCGGCGAGGAGGGGCGTCACGGCGCATGGCTGACCCATGTTTGACACTGAAACCGATGTCGCATGCGCCGAGGTCGGCGCCGCCGATGTGTTGGCGGCGCAGGCGCGCTTGCGTCCGTATCTGGCGGCGACGCCGCTGCACTACGCCGAGCGCTTCGGCTGTTGGCTGAAGCTTGAGAACCTGCAGCGCACCGGCTCGTACAAGGTGCGTGGCGCGATGAACGCCCTGCTCGCCGCGCGTGAACGGGGCGATACCCGGCCGGTGATCGCCGCCTCCGCCGGCAATCACGCGCAGGGGTTGGCGTGGGCCGGTCACCGCTTGTGCTTGCCGGTCATCACGGTGATGCCGCGAACGGCGCCGCAGACCAAGGTCGCCGGCGTCGCCCACTGGGGCGCCGCGGTGCGCCTGCACGGCGACAGCTACGACGAGGCCAAGGCCTTCGCCGTCGAACTTGCGGCCCAGCACGACTACCGCCTGCTGTCGGCCTTCGACGATCCCGACGTGATCGCCGGCCAGGGCACCGTCGGACTGGAGCTCGGCGAACTGGCGCCGGACGTGGTGCTGGTGCCCATCGGCGGCGGCGGCCTCGCCTCCGGCGTCGCGCTCGCGCTCAAGACGCAGGGCGTGCGCATCGTCGGCGCGCAAGTCGAGGGCGTCGATGCGATGGCGCGGGCGTTGCGCGGCGACCACAGCCTGCGCGACGCCGAAGCCACCCTGGCGGACGGGGTCAAGGTCAAGGAGCCGGGTCGCCTGACCCGGCGCATTCTGGGCGGCTTGCTCGACGACGTCGTCATCGTGCGCGAGGCCGAACTGCGCGAGACACTGGTGCGTCTGGCGCTGGAAGAACACGTGATCGCTGAAGGCGCGGGCGCGCTGGCGTTAGCCGCTGGCCGACGCGTGGCCGGCAAACGCAAGTGCGCGGTGATCTCCGGCGGCAATATTGACGCGGTCGTGCTGGCGCAACTGCTGGCCGACGTGCGGCCACGCGCGCCGCGCCGCCCGCGCCGCCGGTTCTGAGCTCAGTCGCCTCGGCGAGAACCGCTTCCAGCGTCGCGATCGTCCGGCGTCGTTCTGTGCTTGCTGCGGCTCGCAACCGAGATCATGCAGAAACGAAGTCGTGGGCGATGAGATGTGACGCCTATGGGCCTGCGCTCGTGACCGAGCGCGGCCCACGTGCCCTCGCTTCGCGCAGCGGGTAGTTTGCCCGACCTCCGCCAGGGCTCGAAGGAAGGCTCCGCAGTTCAGATCGTCGTCCAAGGCCCCGCTGAAGCGTCGCCATGCAGAGGTTAGACGCGGGCGTTGGAGGCTAGAAATCGCCTTCCTTCGCATAGGGGCGCGACCAGAGGATGGCTTGCAGCAGCACGGCCTTGGTCCAGGCGGCATGCATCCTGTCAACGTCTGCGGCGTCAGCGCCCTGCTTCGCCAGAAACGGACGCATGGTCGCCGAGATCGGCATGACAAGGGCGAGCAAGTATCGCATCGGGATATGGGCGGCGGCGTTCACGCCATCGGTCCTGTTCTTGCCGCTGCGATGATGGCGTCGTCCGATCTCGTCCTGCCAGGCGAGCCAGGCTGCGTCGTACTCGGCGCGGCATGTGTCCAGTATCCACTGACCGAACCGTTTGCGCACCGCGGCGAGATAGTCGCCGATGGGCTCGCCGCTCTGCGCATCGGAGAAGTAGGCCAGCAAATGCGGGGTTGAACCGACGAAGCCGTACCAGACGTCGAGAATGGCCTCGACCTGGTCGGACACGATGTCATGGGCCTGCCGCAGGGCCGCCACGTCATCCCCGCCGAAGAGCAGGACAGCTTTCAGGTCTTCGAACTCGCGCTCGGTCAAGGGCGAAGCGGGAAGACTCGGATCGTTCAGGCGATAGCCCGGAATGGCGGACATCGGTCGCTCCTTTGTGCTCAGGCTCTCAACCTGCGCCGCTGGCTTGAGTTCCACGACGCCGATCGCGCCGTCCAGGCCGGTCCATCTCGCGTCGCCGAAGCGCTCGGCGCGCTGGGCGCGTCAGACGCCCTGATCCGGCCAGGCGGCCAGAAGGGTCGTGATCGCCAGGACGGCTGCCGCGTAACGCGCATCGGCGCCTCGCCCGGCTTCCTTGAGCATTCCGTCCAGACCGTAATTGGCCGGCCATGGCAGTCGGGGCTCGCAGAGACGGCGATCAGGCTGCCTCCCCTAAGCCGGGCGTCCCGGCGAAGGGAGAAAGGAAGGGCGGGCAGGGGCGCTCCGATCCGGAGCGAGCAGCCCAGGAGCCCCAAGTGTCGACAACCGTGTCCGCCCTCCGCCCGTCCTTGGCCCCGAACCGGACGACCGACGCCGATATCGACCTGCTGGTCGCGGTGTTGGGGCGAAGCCTGTCCTCGCCCGCCGGCCGGGCGATGGTCGCCCGCCTGGTCGACGCCTTCGGTGGGCTGGCCGGGGTCGCCGCCGCCGATGAGGCGGCCTTGCGCCGAGAAGGGCTCTCAGAAACCGGGATCGCGGTATTGAGCCGCGTCCAGAAGCTGGGGGTCGCCATGGCGCGCGCCGAGGCTTGCCGACGGCCGGTCCTGTCATCCTGGACGGCCCTGACGTCTTATCTGCGCGTCGCCCTGGCGCATGCGCCGAGGGAGCAGTTTCGCGCCCTCTATCTGGACCGGCGCAACATCCTCATTCGCGAGGAGTTGCGAGCCGACGGGCCCCACAACACCATCCTCGACAACTGTCATGTCTACACGGCCTTTTCTGCGCTGGACCCCCTGACCCAGGACAAGGTGTCCAAGCTGACCGGTTCCGTCATGGAGACCCGGACGAGCCGCAGCGCGCCGTCGGGATTGGGCGCGGGGCGCGGTTCGGTCTCCCGCGCGGAGGTGGAGCGGCCCCTGCTGGAGCCGGGCGAAATCCGCGCCCTTCCGGACGACCGGCAGCTCGTCTTCGTGTCAGGACGGCGGCCGCTCCGGACCGAGAAGCTTCTTTATGACCGGCGCGAGCCCTTCCGCAGTCGTGCGGGCGAAGCGCCGCCGGACCAGGCGGCGCGTGTCGATGCTCCAGAACGCCCGCCCCACCCCTGGTTCGGGCGTCGCAGTCTGGGCCGAGACGCCATGGCCAGCCTGCCTCTGTTCAAGGAGGTCGCCGGCGCCATGGATGACAGGAAGGCCGCGGCGCGCGCGGCCGACATCTATGGGCGGGTGGCCCAGGAGATGGCGGCGCAGCAGGCGGTGCTGGATCAACTGCAAGGAGGGAGCGATGGCTAGAAGGGAAACGCTGGCGACGCGCGTGCAGGTCTACATCAACGACCCCAAGGTGGTGTCGAGCCTCAATCGGGAGGCCAGGGCGGGGCGGATCGCCCTGAGCCAGGCCGCAGGTCAGGCCATTGTTCGGGGACTTATCAAGAGCCCGAAGGCCGATCCCGAGGACCGTTTGCTGAACCTGGAGCGGTCGTTGCGCGATCACATGCGATCCACTGGCCGGGACATGCAGATCGTCCAGGAACTCCTGATCGAGGTGGCCAAGGCCTTCTTCCTGCGCCTGCCGGACATCGTGGCGGACGAGGACCCAACGGTGCAGGCCGCCGTGGACAGGCGCATCGAACGCCTGCTGGACGCGACGGCCGCACGGATCGTCTCAGGCAGACGGGACGACAGGCATGCCGCCGTGGCCGGCGAGCCGCCATCGTTCGCTGCGGCCAACTAAGTGTCGCCCCATCCGATCATCGCCGAACGCAAGCTGGAGGCGTTGCGCCACGCCCTGGGCGCGACGGTCCTTGCAGGCCTAGGGGAGCCCGCGGTGGTTGAGATCCTGGCCAATCCTGACGGACGACTGGTTCTGGACAGGATCGGCGAGGGGCGCTGGGACACTGGCGAGATCTTGTCGTCGGAAGCGCGGGAGCGAGCGATCAGGCTGATCGCCGACTATGTCGGCGAGGCGGTGACACGGGAAAACCCGAGGCTGTCCGGCGTCCTGCCCGGGACGGGAGAGCGGTTCCAGGCGGTGATGCCGCCCGTCGCATCCGGGCCCGCCTTTTCCATACGCAAGCGCCCCGTCGTGGTTTGGGGGTTGAACGACTATGTGCGCGACGGCGTGATGACGGCGGGCCAGGCAGGTTCCTTGCGTTCAGCCGTATGTGAACGGCGCAACATATTGATTTCTGGAGGGACCGGATCGGGGAAGACGACCCTGGCCAACGCCGTCCTGGCCGAACCGGCCTTCGCGCAAGACCGGGTCTTTCTCATCGAGGATACGCCCGAACTGCAGTGTTCGGCCTGGGACGTCGTATCGGTCGTGACCCGCCGACAGCCGGTCGCCATCGGCGTGGCCGACCTTGTCCGCGACGCCCTGCGCATGAGGCCGGACCGGATCGTCATCGGCGAAATGCGCGACGGCGCCGCCGCGCTTGAAACCCTGAAGAGCTGGAACACGGGACATCCGGGCGGTCTGTCCACGGTTCACGCCAACTCGGCGATCGAAGCGCTGAGCCGCGTCGAAGATCTGATAGGCGAGGTGGCGAGCCAGGTTCCCCAGCGCATGATCGGCGAGGCGATTGACTGCATCGTCCACATTCGCCGGACGCCGTCAGGCCGTCGGGTGGAGGCCGTGATCGCGGTGAACGGGTTTGTGGACGGCGGATATCAGATCCGGTCCCTGGGCTGAGATCGAAGGTGGAGGCGCCTCAGTCGCGGATTGATCGATTTCATCCGATCGGGAAGGAACTTCGAGAAGGCCGTCGGGTTGATAATCTGATCATCGGGTGAAAACCGGACGATTGAGGCTAGGACCATCGGCCAGAAATGGGCGAAGCCGAGCCCCCAATGAAAGCCCGACGCGCACCTCGAAAGAGGCAACGCCGGGCTTTCGCTGTTTCTGGGGGGCCGCACCGCAATTTCGGTTACGGCCCGAAGGCTTCGGCGTAGATCGCGGCCGCCCGTTCAGCCTCGTCATCGGTGAAGGCCGCAAACTCACGGGCCCGGGCCCGGGCCGACAATCGCCCCTCATTCTGTTGCAGGAACCGAAAGAGGAGGTCGACCGTCGACTCGGGCATGTCGATCAGGGCCTGGAGCTGATCCCGGAACTGGTCGTAGCGGCGCAGATAGTCCGCTTCCTGGGGCAGGTCCCGTTCGATGGTCTGCTCAACGCAATCGTAGAGAAACTCGGCGTGCGGCGTGGCGTCGAAGTATCGGTAGAAGTCTGCGGTGTCGTTCAGGACCTCGACGTTGAACCCTTCCGTCGGCCGCCAGCGCACGCACGGCAGCAGTCGCGTCGAATAGCTCTCGAGCGTTCTGCGATAGTCGTCGATGCGATCCTGGATGGCGGCCGAGATGGGAAAGGTGATTCCGGCCGGGTTGAAGCCGCGCTCCGCCAGCACATGGTGGATGAGGTAGCGGTGCAGGCGTCCGTTTCCGTCTTCAAACGGATGGATATAGACGAAACCGAACGCCAGGACCGCTGCGGACAGGACCGGGTCGAGGCTTGCCGCCGGGCCGCCGGCGAAGGCGATCATGCCATCGATCAGGCTGGGAAGGTCCTGATGGCGGGCGTCGACATGGTCGGGCAGGGGCATGCGGGTGTCGCGATCATGGTCGCCGACGAAGCCGTCCTCGTTGCGGAAGCCCAGCCGGACAAAACGTTCGTCGCCGATCACGATCCGCTGGAGGCGCAGCAGTTCGTCCCGGTCGATGGGGCGGCGCCCCGCTTCGCCGATGGCGCGGCCCCAGCGCTGGATACGATCCTGCGGCGGACGTTCGCCCTCGATGGCGTAGCTGGACCGGGAGTCCTTGAGGAGCAGAAAGGCGGCGGTCCGGGCCAGGACGTCCTTTGGGACCTGGGCCACGACCTCGCGAGCGCGTCGCGGGAGGTCCAGGCCGATCGCGCGTTCGAGCGCCGGGGTCCGGAAGACCAGCGGGCAGAAGGCGGGCGTCCCTGGGAGATTATTGCGCAGCCGGTAGCGAGGGATGGTGGGGCCGGCCGCTTCCCATTGCAGGGCGGGGTCCAGGACGGAGGCATAGCGTCCCGCTTCGGCGTCAGGCAGCTCGAGCCGTTCTCCGGTCAGCCATTCGTAGAGGAACCAGATCCGCCGGGCGTAACTGCTGGTCGGTTGGGCGCGCAGGATGGATTCGAAGGGTTCGCCCCCGACGGCCAGGAACAGGCGCTTGAGGACAGCGAGGTCCAGCCCCTCGTATTTGAGGGCGAAGGTCAGATGCCCCAGGAGCGTCGGCGCAGGCGCGTGGCGAGGCGTCATGATCCGCCAGCCGTCGGCGATATAGGTGCGGTGGCGCTCGCCTATGGCGCAGAGAATGCGGGGCGGAGGCGCGTCCAGATTCCATGTTTCAATCAGGGCGCTGTAACCGGCCGGGACGGCCTGTTCCGGAAGGCGGGATTCGCGAAACAGGGTCCTGGGGCCTGGATAGGCGTGTGGCAGCGTCTCCGTCATGAAAACGGTCTCCGCGACGTGAAATGTCGTTCTGTCCGGACATGCTACATGAAATATGTCGCGATAGTATGAAAAATGATTCCACCGTGGCTTGAGGTGTGAATATCGGACCTGCCCTTCCATCAAAGGGAATCGATCGCCGAGGCGCCGTGAAGGATGTCCGTCGCGACCGCGGAGCGGGTTGTAGCACGCCAGGGGCCGGTCAGGCCGTCCGGACAGTCCATCGGGATCGGTTGTCCTTCCGCCGGGTTGGCGTTTTCGCGGCCGAAATGGGGGCCGAAGTCGGAACGCGAAAGAGTCTGACCGTGAATATGAGGGCGCATCGGGCCGCCTGACGTGAGTTCGAGACCCCGCGGGCCGCCCATGGATTGAGGCTGAATTCTGGCGAACACGCGCCGTCATGGTCTGTCGCTGCGGCTTGCCGCCGTCGAGAGGCGCCAGGCGCAACCGGCTGCTTCGCGCGAGCGCCCGACAAGATATTGATTGAGCGTTGCTTTCTTCGGGGTTCCCCGGACCTGGAAGACCGCCCCCGGGGCGGCGGCTTGAAACTCGCGCCGACGCCGCCCCAAGTTGCGAGAAAGTCGATCAGAAGTTCACGATAAGTCGCTGAAATAAATGAATAATTTTTGTTGACGGCTGCGGAATTGATCTGCTTGCAATGAGTCGCGGCGCGCTGAAATGCGCTGATCAAGGGATGCGGATCATGAGTAGGACATCGGGGCGCCGCCTGTTCGGCGCAGTGACGACATGCTGCCTGATGGCGGCCGGGCCGGCCCTTGCCGGGGGTTCCGGCATGCCGTGGGAAGGGCCGATCCAGCAGGTGGTCCAGTCGATCACGGGGCCGGTCGTCCAGGCCGCGGCCGTGATCGCCGTGGTCCTGTTCGGGGCCGGCGTCGCCATGAGCGAAAGCGGGTCTTCGATGCGCCGGGCGCTGGGCATCCTGTTTGGCCTGACGATCGCTTTTGCGGCCTCGACCTTCTTTCTGGACTTCTTCGGCTTCGCCGGCGGGGCGGAGGTCGGTTGATGGCCCGTTCGCCTGACAAGCTGCAGCCTGAAGGCTGGGACCTGCCGATCGCCCAGGCTCTGGTCGAGCCTGTTCTGATGGCGGGCATGCCGCGCGACTACGCCGTGCTCATGGGCACGACGGCCATGGTCCTGGGTCTGGCCCTGCGCATCTGGTGGCTCGGCCTCCTGTGGTGGGCCGTCGCCCACGCCGTCGGTCTGTGGGCGGCGCGGGCGGACAGGCGCTTCTTCGACGTCCTGCGTCGCCATCTGGCCCTGCCAGGCCATCTGGACGCGTGAGGCCGTCATGCGCTTCCTCGATGAACATCGTCGCCGTCCCGCCAGCCTGGCGGATCATCTGCCCTGGGCCGCCCTGGTTTCGCCGGGCGTGGTTCTGAACAAGGACGGCTCATTCACCACCGCCTTCTCCTTCAGGGGGCCGGACCTGGAATCCTCGACGGAAGAGGAGCTGATGGCGTTCCGGGCGCGGCTGAACAACGCCCTGAAGCGTCTCGGGACGGGCTGGTGCCTGCATGTGGAAGCGCTGCGGCGTCCGGCGGCGGCCTATCCGGAAAGCGACTTCGAGGCGGAGGCGGCCTGGCTGGTCGACGCCGAGCGGCGCGATCGTTTCGAGGCCGCCGAAGCGGCCTATGAGACGGATTATAGGCTGGCCCTGACCTGGCTGCCGCCGGCCGACGAGACGCGGCGGCTGGAACGGTGGCTGTTCGACGGCCTGGCCAAGGCCGGACAGGACTGGCGCCAGACCCTGGCGACCTTTCGTCGAGAGGCCGATGCGACGTTCGACCTGTTGGCCGACGCCTTGCCGGAGATCGCGCCGTTGGAGGATGGAGCCCTCCTGACCTGGCTGCACGCCTGCGTCTCTCCCAGGCCTCATGAGGTGCGGCCGCCGGAGACGCCGGTCTTTCTCGACGCCTTTCTGGCCGACGTCGGCCTGACGGGCGGGACCGCGCCCCGGCTGGGCGACCAATGGCTGAGGACGGTGTCCGTGCGCGGCCTGCCGTCGGCGACCCGGCCCGGCCTGCTGGATGGTCTTGGGGTCTTGCCCTTCTCCTATCGTTGGACCGCCCGCTGGATCGGTCTCGACAAGGCCGAGGCCGAGCGCGAGATCGTCAAGCTGCGCAAGCGCTGGTTCTCCAAGCGAAAAGGGGTAGGGGTCCTGCTGAGGGAGGCGATCACCCGCGAAGAGCAGCCCCTGATCGACACCGACGCGGCTTCCAAGGCGGAGGAATGCGACGGCGCGCTGGAGATGCTCGGGGCCGAGGCCTGCGCCTTCGGCTATCTGACCCTGACGGTCACGGTTCTGGATTCGACCGAGGAGGGGGCCGGGGCCAAGGCCCGGGCGATTGAGGCGGCGCTCAACGCCCAGGGGCTGACGGCGCGGATCGAGGACCTCAACGCCGTGGAGGCCTGGCTCGGCTCCCTGCCGGGCGAGCCCTATGCCGACGTGCGCCGGCCCCTGGTCTCGACCCTCAATCTGGCCGACCTCCTGCCGGTCTCGGCGGTCTGGGCCGGACCGGCCGGAGACGCCTGTCTGGGCGGGCCGCCTCTGGCTGTGGCCCGGACGACGGGCTCCACGCCCTTTCGCCTGGTGCTCCACGTCGGCGACGTCGGCCACGCCATGGTGGTGGGGCCCACGGGGGCGGGCAAGAGCGCGCTCCTGGCCTTTCTGGCGTTGCAGTGGTTCCGCTATCCGGGGGCGCGGGTGGTCTTCTTCGACAAGGGGCGCTCGGCGCGGGCGGCGACGCTTGCGGCCGGCGGCCGCTGGCGGGCGATGGAGTCGGGCGCGGCTTTCTCGCTCCAGCCCCTGGCAGGCATCGACGCAGACGACGAGCGCGCCTGGGCCGCGGAGTGGATCGCCGAAACCGTGCGCCAGGCCGGACTGGAGCCGACGCCGGCTGTTCGCGAGGAGATCTGGGCGGCCCTGGCGGCGCTCGGCGAGGCGCCCGTGGAGCAGAGGACGCTGACCGTCTTCTGCGCCCTGGTCCAGAACAAGGCCGTGGCGGCGGGCCTGGAGGCCCTGACCCTCAAGGGACCGCACGGCGCGCTTCTCGACGGCGCCGGCGAGAGCCTGGAGCCGAGCCGGTTCGAGACCTTCGAACTGGAGACCCTGATGGCGACGCCCTCGGCGGTGGCGCCGGTGCTTTCAGCCCTGTTCCATCATCTCGAGCGGAGCTTCGACGGTCGACCGACCCTGCTGGTGCTGGACGAGGCCTGGCTCTTCCTCGGTGAAACGGCGTTCGCGGCCAAGATCCGCGAATGGCTGAAGACCCTGCGCAAGAAGCGGGTCGCCGTCGTCTTCGCGACCCAGAGCCTGGACGACGTGGCGGCCTCGCCGATTGCGGCTGCCCTGATCGAGTCCTGTCCGACCCAGATCTTCCTGCCCAATCCTCGCGCCCTGGAGCCATTGTCGGCGGATCTCTACCGCGGCTTCGGCCTGAACCGGCGACAACTGGAGCTGATCGCCTTCGCAGCGCCCAAGCGAGCCTACTATTGGCGCCAGCCTCAGGGGCGGCGCCTGTTCGACCTTCGTCTGTCGGGCGTGGCCCTGGCCCTGTGCGGGGCGGGTTCGCCCGAGGACCAGGCCCTCATCGACGCCGTGCTGACGCGATCCGGCGACGCCGGATTCGCCCGTGAATTCCTCAAAGCCAAGGGAGTGCGACATGTGGATTCCGTTTTCGACGCCTTCGCCGCGTCGTTCGCGGCCGAATAGGTCCGCGGCCGTCGTCGTGGTGGTCGCGGCTCTGACGATCGCCGGAGAGGCTCAAGCCCAGCAGGTCGTGTTCGATCCGCGCAATCATATGGAGAACGCGCTGCAGGCGGCGCGCCAGCTGGAGAGCCTCGCCAACGAGGCGCGAAGCCTGGCGGCCTCGCCCTACAGCCATCTGGCGCAGAACAGCCAGGCGCTTCAGGACATGGCCGAACTCGCCCGGGCGGCGCGGGGGCTGGCGACCTCGGTCGGCGAACTGGAGCGGCAGTTCGAGGACCTTTATCCCGAGGAGCTGTCAGGAACGGACCCCCTGCGTCTGCTTGAACAGGGACGAGGCCGGACCGCCAATGCGCGACGCACGGCCGAGGACCTGGCCCGGACCGCCGCGGAGCTGGAGCGACTGGGACAGGGGCGCGGCCAGCGCCTCTCCGGGGCGCTCGCGGCCAGTCAGTCCGCCGAAGGCCAGACGGCCGCGGTCCAGTCGTCCAACCAGATGCTGGCCGTCCTGGCCGAAGATCTTGCTGCTCTGCGCGTGCTCATGCTGGCTCAGGCCCGGCTCCTGTCCGAGGGCGCGGCGCGGGAGTCGGCCGAACGGGCTGCGGGCACCGAGGCGCGCCGCCGGATGTGGGCGCGGCCGACGGCGGTCCCCAACCCGCCGGCCTTCGATCCTCTGCCGAACGCGCGGAACTGAGGAGCAGGACGATGGCGATCTCGGTCGGCGTGGAGACCCCCAATGAACTGATGGCGGTCTTCTCCAATACCGTCTCGGCGGGTTTCAGCGCCCTGCAGGGCCCGGTCAATGGCGTCTTCGGGCTGATGATCGCCCTGGTCGTCGCACTGACCGGAATTCAGTGGGCCCTGTCATCCAACCGGGAAGTCCTGGCCTCCGGCTTCGGCAAGGTCCTGCTGATCGGGACCTTCGCCTGGCTGATCAACGACTGGCAGGCCCTTTCGGAGACCGTCTACGCCGGTTTCCTGGAACTGGGGCTGACGGCGGGCGGCGGCGAACTAAGCCGCGCCGACTTCCTCAATCCTGGCGCCGTCCTCGCGGAGGGCTGGCGGATCGTGAAGGCCCTGGGAGACACCCCGGCGCCGGTGGAGAACC
>NZ_JBOHLI010000018.1:0-50175 GCF_050729455.1 Brevundimonas sp.
TTCGCGACCTGGAACGACCTGCAGAAACTCAATCTCTTCAAATTCCTCGGCGGGCTCGCCTCGTGAGCCGACGCCAGCCCCCGATGGTTCCCCGAATGATTCAGAACGACAGTCGCCTCATGATCCGAACCCGTGGCCGCATCCTTGGACCTAGCGTACTGGCGCTGGCCGCCGCCGCCGGCCTGGCGGGCCCGGCGTTGGCCCAGACGTCTGCGCCGCAGCAGCCCGCAGCCCAGACGCCGCAGCCGGCCGCGCAAGCCGCCCCCGCCGCACAGGTCGAGGAGCGGGGCGTCGTCAACCGCATCGTGGTCCGAGGCAATCAGCGTATCGATCAGACCACGGTCCTGTCCTATCTGCCGATCCAGCCGGGCGACACCATCGACGCGGCGACGATTGACGTGGCCGTGCGCACCCTGTCGCGGACCGGCCTGTTCGCCAACGTGCAACTGGGCCTTCAGGCGAACGGCGACCTGATCGTCGAGATCGCCGAGAACCCGATCATCAACCAGGTGACGTTCGAAGGTAACAAGGCCCTCACCGAGAAGAAGCTGACGGACGAGGTCACGATCAAGCCGCGCGGCATCTACACCCGCGCCCGGGTGCAGGAAGACGTCGGCAAGATTATCGAACTGTATCGCCTCTCGGGCCGCATCTCGGCCACGGTGACGCCCAAGCTGGTCCAGCTGGAGCAGAACCGCATCGACGTGGTGTTCGAGATCGACGAAGGCCCCGAAACCGGCGTCGCAGCCATCACCTTCCTGGGCAATTCGGCCTTTTCGGACAGCGACCTGCGCGAGGTCATGGTCACGAAACAGTCCAGCTGGTGGCGACTGTTCAGCTCTAACGATAACTACGACCCGAACCGGCTGGATTACGACCGGGAGCAACTGCGGAAATTCTATACCAACCGCGGCTATTACGACTTCCGCATCCTGTCGTCGGTGGCCGAACTGAAGCCCGATGGCGGCGCGTTCGGCATGACCATCACCCTGGACGAGGGCGACCGTTACAATTTCGGCGAGGTCAAGGTCGTCACCGAGAACGACCGTCTGAACGCGGACTTCCTTCAGCGTCTGCTGCCGATCCGGTCGGGCGACCTGTATGAAAGCGACCGTATCGAAAGCGCGGTCGACGCCCTGACCTTTGCGGCCGGGTCGGCGGGCTACGCCTTCGTCGAGATCAATCCGACCTATCGCGCCAATCCCGAAACCGACACGGTCGACGTGACCTTCAACCTGAAGGAAGGCCAACGGGTCTATATCGACCGGATCAATGTGGTCGGAAACACCCAGACCCTGGATTCGGTCATTCGTCGCGAGCTGATGGTGGGCGAGGGCGACGCCTTCAACCGCAGTCTGGTGGAGCGGTCGCGCAACAACCTGCGCGCCCTGGGCTTCTTCAAGGACGTCAAGATCGAGGAAACGCGGGGCAGCGCGCCGGATCGCACCGTGGTCAACGTCACCGTGGAAGAGCAGCCCACCGGCGAACTGTCGGTCGGAGCCGGTTTCAGCTCGGTCGACTCCTTCGTGCTGAACCTGGGCGTCACCCAGCGCAACTTCCGCGGTCGGGGTCAGAACGTCGTGGCTCGCGCCGAGTGGGGCTCGCTGCGTCAGCAGATCGACTTCCGCTTCACCGAGCCGAAATTCATGGGCCGCGACCTGCGGGCCGGATTCGACCTGTTCCACACCCGCTACGACCTCAGCGAGTATTCGTCCTATGACTATCGCTCGACGGGCGGAGGTTTGCGGCTCAGCTACCCTCTGAACGGCTATTCGTTGTTCAGCGTCCGTTACTTCCTGAAGAACGACGAAGTCATCATTCCCTCGGGCTATTGCAACGGAACGGGGTCTTCGGCCCTGTGCGATCAGGCCGGGGCCTTCATGAACTCGTCGGCGGGCTATACGCTGATGGTCGATCGCCGCAACGATCCCGTGCGGCCGACGCGCGGCTGGAACGCTTCCTTGCGTCAGGACATCGCCGGCATCGGCGGCGATGTGAACTATCTCAAGACCGAGGCCGACGCCTCCTGGTATTGGGGCATCAGCCCGGCCTGGATCGTCAGCGTGCAGGGCTCGACCGGCTATGTGTCGGGCTGGAACGGCGATCCGATCCGGATCAACGACCGCTTCTTCAAGGGCGGCAACACCTTCCGCGGCTTCGAGACCGCCGGCATGGGCGCGCGTGATCTGACCACGACCGACGCCCTGGGCGGCAACTTCTACGCCATCGGCACGGTTGAACTGACGGTGCCCAACTATCTGCCCGATGAATACGGCATCAAGACCTCGCTGTTCGCTGACGTGGGCACGCTGGGAATGCTGGACGATCGCTATCAGGTCGACTCCGTCACCGGCCAGCCCAATCCGAACATCGTGGACAACCTCGCGCTGCGGGCCGCGGCCGGCGTCAGCATTCACTGGCGCTCGCCCATGGGACCGATCCGCTTCGATCTGTCCAAGGTCCTGTCGAAGGAAGACTACGACAAGACCGAGACCTTCCGCTTCTCCACCTCGACCCAGTTCTAACCGCAGCCTTCCAGACTGCTCAAAGGTTCAAGATGAAACTGTTCGCTATCGGCGCTTTCGCCCTCGCTTCGCTGACCGCCTCGGCGGCCATGGCCCAATCGCAAGCTCCGGCTAACCCCGGTCCGGTGCTCCCGGGCGTCTGTTCCGTTTCGGGTGAGCAAATTCTGCTCGGGTCTGCTGCCGGGCAGGCCCTGCAAGCCCGCATGGTCCAGTTGGCCCAGGAAGCCCAGGGCGAGCTCGCCCCCTACGCTCAGCAGATTCAGACCGAGTACCAGGCGCTGCAACAGGGCGCCTCGACCATTCCGGCCGACCAACTGAACCAACGTCGTCAGCAACTGGAGCAGCGCGCCCGCGAAGCCCAGCAGCTGGAGCAGACCCGCGACGCCGAACTCCGCTACACGCAAGGTGTTCAGGCCAGGGCGATCGAAGAAGCCGCACGTCCGCTCATCCTCGCAGTCTACCAGGAACGTGGTTGCGGCGTCCTGCTGCGTGGCGAAAGCGTCGCCTTTATCAACCCGGCGATGGATATCACGGGCACCGTCCTGCAACGCCTGAACACGGCCCTGCCGACGCTCAGCTTCAACCGTATGACGGTTCCGGCCCAGCCGCAGTCGTAAAGGCGGGTCAATGCCCGATCCGAGGTTCTTTCAGACCCTGTCTCCCCTGACGGTCGCCGCCCTCGCCGAGCAAATCGGCGGGGAGGTGGTCCGGGGCGGCGAAGTCGTCATCTCGGCCGTCGCGCCCCTGTCCACTACGGACCGGGGCGCGATCGCGTTTCTGGGTGACCGGAAGTTCGCAGCGGCCCTGGCTGAAACCCAGGCCGGTTGCGTTATCGTGCCCGCCTCCGCGGTCGAGGCCGCGCCAGCGGGTGCGGCGGTGATCGTGTCCGGCGAGGCCCAGGCCGCCTGGGCGCGGGCTTCGGCCCTGTTGCATCGTCCCGTCCGTCTGGATCGCGCGGCCAGCGTCGCCGACGTGATCGAGGACGACAGCGTCGTGATCGAGCCCGGCGTGGTGCTGGGCGAAGGCGTCCGAATCGGTCGCGGCACGCGCATCGGCGCCAACACCGTCATCGGCCCCGGCGTCCAGATCGGCCGCGACTGCCTGATCGGTTCGAACGTCACCGTCGGCTTCGCCCTGATCGGCGACCGGGTGAAGCTGCTGTCCGGCGCGCGTATCGGGGAATCGGGCTTCGGCGCGGCCGGATCAAAGGCCGGGCCGGTGGATATCCCGCAGCTGGGTCGCGTCATCCTTCAGGACGGCGTCACGGTCGGCGCCAACTCCTGTATCGACCGGGGCGCCTATGACGACACCGTCATCGGCGAGAATACCAAGATCGATAACCTGGTCATGATCGGCCACAATTGCGTCATCGGCCGCAACAACCTGATGGCGGCGCATACCGGCATCTCGGGTTCGGTCACGACCGGCGACAACTGCATCTTCGGCGGCCGCGCCGGCGTCGGCGACCACATCACCATCGGCGAGGGCGCGCGCGTCGCGGCCGGCGGCGGCGTTCTGGCCGATGTGCCGCCGGGCGAGACCTGGTCCGGCTATCCTGCAAAACCCCTGCGCCAATCCTTGCGCGAAGCCATCTGGCTGGCCAAACAGGCGTCCCAGAAAAAGGGCGCGAAAGAATCATGAGCGACGACAACAAGATCGACTACGCCGAAGTGATGCGGCGCCTGCCGCACCGCTATCCCTTCCTGCTGGTCGACAAGGCCGAGGACTTCGTGGCGGCGACCTCGATCGTCGGCATCAAGAACGTCACCCACAACGAGCCCTTCTTCCCCGGCCACTTCCCGATCGATCCGGTCATGCCGGGCGTCCTGATCGTCGAGGCCATGGCCCAGACGGGCGCCCTGCTGATGTCCAAGAGTCTGGATGTTGCGGTGGCCGACAAGGTCATCATGTTCATGTCGATCGACGGGGTGCGCTTCCGCAAGCCCGCCCGCCCGGGCGATCAGCTGCGCATGGAGGTCAAGGTGATCCGCGCGCGCGGCGACGCCTACAAGTTCCGCGGCGAGACCTTCATCGACGGCAAGCTGGCCGCCGAGGCCGAGTTCATGGCCATGGTCGTGACCGTGGCGGAGCCCGCCCAGTGACCATCCACCCGACCGCCGTCGTCGACGCCTCGGCCCAGATCGCCGACGGGGTCGTGATCGGCCCCTGGTGCATCGTCGGCCCGGGCGTGACCCTGGCCGAGGGCGTCAAGCTGGTCAGCCATGTGGTGGTCCAGCAGGACACCAGCGTCGGCGCGCGGACGGTCATCCATCCCTTCGCCGTTATCGGCGGCGACCCGCAGCACAACGGCTACAAGGGCGAGCCGGTGCGGCTGGAGATCGGCGCTGACAACGTCATCCGCGAGCACGCCACCTTCAACCGCGGCACGCCGCAGGGGACGGGCGTGACGCGCGTCGGATCGAACGGCCTGTTCATGACCGGCGCTCACGTCGGCCACGACTGCGTCGTTGGCGACAATGTCGTCATGGCCAACAACGCCACTCTGGGCGGCCATGCCCAGATTGGGGACAAGGTCTTCCTGGGCGGCCTGTGCGCCGTGCACCAGAATGGCCGGGTGGGGCAGGGCGCCATCGTCGGCGGTCTGGCCGCCGTGACGCGCGACGTCATCCCCTACGGCTCGGCCTGGGGCAATCACGCCAGCCTGCACGGGCTCAACCTGATCGGGCTGAAGCGCAAGGGCTATGGCAAGGACGCGGTGCGTCGTCTGCTGGCCGCCTATCGCGACCTGTTCGAGGGCGACGGCGTCTTCGCCGAGCGTCTGGATCGGGTCGAGACAACCTACGCCGACCTGCCCGAGATCATGGAGATCGTCGCCTTCATCCGCGACGGCGCCAAGCGACCGCTCTGCCTGCCGGGCAAGGAATGAAGCCGGCGCCCAAGCTGGCCCTGATCGCGGGCGGCGGCGACCTGCCGGCCCGTATCGCGGCGCGGTGCGAGGCCGAGGGACGGGCGGTTTACATCATCCGTCTGGCGGGGTTCGCCGACGCCCATCTGGTGCGCTGGCCGGGTGCCGAGTTCGGCATGGCCGAGATCGGTCGCATCCTGAAGGCGATGAAGGCTGAGGGCTGCGAGGCTGTCTGCCTGGCGGGCTATGTGAACCGACCGGACTTCAAGAACCTGAAGCCTGACTTCAAGGGCGCGACCCTGCTTCCCGGCATCGTGGCGGCGGCGACCAAGGGCGACGACGCCCTGTTGCGCAAGATCCTGTCGGTGTTCGAAGCCGAGGGTTATGCGGTCGAGGGCGCGGACGACATTCTTGGCGGCGAGGCTCTGGCAGCGGGCGCATTGGGCGCGATCACGCCGACAGCAGAGCAATTGGCAGATCTGAAGAAGGCGCTGCACGTCGCTGAAAAATCGGGTGAACTGGATATCGGTCAGGGCGCGGTCGTCTGCGACGGTCTGGTGCTGGCGGTCGAGGCGCAGGAAGGTACCGACGAAATGCTGCGCCGTGTGGCGGACCTGCCGGCGGATCTGCACGGCGCGCCGGGCGCGCTGAAGGGCGCGCTGGGCAAGGCGCCCAAGCCGATCCAGGACCTGCGGGTGGACATGCCGGTCATCGGCCCGACGACGGTAGAGCTGGCCGCCGCCGCCGGTTTGGCGGGCATCGGCGGTTTCGCCGGGCGGTTGATCGTCATCGACCATGAAGCCCTGGTCGAGGCGGCGGACCGTCTGGGCCTGTTCGTCTGGGGCGTCCAGCGATGAGCCGTCCGCTGAAGATCATGCTGGTCGCGGCCGAGGCGTCTGGCGACGCTCTGGGCGCCGGGCTGGCCCGCGCGCTGAAAACGCGTCTGGGTCCGGATGTCGCCTTCGTCGGCGTCGGCGGTCCCAAGATGGCGGCCGAGGGCGTCGCCAGCCCCTTCGACATCGCCGAACTGTCCATTCTGGGCTGGATCGAGGGGCTGAAGGCCTATGGTCTGGTCAAGCGCCGGGTGGCCGACACGGTCGCGCTGGCCAAGGCTGAGCGGCCAGACGCCGTCGTCCTGATCGACAGCTGGGGCTTTACCATCCGCGTGGCCAAGGCCCTGCGTGAGGTGCTGCCGGGCGTGCCGCTGATCAAATATGTCGGGCCGCAGGTCTGGGCCTCGCGTCCGGGCCGGGCCAAGACCCTGGCCGCCAGCGTCGATCACCTGCTGTCGCTCTACAGCTTCGACGCGCCGTGGTTCGAGCGCGAGGGCTTGCCGACGACGGTCGTGGGCTCGCAGGCTCTGCACGTGGACATGGCCAGCGCCGACGGCGCCCGTTTCCGCGCCGCGCGCGGCATCGCCGCCGACGCGCCCCTGCTGCTGGTCCTGCCGGGCAGTCGGCCCAGCGAGATCACGCGCATGACCCCCGTGTTCGAAGCGACGGTGAAGCGGCTGAAGGCGGCCGACCCCGCGCTGGAGATCGCCGTCGTCGCCGCCGGCACCGTGGCCGCCGACGTGGCCGGCCGCGTCGCCGCCTGGCCCTTCCGCGCCCATCTGGTGCAGGAAGCCGACAAGTACGATGCGATGAAGGCGGCCAACGTCGCCCTGGCCACCAGCGGCACGGTCTCGACCGAACTGGCCCTGGCGGGCGCGCCCATGGTCATCGCCTACAAGATCGACGGGCTGTCCTACCTACTGATGAAGAACCTGGTGACGGCCAAGCACATCACCCTGTTCAACATCGCCGCCGATGACCGTATCGCGCCCGAGTTCATCCAGAACGACGCCACGCCCGAGAAGCTGGCTGAGGCGGTCGGCCATCTGCTGTCAGACCCGCAGGCCGCCGCTGACCAGGCCGCACGCCAGACGGCGGCGCTGGACCTGATGGGCCGCGGCGGTCCCGATCCGTCGGAACTGGCGGCGGATGCGGTGTTGAGGGTGATCGCGGCTGGCATGAGCTGACCGGGCGGCGGGGCCGTAACCGCCTTAGGCTTTAGGGATTTTCAGTCCGTCTTCTGCTGGTTTGGCGTAGCGGTCGAACGGACGGGATGGATGAACGTGCGGAGCTTTGCGTCAATGCCCGTCGAGATTCGCCACATCTCCGCCTGATCGACTGGGCCATGGTGGTGCCAACTCGTCTCCACGAATACTCCATCGACGATAAGAGCCAGTCGGCAAGTTCGTGAAGGAGCGTCAGGCTGGCAGACGACAAGTGGCCACCGCTGGTCTGTGGTGAGAATTGGCGCGGCCTGGCTTCCGCCCGCCCGCAGCCTCGAAAAGGCGTACCAATTCGGCGACTGGGATACGCCGCTCGCATCGCGAACTTCATTGATTTCCGCGCGGACCAGGGGCTTCGCTTGAGGGGAAGACGCGCTGCCAGGCCGCTCCGCAAACGGCGGGGATGACCATTGCATCTGCCCCATCATCATTACGCGAAAACCGCGTATGCTGTCTCCGAGCGCGGCGTCCTTACGCTCGCACCCAGAGGCTACGGCGGCTTCGCCGAGATCGAGGTTGCAGAACTCTATGACGGCGGTCTGTTCGCCAGCGCTGAGTTCGAGGATATCTGCACGCCTTACCGCTTCGAAGGTGAAGGTGTCGAAATCGAGCCGGGTAGGTGTCTCACGGCAAGAGCCCAATAAGCAGGTGAGCAAGCCGACGGAGGTTGCAAGGGAGACCCTCAAGCTGATGAGCACGATTTCCGTTACCCCTATCCGTGACTTGGAGGGCGGCTTTCGCGAGCCGCAGCCTACCGCGTCATCCAGGGCTTGTTGGAGCCGGACTTGACGGTGACGGACTGGTCGCGCTGGAGGCCGCCCTTTTGGGGCGGGCCGGGGCGGGCCTTCTGGGCGGCCTGCTTGAGACGCAGCGCGCGCTGGGCGGGCGTCTCGGCGGGTTTGTCGTCCGGGTTGCTCATGAGGGCCAGCGCCTATTTCTTGCGGAACTGGTCCAGGGAGACGACCTTGGGGCCGTCGCCGTCACCCGAGGGGGGCGGGGCGGCGTTCGGGTCGCGGGCCGGGGGCGTCAGGGGCGCGATCTCGGCCTCGACGATTTCCGGCTCCTCGAACTGCAGCAGGAACTGGACGCTGGGGTCGTAGAAGCGGGTCACGGCCGAATAGGGCATGGCCAGGACCTTGGGCATGCCGCCGAACTTCAGCATGATCGAGAAGCGGTCGTGCTCGACGCTCAGATCCCAGTACTGATGCTGCAGGACGATGGTCATTTCGTCGGGGTATTTGGCCAGCACGTCCGGCGGCACCGAAACGCCGGGCGCCCGCGTCTTGAACGTGATGTAGAAATGGTGGGCCCCGGGGATGCCGGCCGGCTCGGCGGCGCGTTCCAGCGCCGAGCGGATCACGCCGCGCAGGGCGTCCTGGGCGAGCTGCTCATAGTGCATCTCATCGACCGGGGGAGTTTGATCCGACATCGGGGGCCTCGAAACTGGGAACGGCCGACTGTTACCCGCGACAGGCGAGCGACGGAAGATGGCGATGTCAGGAAAGTGGAGGGCTTCTGTTGCCAGGCGCCCTCCGGGCCCCGCCTGAGGATCTGAACCCCCAGGACTTAAGTGTTCGAAATCAACCGAACCGCATTACGCGGCGAGGCGGACTTCTCCAGCGAAGTTATCGTTCGCAGTTACAATATGGCCCGATACGGTGGGCCAGGACGAGCGAAAGCATCTTCTTTACACGTCCGTCGATGCTAGTCGGCCCCATGCTGCCTCCGCCGATAACGCGGGGAAGAAGTTGGTGGAGCCGCCGGGAATCGCACCCGGGTCCGGTCCGCTTATTACAAGCGCGTTTATCGCCATAGTCCGGGCGAACCCGAACAAATCCAATATAGGCGTTGCGCCGTCGCGTTCCAAGGGGAAGCCGTTGAAATCCGTCAGGCGAAGCCCGGATGACGCGGCCAGTCGCGGGTCTGGTTGCGGAACCAGGTCAGCTGGCGCTTGGCGTAGTGGCGGGTGGACAGGCGGATGGCGGCGACGGCCTGGTCCAGCGAGGTCTCGCCCGACAAGTGGGCGGCCAGTTCGGGGACGCCGACGGCCTTCATAGCGGGCAGGGCGGGATCGAGGTCGCGGGCCAGCAGGGCGCGGACCTCGTCCACGGCTCCGTTCTGGATCATCTGGCTGATCCGGGCGTCGCAGGCGGCGTAGAGGCGATCGCGCGGCGGCTCGACGACAAGGGCGTCGTAGGAGCCGGGCGCCAGCAGGGGCTGGGTGTCGGCCTTCCAGTCGCTGAGCGAGCGGCCGGTGGACTGGGCCACAGCCAGGGCGCGGACTAGGCGCTGGCGGTCGCCGGGGGTGATGGCGGCGGCGGCGATGGGGTCGACCTCAGCCAGACGGCGGCGGAAGATAGCCTCGCCCTCAAGGTCATAAACGGCCTGCACCGCATCGCGCACGTCATCCGGGACGGCGGGAATGTCGGCCAGACCACGCGTCAGGGCGTTGAAATAGAGGCCGGTGCCGCCGACCAGCAGGGCGGGACGACCTTCCGCGGCCAGTTCGTCCAGCAGGGGCGTGACGGCGCGGGTCCAGCGGCCGACGGACCAGGATTCGCCGGCGTCGGCGACGCCATAGAGGCGGTGCTCGGCGCGGGCTTCATCCTCGACCGTCGGGCGGGCGCTGAGGATGCGCAGGTCGGCGTAGAGCTGCTGGCTGTCGGCGTTGACGATGACGGCGCCGGTCCGCTCGGCCATCTCCAGCGCCAGACGTGACTTGCCCGAGGCGGTCGGGCCGGCGATCAGGGTGAGGCGGGGCGCTTTGGTCAAAGGAACGGGCTCGCGAACAGGACCAGAGGGCGATAGAACGCCCGCGACCGGCCCGGCAAGGGCCAAGGAGCAAAGCCTTGATCGACCGCACCGCCGTAACCGCCGCCCTCGACGCCGTTGTGGACCCGAAATCGGGACAGGGGCTGGTCGCCGCCGGTCTGGTTCAGGGGTTGATGGTGGGCGAGGACCGGGCGGGCTTCGTCATGGAGGTTCCCGCGGGCGAGACGGCGATCTACGCCCCCGTGCGCGACGCGGCCGAAGCGGCGCTGAAAGCCATCTCTGGCATGGCGCGGGTGTCGGTCGTCCTGACCGCCGAGACGGCGCCCGCCGCCGCGCCGCGCCGCACGGCGGGCCTGTCCAAGGCCGCGACCGATCAGGGCCGGGCCAAGGCGCCGGTCCCGACCGAGCGCCCCGCCCATGTGAAGCGCGTCCTGGCCGTGGCCAGCGGCAAGGGCGGGGTCGGCAAGTCGACGGTGGCGGTCAATCTGGCGGCGGCGCTGGCGGCGAAAGGCCTGTCGGTCGGGGTGCTGGACGCCGACGTCTATGGGCCGTCGCTGCCGACCATGCTGGGGGTTTCGGGCCAGCCGGCTTATGTGGACGGGGCCATCGTCCCCCACGTCGCCCACGGCCTGAAGGCCATGTCGGTCGGCCTGTTGACCAAGGCCGACGACGCCATGATCTGGCGCGGGCCGATGGCGTCGCAGGCCATCACCCAGATGCTGACCCAGACGCGCTGGGGCACGGAGGACGCGCCGCTGGACGTGCTGGTGGTCGATCTGCCGCCGGGCACCGGCGACGTGCAACTGACCCTGATCCAGAAGACGCCGCTGGACGGCGCGGTCATCGTCTCGACCCCGCAGGAGGTGGCGCTGGCGGATGCGCGCCGGGCCCACACCCTGTTCCAGCGCGTCAATGTGCCGACGCTGGGCCTGATCGAGAACATGAGCGGCCCGGTGTTCGGCCAGGGCGGGGCCGAGGCCGAGGCCGCCCGGCTGGGCGTGGCCTTCCTCGGCGACCTGCCGCTGGATGCGGCCCTGCGTCAGGCGGGCGACGCCGGCCAGCCGCTGGTTTCGGCGGAACCGAACGGCGAGGTCGCGGCCCGGTTCGCGGCGGTGGCGGCGCGGGTGGCGGAGAGCCTCGGCCTGTAAGGCCGAGACGCTTCCTCAGACGTCCAGGTCGGCGATGGCGAAGCGGGCGTTTTCCTGGATGAACTGGTAGCGGGCCTCGGCCTTGCGACCCATCAGGCGTTCGACCAGATCCTCGATCTCTTCCTCGCTCTCGGGCAGGGAGACGCGCGCCAGGGTCCGCTTCTTCGGATCCATGGTGGTCTCCTTCAACTGCGAGGCCATCATCTCGCCCAGGCCCTTGAAGCGCCCGATCTCGACCTTCTTGCCCTTGAAGACGGTGGCCATCAGCTCGTCGCGGTGGGCGTCGTCGCGGGCGTATTCCGACAGGGGACCGGCCGAAATCCGGTAGAGCGGCGGCAGGGCCATGAAAAGGCGGCCCTGACGGATGGTCTCGGGCATGGAGCGATAGAAGAAGGTGATCAGCAGGGCCGCGATGTGGGCGCCGTCGACGTCAGCGTCGGTCATTATGACGATACGCTCATAGCGCAGGTCTTCGATGTTGAACCGGCTGCCAGGCTGGACGCCCAGGGCCAGGGCCAGATCCGACAGTTCGATGTTCTGACGCAGCTTGTCCGCCGTGGCCGAGGCGACGTTCAGGATCTTGCCGCGCAGGGGCAGGATGGCCTGGGTGGTGCGGTCGCGCGCCTGCTTGGCCGAGCCGCCGGCCGAGTCGCCCTCGACAATGAACAGTTCAGTGCCCTGGGCCGACTGGCGCGAGCAGTCGGACAGCTTGCCCGGCAGGCGCAGCTTGCGGGTCGCGGCGGCGCGCTGGACCTCCTTGTCCTTGCGGCGGCGCAGGCGGTCCTCGGCCCGGTCGATCACGAAGCCGAGCAGGGTGTTGGCCTGTTTCGGGCTTTCGGTCAGCCAGTGGTCGAAGGGGTCGCGCAGCAGTTGTTCGGTCAGGCGCTGGCCCTCGGGCGAGGACAGGCGGTCCTTGGTCTGGCCCTGGAATTCCGGGTTGCGGATGAAGACCGAAATCATGGCGCCGGCGTTGGCGATGACGTCTTCGGCCGTGATCTGGCCGGCGCGCTTCTCGTTGATCAACTCGCCATAGGCCTTCAGGCCCTTGACCAGAGCCGAGCGGAAGCCCGCCTCGTGCGTGCCGCCGTCGGGGGTCGAGACGGTGTTGCAGTAGGAGGCGATGAAGCTGTCGGCGTCGCCGAAGCCGATCGGCGACCAGGTGACGGCCCATTCCAGCGCGCCTGCCTCGCCCTTGCGCTCGGCGCGGCCGGCGAAGACGGGGGTGACGGTCTCCAGTTCGCCCACGCGCTCGGCCAGGGCGTCGGCCAGACCGCCGGGGAAGTGCAGGGTGGCCTCAGCGGGCGTGGCGTCGGTGATGCGGTCCGGCGCGCAGGTCCATTTGATCTCGACGCCGCGGAACAGATAGGCCTTGGCGCGGGCCATGCGGAACAGGCGGGCGGGCTTGAAGGCCGCGCCGACGCCGAAGATCTGCTTATCCGGGTGGAAGCGGATCAGGGTGCCCTTCTTCTTCGAAGGGCCGACTTGCTGGATGGGGCCGAGAACGTGACCGCGGCTGAAGGACTGGCGCCATTCGAAGCCGTCGCGCCAGACCGTGACGTTCAGATGGTCCGACAGGGCGTTGACCACCGAGACGCCGACGCCGTGCAGGCCGCCCGAGGTTTCGTAGGCCTTGCCCGAGAACTTGCCGCCCGAGTGCAGCACGGTCATGACGACTTCCAGCGCCGACTTGCCCGGGTGCTTGGGATGGGGGTCGACCGGGATGCCGCGCCCGTCGTCCTTGACCGACAGGAAGCCGTCGGCGTCCAGGTCGACGGTGATCAGCTTGGCGTGGCGGGCCACAGCCTCGTCCATCGCGTTGTCGAGGACTTCGGCGAACAGGTGGTGCAGGGCGCGTTCGTCGGTGCCGCCGATATACATGCCGGGGCGCTTGCGGACCGGCTCCAGCCCTTCCAGCACTTCGATCGAGGAGGCGGAGTAGCCGGTGGCGGCCGCCGTCGCCGTGCTGGCGTGGCTGGCCAGCTCGACCTTGGGCTCATGCACGGCGGGCGCGGGAGCCGCGACGACGGGCGCCGGAGCGGGTTGGGGCGCCGCCGCCTCGGGGCGGGTCGGTTCAGCGTCGTCGAGCGTAGAGAACAGGTCGGCCATCGGTGCAGTCTGAGGCGATTCGGGGACCGGACTGGTAGGCTCCGCGTCGCCTCGGGGCAAGCGTGACCCGGCCGAACGAAGGTTCGGGATAAACGGCGCGCGCCAGGACGGTCAGGCACAGGGTCCAGGGCAGGGCCTGGGCGCTGACCAGCACGCTCTCGGAGAAGGTCAGCAGGATATAGACGCTGAGATAGGCGATGCTCCAGAAGCCTTCGCGCAGACCCGCCCTCGGCAGGCGGATCAGGGTCACGACGTAGGACGAGGCCATGATCGTGCCGACCAGGATCGCGCCCGGCCAGCCCAACTGGACCAGCAGGTCGATCCAGCCGTTGTGCGCCGACGGCACCAGCCAGCCCGTCTGGTAGCGCACCCAGGTGGCCGGGGCGGACTCCAGGCCCCAGAAGGCGTTGTAGCCATAGCCGGTCCAGGGCCGCTCGGCGATCTTGACGAACAGGGCGTCCCAGATGTCGGTTCGGCCGGTCAGCGACGGATCCTTGCCCAGGGCGGCCAGGATTTCGGCGGATTCATAAGTCCATAGCCACCAGCCGGCGGCGGCGCCGACCACGCCCATCCAGACGGCGGCGACCGCCAGGGCGGGACCGCCGCGCTTGAGGGTCCACAGGACGCCGATCATGCCGACGCCCAGCATGATGCAGAGCAAGGACGTCTTGGACCGGGTCGCCAGAACCAGCAGGATGCACAGCAGGATGGCCAGCAGCGGCGTCAGACGCAGCCGGTCCTCGGACGCCGCCCAGGCTGCGGCGGCGGTGCCACCCGCCGCCATGACCATGCCCATCTGGTTCTTCTCGTACCAGACGCCGCGCCACATCCCGGCGTTGATGTCCTGATGCACGCCGATGGACGGCACGGCGAAGACCATGAAGATGCTCAGCAGTCCCAGAATGAAGATGCAGCGCGTCAGCAGGCGGGGCAGGTGCGGGCCGTGGAAGGTCGAGCCAAGGTAGATGGCGAATGAGCCGCTGAAGATCATGGCGATGACACGACGGCTGGTCGTGGCCGGATCGAGCGACCAGTATTTCGAGGCGAAGGCCAGGCCGACGATGCAGGCCCAGGCCGCGATCGCCGGCCAGGCCTTGATCACGGTCTTGAAGCGCAGCAGCAACAGACCCGCCGTCAGGGCGTAAACCGGCAACCAGAACAGGCGCAGCAAAGGCGTCTCGCCCTGATCCGGCGCCAGGACCGGTCCGATCAGGGCGCCGGTCAGCATACAGATGACAAAGCCCGCCGCGACCTGTTCCCACACGGGCGGGCCGGGACGGATCGCTTCGGGCTCTGGACGGATGGCGCGCACGGCTGCACGGTCGCCGAACAGGGTTAAGGAAGGGTGGGGCATGACCAGTTTAATGCGTGTCCGGCGGGCGGGAGAGCACGCCAGGGTTGGCTTCGTCGAACTGTTTTTCGATCTGGTCTTCGTCTTCGCTATCACCCAGGTCAGCCATCTGTTGCTGGCGCATCTGACGCCGATGGGGGGGCTGGAGGCGGCGATCCTGCTGGCGGCGGTGTGGTGGGTGTGGATCGACACTAGCTGGATCACCAACTGGCTTGACCCCGAGCGGGGGCCGGTGCGGCTGATGCTGTTCGGCCTGATGGCGGCGGGTCTGATCATGTCGACGTCGCTGCCCGAGGCGTTCGGCGACAAGGGGATGGTCTTCGCCTGCGCCTTTGCCTCCATCCAGGTGGGGCGCAGCCTGTTCACCCTGTGGGCGGTGCGCGGGTCGTCGGTTCAGAAGGCCAACTTTCAGCGGATATCGGCCTGGGCGATGCTGGGGGCGGTGTTCTGGATCGGCGGCGGGCTGGCCGAGGGGCAGATGCGGCTGCTGATCTGGCTGATCGCGCTGGCGTTGGAGTTCACGGCGCCGGCCGTCGCCTTCTTCGTGCCGGGGCTGGGGCGATCGGCCACGACGGACTGGGATGTCGAAGGCGCGCACCTGGCCGAACGCGTCGGTCTGTTCATCATCATCTGCCTGGGCGAATCGATCATCATCACCGGGGCGACGTTCGCGGAACTGGCCTGGACGCCGCCGGTGGTCGCCGCCTTCGTGTCGGCCCTGATCGCCGCCATCACCATGTGGTGGCTGTTCTTCAACGAGGCGCATGAGGCGGCGTCGGAGACCTTCATCCACGCCGCCGATCCGGGCGCGATCGCGCGGCGGGTCTATACCTATTGCCCGATCATCGTGGTGGCGGGGATCGTGGTGACGGCGGTCGGGGACGAACTAGCGCTGGCCCATCCGATGGGCGTGACACCGGCGGCGACGGCGGCGGTGCTGCTCGGCGGGCCGCTGCTGTTCCTGTTGGGGACCAGCCTGTCGATCCTGGCCATCTGGGGCAAGGTGGCGTGGCCGCGCGTGGCGGGCGTGGCGGGCGTGGCGGCGCTGGGGTTGGCGGCCCTGGCCTCGCCCCTGCTCACGCCGCTGGCGCTGACCATGACGTCGACGGCCGTGTTGGTGCTGGTCGCGATATGGGAGAGCGCGATCAGCCGTCGCCGGGGCTAGGAGGCCTTCTCCACGAAGCTGTCGATGACCTTCTTCTCGCCGGCCTTCTCGAAGTCGACAACCAGCTTGTTGCCTTCGACCGCGCGCACGTCGCCGTAGCCGAATTTCTGGTGGAAGACGCGGTCGCCGCGCGACCAGTCGCCGCTCGGTTTCGGCGGGGCGATCGGGCGGCTCTGACCCTGGATGACGGCCTTGCGAGCGGGCGTGGAGCCCAAGTTCGAGCGCGAAGGCGGATTTGAGGTGAAGCTCTGGGCGCGTTTCCAGCCGGGGCTGGAATAGCCGGCGCCGAAGGAAGGGGCGTCGTCCCAGCGGCTCTTGGGCTGCTGCACGCCGGGCGAGCCGCCGCCGCTGTAGTAGCCGGTGTCCGACTGCGGATCGACGTGGGCCAGGGGCAGTTCGTCGACGAAGCGGCTGGGGAGTTGCGAGGTCCAGCGACCATAGACCAGGCGGTTGGCGGCGAAGCTGATGCGCGCGTCGCGCTTGGCGCGGGTGACGCCGACGTAGGCCAGGCGGCGTTCCTCCTCGAGGCCCTTCATGCCCTTTTCATCGATGCTGCGCTGGCTGGGGAAGACGCCTTCCTCCCAGCCGGGCAGGAAGACCAGAGGGAACTCCAGACCCTTGGCCCCGTGCAGGGTCATGATCTGCACCGAACCGGTTTCAGACTCCTGATCGGACTTGCGCTCCAGCTCCATGACCAGGGAGACGTGCTCCAGATAGGCTTGCAGGGTGTCGAACGCCTGCATGGCCTGGGTCAGTTCCTTGAGGTTGTCCAGGCGCGTCTGGCCGCTGGTGCGGTCGGCCTTCTGCATGGCGGTGTAGCCGCTCTCGTCCAGCAGGGTCTCGGTCACTTCCCAGTGCGGCATATCGGCGGCCAGTAGGCGCCAGCGGTCCAGGTCGCGCACGAAGTTGGCCAGAGGCGTGCGGGTGCGGGCCTGAAGCTCGTCCGTCGTCAGCAGGTGACGCACCGCCTGCATGGCCGAGACGCCGTTCTCGCGGGCGATGTGCAGGATCTTCTGGACGCTGGTGTCGCCGATGCCGCGCTTGGGCACGTTGACGATGCGCTCGAAGGCCAAGTCGTCGTCCTCGGACTGGATCAGGCGCAGATAGGCGTGGGCGTCGCGGATTTCCGCCCGCTCGAAGAAGCGGGGGCCGCCGATGACCTGATAGGGGACGGCCAGCATCAGGAAGCGTTCCTCGAACGCCCGCATCTGGAAGGAGGCGCGGACCAGAACCGCCATGTCCCGGTACTTCATGCCCTGCTTGCGGGCGGTCTCGATCTCGTCGGCGATCAGACGGGCCTCAGCCTCGCCGTCCCAGACGCCGCGCACGCGCACCTTGTCGCCGCTGTCGTCCTCGGTCCACAGGGTCTTGCCCAGCCGGTCCTGATTGGCGGCGATCAGGGCCGAGGCGGCTCCGAGGATATGCTTGGTCGAGCGGTAGTTGCGCTCCAGTTTGACGATCTTGGCGCCCGGGAAGTCGCGCTCGAAGCGCAGGATGTTGTCCACCTCGGCGCCGCGCCAGCCATAGATCGACTGATCGTCGTCGCCGACGCAGCAGACATTGCCGGTCGAGGAGGTCAGCAGCCGCAGCCAAAGGTACTGGGCGACGTTGGTGTCCTGATACTCGTCCACCAGGATGTAGCGGAAACGGTTGCGGTATTCCGCTGCCAGATCAGCGTGTTGCGACAGAATGGTGAGGTTGTGCAGCAGCAGGTCGCCAAAGTCGCAGGCGTTCAGCGTGGCCAGTCGCTTCTGATAGGCGGCGTAGAGGGCATGACCCTTGCCGTTGGCGAAATCCTCGCCCGGCGGCAGCTTGTCGGGCGTCCAACCGCGGTTCTTCCAGTGGTCGATCAGGTGGGCCAGCGACTTGGGCGTGTGCTTCTTGGTGTCGATATTGGCCGCTTCCAGAAGCTGTTTCAGCAGCCGCTCCTGATCGTCGGTGTCTAGGATGGTGAAGCTGGACTTCAGCCCGACCAGTTCCGAATGGCGGCGCAGGATCTGAGCGGCGACCGAGTGGAAGGTGCCGAGCCAGCGCAGGCCCTCGGCGGAGGGGCCGATCAGATGGCCGACGCGCTCGCGCATCTCGCGCGCGGCCTTGTTGGTGAAGGTGACAACCAGCAGTTCCCAAGGCTTGGCCCGGCCGGTGGCCAGGATGTGGGCGAGACGGGTGGTCAGGACGCGGGTCTTGCCGGTGCCGGCCCCCGCCAGAACCAGAACCGGCCCCTCGGTCGTCTCGACCGCCAGCCTCTGTTCGGGGTTCAGGCCGGACAGATAGTCGCGAACGCCAGCGGCGCCGTCAGGCGAAAGGGCGCGCGCGAGGTCGGAGATACGGGGGGCAGGCAGGTCGGTCACGGGATAGGCGGCTCACGCAAGGCGGATTCGGAGGAGAACATAAGCAGCACAGCGGCCAAAGTCAGGCCCCGATGGAAAATGGACAGGGGGAACCGCCAAGTCTGGCCCCCGTTCTTTGGACTTCAGGTGAGCGACGAGGAGCGCCAAATGACGGACCCCAATATCCCGCCGCCTGAACACATTGTGCACCAGACGACGATCAACACCACGAGCCCTGGGCGAAAGAGCGGGGGCGGCATTCTGGCCTTCGTCGTCGGCGGGCTGATCTTGGCCGCCGTGATCGGCTGGTTCCTTTATTCGGGCGGGCGTCCGGCTGTGCCGGAGGCGCCGGAGGTCAATCTGGACATCAACATTCCCGCGCCCAAGCTGCCGGAGGCGCCGCGACTACCCGACCGCCCGGTTCTGCCTGACGTGCCGAGCCCGGCCGAGCCGCCGACCGTGACGGCGCCGACCGCCGAACCTCGGGCCTGATCTCAGGCTGCGCGGCCCCGTGGTCGTGAAGCGCACCTATTATGGAAGGGGCGAGGTCTACTTGAGCCGGTAGCTGATCGTCGTGACCACGCGGACCTTCTTGTTCAGCGACGTCGCTTCGTCGCCGAAGCCGTCGCGGGGCAGGATTTCGAACGAGCCCTGGCCCGCCGACTTGATCGGTCCCAGCGGCGCGCCGGAGTCCTTGGCGAACTGGACGGCGCCGGTGCGGGCGGCGGCGGTGGCCTCGGCGATCATGGCGGGGCGCACATCGTTCAGCTTGGTGAAGATGTAGGACGGCCCCTGGAAGTCCTGCAGCACCACGCCCTGACGCACCAGATCATTCAGGTTGCGGGTGGTGGTCTGAACCCGGTCAACGTCGTTGGTCCGCACGATCACGGTCTGATTCAGGATGAAGCGGGGGCCGCCGGTCTGGCTGGCGTATTCGCGCGAGCGGGTGTCGGCGACGCCGAGCTGGCCTAGATCGACCGAGGCGTCGGGATAGCCCTGGGCCTTGAGGAACTGGCGCACGATGGCCAGGTCGCCGTCGATGCGGGCCTGCACGTCCGACAGAACATCGCCGGAGGCCGTGAAGCGGATCGGCAGGACGGCCAGATCGGCCTTCACGTCCTTTTCGGCCAGACCCCGCACGGTGACGGAGCGATCCCCGGCGCGGGCGTTGACCACGCCCTGACCGATCAGGGCGCCACCGCCGATCAGGCCGATCGCCAGCAGACCGCCAATGACGGCGGCGGGGATCAGGCGGCTGTCCGTGGTCATGCGTCTTCTCCTGCGAAGCTGCGGTCGCCGCCGGCCCATTGAAGGGCCAGAACGCGGCAGGCCGAGGCGAGGGGACGACGGCCGCGCCAGGCGTCGATGCGGATCAACAGCGCGGCGCGGCCGAGGTCTAGTTCAGCCCCGATGGCGTCCAGCACGGCCCAGAACTCCGGCTCCAGCGCCACCGAGGTGGCGTGGCCGGACAGCAGGACGGAACGCTTGGCGAGGCTGCTCACGGTTTAGCGGACGCCGACCATCATGATGTCCACCTTGTTCGGCGCGCCGTTGGTCAGGACCGCATGGCGCGTGTCGGTGGTGAAACGCAGGGCGCCGGCGGGGTCGCGGATCTCGGCGCGAACGGCGTAGGTGTGGCGCGGGTCGATCCGGGCGTTCGGCACCGACAGGGTGACGGCGTAGGGCGGGCCGCGGCCGTCCAGCGGCTGGGTGGTTTCGGCCATCACGCGGGCGGGGGCGTCCATCAGGCTGACGTCCTCGACCTTGACCGTCAGCACATGGCCCGGCGTCAGCATGATGCGCTCGCGATAGGCGGCGGTGACGTCGACCTGGGTCGAGGCGCTCTCCTCGCTGGGCATGCTGGAACAGGCGGCGACCACGAGGGCGAGCGGGGCGATCAGCGGAAGGAAGCGCATGATGGAGTGTCCTTTGAGGGGGATAGCTTAGCAGAACGCCCAATGAAGGCATAAGGCTGCAAGATCATGGCGGCGCCGTTCGAAAACCGGTGATAATGGGAGTTCCGGTTTCGTTTCCGTTGAGTCGCCTTGAGGCCCCGCCAGTGACCCAGTCTGTAAAGCTTCCCTCCAAGTTCCCCATGTCTCCGGCTGCCCTGGCGATCGGCGGGATCGGCGTCTGCGCCCTGATCTGGGGCACAACCTGGTACGCCATCACCTTCCAACTGGGCGCGGTCGATGCGGTGGTGTCGGTGGTGATGCGCTTCGCCATCGCTGCGGTGGTGCTGGCCCTGGTGGTCAAGGCGACGGGTGGAAAGCTGGCCATGACCCGGCCGCAGCACCTGATGGCCATGGGGCAGGGGCTGTTCGCCTTCGCGATCAGCTACGCCTTTGTCTATGCCTCGGAGGAGAAGATCGCCTCGGCCGTGGTGGCGGTGATCTTTGCGGCCCTGGCCTTCATCAACCTGATCCTGTTCCGCGTGGCCTCGAAGCAGAAGGCGGCCCCGGCGGCCTGGCTGGGCGCGGGCATGGGCGTGGTCGGCGTGGCGGTCCTGTCGGGCGGCGAGGTCATGGGGGCGGGGCTGGGTCAGCACGCGGTCGAGGGCGTGACCTTCGCCGTGATCGCGGTCGTGGCCTCGGCCTTCGGCAACTGGTTCGCCTGGAAGGGCCAGCAGGCGGGGGCTGAGGTCCTGCCCGGCACCGCCTGGGCCATGGCCTATGGCACGGGGGCGCTGGCGCTGTACGGCCTCGCGACCGGGGTGTCGTGGTCGGTGGCGTGGAGCCCGGCCTATGTCATCTCGCTGCTGTATCTGTCGCTGTTCGGTTCGGTGATCGCCTTCGGCCTGTATTTCACCATCGCCCGCGCGCGCGGCTTCGCCCTGGCCAGCTATGTCTCGGCCCTGACGCCGCCGATCGCCATGCTGGTGTCGGTGATGTTCGAGGGCGCGACCTTCGGCCTGATCGCCTTCCTGGGGCTGGCCCTGGTGCTGGCGGGACAGTTGTTCCTGATCCGCGCGCCGAAGCGCTCGGCGGCCTAGACGCACTAACAACCGCCCCTCCCGGCGGACGCCGGGATCCAGTGAGAGCCCCACGCGCGGCGGTGCAGCCAAAGAACTGGACCCCGGCGTCCGCCGGGGTGAGCGGATAGGTGGGCTAAGCCTCAGGCTCGTCCAGCTTGTGGCCGTCCAGACGGGCGGCGTCGCGGTCGCGGTCCTTCTGCGTGGTCTGCCGCTCGGTCTTGGTGCGACCGAAGGTGAGGCGGTTGGCGTCGGCGGCGCGTTTGGCCTCGGCCTTGTCGCGGGCCTTCCTCGCCTTGTTCAGGTTGACCACCTCGCCCATCAGACGTGGCCCTCGGGGCTGTCCTTGGCCCAGGCGCGCTTGAGGGCCGGACGGCCGCCGATGCGCTGGACGTAGGCGTCATAGGGCTCGCCTGGCGGCATGGCGCCCCGGAACCACTGCAGCAGGCTGCCGAACAGGATGTCGAGCGCCGAGAACTCGCCAAGAATGTAGCCGCCGTCCTTGATGGCCGTGCTCCAGCGGTGGTCCAACGCGGCGTAGCCGGCCTTCCTCAGATCGTTCCAGCTGTCGGGCGGACCCGAGGTCAGCACGCTTTCCAGCACGTTGTTGTAGAGGCCCAGCCAAGACAGATACTCGGCCCGGCGTGGATCGTTAGGGCCAGGCGCCATCTTCGCCTCGGGGAAGCGGTCGGTCAGGAACAGGAAGATCAGCACCGACTCGATCAGAAGCTGGCCGTCGACGCTGACGGCGGGCGCCTGTTTCAGCGGGTGGGGGTTGGTGGGGTCGGCATGACCGTGCCCGCCCTGCCGCTCGATCTCGACGTAGTGGATGTCGTAGCCGGCGCCCAATTCCTCCAGCAGCCAGAGCAGGCGGGTGGAGCGGGACTGGGGGGCGTGATGGACGGTCAGCGACATCGTGAACTCCCTTGAATGGCCCTTGGGCGGTCATTGTGATGGACCCGATCGCGGCGCGGGCCGTTGTTCCATCACCCCAACAGCAATGGAGAGGATCATGATAGACGCCTCGATGATCAAGGAACATCTCGAAGTCGTGGGTTCGGACGGCCGGCACGTCGGCCGGGTGGACCATGTGATGGGCGACCAGATCGAGCTGGCCAAGATGGACTTCGGCTCAGGCTGGAAACACCACATGATCCCGGTGAGCTGGGTCGATCATGTCGACGAACACGTTCACCTGAACATGACCAGGGACGAAGCCAAGGCGCACTGGGTCGTGAAGCACTAGGCCCGCCTTACCGCGAATTCACCCGGGCCCCGCTGTCATAGGCGGGGCCTTTCGCCATATCAGGGACGTCGCGCCGTTCGCGCTTGGGGAGACGACCTTGATTCGACTGATCCTGAACCTGCTGTGGTTCTTCCTGGGCGGCTTCGCCTCGGGGCTGGCCTGGCTGTTCGGCGGGCTGTTGCTGGCCCTGACCATTGTTGGCCTGCCGTGGGCGTTCTCAGCGTGGCGGATCGCCAGCTATTCCTTCTGGCCGTTCGGACGAGAGGTCGTCTGGCGCGACCCGAACCCCGCCGATCTGGGCGTCGGCTGCCTGGGCGTCGGGCTGAACGTGATCTGGCTGGTGCTGGCGGGTTGGTACATCGCCCTGGCGCACATTCTGATCGCGGTGCCGCAGTTCGTGTCGATCATCGGCATCCCGTTCGCGCTGAAGAACGTCGAACTGGCCAAGCTGTCGCTGGCGCCGGTGGGGCGGACGATCCGCAACCGATAGTCCAAACAGAAACGGCGGCGAGATCGCTCTCGCCGCCGTCGCTCTTCCGATTATCGCGGTTATCAGCCCGGCGAGATCATCTTCTCGGGGCGGACGGCTTCGTCGAACTCGGCGTCGGTCAGGTAGCCGCCGCCGACGGTTTCCTGACGCAGGGTGGTGCCGTTCTTGTGCGCGGTCTTGGCGATCTTGGCGCAGGTGTCGTAGCCCAGCTTGCCGTTCAAAGCCGTGACCAGCATCAGCGAGTTGTTCAGGCCGCGCTCGATGTTGTCTTCGCGGGCTTCGATACCGACGACGCAGTTGTCGGTGAAGCTGATGGCCGCGTCGGCGACCAGACGGACCGACTGCAGGAAGTTGTAGGCCATCACGGGGTTATAGACGTTCAGCTCGAAGTGGCCTTGCGAGCCGGCGAACGAGAGGGCGGCGTTGTTGCCGAACACCTGGGCGCAGACCTGGGTCAGGGCTTCGCACTGGGTCGGGTTGACCTTGCCCGGCATGATCGACGAGCCCGGCTCGTTTTCCGGCAGGGCCAGTTCGCCCAGACCCGAACGCGGGCCGGAGCCGAGGAAGCGGATGTCGTTGGCGATCTTGAACAGCGAGGCGGCGACCGTGTTGATCGCGCCGTGGCTGAAGACCATGGCGTCGTGGGCGGCCAGGGCCTCGAACTTGTTCGGGGCGGTGGTGAAGGCCAGGCCGGTGATGGCGGCGATGTTTTCGGCGACCTTTTCAGCAAAGCCGACGGGGGCGTTCAGGCCGGTGCCGACGGCGGTGCCGCCCTGGGCCAGTTCCATCAGCGCGGGCAGGGTCTGCTCGATGCGCTGGATGCCGTTGGCGACCTGCTGGGCGTAGCCGCTGAACTCCTGACCCAGGGTCAGGGGCGTGGCGTCCTGGGTGTGGGTGCGGCCGATCTTGATGATGTGGGCCCAGGCCTTGGCCTTGGCGTCGAGGGCAGCGTGCAGATGCTTCAGCGCGGGCAGCAGGTCGTTGACCACCTGTTCGGCGCAGGCCACGTGCATGGCCGTCGGATAGGTGTCGTTGGACGACTGGCTCATGTTGACGTGGTCGTTGGGGTGGACCGGCTTCTTGGTGCCCATCTCGCCGCCCAGCATCTCGATGGCGCGGTTCGAGATGACCTCGTTGGCGTTCATGTTCGACTGGGTGCCCGAACCCGTCTGCCAGACGACCAGCGGGAAGTGGTCGTTCAGCTTGCCTTCGATCACCTCATTGGCGGCGGCGATGATGGCGTCGGCCAGCTTGGCGTCCAGCTTGCCCAGATCGCGGTTGGTCTCGGCGGCGGCGCGCTTGACGACGCCCAGCGCACGGACGACCGGCAGAGGCATCTTTTCCCAGCCGATCTTGAAGTTGCCGAGCGAGCGCTGCGCCTGCGCGCCCCAGTAACGGTCGGCGGCGACCTCGATGGGGCCGAAGGTGTCGGTTTCAATGCGGACGTTGCTCATCGCAGGCTCGTTCTCAGACGTGGCGGGAAGATGCCGGGCGGTGTAGCACGCAGACGCGGCGGGGCAAGGCGGCCCGACCATTGGCTAAGGGAACGAGGCGCGCGTGGAAGGCTGGATCGGCACAGGCAAGGTGCGCGGACGCGAGGTCGGCGACACGGTGGAGATCACCATCGACGGCCTGACCACCCAGGCCAAATACTACAAGCCCCTGGCCTATGAGTTCTTCCGCAAGGAGTGGAGCGCGCGCCCGGCCTGGGGCGACTACACGGTCGAGATCCTGATGGAACACGTCGGCGACGCGCCGTGGATGGACCTCGACAACCTGGCCAAGGCCCTGCTGGACGCCATCAAGGGCTATCTGTTCCACGACGACAGCCAGGTCGCCCGCCTGCTGGTCGAACGCTTTGAGGGCGAACGTGAGCGGATCACGATCCGGGTGTTTCCGCGGCGCTAGCAAACGCGCCCGCTGGGTTGCTGAAGCTTAACTTGTAGAGGCGGGGTGCGCCGCTACCGTCGATATCTTTCCAAGGGAGATTGTCGATGCGTAGCCTTGCCGCTGTCCTGTTGCTGCTGTCGGCGTCGCCCGCCTGGGCTGGGCCGCAGACCTGGGTCCTTTCCGTCGACCGTTGGGGCAATGCGGAACGCAGCACGCTGACGTTGGAAGAGGAGGGCGACGCGCTTTCGGGCAAGTTGAACACCCTTGCAGTCGAGGGGCGACGTGACGGCGATGCGCTCGTCTTTTCCGCCGTGGATTCGGACGGCGCGCGCTATCGCTTCGAGGCGGCGCAGGTCGGCGACACGCTTTCCGGCTGGGCCGATTATCCGGACACCAACATTCCCGACGCGCGGGCGAGACACGCCTTCACGGCGCAACGGCTGGAGATCCCTGTCGGGCCGCCGCAACGGCGCACCTACGATCCAGAGACCTTTTCCAACGCCTTCACCGCCGAACGCGCGCCCGTCATGGTGATCCGCCCTGGGGACGTCATTGCGACCCGGACAATCGATTCTGGCGGCGTGGATGAGCATGGCCGCACGGTGGCCCTCTATGGCAATCCTCAGACGGGGCCGTTCTTTATCGCCGGCGCCAATCCGGGCGACGTCGTGGCCATTCACATCCGGAAGCTGGCGCTGAACCGCGATTATGCGGACAGCCTGGACGGCTTCACCAGCAGCGCGATGCCGTTGAGGCTGGCCGCGGGGGCCGCCGATCTGGGGCAGCGGGTGCGGTGGCGACTGGATCGCGCCGCCGGAACAGCCCGGCTGGAGAACCCGCCCACTGGGCTGAAGGATTATGTGGTTCCCGTGCGGCCGATGCTGGGGGGCGTCGGCGTTGCGCCGGACTTCGGTTTCGCGCCCTTCTCGGCCGGGGATACGGGCCGTTTCGGGGGGAATATGGACTTCAACCAGGTGGGGCAGGGCGTAACCCTGTATCTGCCAGTCTATCAGCCGGGCGCTCTGCTCTTCCTCGGGGACGGCCACGCACTTCAGGGCGATGGCGAGACGACGCAGTGGGCCCTGGAAACCTCGCTGGACGTGGAATTCAGCGTGGAGATTCTGCCGGGCAGGCCACTGTCCAGCCCCCGTGTCGAAACCGCCGACGCCATCACGGTCATTGGTCAGGCCAATTCGCTGGATGAGGCGGTCCGCGCGGCGACCGGCTCCATGGTTCAGTGGCTGGAGCAGGACTACGGCCTCAGCGTTTCGGAAACGTCGCTGATCCTGGGGACGGCGGCGCAATATCGGGTCGTGACGCTGGCGGGGCGCAATGCCGGGATGGCGCTCAGTCTCGATAAGGCGCTGCTACGCGACCTACCCAAAAAGCCAGGGCAATAGGGCGGCGTCGCCCGTCGTCGCGCCATGAAGCGCCAAACAAAAAGGCCGGGGTGTGAACCCCGGCCTTTTCCATTGCAGCTTGCCGCTGTCGATCAGCCGCGCTGTTCGATCGGCACGTAGTCGCGTTGCGTCGGGCCCGTGTAGAGCTGACGCGGGCGACCGATTTTCTGCGAGGGATCGGCCATCATTTCCTGCCACTGCGAGATCCAGCCCACGGTGCGGGCCAGGGCGAACAGGACGGTGAACATGGTGGTCGGGAAGCCCATCGCCGACAGGGTGATGCCCGAGTAGAAGTCGACGTTCGGGAACAGCTTGCGCGAGGTGAAGTATTCGTCCGACAGGGCGACGCGCTCCAGTTCCTTGGCGACCTGGAACAGCGGATCGTTCTCGCGGCCCGTGGCGGCCAGCACTTCATAGGCCGACTGCTGCATGACCTTGGCGCGCGGATCGTAGTTCTTGTACACGCGGTGGCCGAAGCCCATCAGCTTGTACTTGCGGTCCTTAACACCCTGGATGAACTCAGGAATCTTGTCCGGCGTGCCGATTTCCTTGAGCATGTTCAGCGCCTCTTCGTTGGCGCCGCCGTGCGACGGGCCCCACAGGCAGGCGATGCCGGCGGCGATACAGGCGAAGGGGTTGGCGCCCGACGAACCGGCCAGGCGGACGGTCGAGGTCGAGGCGTTCTGCTCGTGGTCGGCGTGCAGGGTGAAGATGCGGTCCATGGCGCGGACCAGGGCCGGATCGACGTGATAGTCCTCGGCCGGAACGGCGAAGCACATGCGCAGGAAGTTCTCGGCGTACGACAGGTCGTTGCGCGGCGAGATGAAGGGCTGGCCGATGTGGTACTTGTAGGCGCGGGCCGCGATGGTCGGCATCTTGGCGATCAGGCGGATGGCCGAGATGTCGCGCTGCACCGGATCATGGATGTCCAGGCTGTCGTGATAGAAGGCCGACAGGGCGCCGACGGTGCCGACCATGATCGACATGGGGTGGGCGTCGCGGCGGAAGCCTTCGAAGAAGCGGTCGAACTGAGCGTGCAGCATGGTGTGCCGCGTGATGCTCTGCTCGAACTTCTCGTACTGGGCGGCGGTCGGCAGTTCGCCGTGCAGCAGCAGGTGGCAGACTTCGACGAAGTTGGACTTCGAGGCCAGCTGGTCGATCGGATAGCCGCGGTGCAGCAGGACACCTTCGTCGCCGTCGATGAAGGTCAGGGCGCTTTCGCACGCCGCCGTCGAGGTGAAGCCGGGGTCGAAGGTGAAGGCGCCGGTCGCGCCGTACAGCTTGCGGATGTCGATGACATCCGGCCCGGTGGAGCCTGCGAGGACGGGAAGTTCGACGGTCTTGTCTTCGTACGAGAAGGTCGCCGTGCCGGCGGGTTTCGCTTGTTCAGTCATCTAGGCCCCTTATTTTTTCTTCCGGCCGGGCGCGGGGAGGCGTCCAGTCTGCATGGTTATGGACGATCACTTATCTTGTTGCAGCGCATCATCCAAGCGCCCGAGACCTTCGTCGCGTCCCAATGCCGCCAGAATTCGCGCAATGTCCGGAGACACCGATCCGCCGGTCAGGACGCCGCGCATCGAAGGCCCTATTTTTCCGAAGCCTACGCCTTCTTCCTCGGCAAAAGCCTTAAGCTCGGCTTCGAGGGCGAAGACGTCCCAGCTCTGGAAAAGACGCAGTCGCTCACGGAGTCGTGAAAGACGTTCGCCGCCTTCGCCCTCCAGCAGGCCGCGCGTCTTGTCGTCCAATGCGAGCGGGCGAGCCTTGAGCGCGAACTCGGTCTGGGTCGCCAGTTCCAGGATGGTCTTGGCGCGATCCTTGACGAAGGGCATGGCGCGCAACAGGCGGGCCTCGTCGTCAGGTTGCACGGCGCGGCCCCGCGACAGGTGGGCGTCCAGCGTCAGCTTGGCCAGGCGGTCGTCGTCGGTCAACCTGATCCAGTGGGCGTTGACGTGGGCCAGCTTGTCGAAGTCGAGGCGCGCCGGCGCCTTGCCGATGCCCGGCAGATCGAACCACTCGATGGCCTGTTCGTCGCTGAACAGTTCGTGGTCGCCATGGGCCCAGCCCAAGCGCGCCAGATAGTTGCGCATGGCCTCGGGCAGGTAGCCCATTTCGGCGTATTCATGCACGGCTTGCGCGCCGTGGCGCTTGGACAGCTTGGCGCCGTCGGGGCCATGGATCAGCGGGATGTGGGCGAAGGTCGGCCTGGGCCAGCCGAGCGCGTCATAGATCAGGCTCTGGCGGGCGGCGTTGTTCAGGTGGTCGTCGCCGCGAATGACGTGGGTCACGCCCATGTCGTGGTCGTCCACCACCACGGCGAGGTTGTAGGTCGGGGCGCCGTCCGAACGCAGGATGACCAGATCGTCCAGCGACGCCGAATCCCAGCGCACGGCGCCCTGAACCGCGTCCTCGACCAGGACGGCCTGATCCAGCGGGCGGCGGAAGCGGACGGTGTGGGGCTTGGCCAGGTCGTCGACCGTCGGCTCGCGGTCGCGCCAGGGCGAGACGAAGTCGCGGCCCTCGGCCTTGGCCTGATCGCGCAGGGCGCCGGTTTCATCGGCGGTCAGGAAGTCGCGATAGGCGTGGCCCGAGGCCAGTAACTGTTCGGCGACCTCGCGGTGGCGGTCGGCGCGGGCGAACTGGAAGACGGGCTCCTCGTCGCCGAACAGCTCCAGCCAGGAAAGGCCGTCGAAGATGGCTTTCACGGCGTCGTCGGTCGAACGTTCGCGGTCCGTGTCCTCGACGCGGATCAGGAACTTCCCGCCCCGGCTCTTGGCGTACAGCCAGTTGAATAACGCAGTTCTCGCCCCGCCGATATGCAGGTAGCCTGTGGGCGAGGGGGCGAAGCGGGTGACGACTGTCGAGGAGGGGGAGGTCATTCAGGAAGGGTCCGTTGCGGAGGCCCTTATACGCCCGCGCGCGCCAAAGCGAAGCCTTGCCGTAAGGGTTCTTGCTGCCGCGCGCGATGAAGTCGCGGCGCAGACGGATCGGTGGCGGTTGTGGGCGCCGGTCTTCTTTGGCGGCGGCTGTGCGATCTATTTCGTCCTGAAGGTCGAGCAGGCGAGCTGGCCGCTGATGGGCGCGGCCGTGCTGACCGGCGGGGCCTGGCTGGCGGGGCGGCGGTTCGGGCTGGCGCGGCGCTGGACGCTTATCCTGCTGATGCTGGCCTGCCTGTGCGGCGGGGCGGCTGTCGCCAAGCTGCGGACCGAGGCGGTCAGCGGGCCGATCGCGCCGTCGCTGGCCGAACCGACCGTGGTCGAGGCTTGGGTTATGGATGTGGACAGCCCCGGTGAGCGCGGCGCGCGAATCGTCGTCGCGCCGGTGCGGATCAGGGGGCTGGCCCCCGAGGCGACGCCGATACGGCTGCGGGCCACGGTGCGAGGCGAGCCGCCGGCGCCGGGGACGGCGGTGCGGCTTTATGGCATTCTGAACCCGCCCCCCGCGCCAGCCAGCCCAGGGGCCTATGATTTCGGCCGCAACGCCTATTTTCAGGGCATGGGCGGGACGCTGTTCGCCTTGGGGCAGGCGCGGCCGACGGTCTTGCCTGAGCCGCCGTGGCGGGTGCGGATGGCGATGAAGATCAATGCGGCGCGCTATGCCCTGGCGCAGCGCATCGTGGCGCGGTTGGGAGAGCGGACCGGCGGGATCGCCGCCGCCATGACCACGGGCCACGAGACCTGGATCGGGCGCGAGGATCTGGACGCCATGCGCGATTCCGGGCTGGCGCACATTCTGTCGATCTCGGGCCTGCACATGGCCATCGTCGGCGGCTTCGTCTTTTTTGGCGTGCGGCTGGGCGTCGCCGCTTGGCCGTGGCTGGCGCTGCGGGTGTCAGGCAAGAAGGTCGCGGCGGTCGCGGGCCTGATCGGGGTCGGGACCTATCTGGTGGTGTCGGGCGCGCCGCCGCCGGCCGAGCGGGCGGCGATCACAGCCTCCATCGCCTTCGTCGCCATCCTGCTGGACCGGCAGGCGGTGACCATGCACGCCCTGGCGGTCGCGGCCTTCGCCGTCCTCTTGCTGCAGCCGGAGGCCATCGTCACGCCGGGGTTCCAGATGTCGTTCGCGGCAACGGCGGCTCTGGTGGCCCTGGTCGAGGTCTGGCCGCGCCGCATCAAGGAGATTTCCGCGCCCTGGCCCATCGTGGCGGCGCAGCGGCTGGGCAGCTGGCTGCTGGTGGCCTGCACCGCCAGTCTGGTGGCGGGCATGGCGACGGGGCCGTTCGCCATGCAGCATTTCAACCGGACCGCCATCTATGGCCTGATCGCCAACCTGGGCACGGCGCCGATCGCGGACTTCATCCTGATGCCGGCGTTGGCCTTGGGCGCGGCGTTGGAGCCGCTGGGGCTGGGCGCGCCCTTTCTGTGGCTGGCGGGCAAGGGCGTCGACCTGATGCTGGCCATCGGCCATTGGACGGCGGGCTTGCCCGGCGCGGTGCAGACGGTGGCGAGTGCACCAGCGGCGGCCTTGCCGGCAGCCTTCCTTGGCATCCTGTTCATCTGCCTGTGGCGAGGGCGGCTGCGCTGGCTGGGCCTGCCGCTGGCGGCGGCGGTGCTGATCTGGCCGCGCCCGGCGGCGCCTGACCTTTGGATCGGCGACGGCGGGACCAATGCGGCGTTTCATCAGGCGGGGGAGGCGGTCGTGGTGCGGCCCGGCGTGCGCCAGTTCGCGGCGGACCTGTGGTCGCGGCGGCGAGGGCTAACGCTGGCTCCGAGGCCGGAAGAAGGCTGGACCTGCAAGCGATCCTTCTGCGCGCCGGAAGCGCCTGACGCCGGGCCGGTCGCGCTGTGGTGGGGCAAGAAGCCGCCGGCGGCTGAGCAACTGGACGCCCTGTGCCGGTCGGCGTCGGTCGTCAGCAGCCGGGCCGAACTGCCGACCTTGCCGGCCTCATGCGCGGGGCGGCTGGTATTGGACGGCGTGGACTATGCACGCGGCGGCTCGGTTGAGTTGTGGCGCGCTCGTGCGGGCTGGAAGGCCGTGTGGGCGGCGGATGTCAGGGGTGAGCGGCCGTGGACACGGCAGCCCGATCCCGACTTCAGTGATAGCGGCGGATGAGGCCGACCAGCTTGCCCTGAACCGCGACCTGATCCGAACCGTAGATCTTGGTCTCGTAATTGCGGTTGGCGGGCTCCAGCGCGATGGAGGCCCCCTTCTTGCGCAGGCGCTTCAGCGTGGCCTGCTCGCCCTCGACCAGGGCCACCACGATCTCGCCGGACGAGGCGTCGGCGGTCGATTTGATGATGACCATGTCGCCGTTGAGGATGCCGGCCTCGATCATCGAGTCGCCCTCGATCTCTAGCAAATAGTGTTCGCCCGCGCCGAGCATGGCTTCGGGCACCGGATAGCGGGCGGTCTCGTGCTCGATGGCGTCGATGGGCGTGCCCGCCGCGATCTTGCCCATCATGGACAGTTCACGAGTGTCGTTGGCCGGTTCAGCAGCCTTGGGGCGACCGCCGCCCTCGATCACGCCGGGCTTGAAGCCCGCATGGCCGCGCGGCGCGCCGGCCGTCGCCTGTTCCGGCAGCTTGACGACTTCCAGCGCGCGAGCGCGGTGGGCCAGGCGACGGATGAAGCCGCGCTCCTCCAGCGCCGTGATCAGGCGGTGGATGCCTGATTTGGACGCCAGATCCAGCGCCTCCTTCATCTCGTCGAAGGAGGGCGAGACGCCCGTTTCCTGAATCCGTTCGTGGATGAACATCAGGAGTTCGTGCTGCTTCTTGGTGAGCATGGGCGCAAGGCTTCCAGAACAAGGCGTGAACCGTCAGCGATGTTCTGTAAGTGTTCTTGCTGAATGTCAACTCGACCGCTGACGGTAGGAGGCCCTGCCGCGATCTCGATTTCACCTAGGAGGGCTCTCTAGGCCAAACGGCACTCGGAACCCGGTTCCACCGTAAGGCTGGTGGTCATGTGGGGCGTTACGTAACCCCCACGGGCCGTTGCACCATTTCGACAGCGCACTTCGACTACGCCCTCTAGCTTAGGCACTGCATAGAATGGGTTTCCTGGTAGTCGGTGGAGCGACTGCGCACGACCATCGCCAGTGACGACGCGAGCAGACGCCACTTGCCGTTCGGAGTCGAGGACGACAACGGACCCAGCCAGTTTGAATGCAGCAATACCTCCAACGGCCACAATGACCGTGATCCCGACCCAAAAGCGCGCCGTCATGAAGTGACTCCTCGAAGTAACTACCGGGCCTAATCGCAAATTAGCTCAACGACAGCAGAGCCTTCGTCGCCGCTTCCACATCCTCCTGACGCATCAGGCTTTCGCCGACGAGGATGGCCTGGGCGTGGGCGTCGGCGACGCGCTGGACGTCGTCGGGGGTGAAGATGCCGCTTTCGGCGACCAGCAGGGCCTTGACCGGGCTGAGCATGGACAGGCGCTCGGTCGTATCGAGGTCGACCTCGAAGGTGCGAAGGCTGCGGTTGTTGACGCCGACGAGGTCGCCACCCAATGCGCAGGCGCGGGCCATTTCGGCCTCGTCGTGGGTCTCGATCAGGGCGTCCATGCCGAAGCGTTCGGCCTCGGCCAGCAGGTCGGCGGCCAGGGCGTCGTCGACCATGGCCAGGATGATGAGGATGCAGTCGGCGCCCAGGGCGCGGCTCTCGGCCACCTGCCAGGGATCGACCAGGAAGTCCTTGCGCAGGCAGGGCAGGGCGACCGCGTCGCGCGCGGCGGCCAGGAAGGCGTCGTCGCCCTGGAAGCTGGGGCCGTCGGTCAGGACGGACAGGCAGGTGGCGCCGCCGCGCTCATAGGCCTTGGCGAGAGCGGGCGGATCGAAGTCGGCGCGGATCAGGCCCTTGGACGGGCTGGCCTTCTTGATCTCGGCGATCAGGGCGGGGCGGCCCGTTTCCTCGGCGACGCGTTCCAGGGCGGCGCGGAAGCCGCGCGGGGCCGAAGCCTGGGCGGCGAGGGCCTCGATGGCGTCCTGAGAGGTCGCAAGCTTGCGGGCGGCCACGTCCTCGCGCTTGTAGGCGGCGATCTTCGCCAGAACGTCGGTCATGCGGCCTCGGGTTCGATGGGGGTGTTGGTGACGCGCACCAGGGTTTCCAGCGCGGCGGCGGCCCGGCCGTCGTCGATGACGGCGGCGGCCAGTTCGGCGCCTTCGCGCAGGTCGGCGGCGCGGTCGGCTACGACCAGGGCGGCGGCGGCGTTCAGCACGACGATGTCGCGATAGGGACCGCGCTCGCCGGCCAGCAGGGCCTTCAGCGCCGCCGCGTTATGCTCGGCGTCGCCGCCGCGCAGGTCGTCCAGCGTCGCCAGCGGCAGGCCGGCGTCTGCGGGCGTGATGGTGAAGTGGCGGACGGCGCCGTCCTTCCACTCGGCCACCTCGGTCGGACCGGTCGTGGTCAACTCGTCCAGGCCCTGGCCGTGGACGGTCCAGGCGCGCCGCGCGCCGAGACGGCCCAGCACCTCGGCCAGAGGCTCCAGCAGGGCGGGATCATAGACGCCCATGACCTGACGCGTCGCATGGGCCGGATTACAAAGCGGCCCCAGAAGATTGAAAACCGTACGGAAACCGATCTCGGCCCGCACCGGCCCGACGTGGCGCATGGCCCCGTGATAGGTGGGGGCGAACAGGAAGGCGATGCCGGCCTGATCCAGGGCGCGGGCCTGTTGCGGGATGGTGGCGTCCAGATTGACGCCCAGCGCGGCCAGGACGTCCGACGACCCGGACTTGGAGCTGATGGCGCGGTTGCCGTGCTTGGCGACCTTGAGCCCCGCGCCGGCCAGGACGAAGGCCGCCGCGGTCGAGACGTTATAGGTGTGCTGGCCGTCGCCGCCGGTGCCGCAGGTGTCGATCACCTCGTCGAAGGGGTGGTCCAGCGACAGGGCGGCCTCGCGCATGGCGGTGGCGAAGGCGACGATCTCGTCCACCGTCTCACCGCGCAGGCGCAGGGCGGTGACGGCGGCGGCGACCTGGGACGGGGTCGGCTCGCCGCGCAGGCAGGCGGAGAAGAAGGCGTGGGCTTCGTCCGGCGTCAGGACGCGTCCGTCCACCAGCTTGGCCAGCAGGGGCTTGAAACCGTCGGCCATGATCAGACCGTCGTCCGACGCTTGACGCCCGCCAGATCGAGGAAGTTGGCGATCATCTGGTGGCCGTGCTCGGTGGCGATGGATTCCGGGTGGAACTGAACGCCGTGGATCGGCCAGGTGCGGTGGGCCAGGCCCATGATCTCGCCGTCGGCGGTCCAGGCGGTGACTTCCAGCTCAGCCGGCAGGGTCTCGCGACGGACGGCCAGCGAGTGATAGCGGGTGGCGGTGAAGGGCGAGGGCAGGCCCTTGAACAGGCTGCGGCCCTCATGCTCGATCGGCGAGGTCTTGCCGTGCATCAGGGTCTTGGCGCGGACCACCTCGCCGCCGAAGGCCTGACCGATGGCCTGATGGCCCAGGCAGACGCCGAAGATCGGCATGTCCAGCGGCGCGGTCGTGATCAGCGGCAGGCAGATGCCCGCCTGATCCGGGGCGCAGGGACCGGGCGACAGCAGCACGGCCTCGGGCTTCAGCGCCCAGGCTTCTTCCACCGTCAGGTCGTCGTTGCGGACGACATGCGTCTGGGCGCCCAGCTCCGCGAGGTAGTGGACGAGGTTGTAGGTAAAGCTGTCGTAGTTATCGACGACGAGGATCATGGCAGGGTTCTTAGGACGGGAGGGAGGACGCGCCAAGCGGAGGCGAGATGAAAGCGGACGTTAAGCTGTCCGCGCGATACAAGAGCATCGCCATCGGAAGAAATCCGTCTTGACCCGCTTAGAAGCCATCCGCGACGCCCAGGCCCTGCTGAACGAGCCGCCCATGGAGCAACCCAAGCCGCTGCGCCTGCTGGCGGCGGCGGCCTTCGCCGCGACGGCGGCGGTGATGCTGGCGGGGACCATGGTCGTGGGCCCCGGCGTGTCGTTCGACCAGGGTTCCACGGTTTCCAATCCTTAGATCTTGCCGTCGGCGCCCTGGCCGCGAGTGGTCGCGGTGAATCGCCACGCATCCTCGGCCGCCTTCATCGGAGCGCGGGCCTTGGCCAGGGTTTCGGCGTATTCGGCGGCAGGGTCGCTGTCGGCGACGATGCCGGCGCCGGCCTGAACGAAGATCTTGTTCTGGGCGAACATGGCGGTGCGCAGGACGATGCAGATGTCCGCCTCGCCGTTGGCCGAGATATAGCCCACGCCGCCGCCGTAACCGACGCCGCGCTTCTCGGTCTCCAGTTCGTCGATGATCTCCATGGCCCGCACCTTGGGCGCGCCGGACAAGGTGCCGGCGGGCAGCGCCGCAAGCAGCGTATCGACGGCGTCCAGCTTGGGATCCGCCGCGCCATGCACGTTCGAGACGATGTGCATGACTTGGCTGTAGCGCTCGACGACGAAGCTCTCCGTCACCTCGACCGAGCCGGGCGATGAGACGCGGCCCACATCGTTGCGGCCCAGGTCCAGCAGCATCAGATGCTCGGCGCGCTCCTTGGGGTCGGCCAGAAGTTCGGCCTCCAGCGCCTTGTCCGCCTCGGGGGTGGCGCCGCGCGGACGGGTGCCGGCCAGGGGGCGGATGGTGACGCGGCCGTCCTTCAACCGGACCAGGATTTCAGGGCTGGATCCAGCCAGCTGGAAATCGACGTAGTCGAGGAAGAACAGATAGGGCGACGGGTTTCCGCGACGCAGCGACCGATAGAAGGCGAACGGGTCCTGGCTACACGGCGCCGAAAAGCGGTGGGCCAGCACGACCTGGAAGATGTCGCCGGCGGTGATGTAGTCCTTGGCCCGGGCCACCATGGCGTCGAAGCCCTTGGCGTCGACCGGCGAATGGAAGTCGGGGGCCGGCAGGGGCTCGGCCTCGCGCTGGATCGGCAGCGGGCTGCGCAGCCGATCCTCGAAATCGTCGAGGCGGGCGATGGCGGCCGAGAAGGCCGTGTCGGGATCGGCGCCTCTGTCGGGATAGGCGGCGGCGATCAGGACGATCTCGTGCTTCACGGAATCGAAGATGGCGACCAGCGACGGGCGCGCCATGACGGCGTCGGGCAGGTTCAGCGGGTCGGGGTTTGCGGGGCCGAGCGGCTCCAGCAGCCGCACCATGTCGTAGCCGAAGACGCCGAACAGGCCGGCGGCCATGGGCGGCAGGTCGTCGGGCAGGTCGAACCGGGTGGCGGCGATCAGGGCGCGCAGAGAGTCCAGCGCTGGCCGGTCTTCGGCCGTGAAGCGGTCGGACAGGACGGCCTCGCCCCGCGCCATCTCGGCCTTGCCGTCACGGCAGCGCCAGACCACGTCGGGGGCCAGGGTGACGATGGAATAGCGGCCGTTGACCGCGCCGCCTTCGACCGACTCCAGCAGGCTGGCGTAGGGCCGCCCGTGACCGACCTTGAGGAAGGCCGAGACGGGCGTCTCCAGGTCATCGATCAAGCGACGCACGACGACCTGGGGGCGGCCTGATTTCAGGCCCGAGACAAACGCGGCGCGTTCAGCTTCGTGTCCGACGCCAGCGCTCATTTCTTGGCGGGCGCGGGGGCCGGAGCCGCCGGAGCGGCTGCGGGGGCTTCGATGCCCAGGGCGACGATAGCAGCGGCCGGATCGTTCTTGGCCTTCACCCGCGCGGCGGCGGCGTTGAAGCTTTGCTCGACCATGGCGTTGGCCAGTTCCTGGGTCAGACGCGGACGGACCTGCTCGACCAGCGGAGCGGCCAGGGCCGGCACGGCGCCGTGGATGGCGTCGACGCGGCCGACGACGAAGCCGCCCTGGGTCTGGCCGGAGAAGACCTGGCCCTTGCCCTGACCGAACAGGCCGCGCAGCACGCCTTCGCCGAGTTGCGTCTGGGTTTCGCGGCTTTGCTGGACGCCGGCGCGGGTCGTCAGTTGCGCGCCGACCGAGGCGGCGACCTTGGCGACGTCTTCGCCGGCGCGGACGCGACCGGCCAGTTCTTCGGCCTTGGCCGACAGGCGGCGGGCGTTTTCACGCAGGGTCCATTGCTGGGCCAGCGGGGCGCGAACCTCGGCCAGGGTCGGCAGCGAGGCCGGGCGGATGTCGTCGACGCGGACGGCGAAATACTGGCCCTCGCCGGCGTCGATCATGTCGCTCTCGCCGCCCTTGGACAGGGCGTAGGCCGACTCGAAGATCTGACGCGGCGCGTTCAACGGCTGGCCGTCGGGCAGGCGGCCATCGGCGGTGAAGGGCGGCAGCTGGATGATGCGGGCGCCGACCGACTGGGCGGCGTCAGCCAGGTTCTTGCCGTCCTGACGGGCCTTCTCGTACTGCTCGACCTTGGCGTAGGTCTGGCCCTTCACGTCTTCGGCGCGCAGTTCTTCAACCAGGGCGCTGCGGACGCTTTCCAGCGTGGCGGGCGCGCCGGCGGTCACGGCGGTCACTTTGGCGACCGTAAAGCCGAGGCGGCCCTGGACCGGGTTGGAGACCTGATTGACGGGCAGGGCGAAGACGGCGGCGGCGACGGCCGGGTCGCCCAAGGCGCTCTGCGGCGTGTCGACGTAGTTGCCGGCCTGGATCTTGTTGGCGGCGGCGACTTCGGCCGGGGCCTGACCGGCGCGCAGGGCGGCGGCGATACGGTCTGCGGTTTCCTTGTTCGGGGCGGCCAGCGTCACGAAGGTGCGCTTCTCGGCGTTGGACAGGGCTGCCTTGCGGAACTCGAAGCGTTCGCGGATGCGCTCTTCGGTGATCGGCGTCGGCTGGCTGTTGGGGGCCGGGTTGAACAGCACGATCGAGATCATGCGGAATTCGGGACGGCGCAGCTGGGCGGCGTTCTCATTGAGGAAGGCGGTCAACTGGGCGTCGGTCGGAGCAGGGGCCGAACCGGCCATGGCCTGGGTCACGTTGAACCAGCGTCCGTCGCGCGTCTCCAGCGCCTGGCCGGCCAGCAGGGCGCCGTAGATACGGGGAATGCGCGCGCCGGCGAAGACGCCCGCGCCGAACTGGCTGGCGACATACTGGTCGCGCAGGTCCTGTTCCAGCATTTCCGAGGTCAGGCCCTGGGCGGCCAGGGCCTGCTCATAGCGGTCCTGGTCGAACTGACCGGTGACCTGGTTGAAGAAGGCCGGGATCTGGCGGATTTCCTTCAGCACCAGTTCCTTGCCGGGGCGGATGCCGGCGTTCCAGGCCCAGGCCAGGAAGCCCATGCGCTGCGTCTGGCTCTCGAGATACTGGGTGTGGATGTTTTCCTTGACCATGTCGTCGAACGACACAGGGCGGCCGGCCTGCTCCTGCAGGTTGTTGCGCACGCGCTCGAAATCGGCCCGGAACTGCGGCGCGCCGATGCTGCGGTCGCCCGCGTCGATGACGTGCTTGGGCCCGAAGCTGGAGAAGACGTCCGACTGGGCGCCCACAATCAGGAAGCTGAGGATCAGCAGGGCGAACAGGCCCGCAGCCCATTTCGATTTGGCGAAGTTGCGGAACAGCGAGATCATCGAGACAGAACCTGACGAGGGCCGGCGTCAAAGGGGCGCCACGGTCGCGTATAGGGGCAGTCCCTAGGGCGCCGCAAGCGGACGCATCGCAACATCTTGGCTTCGGCGCGAGCGGCGCCTAAACAGGCCCTATGAAACAATCTGTGAAGCTGGTCGCCGGCAATTGGAAAATGAACGGCCTGGGCGCGAGCCTGGGCGAGGCTGAAGCACTGGCGAAAGCCTTGCAGGAACAGGCTGCGGCTTGCCGCGTGGCCTTGTGCCCGCCCGCGACCCTGATCGACCGCATGGCGCGCGCCTTGGCGGGCGGTCCGGTCGAACTGGGCGGTCAGGACTGCCACGCCGAGGCCTCGGGCGCATTCACCGGATCGGTGTCCGCCGCCATGCTGGGGGACGCTGGCGCGACCCTGGTGATTCTCGGTCACTCGGAACGCCGCGCCGGATTCGGCGAGACCGACGCCGATGTCGCCGCCAAGGTCGAGGCCGCTCTGGCCGCCGATCTGGAACCCATCATCTGCATCGGCGAGACCCTGGCCGAACGCGAAGCCGGGCAGGCGGTCGAGGTCGTCAGCCGTCAGGTCGCCGGTTCGCTGCCGGACAGCTTGGCGGGCAAGGCTTTCGCCGTCGCCTATGAACCGGTGTGGGCCATCGGCACCGGCCTGACGCCGACGCTGGAACAGATCGAGGAAGTCCACGCCGCCGTGCGCGCGGCCATGGTGGCCAAGCTGGGCGAGGGCGGTCGGGTTGCACCGATCCTGTACGGCGGCTCGGTCAAGCCGTCGAACGCAGCGGAAATCCTGGCCGTGGCCGAGGTCGGCGGGGCTCTGGTCGGCGGCGCCTCGCTGAAGGCCGAGGATTTCCTGGGCATTATCCGCGCCGCCTAGGTGCGGATTTCGAGCCACAGTTCGTTCGGCGTTTGCCCCGGTCCCGCATCGGTGTTAGACGCCGCCGCTTGATCGGCGCATCAGCGCGCCCACATGATTGACACCATGCTCCAGACCATCTTGCTCGTCGCCATGATCCTGATCTCGGTCGCCCTGACGGCCGTGATCCTGCTGCAACGCTCCGAGGGCGGCGCCTTGGGCATGGGCGGAGGCCCCTCGGGCTTCATGACCGCACGCGGCGCGGGCAATCTGCTGACCCGGGCGACGTCGATCCTGGCGATCGCCTTCTTCGTCTGCGCCATCAGCCTGACCATCGCCGGCAACTTCGCCCGCGGTTCGCGTTCGGTGATCGACGCCGACGCGGTCGGCGCCATCGCGGTGGGCAACGAGCAACAGACGGCTCCGGCTGAACCTGCCGCTCCGACGCCGGCCGCACCGGTCGCGCCGTCGCTGGACGATCTGGAAGCCAGCCTTCCGGCCGCTTCCGCTCCGGCGCAGGCTCCCGCTCCGGCGCAGTAAGCCGCCGACAGCGACGAAATCCCCGAAAGCGCGCCGCAGGGCGCGCTTTCTTCTTTTGTTCAACAGTTTGTTTGCGTCGGGCCATGCTCCTGCCGCGAATCATGGAGTAAGGTGTCCGCCCATGGCTCGTAGCGTCAATGAGTGGCCCCTCAAGACCACTCGACAGCACATTCCCCCGCCCAGTGGGCATTTCGGGGCGAACGACATGGAACAAGGTTGAGCAGTGTTGAGTAGTTTTAACGCCCAATTGGGGCGTTACGCCCCGCGTAACGCGCAACTTAACGCCCAGTTGAGAGGCTAATAGCATGGCTCGCTATGTGTTCATCACCGGCGGCGTGGTTTCCTCGCTAGGAAAAGGCCTCGCCTCCGCCGCTCTCGGCGCTCTTCTGCAAGCGCGGGGTTACAAGGTCCGTCTGCGCAAGCTGGACCCTTATCTCAACGTCGATCCGGGGACGATGAGCCCCTATCAGCACGGCGAGGTCTTCGTGACCGACGACGGCGCCGAGACCGACCTCGATCTGGGCCACTATGAGCGCTTCACCGGCGTGTCTGCGGCCAAGTCCGACAACGTCACGACCGGCCGCATCTATTCGACCATCCTGGAGAAGGAGCGTCGCGGCGACTATCTGGGCGCGACCGTCCAGGTCATTCCGCACGTCACCGACCAGATCAAGCAGTTCTGCCTCAGCCCGGCCAAGACCGACGGCGGCGAGGACGTCGACTTCGTCCTGGTCGAGATCGGCGGCACCGTCGGCGACATCGAGGGCCTGCCCTTCTTCGAGGCCATCCGCCAGCTGGGCCAGGATCTGCCGCGCGGCCAGTCCTGCTTCGTCCACCTGACCCTGCTGCCGTTCATCAAGACGGCCGGCGAGATGAAGACCAAGCCGACGCAGCACTCGGTCAAGGAGCTGCGCTCCATCGGCATCCAGCCCGATATCCTGCTGTGCCGCTGCGAACAGCCGATCCCGGCTGAGGAAAAGCGCAAGATCGGCCAGTTCTGCAACGTGCGCGAAAGCGGCGTGATCCAGGCCATGGACTCGGCCGACATCTACGCCGTGCCGCTGGACTATCACCACGAAGGTCTGGACAGCGAAGTCCTGGCTCACTTCGGCATCACCGACGCGCTCCAGCCCGACCTGACCGGCTGGGAAGAGATCGTGCGCCGCCGTCTGCACCCGGACGGCGAAGTCACCATCGCCGTGGTCGGCAAATACACGGTGCTCAAGGACGCCTATAAGTCCCTGATCGAGGCCCTGCATCACGGCGGCGTCGCCAACAACGTCAAGGTCAACATCGACTGGGTCGAGGCCGACACCTTCGAGGGCGACCCCCAGGCCTGTCAGGAGCGTCTGCAAGGCGCCCACGCGGTTCTGGTCCCCGGCGGCTTTGGCGAACGCGGGGCCGAGGGCAAGATCGAGGCGGCGCGCTTCGCCCGCGAACGCAAAATTCCTTACTTCGGCATCTGCTTCGGGATGCAGATGGCGGTGATCGAGGCGGCGCGGAACCTGGCGGGCTTCCCCAAGGCGACCTCGACCGAGTTCGGCCCGGCCGAAGAACCCGTCGTCGGCCTGATGACCGAGTGGACGCAAGGCAACCAGCGCGTCCTGCGTCAGCAGGGCGGCGACCTGGGCGGCACCATGCGTCTGGGCGCCTATGACTCGACGCTGAAGGCGGGCTCCAAGATCGCCGACATCTATGGATCGACCGAGATCAGCGAGCGTCACCGCCACCGCTACGAGGTGAACATCAACTATCGCGAGGCGATCGAGGAGAAGGCCGGCCTGGTCTTCGCCGGCCTGTCGCCCGACGGCGTTCTGCCCGAGACGGTCGAACGCCCGGACCACCCGTGGTTCATCGGCGTCCAGTACCACCCGGAGCTGAAGAGCCGTCCGTTCAAGCCGCACCCGCTGTTCGCCAGCTTCATCGGCGCCGCCGTGGTGCAGAGCCGCCTCGTCTAAGAGGCTAGGGCGTGCGGCCCAGGGCCGCCGCCAGCGCCCGGCGCGCCCGGGCGATACGGGTCTCGACCGCCTTGGGCGTCGCGCCGATCAGGCGGGCGACCTCGGCGTGCGAGCGACCCTCCAGCGTGGCCAGCAGCAGGGGCGTCTTCAGCGTGTCGGGCAGGGCCGCCAGGGCGCGATCCAGCGCCGCCATGCGCCGCCGATCATCCAGCTGAGCTTCGGCGGCGGGCGCGTCGTCGCCGACCGCCAGGGCCTCGGGCGCATCCAGCCCCATGACGCCGCGCACGACGCGCCTGACGGCGCGCTTGCGGCCCCAGTCGCGGCATTTGTTGATGGCGATGGCTCTCAGCCAGACCGGGAAGGGCCGCGCGGGGTCGTAGCGGCGAATGGCCAGCCAGGCCGCGACATAGGTTTCCTGCACCAGATCATAGGCGTCGTCGTCTTCGCCCACATAGCGCCGGACGAAGCGATGCAGGTCCGCCTTGGTGGCGTCCATCAGCGCCGCAAAGGCCGCGCGGTCGCCGCGCGCGGCGCGCGACGGCAAGGAAGCCGCGTCATCCACTCTCGGCCTTACCGGGCTTCTTGCAGCAGGGCGTCGGAGATGCCGCGATCAAAGGCGCGGGTCTGTTCGGGCGTCAGGACGGCGCGCATCTCGAAGACGTGGGCGATGGTGGCCTTTTGCAGCGCCCCCATGGCGTCATGGAAATGATCGACCGCCGCCTGGACCTGCGGGCTGTCGCCCTGGTTGGCGGCGATGGCGGCGGCCAGTTCGCGGTTGGCGGCGCGGACATCTTCTTCAAGCGCGGGCCGGGTCGCAGCGAAGCGGGCTTCGATGACCTTCAGGCGCGCGTCCTGATCAGGCGTCAGATCGAGGTCGTGATGGACGATGTCGTGCAGGCTGGGCGCGGCGCGTTGCTGGGACACCCAGCCGGCGCCGAGCCAGACGCCCGCGCCGCTGGCCAGGGCCGCGAGCAGGGCCGTCAGGGCGATGGACTTCCACCCGGCGATCATCGGCCGGTCTCCAGCCGGAACAGGGGCGACGAGGCGCTGGCCAGACTGAACACCTGAATGTCCGAAGGCGGCGCGGGGCGGGTGAGGGCGAACAGGCCGCCGTTGGCCGCGCCGACGACCAAGGCCATGGCCAGCGCCGCCAGCCGGACCTGACCCAGGCGTTGCTCGGATTGCTGCTGCTCGATTCGGCGCCAGATGTCGGCCTCCAGATTTCCGAGTCGGGAATCCTCGACCTGTGCGGTTCCTATCAGCCTGTCGATCTCGTGCGTCATCGCTCGCCTTCGCCTTGCCCTCAGTCTTCATACGCGGTTTCGCGGGCGATCCCTCTAGCGCCTGCGCCTAGCGCGCGAAAAAGCCCCGAACGGACGCATTCGGGGCTTCTGTCGTCGGGGTTGGGGAAGGGCTAGTGGCGGCCGTCCCGCTCGTGCTTCTTTTCCTGCGAGGTCGAGCGTTTTTCGTGCTTGGCCTTGGCGGAGTGGCCCTTGTGAACATCGCCCTCGCCGCCGCCGCCGGAAATCTGGCTGCGCGGGGACAGGTGGTCAGGGGCGTTGGCGTCCTTGACCCGAGGGTCGGGCCTGGGCTTGTTCCGGTTTTCCTGGCTGGCCCCTGGGCCGCCCCAGCGATCGGTGTCGGCGTGTTTATGCGGCATGGCGACGCTCTCCTCTGATCTGGCAAACCGCGCAGAGGAGCGGTTGTTCCCGCCCATGAAAAAGGCGCCGGACGTTTCCGCCCGGTGCCTTGATCGTCAGTCTGATCCGGGGATCAGCAGCTGTAGTACATGTCGAATTCGACCGGGTGCGGGTGCAGTTGCAGACGGGCGACTTCTTCCGACTTCAGCGCGATGAAGCTGTCGATGAAGTCGTCATCCATGACGCCGCCCTTCTTGAGGAAGGCGCGGTCGGCGTCGAGGGCGTCGAGGGCTTCCTTCAGGCTGCCGGCCACCTCGGGGATCGAGCCGCGCTCTTCCGGCGGCAGGTCGTAGAGGTTCTTGTCAGCGGGCGCGCCCGGATCGATGCGGTTTTCGATCCCGTCCAGGCCTGCCATCAGCAGGGCCACGAAGGTCAGGTAGGGGTTGCCCATCGGGTCGGGGAAGCGGGCTTCCAGACGCTTGGCCTTGGGCGACGAGACGTGCGGAATGCGGATCGAGGCCGAACGGTTGCTGGCCGAGTAGGCCAGCTTCACCGGGGCTTCATAGCCGGGCACCAGACGCTTGTAGGAGTTGGTGGTCGAGTTGGCGAAGGCGTTGATGGCCTTAGCGTGCTTGATGATGCCGCCGATGTACCACAGACATTCCTGCGACAGGCCGGCGTACTTGTCGCCGGCGAACTGGGGTTTGCCGTCCTTCCAGATCGACATATGGACGTGCATGCCCGAGCCGTTGTCGGCGAACATCGGCTTGGCCATGAAGGTCGCCGACTTGCCGTAGGCCGCGGCCACGTTGTGGATCACGTATTTGTAGAGCTGCAGACGGTCGGCCATGGTCAGCAGGTCGCTGAACTTCAGGCCCAGTTCGTGCTGGGCCGGGGCGACCTCGTGGTGATGCTTCTCCGGGTCCATGCCCAGATCCTTCATCACGCCCAGCATTTCGCCGCGTAGATCCTGGGCGGAGTCGACCGGGTTGACCGGGAAGTAGCCGCCCTTGTGGCCCGGACGGTGGCCCAGGTTGCCCTCGGCGTATTCAGCGCCGGTGTTGGACGGCAGTTCGATCGAGTCGAAGCTGTAGCCGGTGTTGTGCGGGGCGGTGTTCCAGCGCACGTCATCAAAGATGAAGAACTCGGCTTCCGGGCCGAAATAGACCACGTCGCCCACGCCCGAGGACTGGACATAGGCCAGAGCCTTCTTGGCCATCGAGCGGCTGTCGCGGTTGTAGGGCTCGCCCGTGTCGGGGCTCAGGACGTCGCAAAACAGGAACAGGGTCGTCTGCTGGTAGAAGGGATCGATGTAGGCGCGTTCCAGGTCCGGCTTCAGCAGCATGTCGGACTCGTTGATGGCCTTCCAGCCCGCGATCGACGAGCCGTCGAACATGGTGCCTTCTTCCAGGAACTCTTCATCGACCATGTCGATGTCGAAGGTCACGTGCTGCAGACGGCCGCGCGTATCGGTGAAACGGATGTCGACGTACTGGACGTCCTTGTCCTTGATCTCTTGAAGGATCTTTTGGGCGGCGCTCATGCTCGAAGTCCTGTGGGTTCGGGGAGGAGAAACGAAAAGCGGCCGCCCTTGCGGGACGGCCGTGGTGGTGGTGTCAGATGGCCTGGGCGCCGGTTTCGCCGGTGCGGATGCGGATGACGTCTTCCAGGGTGGAGACGAAGATCTTGCCGTCGCCGATCTTGCCGGTGCGGGCTGCGGTCTGGATGGCGTCGATCACGGCCGGAGCCAGATCGTCGGCTACGACCACCTCGATCTTGATCTTGGGCAGGAAGTCGATGACGTACTCGGCGCCACGATAAAGCTCGGAATGGCCTTTCTGGCGGCCGTATCCCTTGGCTTCCAGCACGGTCATGCCCTGCACCCCGATATCCTGGAGCGCATCCTTAACTTCATCCAGCTTGAACGGCTTGATGACGGCTTCAATCTTCTTCATGGCGAGTCCCGAGGCGGCTCCTTGGTTGGTCCGACGCTCGGGGCGTAAAGGGACATTGCATTGCACAATAAGGCAAGCAATTTTCGTGCGTAGAGGCCATCCGTGAACGGAATTCGATCATGAGCCCGATCAACGACCCCGTGATGTGGCGAAGCCTGCTGCCCTGGCCCGCTGTCGAGGCGCACAAGCACGCGCGAGGACGCCTCGGCGTGGTGTCCGGCGGCGCCCTGTCGACCGGCGCAGCGCGGCTGGCGGGGCGGGCGGGGCTGAGGATCGGCGCCGGGCTGGTGAAGGTCTTCTGTCCGCCCGACGCGGCGCTGGTCCTGGCCCCGACGCTGGAGGCGGTCATGCTGGCCAGCTTCGCCACGAGCGAGCAGTTGGCAGCCTTGGCTCAGCCGATGGACGCCGTGGTCATAGGCCCTGCTGCGGGCCTTACCGAGGCGACGGCGGCTAATGTGGCGGCACTGGCGCGCACGGGGGCGGCCCTGGTGATCGACGCCGACGCCCTGACCCTGTTTCGCGACCGGCCGGGCGACCTGTTCGCCTGCCTGGACCGCGACGACGTGCTGACCCCGCACGAGGGCGAGTTCGAGCGCCTGTTTCCTGGCCTTCTGGCCAGGGGGCGCGAGGCGGCGGCTGTCGAGGCTGCCGATCAGGCGGGATGCATCCTGGTGCTGAAGGGCGCCGCCACTGTCATCGCCACGCCTGGCGGACGCTGTGTCGTCAACGGCAACGGCTCGCCCTGGCTGGCCACGGCCGGCAGCGGCGACGTGCTGGCGGGAATGATTGGCGGCTTGCTGGCCCAGCATATGGACAGCTTTGACGCGGCCTGTGCGGCGGTCTGGATGCACGCCGATGCGGCGAGGCGGTTCGGGCCGGGGCTAATCGCCGAAGACTTGCCGGGCCTGATCTCGGCGGTGCTGGGCGATCTCTATCCCGGCTGAAACCTGTGGTGCGGATGAGAGGACTCGAACCTCCACGCCTCTCGGCGCCAGAACCTAAATCTGGTGCGTCTACCAGTTCCGCCACATCCGCATAGGTAGGCGGATGCCTGTAGGCGAGGGCGCGTGATTGAGCAATTGCTATCGACGCCGGCTAAGAAAAAAGGCCCCGGATCGCTCCGGGGCCTTTCTCTCTATTCTTGGCCTACCGAGCTTCGCGCTGCTTGAGGCCGGTCTGATCCGGGGATCAGTCCTTCTTGTTGTCGACGCCGTGGCCGAGAGCTTCCACGGCCGTTTCCAGCGTGGTGTCCTCGGTGATGTCGATGCCCTTGGCCAGCTTGGAGTTCCAGAAGCCATAGGCGGCGTAGATGACGGCGCCGATGACGGCGTAACCGCCCAGCAGCATCAGCGGCAGCGGGTTGTCGCTGGCTGCGTGCTGGAACATCGGGATCAGGTTCTGGCTGGCCAGGAACAGGCAGGCCAGAATGCCCAGGCCGGCGGTGAACACGCCGCCCGGCACCTTGAACGGACGCGGCAGATCCGGGTGTTTGATACGCAGGTAGATCACGCTGAGGCAAACGATCGAGAAGGCCGTGGCCGTGCCCAGCGACACCAGATCGCCCAGGATCGAGATGGGCAGGAAGGCCGCCGCGATGGCGATCAGGATGCCCAGGACGATGGTGCCGATCCAGGGGGTGCGGAACTTCGGGTGCACCACGGCGAAGGCCTTGGGCAGCAGGCCGTCGCGCGCCATGGTGTAGAAGATGCGCGTCTGGCCGTAGCACAGCACCAGCATGACCGAGGACAGGCCGGTGACGGCGCCGATCTTGATCAGGAAGGCGATCAGGTTCAGGTGGCCGTTCGGCGCGGAGGCCAGCGGCACATTGGCCCATTCCAGACCCATGCGGTCGATGGCGACGGCGATGGGCGCCGGCGAAGCCAGTTCCAGATAGGGAACCACGCCGGTCATGACGGCGGCGACGGCCATATAGATCAGGGTGCAGATGAACAGGGCGCCCAGGATGCCGATCGGCACGTCCTTGGACGGGTTCTTGGCTTCGGCGGCGGCGGTCGAGACGGCCTCGAAGCCGACGTAGGCGAAGAAGATGATGGCTGCGCCGCGGAAGATGCCGCCGACGCCGAACTGCCCCGGCTGGCCGGTCGGCTCGGGGATGAACGGAACCCAGTTGGCCGGATTTACGTACTGGATGCCCACGGCGATGAACGTCAGCAGAACGATGATCTTGATGACGACGATCGCGTTGTTGATGTTCGCCGATTCCGACACGCCCAGCACCAGCAGGCCGCAGACGGCGGCGATGCCGACCGCGGCGACCAGGTTGAACGTGCCCGTCATCGGGAAGCTGGCGCCGGCGGCGCCTTGCACGGCCTGAACCAGCGGGGTGGCCCACTGGGGACCTTCACCGCCCGCATACTGTATGGCTGGGAAGATCTGCTGACTTATCCCGAAGTCGCTGAGAATCGACACGACATAGCCGGACCAGCCGACGGCGACGGTCGAGGCCGCGACGCCGTACTCGAGCACCAGCAGCCAGCCCATGACCCAGGCGAAGACTTCGCCCAGGGTGCCATAGGCGTAGGTGTAGGCCGAGCCGGAGACCGGCATGGTCGAAGCCAGTTCAGCGTAGCAGAGACCGGCGAGGCCGCAGGCGATGCCCGCGACCACGAAGGACAGCATGATGGCCGGACCGGCGTTGGCCGAGGCCACCTGACCCGTCAGCACGAAAATACCCGCGCCGATGATGGCGCCGATGCCCAGGCTCATCAGGTTGATCGGGCCCAGGGTCCGTTTCAGCTCGCTCTTGGCGGCTTCCTTCTGGATCTGGCCGATGGATTTCTTGAGAAGTAGCCGGTTGCCGGCTGGCTTTACGCCGTCTGCGGACATGAAGTCGCGCCCCCATTGAGATACACGGCAGGCCCTCCCCGGGCTGCCTTCTTGGGCGCGGACGCTAACCATGGATGGCCCCGCGTGCAACGCGGTTTCCGAACGATGAAGCGATGACGACGCTTTCGTGAACCGGGGCGTTGCGGCTAGAGCCCATTTGATGCTGCCGATTCACGCCGTACTGGAGCCGCTGAAGGCGGCGCTGAACGCGACCCATGCGGTCGTCCTGGCCGCCCCGCCTGGGGCGGGCAAGACCACGGTCGTGCCCTTGGCCCTGCTGGATCAGCCCTGGCTGGGCGACCAAAAAGTGCTGGTGCTGGAGCCGCGCAGGCTGGCGGCGCGGGCGGCGGCGGACCGGATGGCGGCGACCTTGGGCCAGAAGGCGGGCGGGACCGTCGGCTATCGCACCCGGCTGCAGAGCCGCATCGGTCCCGAGACGCGGATCGAAGTCATTACCGAGGGCGTCTTCACCCGGATGATTCTCGACGATCCGGCGCTGGAGGGCGTCGGCGCGGTCCTGTTCGACGAGTTCCACGAACGCAGTCTGGACGCCGACCTGGGGCTGGCCCTGGCGCGCGAGAGCCAGTCGGTGCTGCGCGACGACCTGCGGCTGTTGGTCATGTCGGCCACGCTGGACATCGCCGGGGTGTCGCGCCTGCTGGCCAGTTCAACTGGAGAATGGGCGCCGGTGATCGAGGCCGAGGGGCGGATGTTCCCGGTCGAGACCCTCTATCTGGGCCGCAACGCGGCCGAGCGATTCGAGGATGCCGTGGCGCGCGCGGTCATGCTGGCGCTTGGCGAACAGACCGGATCGGTCCTGGTCTTCCTGCCGGGGCAGGGCGAGATCCACCGCACGGTCCAGCGTCTGAACGAGCGGCTGCGCGATCCCTCGGTCGATGTCGTCGCCCTTTATGGCGCGCTGGACAAGGGCGAGCAGGACCGGGCCATCGAACCGGCGCCGCCCGGACGGCGCAAGGTGGTGCTGGCGACCTCGGTGGCGGAGACCAGCCTGACCATCGAGGGCGTGCGGGTGGTGATCGACGGCGGCCTGTCGCGCGTGCCCCGCTTTGAGCCCTCCAGCGGCCTGACCCGGCTGGCGACGGTCAAGGTCAGCCGGTCGTCGGCGGAGCAGAGGCGAGGGCGGGCGGGGCGCGTCGAGCCGGGCGTCTGCTATCGCCTGTGGGACGAAGAACAGACGCGGGGTCTGGTTCCGCATCAGCGGCCGGAGATTCAAGAAGCCGACCTGACCGCCTTCGCGCTGGATCTGGCGCGCTGGGGGGCGAAGTCGGTCGAGGGATTGGCCCTGCTGGACCCGCCGCCCGCCGGGGCGCTGGCCGAGGCGCGGAAGGTGCTGACCCGGCTGGGCGCGCTGAACGCCAAGGGTGATCTGACCGCGCACGGGCGGCGGTTGACGCGCATCCCTCTGCCGCCGCGATTGGCCCACATGGTCGCCGTGGCTTCGGATCAGGACGATGCAGTGAGCGGGGCGAAGATCGCGGCGGTGTTGAGCGAACCGGGGCTGGGCGGCAACGCCGTCGATCTGCACGACCGGCTGAAGGGGTTGGAGCGGGACCGCTCGCCGCGGGCGCGCGACGCGATGAAGCTGGCCGAGCGCTGGGCGCGGGCGGCGGGCGGAGGGAGCGGCGGCGAGGCGGACGCGGGCCTGCTGCTGGC
>NZ_JBOHLI010000019.1:0-49703 GCF_050729455.1 Brevundimonas sp.
ACATTAAACTAGCCAGCAAAGCAAGACCGACCCTGTATCCCGCCTCCTGGACCTTTGCCGCCACGGGCCTGCGCGCCACCGCCTCATAGGCGTAGAACATCAGATGCCCCCCATCCAGAACCGGAATGGGCATGAGATTTAGAAAGCCGATTCCGACCGAAAGTATGGCGGCGAAGCTGGTCAGCGTCAGCAGGAGATTTCCCGCCATGGCCAGGGGATCGGGATTGGCGGCCACCGCGGCGTTGGTCAGGGCGCCCGACGCCTTGGCGATGCCCAGAGGGCCGCTGAACTGATCGCCCGATTCGCGGCCGGTGAAGATGCGGCCGATGTAGGTGAAGGTGGTGCTCAGAATGGCGCCGGTTTCCTTGAACCCCTGCCCCACGGCGGCGAGCGGTCCATAGCGGACATGACGCACCTCGTCTCGGCTGGAACCCAGGCCCAGGCCGATGCGGCCGACCGAAACCCGTCCGGCGATGGGATCGTTCTCGACCCGACGCTCCGGCGTGGCCGTCAGTTGCACGTCGGCGCCCGCGCGCTCGACCGTGAACTGCACGGGATCGCCGCTGCTGAGCGCCACCACACGCGTCACCTCTCCACCGTCGGCGATCAGCTTGCCGTTGACGCGGGTGATCAGATCCCCGGGCAGGAAGCCAGCGGCGGCGGCCGGGGATTCCGGCTGAACCTGCACGACCCGCGCGGGACGAAGCTCGACCCCAACCAGGCTGAACAGCAGGGTGAAGATGAAGATGGCCAGCACGAAGTTGGCGAAGGGGCCACCGGCGACCACCAGGGCGCGCTGCCACAAGGGCTTGAAATACAAATAGTCCTTCTCGGCGCCAGGACCGTGGGCGGCGACGACTTCCTTCTTCAGGGCGTCCAGACCCGCCTTGTCCGGCACGCCGGTCGCGTCCAGATCACCGGCGAACTTGACGTAGCCGCCCAGCGGCAGCCAGCCCAGCCGCCATTCGACGCCCTGCTTGTCGGTGCGCTGGAAGATGGCGCGGCCAAAGCCGATGGAGAAGCGCTCCATCTTCACCTTGAAGGCGCGCGCGGTCAGGAAGTGGCCCAGTTCGTGAATGGTGACGACCAGGGTCAGCACCAGCAGGAACGGCACGACATAGATCAGGGCCTGCCCAAGAACACCTAGCATCCCAGTCATGTCTCCTGTCGCCCTCAGGCAGCAATCGCGAGCGAGGCGATGATGTCGTTCGCAATCCGCCGGGCCATGGCGTCCACGGCCAGGGCCGCATCGCAGGCGTCGTCGGAACCGGAACCCACCCCCGCGTTCGTCGCACGCTCCAAGGTGTCGGCGACGACTGCGGCAATATTGAGAAAGCCCAGCCGACGGTCAAGGAAGGCCAGGGCCGCGACCTCGTTGGCCGCGTTGAAGACGATGGGCGCCGCACCCCCCGCCGCCAGGGCCTCGCGCGCCAGCCGCAAGGCCGGGAAGCGCGCCTCGTCGGGTGCCTCGAAGGTCAGACGGCCCAGAGCGGCCAGGTCCAGCCTGGGCGCCGGCCACGCCAGACGCTCCGGCCAGGCCAGGGCGCAGGCGATCGGCGTCTTCATGTCGGGAGGCCCCATCTGGGCCAGGGTCGAACCATCCACATATTCCACAAGGCTGTGGATGATTGATTCCGGGTGGACGACGACGTCGATCCGGTCGCCCGTCATGGCGAACAGATAGGCCGCCTCAATCAACTCCAGCCCCTTGTTGGCCATGGTGGCGCTGTCGACCGAGATCTTGGCGCCCATGCTCCAGTTGGGGTGGGCCACCGCCTGCTCCGGGGTGATCCGGCCCATGGCCTCGCGCGGCAGGGTGCGGAAGGGGCCGCCGGATGCGGTCAGCACCAGCTTCGCCACCTGTTCCGGCGCCTCGGCCGGGAAGACCTGGAAGATGGCGGAATGCTCCGAGTCGACCGGGATCAGCTTGCCGCCGCTGCGCTTGACCCGCTCGATCAGCGCCGGGCCGCAGCAGACCAGGCTTTCCTTGTTGGCCAGGGCCAGGGTCGCGCCGGTGCCGGCCGCCGCCCAGGCGGACCGCAGCCCAGCCGAGCCGACGATGGAGGCCATGACCCAGTCCACGGGCCGGCTGGCGGCCTCGACGATGGCTTCGGGACCGGCCGCTGCCTCGACATCCGTGCCGGCCAGCGCGTCGCGCAGTTCCGACAGGCGGGCGGGGTCGGCGGTCACGGCCAATCTGGGACGCCAACGCCGGGCCTGTTCGGCCAGACGGGCGATATTGATCCCGCCCGTCAGAACCTCGACCTGAAACGCGCCGGAGCCCACCTGCTCGGCCTGATCCATCAGATCCAGGGTAGACGTGCCGACTGAGCCGGTCGAGCCCAGCACGCTGACCTTGCGGGCGATCATGCGCTGCGCTCCAGCATCAGGACGATCACCCGCCCCGCCGCCACGACCACGACCGCGAACATCAGGCCGTCGACCCGATCCAGCAGGCCGCCGTGGCCGGGAATGATGTTGCCCGCGTCCTTGACCCCGAAGCGGCGCTTGAGAGCCGACTCCCACAGGTCGCCCGCCATCGTGGCCAGGGCCGCCGCCAGACCCAGGACGCCGCCCCAGAAGACGTTCAGACGGCCCATGTCCAGCCAGCCCGCCATGGCGGCGCCGGCGATCATCCCGGCGATCAGGCCGCCGATGAAGCCCGACCAGGTCTTGTTCGGCGAAAAGCGCGGCCACAGCTTGGGTCCGCCCACGGCGCTGCCGACCAGATAGGCCAGGATGTCCGACGCCCAGGCCACGGCGAAGACCAGCACGGTCCAGTAGAGGCCCTGCGCCGTGTTCAGGTCGCGCAGCCAGATCAGCAGGACGCACGGCCAGCCCAGGTAGAGAACGCCATAGGCCGCATCCAGGGCCTCCGCCCCACGCGACCGCGCGAACAACCCGGCCGCCAGAGCGCCGAAGACCAGCAGGATCAGCGCCAGGGACATCTGGCCGATCTGGGCGGCGATCACCGCCGTAATCAGCGCCACGGCCACGGCCACGCCCACCGAGCGCCAGAAGCGCGGCGCGCTCATCCGCGCCCATTCAAAGGCCAGCAGACCACAGGCCGCCATCACCAGGGCGCAGAACCAGCCGCCACCGGCCCAGGTGGCCAGCACCGCAGCCGGTGCCAACACCACGGCCGAGGCCGCTCTCAGGCCGATGTCGCCTATCTTCAACGCCATCAGATCGCCGCCGTCTTCGCTGCGGTCGCATCCGGCAGCACGTCGCGGCCTCCGTAGCGCCGCTCGCGGTCAGAATACAGGGCCACCGCCTCGCCCAGCGCCTCGGCGCCGTAGTCGGGCCAGAGGATGTCCTGGAACACCAGTTCGGCGTAGGCGGCTTCCCACAGCAGGAAATTGGACAGTCGCTGCTCGCCCGAGGTCCGCACGATCAGATCCACCGGCGGCGCTCCGGCCGTCGACAAGCCGGCGCCGAGGTCGTCCTCGGTCACTTCGCCCGTGAACTGTCCTGCGCGGGTTTGATCGACCAATCGCTGGGCCGCGTCCGCCAGATCGGCGCGGCCGCCGTAGTTGAACGCCACCTGCAGCAGGAAGCGGTCATTGTGCGCCGTCTGCGCCTCGGCGCGGTCGACGATGGCGGCGATGTCGGCAGGCAGGCCCCTGCGACGACCCAGAACGCGAATACGCACGCCCGCCGCCTCGAGCCGTTTCAGGTCGCTGCCGACGAATGATCGGACCAGCCCCATCAGGTCCGACACCTCGTCCGCAGGACGGCTCCAGTTCTCGGTCGAGAAGCCGAACACGGTCAGGCAACGGATGCCGAAGTCCGGCGCCGCCTTGATCGTGCGCCGCAGCGCCTGGACGCCCTCGCGGTGGCCCATCACCCGCGGCAAGCCGCGACGCTCGGCCCAGCGACCGTTGCCGTCCATGATCAGGGCGACGTGACGAGGCCCCTTCTCAGGCGCCGTGGCGACGGTCTCGGCCGACATTGTGCATTTCCCTCCCGACGCGAAGCTGCGTCAGACCTGCATGATCTCGACTTCCTTGGTCTTCAAGGCCTCGTCGATGCGCTTGATGGCCGCGTCCGTATCCTTCTGGACCTCGGTTTCCATCTTCTTCTGTTCGTCCTGGCTGATCTCGCCGGCCTTCTCGGCCTTTTTCAGGTCGTCGTTGGCGTCGCGACGGACGTTCCGCACCGAGATCTTCTGCTGTTCGGCGTATTTGCCGGCCAGCTTGACCAGGTCCTTGCGGCGCTCCTCGGTCAGCGGCGGGACAGGAATACGCAGGGTCTGGCCGTCAACGATCGGGTTCAGGCCCAGGCCGGCGGCGCGAATGGCCTTCTCAACCGCAATGACCATGCTCTTGTCCCAGACGCTGACCGAGATCATGCGCGGCTCGGGCACGCTGATGGCGGCCACGGCGTTCAGCGGCGAGGTCGAACCGTAGGCTTCGACCTGAACCGGGTCCAGCAGGCCCGCGTTGGCGCGGCCCGTGCGCAGACCGGCATACTCTTCCTTCAGCGCGGCGACGGACTTGTCCATACGATCGCGATAGGTCTTGAGCTCGGGCTTGGCCATTATGGTCTTCCTGGTCTGTCGTTCGGGTCGAGGGCCGCTCAGGCGGCCTTGTTGGTGATGACGGTGAAGGTGCCTTCGCCGCTCAGGGTCTTGCGCAGCGAGCCCTCCTCGCGGATCGAGAAGACCACGATCGGGATGTCGCTGTCGCGCATCAGGGCGATGGCCGAGGCGTCCATGACACGCAGGTCCTTGGCCAGAACCTCCTGATAGGTCAGGGTTTCATAGCGGGTGGCGGTCGCGTCCTTCTTGGGGTCGGCGGTGTAGACGCCGTCCACGCTGGTGCCCTTCAACAGGGCGTCGCAGCCCATTTCGGCGGCGCGCAGGGCAGCGCCCGAATCGGTCGTGAAGAAGGGGGCGCCCACGCCGGCGGCGAAGATCACCACCCGGCCCTTTTCCAGGTGACGCATGGCGCGGCGGCGAATGTAGGGTTCGGCGATGGCGGCCATCGGGATGGCGCTCTGGACCCGCGTGTCGACGCCGATCTTTTCCAGCGCGCCCTGCATGGCCAGGGCGTTCATGATGGTGGCCAACATGCCCATGTAGTCGGCGTTGGCGCGGTCCATGCCCGCGGCAGCCTTGGACAGGCCGCGGAAGATGTTGCCGCCGCCGATGACCAGGCAGATCTCGACACCCTCGCGCGCCACCTGGGCCACTGCGGCCGCCACGACGTCGACGGTCTTCATGTCGATGCCATAGGACTGCTCGCCCATCAGGACCTCGCCCGAGACCTTCAGCAGGACGCGCTTATATCGGAACTCGGAAGGGGCGTCGGGCATGGGTATGGGTCCGTGGATACAGGGGTTACGCATCCGCGCGAAGTGAATCGGCGGCTCATCATAGACGAAGGGCGCGCCGGCCATCAAAGCCGAACGCGCCCTTTTGAAAAATCTTCCCTTTCAGGAAGAAGCTTCGGTGTTAGTTGCCGCCCATCATCGAGGCGACTTCCGACGCGAAGTCGGGGCCTTCGACCTTCTCGACGCCTTCACCCAGAGCCAAGCGCACGAAGCCGGCCAGGTGCAGGTTGGAGGAGCCCAGTTCCTTGGCCGAGTTGGCGACCAGTTGTTCGATGGTCACGTCCGGATCCATGACGAACGGCTGCTTCGACAGCACCACGTCCTTCTGGAACTTGTTGATCTGACCTTCCACGATCTTCTCGATCATGTTTTCGGGACGGCCTTCTTCCTTGGCCTTTTCGATCAGAACAGCGCGTTCCTTCTCGATGGCGGCCGGGTCCAGGTCGTCCGTGTTCAGCGACAGCGGCGCGGTGGCGGCGACGTGCATGGCGATCTTGCGGCCCAGTTCGCGCAGGGCGGTCTTGTCGCCCTCGCCTTCCAGGGCGACCAGCACGCCGATGCGGCCGACGCCCGGCGACACTGCGTTGTGGACATAGGTCGAGACGACGCCTTCCGACACCGACAGGCGGGCGGCGCGGCGCAGTTGCATGTTCTCGCCGATGGTGGCGATCATGTTGGTCACTTCGTCCTGGACCGTCTTGCCGGCTTCCAGTTCGGCGCCGTGCAGGGCTTCGACCGTGTGGTGGTCCAGGCCCAGTTGGGCGAACGACTTGGCGGCGTTCTGGAACAGATCGTTGCGGGCGACGAAGTCGGTTTCAGCGTTGAATTCGATGGCGGCGGCGACTTCGCCCTTGCCGTCTTCCTTCGACGCGACAGCGACCAGACCTTCAGCGGCGACGCGGTCAGCCTTCTTGGCGGCCTTGGACAGGCCCTTGGCGCGCAGCCAGTCGATTGCTGCTTCGATGTTGCCATCGTTTTCGACCAGCGCCTTCTTGCAGTCCATCATGCCGACGCCCGAACGCTCGCGAAGTTCCTTCACGAGGGCGGCAGTGATCTCGGCCATGTTCTTCTCCTGAAAATTCAAATGAGCGGCCGGGCATGGATAGCCCGGCCGCATGTCAGTTTGGCGTAGGCCCGATCACCGACCGGGCCCCGAGGGCGTCTTAGCCCTCGACCTTTTCTTCAGTCGTCGCGAGCAGTTCTTCAGCAGCGCCTTCCGTGCCGGCCGGAGCGACTTCGGCTTCAACCGGGGCAGCAACGGCTTCACGCAGCATCGGCTCGACCGGAGCTTCCGAAGCGCCCAGGTCGATGCCCGAGGCCGAAGCGCCAGCGGCCAGACCGTCCAGAACGGCGTCGGCGATCAGGTCGCAGTAGGTCTGGATGGCGCGGGCGGCGTCGTCGTTGCCCGGGACCGGATAGGTGATGCCGTCCGGATCCGAGTTGGTGTCCAGGATGGCGATGATCGGGATGTTCAGCTTGCGGGCTTCCTGGATCGCGATCGCTTCCTTGTTGGTGTCGATCACGAACATGATGTCCGGGATCGAACCCATGTCCTTGATGCCGCCCAGCGACAGTTCCAGCTTGTCCTTCTCGCGCTGCAGGTTCAGCAGCTCTTTCTTGACGCGGCCTTCGCCGCCGGTGGCCAGAACGGTTTCCAGCTCGCGCAGGCGGGCGATCGAGCCCGAAACGGTGCGCCAGTTGGTCAGCGTGCCGCCGAGCCAGCGGTTGTTCATGTAGTACTGGGCGCAGCGCGTGGCGGCTTCAGCCACCGGGCCGGCGGCCTGACGCTTGGTGCCGACGAACAGCACGCGGCCGCCCTTGGCGGCGACTTCGCGCACGGCCACCAGAGCCTGGTGGAACAGCGGCATCGTCTGCGACAGGTCGATGATGTGGATGTTCGAGCGCGAGCCGAAGATGTAGCGGTCCATCTTCGGGTTCCAGCGGTGCGTCTGGTGGCCGAAGTGAGCGCCGGCTTCCAGCAGCGTACGCATCGAGAATTCAGGCAGAGCCATGATCGTGGTATCCTTTTTCCGATCAAACCTAGCGCGGGCGATTAAAAGGACCTGCGGTCCCTCGGAACGGTGCAGGCCGGGATGTCTCCCCGGACCGCGCCACGCCCACGTGCGAAGTGCGCGCGCTCTCTAGGCGTATTGTTCGGAAAAGGCAAGCCAATCAGTCAGAAGCTGCGCCCGTCCACCCGCGTCGCCGTCCAGGCCCAGGGCTCGACATCCGTCAGCGTCCGCACATTGATCGCCGCGACCTCGGACCCGTCCGGCGCCACGCCATAGCCGAAGGGCTGGACGCCGCAGGTCTTGCAGAAGCGGTGATCGATCTTGTGCTGATTAAAGAAATACGAGGTCGTCGCGTCCTCGCCCACCGTCTGGCGAAAGGCCGCGCGCGGCGCGAAAGCCAGGACGAAGCCCTTTCGATAGCAGTGCGAACAGTTGCACTCGATCAGGCCCTCCAGCCCGACCTCGACCTCATAGGCCACCGCGCCGCAATGGCAGGAACCCTTGTGCGTCGTCGTCTCGGTCATCATGCATCCTCCAGCATCACCACGCCCGGCGCCGACTTCAGCGCCCCACGCAAGGCCGCGTCCAGTCTATAGCGGCCAGGCAGCTTGATCTCGACCTCGGTGCGGCCGCCCAGTGTGGCCTGCAGCCAGACCTCGCCGCCCTTGCCCTGAGCCCGCGCCCGATCCAGCCGCGCCTTCAGCGCCTCGGCGTCGGCCGACTGCGCCGACAACACGACCCGCAACCCGATCTGGGCGTCGTCCAGCAGGACGTCCATGCGATTGGCGTCATCACCGAAGAAGCGCACCTCGCCGTCCGCTGACTTGGCCCGCACCTTGACCAGAACAGACGTCCCGACTTCGAGAATCTCGCGACAGCGACGCAGTTGTTCCGGCGGGAACAGGCATTCAAACTCGCCCGTCGGATCCGAGAAGGTGACGAAGGCGAACTTCTCGCCGCTCTTGGCGCTGGCCCGTTCCTGACGGCGACGGACCACCCCAGCCATCATGAAGGCCTCGTGTCCCGCCTCGGCCAGGCCTTGCGCCTCGGCCACAAAGGTCACCCGCTTGCGCTTCAGCGCGGGCGTCAGGTCCTCCAGCGGATGCCCCGACAGGTAGAAGCCGACGGCCGACAGCTCCTGATCCAGCTTGTCCGGTCCGGCCCAGGGTTCGACGCTCTTCAGCCGCGGCCGCGCGGCCCCCGCCTGATCCGCCCCGAACAGACTGACCTGAGACGAGGCGCGCTCGGCGGCCACGCTCTGGCAATAGGCGATCAGCGTATCCGCCTGCTCGAACAACTGACGACGGTTGGGGTTGAGGCTGTCGAACGCCCCGGACTTGGCCAGACCTTCCAGGGCCCGCTTGTTGACGGCCTTGGGATCAACCCGCTCCAGGAAGTCGAAGATGTCGGCGAACGGTCCGCCCGCCTCGCGGACCTCGACGACGTGCTTCATCGCCTCCAGACCCACGTTGCGGATGGCGCCCAAGGCGTAAAGGACGCTGCCCTGCCCGTCCTTCCACGCCACGTCGAAGTCGGCGGACGACCGGTTGATGTCGGGGGCCAGGACCGGCACCTCGAAGCGACGGCAGTCCTGATAGAAGACCGCCAGCTTGTCGGTGTTCGACAGGTCGAGGCTCATCGAGGCGGCGAAGAACTCGACCGGGTGATTGGCCTTCAGCCAGCCCGTCTGGAACGAGATCAGGGCATAGGCGGCGGCGTGCGACTTGTTGAAGCCATAGCCTGCGAATTTGGCCACCAGGTCGAAGATGGAGCCGGACTGCCCTTCCGGCACCGACTTCTCGGACGCGCCCTTGACGAAGCGGAGGCGCTGGAAATCCATCTCCTCCTTCTTCTTCTTGCCCATGGCCCGGCGCAGAAGGTCGGCTTCACCCAGGCTGTAGCCTGCCAGGATCTGGGCGATCTTCATCACCTGTTCCTGGTAGATGATGACGCCGTAGGTCTCGGTCAGCACCTCCTTCAGACTGGGGTGCAGATAGTCCACCTCGGCCCGGCCGAACTTCCGGTCGATATAGGTGTCGATCATCTCCATCGGCCCCGGCCGGTAGAGCGAGATCAGGGCGGTGATTTCCTCGATGGAGCCGCAGCGCATCTTGCGCAGGGTGTCGCGCATGCCCTGGGATTCCAGTTGGAACACCCCGACCGTCTGGCCCGAGGCCATCAGTTCATAAGTCTTCGCGTCGTCCAGCGGCAGCAGGTTCCATTCCGGCGCCGCGCCGCGCCGTTCCAGATATTCCCGCGCCCGGTCCAGCACGGTCAGGGTCTTCAGGCCCAGGAAGTCGAACTTCACCAGACCCGCCGGCTCGACCCACTTCATGTTGAACTGGCTGGCCGGGATGGTCGAGCGCGGGTCCTGATACAGGGGAACCAGTTCGGTCAGCGGCCGGTCGCCGATGACGATGCCGGCGGCGTGGGTCGAGGCGTTGCGGTACAGTCCCTCCAACTCCAGCGCCGTTTCCAGCAGGGTCCGAACCGAGGCCTCGGCGTCGCGCGCCTCCTTCAGGCGCGGCTCCAGGTCGATGGCCTGAGCCAAGGTCACCGGGTTGGCCGGGTTGTTCGGCACCATCTTGCAAAGCCGGTCCACCTGACCCAGCGGCATCTGCAGCACCCGGCCGACGTCACGCAGCACGGCCCGCGCCTGCAGGGTGCCGAAGGTGATGATCTGAGCCACCCGGTCCTTGCCGTAGTGGTGCTGCACATAGTCGATCACCTCCTCCCGCCGCTCCTGGCAGAAGTCGATGTCGAAGTCGGGCATGGAGACCCGTTCGGGGTTCAGGAAGCGCTCGAACAGCAGGCCGAACCGCAAGGGGTCCAGGTCGGTGATCGTCAGCGACCAGGCCACCAGCGAACCGGCGCCCGAGCCGCGCCCCGGCCCCACCGGAATGCCCTGCAGCTTGGCCCATTTGATGAAGTCCGAAACGATCAGGAAGTAGCCCGGGAAGCCCATCTGCTGGATGATCCCGACCTCCCACTCCAGGCGGGTCCAATAGTCTTCTTCTGGAGCGGCGGGCGTGACCTGTTGCAGGCGGGCCTTCAGCCCCTCGCGCGCCTGATGCGCCAGTTCGTCGGCTTCCGAACGCCCCGCCCCGGTATCGAAGCGCGGCAGGATCGGCGCACGGGTCTGCACCAGGAAGGCGCAGCGTCGGGCGATGTCGATGGTGTTGTCGCAGGCCTCGGGCAGGTCCGCGAACAGGGTCCGCATGGCCTCGGCCGTCTTGAACCAGTGCTGGTCGGTGATGCGGCGCCGGTCTTCCTGACCGGTGAAGGCGCCGTCGGAGATGCACAGCAGGGCGTCATGCGACTTCGCCTGCGCCGCCTTGGCGTAATAGACGTCGTTGGTGGCGACCAGAGGCACGTCGTTGGCGTAGGCCCATTCGACCAGCCCCGCCTCCGCCGCCGGCTCCTGCGGCAGGCCGTGCCGCTGCAACTCTACATAGAATCGATCGCCGAAGACGCGCTTCATCTCCGCGAGAGAAGATAGCGCATCATCGCGCTTGTTCTGGACGAACAGGGGGTCGATCGGGCCGTCGGGACCGCCCGACAGCAGGATCAGGCCCTCGGACTTATCCACAACCTGTTCCCAGGGCACGCCCGGTTCGGACATTTCACCCGCGTCGAGGTAGGCGGCGGACGACAGGGCGCACAGGTTGAGCCAGCCCTGCTCGTTCTGGACCAGCAGCACCACGGTCGGAGTCTTGGCCCAGCGGTCGGCGATCTGACCGCCTATGCCCAGCACAGGCAGGGCGCAGGCCACGATCGGCTGGACGCCCGCGTCCCGGGTGGTCTGGCTGAATTCCAGAGCGCCGAACAGGTTGGCCCGGTCGGCCACGGCGACGGCCGGCATCCCCGCGTCTGCGGCCATCTTGCCGATCTTGCCGGCCTTGATCGCCCCTTCCAGCAGGGAATAGGCGCTGCGGACCCGCAGATGGACAAAACCCTGGCTGTTCGTCGTTTCCGCCAACACAAACTCCGCTGATCCCGGACGCCGGGACCTCTCATATCCGACCGCCGCGCGGCCGGATTGTGATCATGCAGGGAGTCGATGCGGCGATCACGTCACCAGGAAAGACGCCTGCCAGATCATCCAGACGAAGCCGCCGCACGACGCAAGCGACAGCATATCCCTCACCCAACGCGACATCGGCTTATCCCCAGCTCGCTTGTTCCTGAAACGTTCTATATTCCCGCTTTGTTCTCATTGCAAGCCGCCTTCTCGCTGATGCGCGCGACGCTCCGCCTTCCCATATTGGGCGTCTGATGCGGAGAATGACCGGGAGCTTCCCATGTCGCGCCTTCTGCCCCTGATCGCCCTGGCCCTGGCGGCGGCCTGCTCGCCCGGCGAAACACCCGCCCGCGCGGCTCTGCCGAAACCGGCGCAGACCTATCAGACGGCGGTTTTCGCCGGCGGCTGCTTCTGGTCCACCGAGAAGGCGTTCGACGGCCTGCGCGGCGTGCGGTCCGCCGTGTCAGGCTTCGTCGGCGGCACGCGGCCCAATCCGACCTATGAGCAGGTGGTGCGCGGCGGGACCGGCTATCGCGAGGCGGTGCAGGTGACGTTCGATCCGGCCGTCGTCAGCTATCGCACCCTGGTCGACCGCTACTGGCGCACCATCGACCCGACTGATCCGACGGGCCAGTTCTGCGATCGGGGCCCGTCCTACGCCACGGCGGTTTACGCCACCGAGGCTCAGACCGCGACGGCCGAGGCGTCGCGGACGGCCGCGCGCGCCGCGCTCGGCGCCCGCAACTTCGTCACGCCCGTCTATCCCGCCATGCGCTTCTGGCCGGCCGGCGCCGAGCATCAGGACTTCGCCCGCCGGCATCCGGTCCGATACGAGGCCTACCGGATCGGTTGCCGCCGAAGCATCAGGCTGCACGCCCTGTGGGGCGAGGCCGCCGTCGGCTGATCAGTAGGTCTGGGCCTCGGCCGCGCGTTCTTCCAGATGGCCGTCCTTCAGGGCGAAGACGCGGTCCATATGGCCGGCCAGTTCCATGTTGTGGGTGGCGATCAGGGCGGCGACGCCCGTGGTCTTGGCCAGTTCGCGCAGGGCCTCGAACACCGCATGGCTGTTGGTCGGGTCAAGGTTGCCGGTCGGTTCGTCAGCCAGCAGCAGACGCGGGCTGTTGGCCAGCGAGCGGGCGATGGCGACGCGCTGCTGCTCGCCGCCCGACAACTGGGCGGGCTGGTGGGTGAAGCGCTCGCCCAGACCCAGGCTGGTCAACAGGGCCTCGGCGCGGCGACGCGCCTCGGCCTCGGAATGGCCCGCAATCCGCATCGGCAGGGCGACATTGTCCCGTGCGTCAAATTCCGGCAGCAGGTGGTGGAATTGATAGACGAAACCGATTCGCGACAGGCGCAGGCGCGTGCGCGCCCGCTCGTCCAGACCGCCGACGTCCTCGCCGTCGATCATGACCTGACCGCTGGTCGGGCGTTCCAGCAGACCGGCGGCGTGCAGCAAGCTCGACTTGCCCGAGCCCGACGGCCCGATCAGGCCGACGACCTCGCCCGGCATGATGTCCAGATCGACGCCCTTCAGCACCGTCAGCCCGCCCGAGGCGGTCGGATAGGTGCGGGTGATCCCGCGCAGGCGCAGGGTCGGCGTGGTGCTCAGCGGACTATTCAAAGCGCAGGGCCTCCACCGGGTCGATCCGCGACGCGTTCCACGACGGCGGCAGGCTGGCCAGGCAGCTCATGAAGAAGGAGAAGAGCGCCACCCAGGTCACGTCCCACGGATCGACCAGGGCCGGGATCGCGTCCAGCATATAGACATCGGCGTTGAACAACTGGACCCCCAGCAGGGCCTCGAGGAAGTGCTGGATCGCGCCGATGTTCAGGCAGAACAGCAGGCCCAGCACCAGACCGGCGATGGTGCCGCCGATGCCGATAGCCGCGCCCGAGACGAAGAAGATGCGCAGGATCGACGACGGGCTGGCCCCGACGGTGCGCAGGATGGCGATGTCGCGGGTCTTGTTCTTCACCAGCATGACGATGCCGCTGATGATGTTCATGGCGGCGATGGCGACAACCAGGCCCAGGATGATGCTCATGGCCACGCGCTCGACCTTGAGCGCGCCCCAGAAGGCGGCCAGGCGGATGCGCCAATCCTGCACGATGCTGCCCGGCCCGGCGGCCTGCTGCACCGGCGTCAGCAGGCTTTCGACCTGGTCAGGCTCGGCGACCTTCATCTCGATAACGTCCCAGACGCCCTCCTTGCCGAAGAAGAGCTGGGCCTGCTCCAGCGGCATGAAGATGAAGGCGCGGTCGTAGTCGGCGGTGCCGGAGCTGAAGATGCCGCCGACGCGATAGGTCTTTTCCAGACCGCCCAGGTTGCCGAAGGCGCTGTCTGCGCCTGTCGGCGAATAGATGGAGATGGCGCTGCCGACGCTCAGCCCCATCTGGTCGGCCAGAGCCTTGCCGATCAGAATGTTGTCGCCGCCGTATTCGCCGCGCCCGAAGGAGTCCCGCATTTCAGGCGTCAGGCTGTCATAGACGAACTTCGTCGAGGCCAGGTCCTGGGGCCGCACGCCGCGCACGATGCCGCCGGTCATCTGGCCGCCCGCACGGAACATGGCCGGGGCTTCCGTCAGCGGCGTCACCGAGACCACGCCCGGAACGTCGCCGATGCGCTTCAACGCCGCGTCGCGGTCCGGCGAGGTCAGCACCGGACCTTGCACGTACATATGCCCGTTGAACGACAGCATCCGCCCCAGCAACTCGCTGCGGAAACCGGCCATGATGCTCATCACGCTGATCAGCACCGCCACGGCCAGCATGATGCCGACAAAGCTGATGATGGCGATCAGGGCGACCCCGCCTTCCTTGCGCTTGGCGCGAAGGTAGCGAAGGGCCAGTCCGATCTCCCAGGCGGAGAAGGGACCGGCGGGTTTCACGGCGGGCGGCGCGGAGGCCGTCGCGGCGTCGGTCATTTCGTCAGCAGCTCCAGGGCGGCGTCCAGCGACAGGGTTTGCTTTTCGCCGGTGGCGCGGCGCTTCAGTTCCACCACGCCGTCGGCCAGGCCCTTGGGACCGACGGTCAGTTGCCACGGCACGCCGATCAGGTCGGCGGTGGCGAACTTGCCGCCCGGACGCTCGTCGGTGTCGTCGTAGAGGACATCCTTGCCCAGGGATTCGAGTTTGGCCACGGCCTCTTCACAGGCGGCCGAGACGGCCTCGTCGCTGGCGCGCAGGTTGATGACCACCACGTCGAACGGGGCGACCGAGTCCGGCCAGATGATGCCGCCGGCGTCGTGGCTGGCCTCGATGATGGCCCCCAGCAGGCGCGACACGCCGACGCCGTAGCTGCCCATGTGGACCTCGGTGTCCTGACCGTCCGGCCCGGCGACCCTGGCCTTCATCGGAGCCGAATATTTCGTGCCGAAGTAGAAGATGTGGCCGACCTCGATGCCGCGCGCCGACAGGCGGTCGCCTTCGACGGTCTGGGCCTCGAACTGGGCCGCGTCGTGCATTTCCTCGGTCGCGGCGTAGAGGGCCGTGCGCTCGTTGAAGACGCCTTCCAGCTGTTCGACGCTGAGGTTGTGGCCCGGCGCGTCCATCTCGACCAGCTTGCGGTCGCAGAAGACCTCGCTCTCGCCGGTGTCGGCCAGGACGATGAACTCGTGGCTCAGGTCGCCGCCGATCGGGCCGGTGTCGGCGCGCATCGGCACCGCCTTCAGGCCCAGACGCGAGAAGGTGTTCAGATAGGCCGCGAACATACGCTTGTAGGCGATGCGGGCCGAGGCCTCGTCCAGATCGAAGGAATAGGCGTCCTTCATCAGGAACTCGCGGCCGCGCATGACGCCGAAGCGCGGGCGGCGCTCGTCGCGGAACTTCCACTGGATATGGAAGAGGTTCAGCGGCAGGGCCTTGTACGATTTCACGTAGGCCCGGAAGATATCCGTGACCATTTCCTCGTTGGTCGGTCCGTACAGCAGCTCGCGTTCATGACGGTCGGTGATGCGCAGCATCTCCGGGCCATAGGCGTCGTAGCGGCCGCTCTCGCGCCACAGGTCGGCCAGTTGCAGCGTCGGCATCAGCAGCTCGACGGCGCCGGCCTTGACCTGCTCCTCGCGGACGATGTTCTCGATCTTGCGCAACACCCGCAGGCCCAGCGGCAGCCAGGCGTAGATGCCGGCGGCCTCCTGTTTGATCATGCCCGCGCGCAGCATCAGCTGGTGCGACACGATCTGGGCGTCGGAGGGGGCTTCTTTCAGGGTCGGCAGGAAGTAGCGCGACAGGCGCATGGCGAGAATCTCTGCAAAATCAGTCAGGCCCGAGTTTTAAACGGGCGAATGGGGCGAAAGCTAGAGCGCAGGCCCGCGCGTGAAGTCGGGCAGCGGGACCCAGCCCGTCCAGACGATGAAGACGATGAAGGCCCAGACGATGGCCGAGACCCAGGTCGTGGTGATGAATTTCTTCTTCAGCTGGGGGTCGGCCGGGGCGCCCCACTGGCTGCCGTCGCTCGGCGGCGTTTCAGCCTGCTTCGACGAGCCCAACGGCAGGATCGTGAACAGCACGATCCACCAAGAGGTCAGATACAGCGCCACCAGAGTGAAGGGGCCAAGAGGCATCGGGGCAAATCCATCCATCAGTTCGGGCGCCCTTCGCATTCCGCCCGCGTGCGCGGCGGGCTAAGGAAAGGCGCGAAACAAGGACGTCCTCATGCCACAGATCACCCTGGAACACTCCCCCCATTTCGACGGGACAGATTGGCGCGCCCTGGCGCTGGAGATCCACAAGCTGTGCGTGGACGTGGTCGGCGCGACGACCCAGGCGTGCAAGACGCGCATCGTGCGCTGCGACGACCTGATCATCGCCGACGGCGATCCGGCCCAGGCCATGGTCCACTGCGACCTGCGCATCCTGACCGGCCGCACCCAGGAACAGAAGACCGCGCTGGGCGAAGCGGTTCAGGCGGCCCTGCTGGCGGGCGTGAGGCCCTATGACGGCCCGGCCCAGATTTCCGTCGAGATCGGGAACCTGGACAAGGACAACTATCGGAAGATCACGCTGGGCGGCTGACGCCGCCTACGGGTGCGGGCGGCCGATGCCGTAGCGGGCCGCCCAGTAGGGCAGGATGTCGTCGTCCTGCAGGAAGCGGGCGCCGGTTTCTGCGCTGACCTGAGCGTCGGGCCAGTCGAACTCGCCGTCCAGCACCAACAGCGGACAGCTCTGGTTGGCCTCCCCCACCTCGGCCACCACGGCGGCGCGCGGACGGGGGTGATCCAGATGCGTCACCTGAACCTGCTCGCGCAGGCGCGGATAAAGGCCCAGCACCCCTTCGATCCGGGCGCCGGGCGGGCAATACCAGGGCCCGCCCTGATCGTCGAACCAGTCGGCGTTCAACAGATAGAGCCGATCCGCCATTACAGACGCAGGATCACGGTTTCGACGATGGGACGACGGTCCCAGATCTGCTGGCTGGCCTTCTTCAGGGCGCGGCTGACGGCCTGTTCGACCACCAGTTCATCGTCCAGAGCCTCGCCCTTCAGCTTGCGAACGGCCTGTTCGGCGCGCTCGGCCAGATCGTCGAGGATGTCGCCCAGCGGACGGTCCTCGTCACCCGGCAGGCCGATGCCGCGCACGTCGATGTCGCTGACGATCTTGCCGCGCTTGTCCATGGCGAAGCTGACGACCAGCACGCCGTTGGACGCCGCGTGCTTGCGCTCGCGCAGAGCCTCGCCCGCCTCCTCGACCAGCATGCCGCCGTCGACGAACAGACGGCCCGAGGGCACTTCGTCGATGATGGCGGCGGGTCCCGGGGCCAGACGCACCATGTCGCCGTTGCGCGGCGTCACGGTTTCGGGGACCTGCATGTCCTTGGCCAGATTGGCGTGTTCCATCAGGTGACGGCGCATGCCGTGGGTCGGCACCGCGATCTGCGGGCGCGCCCAGTTGTACATCTGACGCAGTTCGTCGCGGCACGGGTGGCCCGAGACGTGGATGCCGGGATGGTCCTTCTCGGTGTAGAGGCGCACGCCCCGGTCGGCCATCTTGTCCTGAAGACGGCCGATCGACAGCTCGTTGCCCGGAATGACCCGCGACGAGAAGATGCAGTGGTCGCCCTTGCCCAGCTTGATGAAGGGGTGGGTGCCTTCGGCCACGCGCGACAGAGCCGCGCGGACCTCGCCCTGGCTGCCGGTGCAGAGATACAGGATCTCGTCCTCGGGCCAGACGCGGGCCTCCTGTTCCGACAGGAAGGGTTTGACGTCGCTCAGCATGCCGACCGACTTGGCGGCGGCGGTGATGCGGTGCATGGAGCGCCCGGCCAGGGCCACGCGGCGGCCGGCGGCCTCGGCGGCGCGGATCACGCTGTCCATTCGCGCGACGTTGGAGGCGAAGCAGCCCACGGCGACGCGGCCCTTCAGGTCCTTGATCAGGGCGGCCAGAGCCACCTTCACGTCGCCCTCGGAGCCCGCCACGCCGTCCACGAAGACGTTGGTACTGTCGCAGACCATAGCCAGCACGCCCTCGTCGCCGAGGCGCTGGATGGTCTCGACGTCCGTGCGCTCGCCTACGACCGGATCATTGTCGATCTTCCAGTCGCCGGTGTGCAGGACGGTGCCCAGCGGGGTCTTGATGGCCAGACCGTTCGGCTCGGCGATCGAGTGGGTGATGGTGACGAAGGTCACGTCGAACGGACCCAGGTTCAGGTCGCCGCCCAGCGGAATCTCGTTCAGCTCGACATCGTCCAGAATGTCAGCGTCGCGCAGCTTCTCGCGGACCAGGTAGGCGGTGAAAGGCGTCGCATACAGCGGCGCCTTGATGCGCGGCCACAGCCAGCCCAGGGCGCCGATATGGTCCTCGTGGGCGTGCGTCAGCACGATGCCCAGAATGTTTTCACCCTCGAGGAAGGTGGGATCGGGCACGATCACGTCCACGCCGGGCGTGGAAGGGTCGCCGAAGGTCACGCCGACATCGACGATGATCCATTTGCGGTCGTGCGCCGGGCCGAAACCATAGGCGTTCAGGTTCATACCGACCTCGTTCGAGCCGCCCAGCGGCAGGAAGACGAGTTCGTCGTTTTGAGTTTTCTTTGTCATACGTCCCTAGAGGTGGGTATTCCGCCGCCAGATTTCGAGTAGGCCGCGGATGGTCAGGTCCGGATCAAACCGGTCGATTGAATTTGTGGAGCCTTCAAACAGGGAGGCGACACCGCCGGTGCCGACGACCGTCATGGGCTTGCCCCACTCGGCCTTGATGCGGTCCACCAGTCCTTCGATCAGGGCGATGTAGCCCCAGAAGACGCCCGACTGCATGGAGGTGACGGTGTCGCGCCCGATGACGACATCGGGGCGTTGAATGGCGATGCGCGGCAGCTTTGCCGCGGCTTCATGCAGGGCCTGCAGCGACAGGTTGATGCCCGGCGCGATCAGGCCGCCCTCGAAGGCCCCCTGCCCCCGTTCGCCCGCCCCGGACACCACGTCGAAGGTCGTGGCCGTGCCGCTGTCGATCAGCAGCAGGTCGCCCTCATAAATCTGCAGCGCGCCGATGGCGTTGACCAGACGGTCGGCCCCCGCCTCGCTGGGCTTGGGAATGCGCACCTCGATGCCGAGATTGACGTTCTCGCCGATCACCAGGGGCTCAACCGCGATATAGCGCCGCGCCAGGTTGCGCAGGTTGAAGATCGACTGCGGCACCACGCTGGAGATGATGCACCCGTCGAGGTCCTTCATATTCAGACCCTTGCCGCGCATCTCGAACAGCTGATGCAGCCAGACGGCGTATTCGTCGGCCGTGCGCATGGCGTCCGTGGCCGTGCGCCATTGGGCGATCCATTCGTTCCCGTCGTGAACGGCGAACAGGGTGTTGGTGTTGCCTTGCTCGATCGCCAGCAGCATCAGGCAGCCTCTCCGAAAAAGACGTCACCGGCGGAGATCACCCGCAGCGATCCGTCCGGCAGTTTCAGACGCAGCGATCCGTCCGCCTCGACCCCGTCGGCCACGCCAGTCAGGGTCTCGTTGGTCAGCCGCGCCGTGCAGGGGCCGTGCAGACCGGGCGTCCGCGCGGTCCAGGCGTCGAGAATAGGCTGGAAGCCCAGCGTCATCCAGCGGTCCAGCCAGACGCCGAAGGTCTCGGCCAGCGCCTTGGCGGCCTCATCGACGGTCGGCGCCGAGGCCACGCCGTGGTTCAGGTGCTCTGCGATGCAGGTGGCGGGGCGTTCGGTGTCACCGGGCGTCTGGCTCAGGTTCACGCCGATGCCGACCGCCAGCCACAGGCCGCCTGACGGCGCCGGACCTGACTCGATCAGGATGCCCGAGGTCTTGCGCCCGTCCAGCAGCACGTCGTTGGGCCATTTGATCGTGACCAGAGCCGGCGGGACATAGCGGTCCAGCAGGTCCGCCACCGCCAGAGACGCGGCGAAGGTCAGCTGCGCAGCCTCGGCGGGGGATTTCCGCGTCAGCAGCAGCAGGGTGGAGGCGAGATTGCCGCTCTCGCTCTCCCATTTGCGTCCACGACGGCCACGACCGGCCGTCTGGCGCCGCGCCGCGATCCACAGCGGCCCGACCTCGCCCGCCTCGGCGCGGCGGCGCGCCTCGGCGTTGGTGGAGTCGGTTTCGTCGAGAATCAGGACCGGCGCGGCCAAAGACCCTTACCCGACGCCGACGCCCGAGGCGGCGACGCGGGTCAGCGGCTCCAACCAGGTCAGGGCCACGATCACCAGCGGGAAGCAGAAGGCGGCGGCCGCCAAGGCGATCGACTTGGCTTCCAGCGGCGACTTGTCGGTCGTCACGTCGAACTCCGGCGTATCGAACCACATCACCTTGATGATGCGCAGATAGTAGAAGCCGGCCACGACCGAGGCGACCAGACCGGCGGCGCCGGCCATCCAGTAGCCCGCGTCGGCGGCGGCGCCGAAGACGAAGAACTTGCCCCAGAAGCCCGACATCGGCGGAATGCCGACGGCTGACAGCGACAGGATAGTCAGGGCCACCGCCGTCAGCGGACGATCCTTCTTGAGACCGGCCAGGTCGGCGATCTTGCGGATCGGACGACCGTTGCGGCTCAGCGACAGCAGGACGGCGAAGAAGCCGAACTGGTCGATGACGTACAGGGTCATGAACATCAGCGTGGCTTGGACGCCGGCTTCGGTGCCCGCCGCCACGCCCAGCAGGGCGTAGCCGATGTTGATGATCGAGGAATAGGCCAGCAGGCGCTGGACGTCCTTCTGCATCAGACCGCCGAACGAACCGACGGCGAAGCTGATCAGCGAGATCAGGATGATGACCTGGGCCCACTGGCCATGGGCGACGCCGAAGCCTTCGACCAGCACGCGGATGATCAGCACCATGGCGGCGATCTTGGGCGCCGTGGCGAACAGGGCCACGACCGGGGTCGGGGCGCCTTCATAGACGTCGGGCGTCCACATATGGAACGGCGCGGCCGAAACCTTGAATGCCAGACCGCAGATCAGGAAGACCAGACCGAAGATCAGGCCCGGGCCCGGGTTGGCGGTGGCGAAGGCGGCGATGTCGACGAAGCGCATCGAGCCGGCGAAGCCGTAGATCAGGCTGGCGCCGTAGAGCAGCAGACCCGACGACAGGGCGCCCAGGACGAAATACTTCAGGCCCGCTTCCGAGGCCTTCAGGTTGTCGCGGTGATAGGCGGCCAGCACGTAGAGCGCCAGCGAGTGCAGCTCGATGCCGATGTAGAGCGAGATCAGGTCGCCGGACGAGGCCATCATCCCCATGCCGGCCGAGGCCAGCACGATCAGGATCGGATACTCGAACTTGGCGATGCGGGTGCGATGCATCCAGCCATCGCCGAGGACGATGGCGACCGCCGCCGACAGGAAGATGGCGACCTTGCCGTAAACGGCCAGCGGATCGGCCACATAGGCGCCGTTGAAGGCCGTACCCAGCGGGCCGACGGCGGCCAGAACCGAGGCGACGGCCAGCAGCAGGATCGACAGACCCGAGACCAGGCGCGTCGACTTCTCGCCGGTGAAGGCGCCGAGCATGAGCAGCACCAGCCCGCCGACCGCGAGGGTCGCTTCGGGGGCGGCGAGGTTCAGGGCGGAAGACAGATCAGTCATTATGCTCTCACCCGCCGATGGCTGCGCGATAGGCGGTCGTCAGGGCCTCAACGCTTGGCCCGGTGTAGTCGAGGACGGCGTTGGGATAGAGGCCCAGCCAGATGGTGCCGACGATCAGCGGCACGAAGATCAGCAGCTCGCGCTTGTCGATGTCCGTGATGGTCTGCAGCGCCGGGTTCTTGATCTCGCCGTACATGACGTTGCGGAACAGCGTCAGGGCGTAGACCGCCGAGAAGATGACGCCCGAAGCCGCGACCAGGGCCGTCCAGGTCGAGACCTGATAGGCGCCGGTCATCGTCAGCACTTCGCCGATGAAGCCCGAGGTGCCCGGCAGGCCGACGTTGGCCATGGTGAACATCAGGAAGATGGCCGCATACCAGGGCATCCGCGCCGTCAGGCCGCCGTAGAAGGCGATCTCGCGCGTGTGCATCCGGTCATAGACCACGCCGACGCAGAGGAAGAGCGCGCCCGAGATCAGGCCGTGGCTCAGCATCTGGAAGACCGCGCCCTGAACGCCCGTGTCGTTGCCGGCAAAGATGCCCATGGTCACGAAGCCCATGTGGGCGACCGACGAATAGGCGATCAGCTTCTTGATGTCGGTCTGACGGAAGGCGACCAGCGACGTATAGACCACGGCGATCACCGACAGGGTGAAGACCAGGGGCGTGAACATCTGCGACGCCTGCGGGAACATCGGCAGGTTGAACAGGATGAAGCCGTAGCCGCCGAGCTTCAGCAGGATGCCGGCCAGGATGACCGAACCGGCCGTCGGCGCCTGAACGTGGGCGTCCGGCAGCCAGGTGTGGACCGGCCACATCGGCATCTTGACCGCGAACGAGGCGAAGAAGGCCAGCCACAGGATCGGCTGCACGGCCGGATCGAAAGCGTACGTCTTCAGCTCGGGGATGCTGGTGGTGCCCGTCTCATGGGCCATCCACAGCATGGCCAGCAGCATCAGCACCGACCCCAGCAGGGTGTAGAGGAAGAACTTGTACGAGGCGTAGATCCGGTTGGCGCCGCCCCAGATGCCGATGATCAGGAACATCGGCACCAGAGTGCCTTCGAAGAAGATGTAGAAGAGGAACAGGTCCAGCGACGTGAAGACGCCGATGACCAGGGTCTCCAGCACCAGAAAGGCGACCATGTATTCGACGACGCGCGTCTCGATCGACTTCCAGCTGGCCACGATGCAGATCGGCATCAGGAAGGCGGTCAGCAGGACGAACAGGATCGAGATCCCGTCCACGCCCAGGTGATAACCGGCGCCGGCGAACCAGGCGTAGTTTTCAACGAACTGGTAGGCCGGGTTCGACGGATCGAACTGGGTGACCAGCAGGACGGACACGGCCAGCACCACCAGGGTGGTGCCCAGGGCGATCCAGCGCGCGGCCGGGGCCGCGGCGTCCTGGCCGCCCTTGTTCATCATGCCGGCCAGAAGCAGCAGACCGGCGCCGACCAGCGGCAGGAAGGTGACGATGCTCAGAATGTGAGGCACGAGGCTCAGGCTCCCCACGTGAAGATGGCGAAGGCAAGGAACACAGCCACGCCGATCAGCATCACGAATGCATAGAAGTAGACGAAACCGGACTGGAAGCGCGACAGCCAGCCGCCCGATTTCAGCGAAGCCCAGGCCGCGCCGTTGGGGCCAAGGCCGTCGATGATCTTCACGTCGCCGATCTTCCAGAAGAAGTCGCCGATCGCCTTGGCGCCCTTCACGAAGACGGCGTCATACAGCTCATCGAAGAACCACTTGTTGTAGAGGAAGGTCCACAGCGGTCCCTTGCGCTCGGCCCACTCCTTGGCGACGCCTTCCTTCAGGACATAGATCCAGAAGGCGGCGAAGGTGCCCGTCAGGGTCACGACCAGCGGCGCCCACTTCACCCAGGTCGGGACGTTGTGGCTCTCGTGCAGGACGTGGTTGGCGCCGCCGACAAAGATGGCGCCGCGCCAGAACTCGGCCTCATGGTGACCGATGAAGTGCGGGGCGAAGATCATGCCCGCGAACATGGCGCCGATCGACAGCACCAGCAGCGGCAGGACCATGGCCAGCGGGCTCTCATGCGGCTGCAGCGGACCGTGGTGATGGTCGTCGTGCGCGTGATCGTCGCCGTCCAGCGGCTCGGAGTGCGTCTCCAGCTGGGCGTGCGAGGCGTGGTCGTCGGCGGCGTGATGACCGTCGTCTTTCCACTGGGCCTTGCCGTGGAAGGTCATGAAGACCAGGCGCCACGAGTAGTAGGCCGTCAGCAGGGCCGCCGAGATGCCGATGACGAAGGCGAACATCCCCGCGACCGAGTGGCCGCTCGTCGCCGCCGCATAGGCGCTCTCGAGGATGGAGTCCTTGGAATAGAAGCCGGCGAAGCCGCCGACGCCGGGCAGACCCAGGCCGGTGATGGCGATGGTGCCGATCATCATGACCGCGTAGGTCACGGGCAGCAGCTTCCACAGGCCGCCCATGCCCCGCATATCCTGCTCGTGGTGCATGCCGTGGATCACCGAACCGGCGCCCAAGAATAGCAGGGCCTTGAAGAAGGCGTGCGTGAACAGGTGGAACATGGCCGGCTGATAGGCGCCGACGCCCGCCGCGAAGAACATATAGCCCAGCTGCGAACAGGTCGAATAGGCGATCACCCGCTTGATGTCGTTCTGCATCATGCCGACAGTCGCGGCGAAGATGGCCGTGATCCCGCCGATGATGGCGATGACCAGCGAGGCGAGCGGCGCGTGCTCATACAGCGGCGACAGCAGGCAGACCATGTAGACGCCGGCGGTGACCATGGTCGCCGCGTGGATCAGGGCCGACACAGGCGTCGGGCCTTCCATCGCGTCCGGCAGCCAGGTGTGCAGGAAGAACTGGGCCGACTTGCCCATGGCGCCGATGAACAGCAGCACGCCGGCCAGATCCAGCGCCGACCAGGTGTAGCCCAGGAATTCCCAGCCCGTGCCGGCCTTGCCGGCGATCTGCGGGAACAGCTTGGCGAACTCGATCGTGCCGAACATCCAGAAGACGGTCATCATGCCGAGCAGGAAGCCGAAGTCGCCGACGCGGTTGACCACGAAGGCCTTGATGGCGGCGGCCGAGGCGGTGTCCTTCTTGAACCAGAAGCCGATCAGCAGATAGGAGGCCAGACCCACGCCTTCCCAGCCGAAGAACATCTGCAGGAAGTCGGCGGCCGTCACCAGCGCCAGCATCATGAAGGTGAACAGCGACAGGTAGGCGAAGAAGCGCGGCCGGCTGTCGTCCTCGGCCATGTAGCCCCAAGAATACAGGTGGACCAGCGACGACACCGTCGTCACCACGATCAGCATGGTGGCCGACATGGCGTCCACGCGGATCGACCAGTTCGACTGGAAGTCGCCGACGTGGATGAAGGGCGCGAGGTGGACGGTGAAGGCTTCGAGCCCGCCCCAGGTCCACTGGCTGAACACGATCCACGAGATCGCGCACGAGAAGAACAGCAGGCCGGTCGTGACCGACTGCGAGGCGATGTTCCCGATCCTGCGACCGAAGAAGCCAGCGATCATGGCCCCCAGCAGGGGGGCGAAGACGCCGAGAGTGACGAGAGTCTGGATAGTCACGGTTCCGATCAGCCCTTCATCACGGAGGCGTCGTCAACCGCGATGTCGCCGCGGTTACGGAAGAAGGTCACCAGGATCGCCAGGCCGACGGCGGCTTCAGCCGCGGCGACGGTCAGGACGAACATGGCCATCAGCTGACCCGACACATCGTTGAGATAGGTCGAGAAGGCGACGAAGTTGATGTTCACCGCGAGCAGGATCAGCTCGACCGACATCAGGATGATGATGACGTTCTTGCGGTTCACGAAGATGCCGAACACCCCGATGGTGAACAGCATGGCGGCGACCGCCAGGTAGTGCTGGAGCGAGATGTCCATCACAGAAGCTCCTCGGGGGTGACGCCCTGCCCGGTCGGCGCGGCCTTGACCTCGACCGACTTGTTGCGGTCGCGATTGACCTGCGAGGACGGATCCTGGCGGCGGATGTTCGGCTTGTGACGCAGAGTCAGGACGATGGCCCCGATCATGGCGATCAGCAGGACAATGCCGGCGGCCTGGAAGAAGTAGACGTAGTCCGTGTACAGCACCCGGCCGATCGTCTCGACGTTCGAGGCGTCAGGCCCGGCGGCGATCGGCGCGAGCGCCGCCTTGGCCGCCCCGCCCTGCACCACGGTGATCGACACCATGATCATCTCGGCCAGCAGCACGCCGGCGATGATTCCCGCCAGCGGCAGGTAGCGGGCGTAGCCTTCGCGGAGGCGGACGAAGTCGACGTCCAGCATCATGACCACGAACAGGAACAGCACCGCGACGGCGCCGACGTAGACGACCACCAGCAGCATGGCCAGGAACTCTGCGCCCAGCAGGACGAACAGGCCGGCGGCCGAGAAGAAGCTGAGGATCAGCCACAGGACGGAGTGCACGGGATTGCGCGCGGTCACGACCAGAAGGCCCGAAACCACGGCGACCGTCGCCAGAAGATAAAACGCTATGCCTTGCAGCATGGGTGGGACAAAGCCCCCTTCAAAGTCTTGCGCGGCGATCCCGTGGCGGAATCGCGGCTCGGTTTAGCGATACGGAGCGTCGAGTTCCAGATTCTTCGCGATCAGCCGTTCCCAGCGGTCGCCGTTGTCCAGCAGTCGGGCCTTGTCATAGAGCAGTTCTTCGCGCGTCTCGGTGGCGAACTCGCTGTTCGGTCCCTCGACGATGGCGTCCACCGGGCAGGCCTCCTGGCACAGGCCGCAGTAGATGCACTTGACCATGTCGATGTCGTAGCGCGTCGTGCGGCGGCTGCCGTCGGCGCGCGGTTCGGCCTCGATGGTGATGGCCTGGGCCGGGCAGATGGCCTCGCACAGCTTGCAGGCGATGCAGCGCTCTTCGCCGTTCGGATAGCGGCGCAGCGCGTGTTCGCCGCGGAAGCGCGGCGACTGCGGGTTGCGCTCGAACGGATAGTTCACCGTCGCCTTCGGCTTCATCATGTACTTCATCGACAGGCCGACGGCGCCGAACACGTCGGTCAGCATCGCGCCCTTGGCCGCCTGAACGATACGGGTCAGCATTACGATTTCACTCCGGCGCACTCGCGTTCATAGCGCGCGCTTTCCTTGTCGAGGGTTCCGCACAGGCGTGCACGTTCAGCGTCTTCACGCTGGATACGCTCCACCTTGCGCTCCCATTGATAGACCGAAACGGGTTCGGCCTCGTACGAGGCGCAGCCGCCGGCTGCGCCTGCCAGGATCAGGCCCGTCAGCAATGTGGCGCGAACGCCCATCACGCGCCCACCGCGAAGACGCGCCAGGCCGCCACGACCACCACGGCCACCAGCGACGCGGGCAGGAAGATCTTCCAGCCCAGGCGCATCAGCTGGTCGTAGCGATAGCGAGGCACGAAGGCCTTCACCAGGGCGATCATGAAGAACCAGAAGACGATCTTGGCCGCGAAGACCAGGAAGTAGAACAGATTGGCGACGAAGGTCGGCCAGCTGTCCAGGAAGTCCGTCGGGAAGCCCGGGTTCCAGCCGCCGCAGAACAGCAGGCTGATCATGGCGCACATGAAGACGATGTTGGCGTACTCGCCGATCATGAACAGCAGGTAGGGCGTCGAGGAATATTCGACCTGATAACCGGCCACCAGTTCCGACTCCGCTTCGGGAAGGTCGAAGGGCGGGCGGTTGGTCTCGGCCAGGGCCGAGATGAAGAAGACCACGGTCATCGGCAGCATGACCACGATGGTCGGCAGGGTGTCGAGGCCGCCGCCGAACATGTTCCAGTTCCAGATCCAGCCGTTCTGCTGGGTGACGATCTGGGTCAGGTTCATCGTCCCGGCCAGCAGGATGACGTTGATGATGATGAGGCCCATCGAGACCTCATAGGACACCATCTGCGCCGCCGAACGCAGCGAACCCAGGAACGGATACTTCGAGTTCGAAGCCCAGCCGCCCATGATGATGCCGTAAACGCCCAGCGAGCTGATCGCGAGAATGTACAGCACGCCGACGTTCAGGTCCGAGATCACCCAGCCCGGCGCGAACGGGATCACCGCCCAGGCGATGAAGGCCAGGATGAAGGTGATCAGAGGCGCGGCCAGGAAGACGACCTTGTCGGAGCCCGACGGGACGACGATTTCCTTGAGCACGAACTTGAAGAAGTCGGCGAAGGACTGCAGCAGGCCGAACGGGCCGACCACGTTGGGGCCTTTGCGCATCTGCACGCCGGCCCAGATCTTGCGGTCCGCCAGCAGCAGGAAGGCCAGCGAGATCAGGATCCCGACCGTGACGATCAGGATGCCGCCGATGGTGGCGAGGGTCCAGCCGAGGGGCGTGGTCCAGAAGGAGGTCGCAGCGTCCATGATTTACTCCGCCGCCAGGGCGACCGGCGCCGTCCGCTCGGCGGACAGTTGGGCCATCGTTTCGCTGGCGCGCGCGATCGGGTTGGTCAGGTAGGGATCAGCGATGGTCGAGACGAAGGCGACGTCGCCCAGATCGCCCTTGGCGCCCAGAGCCGCCACATCGAACGCCGCAGCCGGCGCCAGATAGTCGATGCGGCCGAAGGTCGGATGGTCGCCCATCAGCTTGGCGCGCAGTTGCTCCAGGGTGTCGAACGGCAGCTTGTGGCCGACCCGTTCCGACAGGGCGCGGATGATGGCCCAGTCTTCCTTGGCCTCGCCCTTCGGGAAGACGACGCGTTCGGCCATCTGCACCCGGCCCTCGGTGTTCACGTAGAGGCCCGACTTCTCGGTGTAGGCGGCGCCCGGCAGGATGACGTCGGCGTTGTGCGCGCCGCGGTCGCCGTGCGAACCCAGATAGACGCGGAAGGCGTCCGAGGCCGAGGCGTTGACCTCGTCGGCGCCCAGCAGGAACAGCACGTCCAGCGCGCCCGGCTTGAGCATGGCGGCCACGTCCAGGCCGCCGTCGGCGGGGACGAAGCCCATGTCCAGACCGCCGACGCGCGCGGCGGCGGTATGCAGGACGTTGAAGCCGTTCCAGCCGTCCTTGACCACGCCGACCTTCTTGGCCAGCGCGCCCAGGGCGTTCAGCACGGCCGCGCCGGTCTCGCCGATCAGGGCGCCCGCGCCGACGATGATCGCCGGGCGTTCAGCCTTGGTCAGGAAGTCGACAGCCGCCTTGGGCAGCTTGCCCAGGGTCTTCGAGCCGGCGCCGAGGTAGTTGTACTCATAGGTCAGGTCGACCTGCTGGCCGATGACGCCGATCTCGGCGGCGCCCTTCAGCCAGACCTTGCGCAGGCGCGTGTTCAGCAGCGGCGCTTCCGTGCGCGGGTTGGCCCCAACGATCAGGATGGCGTCAGCGTTTTCAATGCCTTGCAGGCCGGAGTTGAACAGCCAGCCCTCACGAGCCCCCTGCCCGATCGCGGCGCCGTCCTGACGGCAGTCGGTGTTGGCCGAGCCCAGGGCGCGGAACAGGTCCAGCGTCGCCTTCATCGACTCGGCGTCCTGCAGGTCGCCGGCGATGACGCCGATGCGGTCAGCCGAAGCCGACTTCAGCTTGGCGGCGACGGCGTTCAGCGCCTCGTCCCACGACGCGGCGCGCAGCTTGCCGTTTTCGCGCACGAAGGGACGATCCAGACGCTGGCGCGCCAGACCATCGACGGCGTAGCGGCTCTTGTCCGACAGCCACTCTTCGTTGATGCCCTCGTTCACGCGCGGCAGAACACGCATGACCTCGGCGCCGCGCGCGTCGGCGCGGATGTTCGAGCCCAGGGCGTCCATGACGTCGATGGTCTCGGTCTTCTTCAGCTCCCACGGACGATAGTGGTACTGCCAGGGACGGTGCGTCAGGGCGCCCACCGGGCACAGGTCGTTGACGTTGCCCGACAGCTCGCTGTCGATGTTCTTTTCCAGATAGGTCGTGATCTCGGCGCTTTCGCCGCGCGAGATCATGCCGATGTCCGGCACGCCGGCCACTTCGGTGATGAAGCGAACGCAACGCGTGCACTGGATGCAGCGCGTCATGAACGTCTTGACCGTCGGGCCCATGTTCTTTTCTTCGACCGCGCGCTTGTTCTCGCCGTAGCGCGAACCGTCGCGGCCATAGCCGACGGCCTGGTCCTGCAGGTCGCACTCGCCGCCCTGGTCGCAGATCGGGCAATCCAGCGGGTGGTTGATGAGCAGGAACTCCATCACCCCTTCGCGGGCCTTCTTGACCATCGGCGTGTCGGTGAAGATCTCTTGGCCCTCAGCGGCCGGAAGGGCGCACGAAGCCTGCGGCTTCGGCGGTCCGGGCTTCACCTCGACCAGGCACATCCGGCAGTTGCCGGCGATGGACAGGCGCTCGTGGTAGCAGAAACGCGGGATCTCTTGTCCGGCGCGCTCTGCGACCTGCAGAACCGTCATGCCGGGTTCGAACTCGGTTTCGACGCCGTTGACCTTGGCGATAGGCATTACGATTACTCCGCCGCGATCGCGTGGCCGGCGAAGTTCGCGCGGCGGCTGCGGTAGGTGTTGATGCGGTCTTCGATCTCGTGGCGGAAGTGCCGGATCAGGCCCTGAACGGGCCAGGCGGCGGCGTCGCCGAGGGCGCAGATGGTGTGGCCTTCGACCTGACCGGCCACGTCGAGCAGCAGGTCGATTTCGGAAGGATCAGCGTCGCCGACGGCCATGCGTTCCAGCACGCGCCACATCCAGCCGGTGCCTTCGCGGCACGGCGTGCACTGGCCGCAGCTCTCGTGCTTGAAGAAGTAGCTGATGCGGGCGATCGCCTTAACGATGTCGGTGGACTCGTCCATGACGGTCACGCCGGCCGTCCCCAGCGACGAGCGCATCTCGCGCATGGAGTCGAAGTCCATCAGCGCGACTTCAGCCTGCTCGCGCGTGATGACCGGGCAGGACGCGCCGCCCGGAATGATGGCTTTCAGGTTGCCCCAGCCGCCACGCACGCCGCCGCCGTGATCTTCGATCAACTGGCGCAGCGGCATCGACATGGCTTCTTCGACCACGCAGGGCGTGTTCACGTGCCCCGACAGGGACATCAGCTTGGTGCCGGTGTTGTTCGGACGACCGAAGCTGGCGAACCAGTCCGCGCCGCGACGCAGGATGGTGCCGACCACAGCGATCGATTCCACGTTGTTCACGGTCGTCGGGCAGCCATAGAGGCCAGCGCCGGCCGGGAACGGCGGCTTCAGGCGCGGCTGGCCCTTCTTGCCTTCCAGGGATTCCAGCAGGGCGGTCTCTTCGCCGCAGATATAGGCCCCGGCGCCGTGGTGGATATAGACGTCGAAGTCCCAGCCGTGGACGTTGTTCTTGCCGATCAGCTTGGCCTCATAGGCCTGCTTGACGGCGGCTTCCATGCGCTCGCGCTCCAGCACGTACTCGCCGCGCAGGTAGATGTAGCAGGCGTGGGCCTGCATCGCGAACGAGGCGATCAGGGCGCCTTCGATCAGCAGTTGCGGATCATGGCGCATGATCTCGCGGTCTTTGCAGGTCGCGGGCTCGGACTCGTCGGCGTTGATGACGAGGTAGTGAGGACGATCCTTCACTTCCTTGGGCATGAAGGACCACTTCAGGCCGGTCGAGAAACCGGCGCCGCCGCGTCCGCGCAGGCCCGAGTTCTTGACGTTGGTGATGATCCAGTCACGGCCAAGGTCCAGCATGTCCTTGGTGGCGTTCCACGCGCCGCGCTGCTTCGCCCCCTCAAGGCCCCAGTCCTGGAGGCCGTAGAGGTTGGTGAAGATGCGATCCTTGTCTTCGAGGATTCCGACCATGAGCCCTTAAAGTCCTTCCGCCAGACGGCGCTTGTGGTGGCGGGTGCGCATGAAAATAGCGGTGACGACCAACGCCCAGCCCGCGGCCAGCAGGCCGTAGGCGATCAGCAGAAGGTCCTCGGACAGCCCGAACTTGCCGTCCTTCACCGCCAGCACCAGTCCCGCCGCAACGACGATCAACGCCAGTCCGCCCCAACGCAGGGGCCAACCGACGCGACGCAGTTCGGCCCGGTAGGCCGCCCTGCCCTCATCGCTGTCGAGGTTCGGTCGAGTCATCAGGCCGGAGCCTTCTCAGCCGCCGGCTTGGAGTTCGGCAGCGACTTGATCTTCTTGGCGCGCGAGCCGTCGTACAGCGTCGGGTCCTTCAGGACCAGCGCGCCGCCCTCGGGCTCGGAGCTGTGACGACCGACGCGCGAGCCCGGCTTCGGCGACTTGCCCGCGGCGAAGTCGTCGATGATCTGGGCCATCGTCTCGGGCGTCAGGTCTTCGTAGTAGTAGTCGTTGATCTGGGCCATCGGCGCATTGGCGCAGGCGCCCAGGCACTCGACTTCCTGCCAGGTGAAGCGACCGTCGGCGGACAGTTCGTCCTTGGGCCCGATCTTCTCCTTGCAGACGCGCATCAGCTCATTGGCGCCGCGCAGCATGCAGGGGGTGGTGCCGCAGACCTGGATCAGGGCGACCTTACCGACCGGCTCCAGCTGGAACATGGTGTAGAAGGTCGCGACCTCCAGCACCCGGATGAAGGCCATGCCCAGCAGTTCGCCGATGGCGCGGATGGCGGGCTCCGAGACCCAGCCTTCCTGCTTCTGGACCAGCCACAGAATCGGGATCACCGCCGACTGACGACGGCTGTCAGGATACTTCTTGATCCACCACTCGGCCTTGGCCTTCGTGTCCTTTGAAAAGGCGAAGGATTCAGGTTGCTCTTTGGCGAGACGACGAACGCTCATCGGTCCACTTCTCCGAAAACGATGTCGAGCGAGCCGAGGATGGCGGACACGTCAGCCAGCATGTGGCCGCGGTTGATCCAGTCCATCGCCTGCAGGTGACGGAAGCCCGGCGCCGAAATCTTGACGCGGTAGGGTTTGTTGGTGCCGTCCGAGACGACATAGACGCCGAACTCGCCCTTGGGCGCTTCGACCGAGGCGTAGACCTCGCCCTCGGGCGTCTTGAAGCCCTCGGTGTAGAGCTTGAAGTGGTGGATCAGCGCTTCCATCGAACGCTTCATCTCGCCACGACGCGGCGGAACAACCTTGTTGTTCTCGACCATGACCGGCTCGCCGGGGCAGTTGCGCAGCTTGTGGATGCACTGCTCCATGATCCGCACCGACTGCTTCATCTCCTCGATGCGGACGAGGTAGCGGTCCCAGCAGTCGCCGCTCTTGCCGACGGCGATGTCGAACTCGAGGTCGGCGTAGCACTCATAGGGCTGCGACTTGCGCAGGTCCCAGGCGATGTCCGAACCGCGCACCATGACGCCCGAGAAGCCCCAGGCCATCGCCTGGTCCTTGGACACCACGCCGATGTCGACGTTGCGCTGCTTGAAGATGCGGTTCTCGGTGACCAGGCTCTCGATGTCGGCCAGAGCCGCCGGGAATTCCTGGCACCAGCGGCCGATGTCGTCGACCAGCTCCATCGGCAGGTCCTGGTGGACGCCGCCCGGACGGAAATAGTTGGCGTGCAGACGCGCGCCGCAAGCCCGCTCATAGAAGACCATGAGCTTCTCGCGCTCCTCGAAGCCCCACAGCGGGGGCGTCAGGGCGCCGACGTCCATGGCCTGGGTCGTCACGTTCAGCAGGTGCGACAGGATCCGGCCGATTTCCGAATACAGCACGCGGATCAGCTGCGCGCGGTACGGCACGTCCACGCCCAGCAGCTTTTCGATGGCCAGGCAGAAGGCGTGTTCCTGGTTCATCGGCGCGACGTAGTCGAGACGGTCCAGGTAGGGGATGTTCTGGAGGTAGGTGCGCGCCTCCATCAGCTTCTCGGTGCCGCGGTGCAGCAGGCCGATATGCGGATCGACGCGGGTCACGACTTCGCCGTCCAGGTCCAGCACCAGACGCAGCACGCCGTGCGCGGCCGGGTGTTGCGGGCCGAAGTTGATCGTGAAGGTGCGGTCGTCCATCGCCCGGGCGTGGGCGGTCAGACCGTCTTCATAGTCCTCGAACGCATCGACGCCCGTGGGGGCCGCCGTCGCGGGGGTGTTGGCGCCGTCGGCCATTACTTAGCTCCCGCTTTCTCGTCGCCCGGCAGGACCTGGGCCGGATACTCGGCGCCTTCCCACGGGGAGAGGAAGTCGAAATTGCGATACTCCTGAGCCAGCTTCACCGGCTCATAGACCACGCGCTTCTGCTCTTCGTCGTAACGGACCTCGACATAGCCCGTCATCGGGAAGTCCTTGCGCAGAGGATGCCCCTGGAAGCCGTAGTCGGTCAGCAGGCGACGCAGGTCCGGGTGGCCGGAGAACAGCATGCCGTACATGTCGAAGGCTTCGCGCTCGAACCAGTCGGCGGCCGGATAGACCGGGATCGCGCTGGGCACGGGCTGGACCTCGTCGGTCGTCACCTTGACCCGAACGCGCGCGTTCCGCGTCAGCGACAGCAGGTGATAGACCACCTCGAAACGCTCGGCGCGATCCGGATAGTCCACGCCGCACAGGTCGATCAGCTGCTGGAACCCGAAACGGTCGCGCAGCGTCGTCAGAACCTGGAGGATCTGATCGCGGGTCGTGACCAGGTTCAGCTCGCCGTAAGCGACCTGGGCCTCGACGCCCAGCGCGGCGACCATCTCGGCCCCCAGCGGCGTCAGGGCCGTTTCCATTTCAGCAATCTTGGCGAGGGCGTTCATCGCTCGATCGTCCCCGTGCGGCGGATCTTCTTCTGCAGCTGCAACAGGCCGTACAGCAGGGCTTCAGCCGTCGGCGGGCAGCCCGGAACGTAAACGTCCACCGGCACCACGCGGTCGCAACCGCGCACGACGCTGTAGCTGTAGTGGTAGTAGCCGCCGCCGTTGGCGCAGCTGCCCATCGACAGGACGTAGCGCGGGTCCGGCATCTGGTCATAAACCTTGCGCAGGGCCGGAGCCATCTTGTTGGTCAGGGTGCCGGCGACGATCATCAGGTCCGACTGACGCGGGCTGGCGCGCGGCGCCATGCCGAACCGCTCCATGTCGAAGCGCGGCATCGAGGCCTGCATCATCTCGACGGCGCAGCAGGCCAGACCAAAGGTCATCCACATCAGCGAACCGGTGCGGGCCCAGGTGATGACGTCGTCCAGCGACGTCGTCAGGAAGCCCTGTTCGCTCAGCTCGGTGTTGACCGCCTCAAAGAACTTGTCGTGCAGCTTGGGGTCGTAACCCTCGACCATCGAGCGTGCGCCCGAACCATAGGCGCTCGCGCCCGGGGTGACCGGGCTGCTGGGCGCCAGGGGGCTGGTGGGGGTGATCAGTCCCATTCCAGGGCTCCCTTCTTCCACTCATAGATGAAGCCGACCGTCAGGACGCCCAGGAAGACCATCATCGACCAGAAGGCGAAGATCATGCCCCCGTGCGACAGGTCGAACATCGACACGGCCCACGGGAACAGGAAGGCGACTTCCAGATCGAAGATGATGAAGAGGATCGACACCAGGTAGAACCGGACATCGAACTTCATGCGCGCGTCGTCGAAGGCGTTGAAGCCGCACTCATAGGCCGAAAGCTTCTCGCTGTCCGGGTTCTTGGGGGCCAGAGCCCAGGCGGCCAGCATGAAGCCGAGGCCGAGCACGGCCGCAATCGCCAGGAAAACGACGATCGGGAGATATTCCAGAAGAAATGCGTTCATTCGAGCTGCCTCGCCCGCCGAGGGTAGGGGCGGATTCGGGGCTTCTTAGACCCAACCTCGCCGGGGTTCAAACCCATGTCGGCAAAGGTTTTTTATTGAGAACGGTTCGCAGGTCCGTGCGCGTTTTGCCGCAGGCTCTGGCGTTGCCAGTCGCACCGCTGATACGCGTAATGGAGACTTCCCCCATACCTCTGGAATGAAGGTCGCAGCATGAGCCTGACAGCCCGCTTGCTGAACACCATCGAGCGCGTCGGCAATCGGCTGCCGGACCCCGTATTTCTCTTTCTGTGGCTGATCCTGGGCCTGGTCGTGCTCAGCCTGGTCGGGGCCGGTCTGGGCTGGTCCGCCGTCAATCCCGTGACCGGCGACGTGCTGCAGGCCGAAAGCCTTCTGTCACCCGGCAATCTGGAGCGGCTGTTCATCGGAATGCCGCGCACCCTGGCCGACTTCCCGCCGCTAGGGATCGTGATCACGATTATTTACGGCGCCTCGGTCGCCGAACGGACCGGCATGTTTTCGACCGCCATTCGCGGCGCCCTGCTGAACGCTCCGCGATTCATCCTGACGCCGATCGTGGTGGTGACGGGCATGGTGTCGCACCACGCGTCCGACGCCTCATACGTCGTCGTCATTCCGCTGGCGGCCGTCATCTTCGCTGCTGCGGGTCGCCACCCGCTGGCGGGTCTGGCCGCCGGCTTCGCCGCTGTCTCGGGCGGGTATGCAGGCAACCTGTTCCCCGGCGCCAGCGACGCCCTGATCCTGGGCATCACCGAGCCCGCCGCCCACCTGATCGACCCCTCCTACGCCGTCAGCATCGCCGGCAACTGGTTCTTCATCGTCGGCGTCGTCTTCGTCTTCACCCCCATCGTCTGGTTCCTGACCGACCGGGTGATCGAGCCGCGCCTGGGGCCGTGGACGCCGACGTCCGCCGCCCCGGCGACCGCTGAGGAAAAGACGCCGCTGACGAGCGCCGAAAAGCGCGGCCTGCTGTTCGCAGGCCTGACCATCCTGGCCATGATCGCGCTTTGGACGACCGTCACCCTCCTGCCCGGCTCGCCCTTCGTCGATATCGACGCCGAGCCGGAGCAGCGCTTCAATCCCCTGTACCGTTCGCTGGTCGCCTTCTTCGCCTTGACCTTCTTCGGTGCGGGCGCAGCCTTCGGCGTCGGCTCAGGGTCCATCAAGGATCATCGCGACCTGGTGAGGATGATGCGCGAGGGGATCAGCCAGCTGGCCCCCTATATCGTCCTGGCCTTCTTCGCCGCCCACTTCGTGGCCATGTTCAACTGGTCGGGTCTGGGGCCGATTCTGGCGGTCAACGCCGCCGCCTCGCTGCGTGAGCTGGCCCTGCCCACGCCGCTGCTGCTGATCGTCGTGGTCCTGGTCTCCTGCATCTTCGACCTGTTCATCGGCTCGGCCTCGGCCAAGTGGTCGGCCCTGGCGCCCCGCTTCGGCCTGGGCTCGCTGATGGCCACCATGCTGCCCTACGCCGGAGCCTTCCTGGTCGCGGGCCTGATCATGGTGGCGACATGGGTGGCGCTGGACCTGCCGCTGGGACCGGGCGTCGGCGTGCACTACGACCCGCCGCCGCCCGCGACCGCTTCGCACCTGCCGGCGGACGGCGGAATCGCCGGGCCTCTGGCTCCGCCGCAGGCCGCAGCCGCGGCCAAGTAACGGAGGTCGCGCGATCTTTTTACTTATCCACAGCCGCGTCGCTTGACAGTAACCGGCCCGCCCGCCTAAACGACGCCCCTCGCCGCGGCGCACAGCGCTCGGTTCGGGAAACGCGGGTGTAGCTCAGTTGGTTAGAGTGCCGGCCTGTCACGCCGGAGGTCGCGGGTTCGAGCCCCGTCACTCGCGCCATTCTCTTCAGCGAAGGGAATGGCGCACACCGCCCCAAGCGGGCGCCGCCTCTCACTACATCATCAGCCTATCCGTCGCCCGGCGCATTCATGCGCGTCCGCGCCGCTAGTTCAGCGGCGCGACGTCTTGCGGCATGACGAACTCGGGCCGGCCGCTCAGCTCGCCATAGAGAGCCGACAGATCCTCGAAGACGCGGTTCCAGGCGAACCGCTCCACCATCTTGACCCGCGCCGCCCGGCCCAGGACCTCGACGTCCCGTGCGAACAGCGCCTCGATCGCCTCGGCGTAGTCGGCCGGGTCGGCGGACGCGGCCAGCTGACCCACGCTCGGATCGACCGTCTCGGCCACCCCGCCTGCATTGACGCCCACGACCGGGCGTCCGCAGGCCATGGCCTCCAGCACGATCAGGCCGAACGGCTCCTTGTCGTTGGCGTGAACGAAGGCGTCGCAGCTGGCGATGATCCGCGCCACGGCCTTGGGATCCTTCTCATAGGGCAGCGAGATCACCCGGTCCTCGGGCGGCATCCCTGCGCCTGCCCCGACCAGCACCAGATGATAGGGCGCGCCCAGACGTTGAACCGCGTCGATCAGGACGTCGACGTTCTTCTCCTTGGCCGGGCGGCCCGCGAAGCACAGCAGGCGCGCGTCGGCGCCCAGGCCCAGCTTCTTCAGCAGCCAGTCGCGATCGCGGCGATCGGGACGGAAGGTGTCGACCTCGACGCCCAGGGGACGAATCACAATGCCGCCGACGCCCGCCTCCTCCAGCCGCTGCGCGATGAAGCGGCTGGGCGAGACCACGCGGTCGAACTGCGAAAACAATTTGGCCCAGCGCTTCTCGACCGGCTTCTTGGCCCATTCGCCGAAGTGCAGCGCCGCCAGACCCGCCGGGTCCGAGTGACAGAAGCCGACAACCGGACAGCCAGCCCTCTGCCCCGCCTCCAGCGCCCCCTGCCCCGGCGTATAGGGATCGCCCGCCTCGATGACGGCCGGGTTCATCGACGCCACCCAGGCGCCCCAGCGCCGAACCGAGCTGGGCCAGCGATAACCGTCGCCGAAGGGCAATTTCGCAGCATGAAGCTGGACGATGCCGTCCGCGCCCGCCTTGTGCTTGGCGCCCGGCACCACCAGGGTGTGAGCCACGGACGGCCGGTTCGCCTCCAGCCAAGCCTTCTTGGACAACAGATAGCGCTTCACCCCGCCCGAACGCGGCGCGAACAGCATGGTGGTGTCCACCAGACGCGGGCGCGGATCAGACGTGGAGGCCTTGAGCAGTCGCAGCGTTTCAGCGACCTCCTCGTCCAATCCCGGGAACAGCCGAAGCTCGCTCTCCTGAACGTCGATATCGCTCATGCTCATGAAGCCGGCCTCTCCGGGATTCGACGCGCCGATGCGGCCGGTCCGGCTCTGGATGTGACGCGCGCGCTTGGAACTCACCATGAATCGGCCGTAGCCCCGGAAACTGCTCCGCTCAAGCACCCATTTCCACAACCGACGTCATGAGCCGAAAAATGGCGATGTTCAGGCGCCGTTCAGCTTGCCCCTCCTACGCCGGGCCTTGCAATCGCCTCAAATTCGAGAAACTTGGGGCGTGGTGTCGCTGAGCCTGATAGACGGGCCGCTGGCGTCCTTGCGCGTGTGTCCACGAGGGGTTTCTATCTAATGCGTATTCTGCTCGCGACCGCAGTGGCGATCGCCCCCTTGATGGTCGCCGCCGGCGCTCAGGCCGAAGTGGTGATCTCCACGGCCCGCACCACGCCGATTTCGACCTCCAACGCCACCGGCAGCGCCCCCGACAGCATCCGCCTGGCCAACGGCGGCTCGATCGCCGTCGCCAGCGGCGCGGCCGTGACCATCGATTCCAGCCACGGCGTCGATCTGGACAACGGCGGAAACATCACGATGGCCAAGTCGGCCAACGGCTCGACCGGCATTCTGGCCCTGGGCGGCACCACGGGACCGATCACGATCGGCGGCACGATCAGCGTCACCGACGACATCGAAGAATATGCGGACACCGACAAGGACGGCGATCTCGACGGCCCCTTCGCCACCGGCACTGATCGATACGGCATTCGGGTCACCGGCGCCGCGCCGCGCACCGGCGATATCCTGATCGAGCAGAACGGCGCGATCCTGGTCGAAGGCAATAATTCCTATGGCGTATCGGTCGAGGCGCCCATGGTCGGCGACCTGACCAGCTTCGGGACTATTGCGGTCACGGGTAACAATACGCACGCCGTTCGCGTCAGCGGTCCCGTCACGGGCGACGTCAACATTCTGGGCTCGGTGACGGCGAGGGGCGAGAACGCCGTCGGCGTGGCGGTGGACGGCGCGGTCGATGGCCGGGTCGCGGTTCAGGGCACGCTCACCTCCACGGGATACCGCTACACCACCCGTCCCAACGACAAGCCGACCACTGGCACGGTGCCGGCCGAAGAGCTCTTCCTTGAGGACCTCGACGCCGACGACCTGCTCCAGGGCGGTTCCGCCGTGCGAATCGCCGGCAATGTTTCCAAGGGCGTCCTGTTCGACAAAGGACCGGCCTACAGCGCTGCGGGGGTCGAGGGCGACGACGACGGCGACGGCGTCAAGAACGGCGATGAGGACGACGACGGCGACGGCATCGCGAACCGGACGGACACGGACCGCGACGGCGACGGCCTGCCCGACTCCACCGAGACGACGGCCTCGGTCACGACCTTCGGCGCCGCTCCGGCGGTGGTCGTCGGCTCCACTGCGAACGCCGTGACCCTCGGCGTGGCCGGCACGGGCGACAACGCCTACGGCTTCGTCAATCGCGGCGAGATCATCGGCCGCGGCATCTATGACGATGTTGCGCCGACAGCGGTCCAGTTCGGCGTCGCAGGCGGCCAGGCCGTCACCGTCAATGGCGGCGTACGCAACGAGGGCTCCATCGCCGTGCTGGCGAACGAGGCCGACGCCACGGCGGTCCGTTTCATGGCGGGCGCCACGACGCCGACGCTGATCAACACCGGCACCATCAGCGCCGCCTCGGCCACCACGGGGGCGGATCAGGTCACGGCGGTGCGTATCGAGGCCGGCGCCAACGTCGCCAGCCTGAACAACGACGGCGTGATCGCCGCCACCGCAGGCGGCGGAACGGCGAACGTGACCGCCATCGCGGATCTCAGCGGCAGCCTGACCTCGATCACCAACACCCGCTCCATCCAGGCCAACGTCTCGCCCAACGACGCGGGCGACCCGATCACCGGCACGGCCACGGCGATTGACGTCCGCGCCAACACGACCGGCGTCACCTTCACCCAGAAGGGCATCCCCGGAACGGCCACGGCAGGGGATCCCGACACGGACGGCGACGGCGTAACCGACTCGCGCGAACCGCTCACCTTCGGCGCCATTCGCCTGGGCTCCGGCGCGGACTTCGTCGACGTCCAGAACGGCCTGGTTCAGGGCGACATCGAATTCGGCGCCGGCGCCGATCGTCTTTCGATCTCGGGCGGAGCCGTCGTGCGCGGCGCCGTCACCACCTCCGACGGCCAACTGGACATCGACGTCTCCAAGGGCACGCTGGACGCGCGCCAGACGGGCGTGACGACCATCAGCGATCTGAACATCGGCGCCGACGGCGACCTGATCGTCACGCTCGACCCGGCCACCGGCACGAACAGCGGCTTCAATGTCAATGGAACCGCCAACATCGCAACCGGCGCGGGGCTTGGCGTCCGGTTCAACTCCCTGCTGCAGGCCCCGACGCGCTTCACCATAATTGACGCCAACACGCTCAATGTCGGCGCCATTGATTCCAACGCGGTCCAGGCGAACTCGCCCTACGTCTTCGTCGTCAAGACCGGCGTCGACGCCGCAGCCGGCCAGGTCTTTGTCGACGCCGCCCGCCGCACGGCCGAAGAAGCCGGCATGATCGGTGTGGAGTCCGCAGCCTACGACTCCATCTACGGCGCGCTCGGCCAGAACGAGGCGATCCGCAACGCCATCCTCAATCAGACCGGCCGCGACGGCTTCTTCGATATTTATGAACAGATGCTGCCGGATCATTCGGGCGGCCCCCTGCTCTCCCTGGCCAGCGGCGTTGACGCCGTCACCCGCGCACTGACGGGCCGCAACGCCTCGGCCGCGCCGGGCGAAACCAGCGCCTGGGTCCAGGAAATCAACTTCTACGCCGACAAGGACAAGACCGACTCCTACGGCTTCCGCTCGGAAGGCTTCGGCGTCGCCGGCGGCGTCGAGCGCGGCACCCGCATGGGCGCCATCGGCCTGTCGGCCGCCTTCACCTCGTCCGACCTGGAAGACCCCGAGGCCGCGGCCGAGGAAGTCCTGTCGGCCAATCTGCTGGAGCTGGGCCTCTACTGGCGCGCCCAGGGCCAGTACTGGACGACCTGGGCCCGTGCGGCGGGCGGCTACGCCTCGTTCAACGCGACCCGGAAGCTGGTGGCTGACGGCCTGAACCTGAAGAACGAATCCGACTGGCACGGCTTCACCCTGGCCGCCGCCGGCGGCGCCTCCTACGAGCGCAACTTCGGTCGCCTGAACGTTCGTCCTGAAATCTACGGCGAGTATTTCTCGCTGAGCGAAGGCGCCCGCACCGAAAAGGGCGGCGGCGACGGCTTCGACCTGAAGATCGACGATCGCGACGGTCATATGTTCTCCGGCGTCGCGGCCGTGAACATCGGCTACGGCTTCGGCCAGAACGGCTGGATCCGTCCGGAAGTCCGCGTCGGCTGGCGTCAGAACTTCTCGGTCGACGCCGGGACGACCATCGCCCGCTTCGCCTCGGGCGGCGACGCCTTCACCCTGGACCCCGCCAGCATCGAGGGTGGCGGTCCCATTCTCGGCTTCCGCCTGAACGTCGGCAACGAGCTGGGCATGATCGCGATCACCGGCGACGCAGAACTGCTGGAGGACTACGTCCGCTACACCCTGTTGCTGCGGGCCAGTTTCAAGTTCTGATCGGTCCGACCGAACAGCAAAAAGGCCGCCGGGTTCGCCCGGCGGCCTTTTTAATGATGGTAGGCGGCGACGGGTTCGAACCGCCGACCCTCTCGGTGTAAATCGGGTTCAGGCCATTTTCAGGCCTTTTCAGGGTTTATAAAAAACTCATAAAAACAATATGTTCCGAGAAAAACCTGTTTCGTAGCTTTGCATGAATGTTCGTTTGGCTTCGCTCCGAATGCCCCACTAGCGCCCCACAAAAATGCCGCCAATCCGATGGTTCTATCGTGCTACACACACGCTGACTGGCTCAATCTCGCCGACGCATCCATGCCATGAACAGGTTCAGAAGCGTGCTTCCCGCAGTGTTCTGCACACGGCGAGCGTGACGGCCCTTGCCGCGATAGACCTCGAAGCCTGCTCGCCCCGTCGTCATCCCAGCCTCCTGCTGATGCCTGATTCCGCGCGTCCAGTTTGGCCCAAGGCGACGCTCTGGACCATCCGCAACGTCGAACCGACCCTAGACCCTGGGCGCCGCCTGAATCTGGCTGGCCATCTGGCCTATCGCCTCGAACGCATATCTGTAGCCGAGGTAGGTGAGCAGCAAGGCCGTAATGAGCACAACGGCGAGAACCAGAAGCGCCGACACCTGGGCGGCCCTGGCCGGCACGCGATGGCGCCGCAACATGCCCATGAAGCCGCCTACGAGCCGGCTCACGCTAGCCCGCGCCTTTTCAAACCATTCCTGATTCACGGAGAAGGTGAGAATGGCGTGGTCGACCGCAAAGCCGATCATCGCGGCGACGGCCAAGGTCGGGATCGGATTGTCGACAGCCAGCGCCAGGGCATCGCGGAAGTAGCCCGGCCATTGCCCCAGGTGCTTCTCATTGCCCCGATAGGCTGGCGTCAGAATAGACAGGGCGGTCACCGCCGTGCCGAAGGCGAAGAACATTCGGGCGCGCCGATTGGAATCCTTCAGCTCTCGGACCTTGAGACTCGCCTCAATTGAGGCTTTCAGCGCCGCGAAGTCATAGTTGAAGCTGACGGCGGACTTGCGGACCTTGCCCGGCTCCGGAGAAGACCAGCCGCACAGGTGGTTCTGGAAAGCCTGCGCATAGGCCACTATGCCGAGGGCCTGGCGGAAGGATTCCGCTCGCCCCGAACGGCGCACCGCGATCGCCATCCGAGCCAGACCGTACTGGGTCTGCCGCCTCCAGTCCTCATCGGTTTCCTGCGTCCACGGCGTGACCGTGGTCAGAAGGTCCGAGTGTTTCTTGTGGTGATAATGCTGGTGGGTCAGGTCGCGAATCACAAAGAAGGCCTGGGCGGCGACATCCTCGAGGTGGGCCTGAACTGCCTCCCGATCATAGCCGTCCGTCCGTCCCTCGCGCGCCATCTGCTTGAGATGGCCCGTCGTCAGAAGCTGAGCCGGATCCACCGACACCCTGCACATCCCCGAGCGCGAGAAGACGACGTCGACCTTGCCGAAGATGGGGGTCGGTTCTTCGCTGAGGTTGGCCCTTTTCAGGAGGTCGAACGCTTCCTCCAGACCGCTGCGGGTCCGGTGGAACAGCTCGAGTTAGACCTGGCCTGAAGCCGTCGCGCCCGAGGCGATCCAGGCATTGTCCCGACAGTTGGCGAAGGCCGCGTGGGCCGCGGCGCCCAGAGCGTTCGTCGCCCCGTTGGCGAAATAGAGCGTGCCGACAAGCTCGGCCCGATCATCCGACCGCAGAACCACATCCGTATCGGAGACTGCGGCGTCGCTGCACGAGGTCTTGAGGAAGGGGAGCTCGCCTGGGCGGCACTCAAGGAAGAAGGCCCAGTCAGTGTAGGGATAGCGGCCGACCAAGCTGGTCAGCCACGCGGGCAACGGTCCATCATGGCTCGTTCGGCGGCTCACGCCAAACAGGAAACCGCCAGCCTCAGTCGCATTGCAGGTCACAGACCCGCTGACAACAGCCTCCCCGATCCGGCTGAACGACACCCGCCCAAGGATGGTCGGCGACCAACCGACAAAGTCCCCCATACGAGAACTTACAGGCCGTAGATATGGTCGGAGGCGCGCTCGGTGACAGCCACAACGCCGTAGGACTTGCTCTTGCGTCCAGCGATGGCGGCGCGGGCATCATGACGAGGTCCGGGACGAGGCACGGTTTTGGATGGGTCTGCCCAGGACGCCAGGCTGTCGCCGCGACGGAAGGCTTCCTCCGCGACGCGCGAACCGCGACGGAACACGCCAAGCCAGACATTGAGGGAGACGATTGCGACGCCGAGGGCGAACGTCGCCCCCGCAAGCGCCACAGCAATCATGATCCAGGTCAACATACAGGTCCAACGTCCATAGGCGGATGAGGATGCAATCCACACGGTGTCGACGCACGGATCCCCGCAGGGATATGGAGCGGAACACCCAAGGCGGCGGGGGTTTAACAGTGCGTCGTACTGAAGTCCAATCCGATGATGCTCCCAGAATCGCTACGCACGATTAACGCCGCATTCGACGATGACCGAAGCGTCGTCGCTAACGCGCAGCGAGTCAATTCCGATGACGAGTAGCCTTCGCTGCCCCGCAACCCGCCTAGAAGTCGAAGCCCAACTGGTCCGCCGACGCGGCCCGCGCGCCCCGCTTGCGTCCGCGCGAACTCGGAACCGCCTCGACGAGCGATTCCCTGGAGATCGATGCCGTCGGCAGGTTCTCTCGTAGATCCAAGGCGTTCGGCGCCAGGGCGGCGGCCCTCTTCGGCGATGGACGCGGCATGCCGGGCAGGCGCGGCCGTGACGGCGGCTTCAGCGGCCGGATCGCGCCCCGCGTGGCCTTCCAGGCCGTGAGCTCGCTTTCCCACCAGCAGACCCGCCCCGGAGACACCGGCACGGGCTCCGGAAAGTCCCCGGTCTGCTGCATGCGCCAGGCCGTGGTGCGACTGATGCCCGCGATGTCCCGGACACGCCCCCACGGCAACAACCGATCCTCCCGTCCGCCGGTCTCGACCGCCTGTCCGTTTGATTGAAAGGTCATGCGATCGCCCCCAATCGCCGGACGGCTTCCCAGGCGAAGGCGGCGCTCGTCGCCGGTTCCCCGCACCGCCTACCCGACGCGGCCTGCTCGACGCGATCGGGTTCAGACACGACCACGCCCCTTCGCCGCCGGCGGCGCTCCGGTCCTCAGTTCCGACACCTGTGAGCGCGCCCAGTCCCGCAGAAGCCCTCGCGGGTAGTAGGGCTTTGACCTTATATGGCGGCAGGGCGGTCCGTCCGCCGCCGTCGACCATATCCGCGCCAGGGTGGCGGGCTTCAGGCGAACGCCCATCAACGCCAGAAAGGCCGAGGCTTCGGCGCGTGTCAGCAGATCTTCATCGCTGGACGACGGCTGGGCCTCATGGGCTTCAACGCTCGAAACAGAAGGGATCATGGCGCCGCCCCTTCAGAACGGCACTGACGCGAGTTCGTGACCCTCCTCCCCGCGGTCAGGGCGAGATAGCAGTCGATGACCGTCACGACATAGGCGCGCGTCTCGGCGATATCCGGCTCCCGGCCTAGACGCGCCACGCGTCCTGGCCCCGAATTATAGGCCGCCAGGGCCAGCCTCAGGTCTCGGAACCGGATGATCTGACGCGCCAGATACTCAGCCCCTCCCCTCAGGTTTTCGATGGGATCGAAGCGATTCCTGACGCCCAGATCGAGGGCTGTTCCCGGCATCAGTTGCGTCAGGCCAGCCGCGCCGGCGGGCGAAACCGCATCCGGCCTATAGGCGCTCTCCGTCATGACCAGGGCATGGAGCAGCTTCGCATCCAGACCGTGACGCTCGGCCGCCTCCGCCACGGCCTCGGCGAAAGGCTGGCTCAAGGGAACCAGACGCGGATCATCGCCGGAGTCGGACCAGGTTTCAGCGGCTTCGAGCGGTCGACCGAACATATCCCCGCCGGACCGCCCCCAATCGAGCGCCTGGGCCGAAGTCGTCGCAGGCGCGCCCATAAGAAGCGCCGCCGTCAGAATGAGCCTCACCATGTCAGAACCTCCCGATAGACCCCCTTCGCCTCTCCCCTTCGGACCGGGCCGAAGTAGCGGCTGTCGAAACTCCCCGTCGTGTCGCCGAGCAAAAAGACTTCGTCGCGCGCGAGACGACGGCACGCTCGCCAGGCGGGCAAGGCCGCGCCCTGGCGATCATGAGCAAGCGCCCGGACCTGACGCCCTGGCATGCGAACCATCCCGGACCCGGCGCAGACCGGATCTCCTCCCACAGCGGCGACGCGCTTGAGCAACAGGACGTCGCTCGGCATCCCGAGGCGCATCAGGTAGGGGCGGACCTCGACCGGTTGAGCGATCGCGACAATCGCCCCGCGTTCGATCGCCGACCCGGTGCGCAGATAGAGGCCGCGCGGCAGGCTCGGGCTTTCATTGACCAGAGCGGGCGGCGGTTCATCCAACCCGATGCCCATGGCCGCTGCAAAGGCGACGCCCGCGATCGGCGCCGCCCAGAGGCGAATGATCTGATGCGGGATCATGGCCGGTAGGGCTCCAGGATCAGGTCGCGCGTGATCATGACGCGTACCGGCGCGCCCGGGCGAAGACGGATCGAGGGCCGAACCTCCAGTTCACGGTCCACCAGACGGCCGCCGACCTGGGCACCCTCGATAGCGGCCGCGTCGCCTGCGTCGCCGAGCCAGCCGCCCGAATCCCGACCGCCATCGTCCCGCGCCATCTGGCCCAGGGTGGTCACGGCGCCGGCGAAGAGGGTTCCGGCCAGGAGCGGCAACAGCCGCCGATCAACCTGTCCCTCCACCCCGATCGTCCCTTGCGCGTCCACGCCGGGCTCCGCGTCCAGGATCAGGCTCTTGCCGTTGGGGAGGATCAGGCGCTCCCAGGCCAGAAAGGCCTCGGTCGCCATAGGCGCTTTCGCCCTCATGGCGACCGATCAGCCGCGTCCCCTGGGGGATCAGCAGATGCCGTCCGCTCACCGTGTCGAAGACGTTCTGGGTCGTCATGGCGACCACCGGACCTGCACGGGCGGTGTCGACGGCCGTCAGCAGGGCGGCGGGCACCACGGCTCCGGCCTTGAGCTCGAAGGGCGACAGAGGCGCGACGAGCTCATTCTCGTTGTAGCCGGCGCCCCGCCGCCCGTGCACAGCGGCGCCTTCGCCCGAGCCCGGCGCGGTAGGCGGTACCTGTTCTGCAGGCGACCGCCCGCTGCTCGCCACGTCGAAGAACAGGGCCGAGCGCGCCGCCTGGTCCGAGGCGCTCGGCCCCGTGGATCTCGAAACGGGCGGCGATGGATAGGCCTGAGCCGGATAGACCGCGGTCGGCGGCGCTGCGTCCGACGGCGCGGTCGCTTTCGACGCCGCTCCGCCCCTGGGCTCGGGCAGCCGGTCGTAGCTCGCAGGCTGACGGGTGACGACCTCAGACGGGCGCACCAGGCCGCGGCCCTGCTCCGGCTTCTTCTCCGCCGCACGCGCCTGGGCGCCGGCGCGAAGCTCGGGCTGGACCACAAAGGCCCAGGCCAGTGAGCCGGCGACCAGGGCGGCGCCGCCCAGGGCCACGACCTGGATGACCGACTTGCGAAGCCGGATCACAGGGGGGGTGCGGCGCGCGCAGGGAAAGGCCCGGCGCCGGTTCCTTCGGCTGAGGTGCGTCCGCCGCCGGACCGGGCTTGTCGAACCCCGTCATCGGTCCGCTCCCGCCAGGCGATGAATGCGCACGACCTGGGGCCGGCGACCTCCCAGGCGAAGTTCAGCCCTGTCGAACACCCTATCAACAACGAACAGACCGCCCTGCTGTCGATAATTGACCAGTTGCGCCTCGCCGTCCGGCGACAGCACGAACAGAACCGGAGCCTCGTCGACCTGCAGGTCTGCGTTGAAGGCGATGAAGGTGCGCAGGCCGTCGTTGAAGACCGACGACGGCGTCCAGCGCGCGCGCCGTCCCCGCGGCTCGATGCGGTAGCGGGCGTCGAGCGGCCCCTGGGGCGTCATGAGCGGCTCCGGGGCCTTGGGTTCCTCGACATCGCCCCCAGAGCCCTTCGCCTCAGCCTCGTCCCAGGCGATCGCCGCGTTGAAGGCGTCCGCCGCGCCGCTCTTCAGATCCAGCAGATAGACGCGTCGGTTGGTGGTCAGGACCAGGTTGGTCTCCAGGCCGCGCTCGAGCGGCTTCAGCAGGACATGGGTCCGGCGCGCCGCCCCCGTTCCCGACGCCGCCTCGCCGATCTGCCAGCGGATCGTGTCGCCCGCCGCTCTGGAGACCAGGGTCTCGCCCTGTCCGAGCGTCAGGGTGGTGACGCGCAGGGGCGCGGTCCAGACCTCGAACACCCGTCCCGGCGACCAGGCGAAGACCTGGACCCCGCCGACGAAGCCGTCCGCGCGCGACGGGGCCCGCGCCGCCTGGTTGGCCATGGCGATGGCGGCCCGTCCGCTCGGGCCGACCCTCGTTTCAACGGCGGGCGCCGCTGCTCCGGTCGTCGCCGCCAGATAGGGAACCTCTGTCGGAGAGATGATCGGTTCGGACGCAACGACGGGCGCTTCCTCGAAAGCCGTCAGGACGGCATCTGCGCTCGGCGCAGGTCCAGGCGAAACCGTCCCGCCCTCCGCAAGGGCGGCGCAGCCGGCCATCAGCGATCCCGCCGCCGCCAGCGTCAACATCGGAGTCAGGAGGCGTCGGGGGTCCATGATACGTCCTCGATCTTCAATCCCAGGGGGTTCTTCATCAGTTCGGCCTCGGTGCGAGGCGGCTGCAGGCCGGTGGTGATCAGGGCCCGCCAGCGTTCGCTCCCGGCCTGCTGGCCGTTGACGAAGCGGGTCTCGCGCCATTGCAGGTCATAGGTCCGCTCGGTCCGGCGCACGACGTTGAGCACCTCGACATTGACCGCTTCCCGGCCGGCGTCGGCGAAGGGGTCGTGGGTCTGGGCCCAGGCGTTGAGGAAGGCGGCGGCCTTTGGCGTCATCAGGTCATAGGCCCGCAGCCAGTTCTGCCGGATGACGATGGGGTCGATGCTCTTGGAGCGAACGTCGTGGATCCAGCCGCCGAGCGCATGCCCGACCTGGGCCTCGCTGGGCTCATAGCGGCCGCCGATGGCGGTGATCCTCTGGGTCTCGCCCCAGTCGGACACCTCCACCACGAAGGGCTTGACCACGGCCCGGTCGGCCTGGACCCACCACCCCGCGCCGAGAAAGGCGGCCAGGGCCAGATTGGCCAGGGCCATGCGCCGCCAATTCCGGGCATGGGCCAGAGACAGGCCCATGCGGTCGTCCCAGACCTGGCTGGCCCTCTGATAGGGCGTCGCGTCGGGGGCGGAGCTCAGCGCCCGCCGGGGTCGGAAGAAGGGATGCATGATCTCAGGGCTCCTCGGTCTTGAGGGAGGGAGACAGGACGCCGCTGGTTTCACCTGACGGCATCAGGCCGCGTCCGGCGTTGGCGACGAAGAAGGCCTGCAAGGCGCCGGACCGGCCCTGGGGGCGGGCCTTCGCCGGCGCGTCGCCGCCCGCCGCCGCCCGGTGGAAATCCCGGCGAGCCGCTTCGGCTTCACGGGCGATGGCTTCGGGTTTACGTCCCGGGCCTGCTCCACGCGCCGCGTCCGGAACGCCGCCGACCTGGCCCTGCCCGGACTGCACCTCCGGGGCCCGCTGCGTGGACGCCGCCGATCCCCCTTGCGCGCGAGGATCCGCAGTCCAGGCCCGTTCGGCCTCGCTGACGCCCGACCTTCCAGGCGCCGATCTCGGTCCTGACGACCTGGGATTGTCACTGGAGGCGCGCTCTGGCCCGCCAGGCCTGGGCGACCCTGGTGAAGATGAGGGCGACGAAGGCGACGAAGGCGACGCCGGAGAAGGCGGGGACGACGACGGAGACGTCGATGGCGACGAAGGCGAGGCCGAGCCAGACGGCGGCGTCGACCGCCCTGCCGCGGCCCCCGACGCCGCCCGCGCCGGCCCGGCTAGGCGCGCGGCGGCCCCGCCCGCGCCCACCAGGCCAGCGCCCGCC
>NZ_JBOHLI010000020.1:0-46612 GCF_050729455.1 Brevundimonas sp.
GGCCAACACCCTGGCCTCGCTGACGCTGCCGGCCGGCGACATCATCGTCACCCGCAACAACACCAACGCCGGGTCGATCATCGCCCTCCTGACGGAGATCGAGGAGATCGTGATCGCCGGCGGCGGCGGCGGCGACACCTTCGTCACCCACGGGGACTTCTCCCCCACCTCCCTGTCGACCAGCACGATCACCCTGGACGGCACGGCGGGCAATGACGTGGTCGACATCTCGGCCCTGCAGTCCTCGCACCGGATCGTCTTCCGCTCCAACGGCGGCAATGACACGATCATCGGCACCTTGCGTCCGCAGGACGTCCTGGAACTGCCCGAGGGCATGACGCTGCAGGACTGCGTGAGGGTCCGCAATCCGAACGGCAGCACCACCCTGTCGACCGAGGGTCAGAGCGTCACCTATTTCGGCACGCCCAGCCTGGGCGACGCCGAAGACGACCTGCCCGTGTCCACCGGCCCCTTCGACCTGCCGCTGGACGGCGAGGACATCCGCGATCTGCTGCAGATGGTGCGCGACGGCCTGTTCCGGGACGCTTCGGGCCTGGGCAACAATATCGCCAATCCGACCCTGGCCAACGCCGGCCAGCCCTTCATCCGCCTGACCGACCCCTATTATACGGACGGCGCGTCGGGCATCCGCCAGACCACCCTGACGCCGCGCCAGATTTCCGACCTGGTCTCCAACCAGGACAACAACGGCGACGGCATTGAGGAAAGCACCCCCAACGCCTTCGGCGGCACGGCCCTGCTGACCGCCTTCGGCCAGTATTTCGACCACGGCCTGGACTTCGTCAGCAAGGGCGCGCCGGGCAATGTGTCGATCGGGTCGTCGACCTTCCCGATCTCGGCCCCGCGCGCCAACATTGTTCCTGGCACAGGCGTGAATCCCGACGGCATTCCCAACAACGGCGACGAGATTCCCGCCCGGTACATCAACGACACCTCGCCCTTCGTCGATCAGAACCAGGCCTACGGCTCGCACAACGCCATCACCAACCTGTTGCGCGAGTGGGTGGTCGGCCCCGACGGTCAACCCCGGCAGACCGGCTACCTGCTGGAGGGGGCGCTGGACAGCACCGGCCGCGCCAACCTGCCGACGCTGAACGATATCCGCGCCAACTATCGGATCATGACCGGCGGCCAGGAGCTGACGGCGGCGGACATCTCCAACTACGACGGCACCGGCCAGCCCCTGCTGATCGACTTCATTCCGGTCTTCAAGCCGGACCCGGTCACGGGTCAGCCGGTCCTCGATCTGGACGCCATCGGCCACAACTATGTGGTCGGCGACGGACGCGGGAATGAAAATGTGATGCTGACCTCGATCCACACGATCTGGGCGCGCAATCACAATCACTGGGTCGACCGCCTGAAGGAATCGACCAACGGCGCCTGGACCGAGACCGAGTATTTCGAAGCCGCGCGGATCATGAACATCGCCGAGTATCAGCGCGTGGTGTTCACCGAGTTCGCCCGGGCGATGGGCGGCGGACTGGACGACGGCGAAGAGGACGAGTCCAACGAACACGGCTTCGAACAGTATGATCCCAACGTCGATGCCTCGATCTCGCTGGAGTTCTCGCAGGCGGCCTTCCGCTTCGGCCACTCCATGCTCAATGAGACCGTGAGCTATGTGGACGCCGACGGCGTGCTGCGGAGCATCTCGCTGGTGGAAGCCTTCCTGAGCCCGCAAACCCTGGCCAGCCTGGGCGTCGATTCCCTCCTGCTCGGCGCGGCCAGGACGCCGCACCAGGCCATCGACGTCGACGTGGTCAACGCCCTGCGCAATCAACTGGTCGGCCGGCCCCTGGATCTGGCGGCGCTCAACATCTTCCGCGGCCGCGACGTGGGCATCGCCCCGTTCAACACCGTGCGCGCCGAACTGTTCGAGAAGACCGGCCTCGCCAGCCTTCGCCCCTATACGGGCTGGGCCGACTTCCAGGCGCGCAACGACCTGTCCGCCGCGGCGCTGCTCCAGCTCCAGACCGCCTATCCCGACGGGTTCGAGACCATGGACCTGTGGGTCGGCGGCCTTTCCGAGAAGCCCCGGCACGGACAGCTCGGCTCAACCATGGGCTACATCTTCCTTGAGCAGCTTGATCGTCTGCAGCACGGCGACCGGCTCTACTATCTGGAGATCTTCGACGACTCGATCTTCCAGTTCAACGCCCTCACCTTCTCCGAGATCATCATGCGGAACACAGGGCTGACGGATCTGCCCGAGTTCATCTTCCAGCCGAACCCGCCGCCGCCGAACGATGATGACGACGACGACGACGATGATGATGATGATAACGGCGTCCCCCCGGATGACGACGACGATGATGACCCGGGTGATGACGACGATGACGACGACGACGATGATGACGACGATGACGACTCCGACTCCGACGACGACGATGTCGGCACGCCTCCCATCGGAACGCCGCCGGCGCCTTCGGCCGACCAGGTTCTGGCCGGCGGGTCGTCCGACGACACCCTCACCGGCGGCGGCGGCGACGACACGCTCAACGGCGGTTCCGGCGACGACACGCTGAACGGCGGCGCCGGCGACGACGCCCTGAACGGCGGTTCGGGCGACGACACGCTGAACGGCGGCGCCGGCGATGACGCCCTCAAGGGCGGTTCGGGCGACGACAGGCTGAACGGCGGCGCCGGCGACGACATCCTCAGCGGAGGCTCCGGCGACGACGTCTTCGTCTTCGGCGGCGACGACCAGATCACGGACTTCGTGGTCGGCGCGGACAAGATCGACCTTCGCGCCCTCGGCGTCACCGCCGCGAACTTCGCCTCGACGGTCGCGCTGTCTTCCACGGCCGCGGGCGCGTCGGTCACGGTCGGCGGCCAGACCATGCATCTGTCCGACATCTCCGGCGGCGGGCTGAGCGCCTCGTCCTTTATCTTCGCCGGATCCGCCGGAGCGGTGGTCAGCCTGCCCGGCGGCGAAACGGCCGTGAGCGTCCCGCTCATCGCCGCCGCTGACGACGACGCCTTCGTCGTGCCGTCAGGCATCCGGAGCGGCGGCGGCTTTGATCCCGGCGACAGCCTGGGTCTGACCGACCCTGGATTCGGGTTCGGCTTCGGCCCCGGTCGCGCCTTCGGCCCCTGGAGTTCGTTCGATCCCTACCGGACCTTCTTCTGGGAAGAGGACTCCACCAAGGCCGACGACGACCACAACGACGACTACTTCCTCAGCTGACAGCAGATAGGTCGGGCCGTCCGCCCGACGCGGCGCGCCCCCTGAGGGGGGCGCGCGATCAGGGAGCACAAGCCGTGAAAGTTCCACTGGGTGGATTGCCGAAACCGTTCGAGAACGCCCTGTCGGCGTGCCGCCAGTATTTTGGATTGGCCGCCTTCTTCAGCGCTCTGGTGAACATCCTCTACCTGGCGCCGACCATCTACATGATGCAGGTCTATGACCGTGTCGTGCCGACCAGCGGCGTCCTGACCCTCGTCTGGCTGACCGTCATCGTCGCCGTCGCCCTGGCGGCGCTGGCGGCGCTGGACGCCATGCGCAACCGGATCATGGTGCGGGCCTCGCTGCGGTTGAACCGTCTGCTTGCGGGCCCCATCCTGGAGCGGCTGATGATGCGCCGCCGGGTCGCGCCGAGCGAGCCGTCCACCGCCCAGGCGATGCGAGAGTTCGACGGCCTGCGCACCGCCCTGGCCGGTCCGGCCGCCATCGCCCTGATGGATATTCCCTGGACCCCGATCTATCTGATCGTCGCCTTCATGATTCACCCCTTGCTGGGTGGACTGATCGTGGCCGGCGGCGTGGTTCTGCTGCTGCTGGCCCTGGCCAATGAGCGCAACACGCGCAAGAGCGCGGCCGAAAGCCAGCGCGCCAACGCCAGCGCCTACGCCGCCCATGACGCCACCCTGACCATGTCGGACGTCGTCAGGGCTCTGGGGATGCGACGCGCCATGGTCGCTCGCCAACTGGAGGACCGGCACGCAGGCCTGGCGGGCGGCGCCCGTTCCCAGTTGAGCGGCAGCCGCTATACGGCCCTGGTCAAGTTCACGCGCATGGCGCTGCAATCGCTCTCGCTCGGCGTCGCCGCCTTCCTGGCCGTGCGCGGAGAGATTTCGGTCGGCGCCATCATCGCCGGCTCGGTCCTGCTCAGCCGCGCCCTGCAACCCATCGAACAGGTGGTCGGCGTCTGGCCCACCATTGGCCAGGCGCGCCAGGCCGTCGGCACGCTGAAGACCCTGTTCGCCGGCACCGACCCTCTGATCCGCGCCCCCATGGCCCTGCCTGCGCCGGACGGCCACATCGAGCTGAACGGCGTCGTGGTGCGCAATCCCGAGGGCAGCGCCTACCTGCTGCGCTCCGTGTCGCTGACGCTCGCCCCCGGCGAGATCCTCGGTCTGGTCGGGCCGTCCGGCGCGGGCAAGTCCACCCTGGCCAAGATCATCGCCGGCGCTCAGTCGCCGGACGCGGGCGACATCCGCATCGACGGGGCCAGCTATCTGGACTGGGACCCGGAGGAACTGGCTCGGCATATCGGCTACCTGCCCCAGGACAGCGCCCTGTTCGCCGGCACCATCGGCGAGAACATCTCCCGCTTCGCCGCCCATCGCGGCGCGCCGCAGGACGAGATCGAACGCGGCGTCGTCCATGCCGCGACCCAGGCCGGGGTTCACCAGATGATCCTGCACCTGCCGGGCGGCTACAACGCCCGCATCGGCGAGGGTGGCCGCGGTCTGTCCGGCGGCCAGGCCCAGCGGATCGCCCTGGCGCGCGCCCTCTACGGCGACCCCAAGGTTCTGATCCTGGACGAGCCCAGCTCGGCCCTCGACGCCGAGGGCGAACAGGCCCTGCAAAAGGCGATGAACACGGCCAAGGCGCGCGGCGCCGCCGTCATGATCGTGGCCCATCGCACGGCCATCCTGCGCAACGTCGATCGTCTGGCCGTGCTGGTGCAGGGCGTGATCGAGCAGCAAGGCCCTCAGGCCGAGGTGCGCGACGCCCTGGAAGCGGCCCGCGCCAACGCCAATGTCGTCACCATGAAGCAGAGGTAGGGACATGACCGGAACCTCCACCGATAATCCGCAGACCCAGCACGCGCCGGACGACGGCCTCGACGCGCCGCACTGGGAATCGCGGATCGGGATGATCGTGGCTGGCGCCTTCTTCGTCGGTCTTCTCGGCTGGGCCGCCTTCACCCCCCTCGACGCCGGCGCCATGGCCCAGGGCATGGTCGCCGTGTCGGGAAACCGTCAGGTCGTGCAGCACCGCGACGGCGGCGTCATCACCGACATCTACGTCCGCGAGGGCCAGACCGTGCGGATCGGCCAGCCGCTGCTGCGGATCGCCACGCCCGAACTGGTCGCCTCCGAACGGGGTCTGACCAGCGAGATGATCGCCCTTCTGGCGCGTCGCGCCCGCCTGATCGCCGAGCGTGACGGCCTGTCCACCCTGGCCGAGCCGGTCGAGTTCGCCGCCTATTCCGAGGCGGATCAGGTGCTGGCGCGCGAAGCCCTGCAAGGCCAGCAGCGCCTCCTGCAGGCCCGCCGCAACTCCATTCAGACGGAGCGCGCCGTCCTGACCCAGAGGATGCGGCAGCACGCCGAACAGATCGGCGGACTGGACCGCCAGATGACCTCGAACATCGAACAGCAGCGACTGTTGGGCGAAGAATTGGACGGCCTGCGCCAGCTCCTGCCCGACGGATTCGTGGCCCGGAACCGCATCCGCGCCATGGAACGGACCGCCGCCGAACTGGACGGCCAGCACGGCGCGCTGAGCGCCGATTCCGCCCGCGTCGCCGAAGCCATCGGCGAGACCCGGCTGCAGGTCGTTTCGCTGGACAAGGCCAAGCTGGAGGAGGTCGCGACCCACCTCAGCGAAGTCGAGGCCCGTCTGGACGAATTGAAGCCCAAGCTCGCCGCGACGCGCGAACAGGTGGCCCGGTCCATGGTGCGCGCACCCGCCAGCGGCAAGGTCGTCGGCCTCACCGCCTTCACCGTCGGCGGCGTCGCCGCCGCCGGCGCCACCATCATGGAGATCGTGCCGCAGGACCGGGCCCTGGTGGTCGAAGCCAAGGCCGCCCCCACGGACGCCGACGACCTCGAGATCGGCATGAAGACCCAGGTTCGCTTCACCGCCCTTCAGGACCGCAACCTGCCCATTCTTCAAGGCGCCATCTCGCGCGTCTCGGCCGACAGTTTCGAGGATCAGCGAACCGGCGCCCACTATTTCGAGATCGAAGTGACGGTTCCTCCCTCCGAACTGGCCAAGATCAGCCAGGCGCGCGGCGACCCGGGACTTCGCGCCGGCCTGCCCGCCGAGGTCATGGTACCGCTGCGCAAGCGCAGCGCCCTGACCTATCTGGTCGAACCCCTGACGCAGACCCTGTGGCGCGCCGGAAGGGAGCATTGATCAGGCGCGAACAGACGACTACCTAACAAAAGATCATCTCGAGAAACATTCGTTTCCATGGAACTGCAACCACAAAAGCACATCAACTATCGATTTCAACCACCACAACCGCAGACGGAAAGCTTAGCTGTCCTCAAATATTCAAATATGTCTGTTTTTGGCCTTCCCAAAATGCAAAGACCCGTCCATCGTTAACAGTTGGTGAAACACGCAAGGAGTGACGGGGGGCATCCTTCTGCTGGGATAGGCCGATAGATGGATACGATCATGGTGGCGGACGGCCACCCTTTATACCGTGCAGGGCTTGCGGCGACGCTGCAGAGCCAGCTGGCCGTCAGTGATATTTGTGAAGCGTCAGACTACTGCGGCGTGCTCAACGGCCTGTCCCGATCCGCCGGCATAGGGCTTCTGGCCGTGGATCTGGGCCTGCCCGGAATGAACCAGCTGGAGGGCTTGCGTCAGTTGCGAGTGCATACCCCGGCGGTGAAGGTGATCGTCATCGGCTGGCCCGAGGATCGCCGCTCGATCCTCGACGCCCTGGCCGCCGGCGCACACGGCTATCTTCCCAAACAGGTTTCCGCCACCGAGATCGCGGACGGATTCCGCACCGTCATCGACGGCCATATCTATGTGCCGCCCGCGGTCGCCGACCTGCGGCTGGGCGCGCGACGAGAGCTTCCCGACGACGATGATCGCCGATCGCTTCTGACCCGTCGCCAGCGCGAGGTCCTGACCCTGCTGACGACGGGAAAATCGAACAAGGAGATCGCGCGCGCCCTGGCGATCACGGAAAGCACGGTGAAGGTTCATGTCACCGCCGCGTTCCGCCTGCTCGGCGTCCATAGCCGCATGGCCGCCGCCGAGGCGCTGAGACAGCGCCCCGCACCTGACGCCCAACCTTTCCTGCCGGGCTGTCCGCCCTCGCCGACCTCATTCTCCGCCCATCCGACCTGATGGCTGGAGGCCGACCCGGCAAGGCCCGGCGGCTGAGCATTTCACCCGACTGGGCGCGACGCGCACGCCACGGCTTACCCGACCGATGAACGGCGGGCGTCGAACCGGACCGGGACGGTCAGGTCGAGATGCCGAGCGGCGAAGGCCAGACGGTCGGCCGCAGACTTGGCCGTCTTTGACCGGCTGTTTCCGGCGCCGTGCCCGGAATCCTTGTCGATCGTCAGCAGGACCGGCCGGGCCGGGTCCTGCGGGTCGCCGTACTCGCCGATCCACAACCGGCCATTGGTGGACTGAGGGAAACGCAGCATATCCAGCACGCCTACGGTCGGCATGGCGACGGCGTAGAGGTCAGGCCGCCGCGCCACGGCGCCGCCGACCAGCAAACCGCCGTTGCTGTAGCCGAAGGCGGCGAGGCGGTCCGGCCGGGTGAAGCCCGCGTCGATCAAGTACTGTGCGCAGTCATTGAAGGCGTCAGCCGCTCTCGCGGTCCAGCACGCGCCAGACCCGCCAGTCCGAGCCTGACGCCTGCTGCGCATAGGCGCCGCCTAGCGCCGCTGAACGATGACCAGGCATAGACGACACCGTTGCGCGCGCGGCTTGCGCCCTAGAGCGACGAGGACGCCTTCGCGGCCCCGCCGCCTTCTTGAGGCGCACGGCCCTCCTCCGCGATGAAGGCGACGATGCGCTCTTCCAGGGTCGGCAGGGGCACGGAGCCGAGGTCGAGGATGGCGTCGTGGAACCGGCGCAGATCGAACTTCGGACCCAGCGCGGCCTCGGCCTCGCCGCGCAGGCGCCGGATCGTCAACTCGCCCAGCTTGTAGGACAGGGCCTGGCCCGGCCAGCTGATGTAGCGGTCGACCTCCGTCTCGACCTCGCGCCGGGACAGGGCGGTGTGGTCGGCCAGATAGGCCTGGGCCTGCTCGCGGCTCCATCCCTTCTGGTGGATGCCGGCATCGATCACCAGGCGCGCGGCGCGCCACATCTCGTAGGAAAGGCGCCCGAAATTCTCGTAGGGCGTCCGGTAGATGCCCATCTCCACGCCCAGCCATTCCGTATAGAGGCCCCAGCCCTCGCCATAGCCGGAGAAGTAGGTGTGACGCCGGAAGTCGGGCACGCCTTCCCGCTCCTCGGCCAGGGCCGCCTGCAGGCTGTGGCCGGGCGCGCATTCATGCAGGGTCAGCGCCGGAATATTGTAGAGCGGGCGGCTGGGCAGGTCATAGGTGTTCATCTGACACGCCTGCAGCCCGCCGCGCCCCGCCGTATAGAAGGGCGCCAGCGCGTCCGGCACGGGGATGATGGCGAAACGCCGGCGCGGCAGCCGACCGAGAACTTCGCCCAGCTTGCCGTCCACCCGCTTGGCCGTCCAGGCCGACACCATCAGCAGTTCATCGGGCGTCCTGGCGTAGAACTGCGGGTCCGTGCGCAGGAAGTTCACGAACTCCGGCAAGGTCCCCTTGAACCCGGTTTCGCGCATGACGCCCTGCATCTCGGCCTCGATGCGCGCCACCTCCGACAGGCCGATCTCGTGGATCTGGTCCGCCGTCAGGTTCAGCGTCGTGTACTTGCGGATCTGGTCGGCGTAGAAGGCTTGGCCGTTCGGCAAGTCGCTGGCCGCCAGGCTGACGCGGGCGCGCGGCAGATAGTCCTGGGTGTAGAAGGCCAGCAGGCGGCGGTAGGCGGGCACGACCGCGTTCAGCACCACGTCGCGCGCCTCGGCGCGAAGACGCGCCTGCTCCTCGACCGGCATGGTCGCGGGCATCTGCACGAAGGCGCGGTAGAAGGCGTTGCTCTCGGCGTCGTCGGTGATGAAGGCCGAGATGGAGCTTTCACGGCCCTCGACCGTCACGCGCGGCGGCGTGAAGCCGCGATCCAGCCCGGCGCGCATATTGACGATCTGCTCGTCGAAGAAGCGCGGCATATCGCGCATCCGGCCCAGGTAGGCGCGATAGTCGTCGGCGCTCAGCAGACCGCCTGAACGATCCAGATAGGTCCAGAAATTGCTGTCGCTGTTGAAGGGCGCCTCCCACTCCCGGGCGCGACCGTCGATCAGAACGCTCTCGAGGTTGGTCTTCAGCACCGCGGCGTTGACCCTGTCCTCGTCCGACAGGCGCGCCAGGGGCAGAGCCTCCAGCGCGGCGAGCGTCTTCACGGCGTGCTCGACGCGGGCTTGCTGGCTGGCGGCGTCGACCCGGGGCAGACGAGACGCCTCGCGCCATCCCCCCTCGCCGTCCGGGTCGCTGCCGTCCTCGCCCCTCAGAAAGGCCCAGTCCGCTTCATAGAGGGCCTTGAACCTGGCCGCGACTTCTGCGGCGTCCGCATCGGCTGCGACCTCCGGCGCCGTCGCGCCTGACGACGGCGAAGCCGCCATGGCCGGAACGCCCGAGGCCGTGAGGGCGACGAGCGAGACCGAAGACAGCGTCAGAAGCAGGCGGCGAATCGTCATGCGGAATCTCATCCATGGATAGGCGGCGCACGAATGTGAGGGAGGCGACATCGGCTATCGCCGACGCCGCCCCAAGGACGTCACGCGTGAGGGGCCCCACGATGACGATCCTTTATCTGAAGTCGGATCAGCGGGTCAGCCGGATTCCGACATAGAAGGTCCGGCCCAGAACATCATAGGTGCCGGCCTGATAGCCGTATTCGAAGTTGGCGCCGCCGGCTTCTGCGCCCGGCAGACGCGGCGGAGCCTTGTCAAAAGCGTTGCGCAGGCCGCCGAACACCGAGACGCGGTCGTTGAGCTGATAGCCGGCGTACAGGTCGCTGTAGAAGACGTGATCCGTCTCCGAGACGTCATAGAGGTCCGACGTCACGTGCGAGCCCGGGCGCATCGGCGAGATGTGACGCAGGGTCCAGCTGGCGGTCCAGGGGCCGCTGTTCCACGATGTGCGGATCGCGCCCTTCCATTCCGGCGAACCGAACAGGCCGACCGTCTCATCAATGGTGTTGGGATCCGTCGGATCGAGGATGAAGGTCCGCTCCAGCAGCTTGGTGTAGACCGCGTTCACCGCGACCGTGCCTGCGACTGCCCCCGTGCCGATGTCGTGCACGTCGAAACGGTAGTCCATCTCGAAGTCGAGGCCGCGGGTGGTGAACTGAGCCAGGTTCAGCTGCGTCACTTCGACCGAGACCAGGTTCTTGGTCACCGGATCGCGGTTCACATAGTCGCAGAAGATATTGTTCAGCGTCGGCGCATCGACGCACTTCTCCATGATCAGTTGGGCGCCGAAGGAATCGATGGCGTCTTCCAGATCGATGTCGAAATAGTCGACCGTCAGCGACAGGTTCGGGACGAAGCGCGGACGCAGCACCACGCCGGCGGTGAAGGTGTTGGCCGTCTCGACCTTCAGGTCCTCGTTCCCGGTATTGAGAACGTCCAGCCACTGCCAATAGGTGTTGACGTTCTGCGGCGCGAGCGTCTGGCAGTTGGCCTTGGTGTACTGGCTTCGGCTGATGCGGTTGTCGACGTCGTAGTAGTTGCACGGGTCCGCCAGCCATGCGCCGCCGACGCGCGTCGTGGTGAACAGTTCGCTGATGTTGGGGGCGCGAACGGCCTGACCATAGGTGGTGCGGAAACGAATGTCGCGGATCGGCGCCCAGTCCAGAGCCAGCTTGTAGGCCGTGGTTTCACCGGCGGTGCTGTAGTCCGAATAGCGCACGGCGCCCTCGAACGTCAGCTCTTCGGCGCCCGGCAGATTGGCCAGCAAGGGAAGGCGCAGTTCGCCGAACACCTCGGCCACATCATACTCGCCGACCAGCGAGGTCTCGGTCACGCCCAGGGTCGGATCGAACTTGTCGCTCGCCTCGTCGTATTCCGGCGCGGCGCCGATATCGTTGCTTTCCTTCCGATACTCCGCGCCGAGCACAGCCTTGACCGCCCCGGCCGGCAGGTCGAACAGCTCGCCGGTAGCGTAGGCCGAAAAGACCTGCTGCTTCAGCGTCTGGACCGCATCGCTGGTGTCGTACTGCAGATAGTCGATGACGCCCTGCGTCAGCGTGAAGGCGTTCATGTCATGGAAGCGCGCCACCGGATCCTCGATCGTCCAGAAGGCGTGGCCGACCAGGCTGGCCAGTAAGGTGAAGACGCCGAGCGCCCCCGCCCCCAGCCAGGCGAAGCGGTCGAGAATGACCGCCAACGCCTCGCCGATCTGGATCAGGATGACCAGGACGGCGAAAGGCGCCGCCGGCTCAAGACCAAAATGCGCCGCCTCGCCGACCGCCGAGGAAAAGTCGGCGAGCTTCAGCAGACCGCTGATCCAGAAGGGCGAGGTCAGGGCGATCCGCCCCATAAGCGCAACGCCCGGAACCGTCAGCACCCCCGTGATCGCCCGTGGCGAATTATGACTGTTCATGTTCTCACACCGCCCAGCAGGCGCATCCGAGCGCGCCCCAGAAGGACCCGGCGTCGGACGTCGGGGCCTGCAGCCGGGCTGTAGCGGCATGATCGTGACCATGGACGCCGCAGGCCGTCGAGCAACCGCAGGAGGCGGCGATCTTGGCGAAGAAGCCCGTGCGCTCCTGAGCCTTGGTCGTGTAATAGCCGCCGAAGGTCCGGACAGGAGACCAGTCGGGCGCGGGGGGCGGGATGGGCGGCGCCTCGCGGCTGAAGTCGCCCGCGCCCCAGACCACCTTGCCGCCAAGCAGAGTCAGATCGCTTTCAATATGAACGATCTCATCCTCGGCGACCGAGAAGTAGTCACGATCCAGGGCGACCAGATCGGCCAGCTGACCGACAGCGATCTGGCCCTTCTTGCCTTGCTCGTTCGAAAACCAGGTGTTGGCCTCCGTCCAAAAGCGTAGCGCCGTTTCGCGATCCTGGCGCTGGGCGGCCGGATACATGCGCAAACCGCCCAGGCTCTTGCCGGTGACGAGCCAGCTCAACGACACCCAGGGATTGTAGGAGGCCACGCGGGTCGCATCGGTGCCGGCGCCGACCGGCACGCCGGCGGCCAGCATGCGTGAAACCGGCGGCGTGTTCGCCATGGCCTCGACGCCGTAGCGCTCGGCGAAGTCCTCGGCCTGATACATCATGCGGTGTTGGACCGCGATGCCGCCGCCAAGCGCGGCGATCCGGTCAATGTTGCGCTCACTGATCGTCTCTGCGTGGTCGAAGAACCAGTGCAGCCCATCGAACGGTTGGTCCTGGTTCACCTTCTCGAAGACATCCAGCGCCCGGTCGATCGTCTCATTATAGGTGGCGTGCAGACGCCAGGGCCAGCGCTGCTCCACCAACTGACGGACCACCGGCTCCAGGTCGCCTTCCATATTGGCGGGCATTTCAGGACGCGGCTGGCGGAAGTCCTCGAAGTCGGCGGCGGAGTAGACCAGCATCTCGCCCGCGCCGTTATGGCGATAATAGTCGTCGCCCTGGCCCGGCCGGACCTGGCTTCCCCAGGTCTTGAAGTCAGCCAGTTCTTCTTTGGGCTTCTGAGTGAAGAGATTGTAGGCGAGACGAACGGTCAGTTGACCGTCCTCGTGCAGCTTCTCGATGATCTGATAGTCGTCCGGGTAGTTCTGGAAGCCGCCGCCGGCGTCGATGACGCTGGTCACGCCCAGCCGGTTCAAATCACGCATGAAGTGACGCGTTGAGTTGAGCTGGTATTCCTCCGGTAGTTTCGGCCCCTTGGCGAGCGTGGAATAGAGGATGAGTGCGTTCGGCTGGGCGATCAGCATGCCGGTCGGCTCGCCTGACGCGTCGCGCTGAATCTCGCCGCCGGGCGGATTGGGCGTATCCTTGGTATAGCCGACGGCGCGCAGGGCGGCGCGGTTCAAAAGGGCCCGATCGTAGAGGTGCAGGATAAAGACCGGCGTCTCAGGCGCTGCGGCGTTGATCTCGTCCAGGGTCGGCAGGCGCTTCTCGGCGAACTGATGACGAGTAAAGCCGCCCACGACACGCACCCACTGGGGCGGCGGGGTGTTCTCCGCCTGGGTTTTCAACATGGCCATGGCGTCGGCCAAGCTCGGCACGCCGTCCCAACGCAATTCCATGTTGTAGTTCAGCCCGCCGCGGATGACGTGGGTGTGGCTGTCGATCAGACCGGGCACGACGCGACGGCCGGCCAGGTCTATGATCTTCGTCCGCGAACCCGAGGTGGGGATGATCTCGCGGGCCGAGCCCACGGCGGTGAAGACGCCGTTCTTGACCGCCACAGCGTCAGCGTTCGGATTGGACCGGTCCAGGGTCGTGAACCGACCACCGTGCAGGATCAGGTCGGGAGCGTCATCGGTCACAGCATTTCTCCAGGATGAGGCTGCAGCGGAGGGAGCGATTCCGAGCGCTCCAAGAGCAGCTACGGCGGCGCGACGGGAAGGGTTCATGACTACTGATCCTTCTCTGTGCTCACGACCGCCTGACTTGTGGCGGGGCCCAGGCGATGCTTGACGACCTGGACGGCCTGTTCGCCCAGCAGCATGCCAAGAAGACCGAGCAAGGCGATATAGGGCGGGGCTGGAGAGCGGACGTTCAGCAGGCCATAGATGACGCCGACAAGGGCGCCCGCCGCCAGTGAAATCAAATAGGTCTTCATTTTAGAGCCTCTCGAAACCAATCGAGGGGGCGGCCTCTCGACCGCCCCCTCGAGGGATCAGCCTTCGCGGGCGTGTTCGCCCAGCATGGCCTTGGCGTACTGCAGACCGATGCCGTAGGAACCGGCGTTGGCCGCAGCGATGCCGGTGGTCAGATCATAGGTTTCACCGCGCGCCCAATCACGCTGCAGTTCGAGCAGGTACTGGACGGAGGTCAGCGGACGGGCGCCGGCCTGGATCGCTTCGGTCGAGACGTCACCCGAAGCGTCGGTGATGACATAGACTTCAAAGCCCTGTTCGAGCGCCGAAAGAGCCGGGCCGACGACGCAGACCGAGGTCCACAGGCCGGCGATGACGACGCGCCCATGGCCGGCGGCGTTGACGGCGTCGGTGACGTTCTTGTCTTCCCAGGCATTCATCGTGGTCCGGTCGATAGCGGCCTGGCCGGGGAAGGCGTCCTGGATCTCCTTGAACAGGGGCCCGGAGAAGCTCTTCTCGGCGACGGTGGTGAGGACGGTCGGGACATTGAAGCCCTTGGCGGCCTTGGAGATCAGAGCCGTGTTGCTGCGCAACGTCACGCCGTCGATCGACTGGGTGGCGAAGGCCATCTGCGACTGGTGATCGACCAGGATCAGGGTGTGGTCGGCGGGCGTGAGAAGCGACTTGGCGGGAACAGGGGAGGCAGTGACAGTCATGGGATTTCTCCGAGGGGGCGGTTCAACAACCGCTGACGGACACAATCTGCATTATGCCCGTGACGCCAAAAACAGAAACGATTGAAACTCAGAATTTCCATTTCTAGCCCTACACAAACACGCGAGCGTGCCCCCCTGGATCCAGAGGGCTGCGACGCTGCTGAAAAGAGTGAACCTCAAGGACCGCGATCTCGAGCAGCGGCAGCGCCGACCGCCGGCCTATCGACAGCGGCGTTTTTCGTGCGGATCGGAGGGAGGTCTTCGAAGACCGGAAGCGCCGCACACATAGGCCCGCGGGCGATGCGGAGAGAGCGCAAGCCGCACGGCTCACAGAGCGTTCGCCGTGGGTGACCGCCGGGAGATCGCCGCGAGGCTCACGACCTTGAGCCTCGCAGCCGCAGCCCAGCCGCCAGTGTCCGCTCTCGGCCTCCGGCGACGATCAGACCTCGCTTGCCGCACAGGGACTGAAAGACGCCGCCAGTCGCCGTTCGGCGCCGACAGTCATGCTGACCAAACTCAGACCGGTTCAGAAGCGGAAGGTCAGGAAGGTCCCGAGATAGGACTGGTCCTTAGCCGTCCCGGTTTCTTTCAGGAAGTCGCCGGCCTTGGTGTAGTTGGCCACGCCCATCAGCGAGATATGAGGCGTCAGAGCGTAGCGGGCGAAGACGCCGGTGCGCCAGCCGACGTAGGAGGACTGCCCCTCGTTGGCGCCGCGCAGCACCATGCTGGACAGAGCGTAGAGGCCGTCGTCCTTGCTCTGGCGCCACAGGCCGGCGGTGTTGGCGCCCAGCGTCAGCTTGGGCGCCGTCGCCCCCTGCCCCAGCGTCTTGGCCGCCGTGGCGCCGTACAGGCGATAGTCGAAATCCGTTGCATCGTCCCAGGAGGCCTTGCCTTCGCGCAGGGCGTAACCGGCGAAGGCGTCGCCACTCCAGCCAGTCGGACTATCGTAAAGGACCCGGACCAGATCGAGAGCGCGGCGCGCATTGGCCCCTTCGCGAACATCGACCAGGCGATAGGGCGCGATGCCCATTTCCTGGCGTCCGGCCCGCACGCGCAAGCGACCTCCGGCCAATTCGGTCCTGGCTTCAATAAAGGCCTGGTGTAGGTCCGTGCGGCTTTCTTCGCTTGCCGGCTCGCCGCTATCCAGGCCCGAGGTGCGGGCGTCCTGCACGTCGACGAAGGCCCGCAGGGACGTCCCCAGGTTCAACTCCGCCCACAGGCGGACGCGCGTCTGGAAGTCGCCGCCGTGGTCCTGCAGCCCGCGCCCGAACCGTTCATTGTCCTTGCGCTCGGCCCGAAGCCTCAGTTCGCCTCCAAAGCTGGCCCAAACGGGGCCGTCCTCGCCGCCGACGGGCGCATACTTCAACTTCGACCAGGTCGAGGTCCGCGCGACCGGGTCGGCCAGGTAGGCGTAGCTCTCGTCGTGGTTGATAGGCTGGAAAGAGGGCGCCGCCACAACCGACGGCGGCGAACAGGGTTCCGCGGCCCCCGCCGCCTGAGCCTGACCTAAGGCCGGTGCTCCTCCCATGAGAATCAGCGCGGAGACCAACCCACTCATGACGCCATCCATCTGCTCCTCAAACACCCCAAAGGGCTAGGCTGCGTCCACCAGGACGATTTCCGCGTCCGACAGCGCCTTGATCTGGAGTTTTTCCTCTTGGGCGATCGCCGCCCCGTCTCGAGCGCTGACAAGGATCCCGTTCACTTCGATCTCGCCTTTCGCCGGCACCAGATAGGCGCGACGCGAGGCCCCCAGCGGATACTCAACCACTTCGCCGGTCTTGATCGTGGCGCCCACAACCCTCGCATCCGTACGGATCGGGAGCGCCTCCTCGTCCTCCTTGAAGCCGGACGCGAGCACGACAAACTGGCCCGCACGTTCGCCCTTCGGGAAGGGTTTCGCTCCCCAACTGGCTTTCTCGCCGTGCCGGGTCGGCTCGATCCAGATCTGGAAAATCCGAGTGGTTTCTTCCTCTAGATTGTACTCGGAATGGCGCACGCCCGTCCCGGCGCTCATCACCTGAACGTCGCCGGCTTCCGTTCGCCCGCGATTGCCGAGATTGTCTTCATGGGAGATGGCGCCGTCTCGGACGTAGGTGATGATCTCCATGTCCGAATGGGGGTGCGGCGGGAAGCCCGTACCGGGCGCGATCTCGTCGTCGTTCCAAACACGCAAGGACCCCCACCCCATGCGCTTGGGATCATAGTAGTTGGCGAAGGAAAAGTGGTGCTTGGCGTTCAGCCAGCCGTGATCCTCTCCACCCAGGTCGCCGAAAGGCCGCCGCTCGATCATTCCACCGTCCTCAAAATCGGGTTCCGCTCCGGCGCGACCAGAGCTTGCACGGCGACAAGATAGAGCCCAATCTCGCATTGAATATGGAAACTATAGAAACTCATCGTTTCGAATTTTAAATGTCCAAACTGCCTGATCTCGAAGCTCTCGCCATTTTCGCCAAGGTTGCGGAGGTTCAGTCATTCTCCGGGGCGGCGGAAGCGCTCATGCTGTCCAAGGCGACCGTTTCCAAGGCGGTTTCGCGCCTGGAGCAAAGGCTCGGCGCCACCCTGTTGCACCGGACGTCCCGGCGTTTTTCCCTCACCGACGCCGGCCGTGCGCTCGCGGCCCGCGGCGCCCAGATGGTCATGGAAGCGGAGATTGCCGAAGGCGAAGCCATGGATCAGGCCATCGCGCCGCGCGGCTTGGTCCGACTGGCCGCGCCGATGTCGTTCGGCATGGGCTATGTGGCTCCCGCCCTGCCGGAGTTCCTGGCGCAGCACCCCGACGTCTCGGTCGAGCTTCACCTGTCTGACGCCGTCGTGGATCTCATCGGCGACGGTTTCGACTGCGCCCTTCGTATCGCCGCCCTTCCCGATTCCTCTCTAACGGCCCGTCGACTTCGGTCCGTAAGGCGCGTCCTGGTGGCCTCTCCCGACTACCTGAACCAAAGAGGCAGACCCGCCCATCCCTCGGACCTCGTTCGCCACGCCTGTCTGGGCTACACCTACCTCGCCTCACCTCCGGAAACCTGGCGCATGATCCATTCGAGCGGGGAGGAAATCGCTTTCCGCCCCGTCGGCCCCCTTCGCGCGAACAACGCTGACGCCCTGACCGCCTCCTTGTGCGCCGGCCTCGGGATCGCCCCGCAGCCAGACTTCATCTACTGGCGCGACGTCGCCGAGGGGCGCCTCGAGACCGTGATGACCGACTGGACGTTGCCGCCCATTTCGCTCCATCTGGTGGCGCCGGGCGGCGGCCCCCGCCCTGCGCGGGTCATGGCTCTCATGGACTACCTCTCGAAACGCTTCTCCGGCCCCCTGTGGCCCGGCGACGAACGTGGCTGATTTTCCGTCGCCCTCGCATGAGGCCACCATCATGAGCGAACGGACAGCAAAAAGCCCCGCGGCTTTGGGCTGCGGGGCTTTTCGCGTGTTTGGGTGCGGGAGCAGGATTGGGGCGATACCTCACACCCGCTATCCACTTCATGACATAGATCGCAAAGCACTATTGCCAGTATGCGCTCCCCCGTAAACTGAAGGCGACCAACCGTCGCCAGCGGCGCAGCATCACCGCACGCAGACCCCGTGTATGTCGCGAACCCCGTCCAGAATGAAGTCCAGCGTCGGCTGGTGAGCCAGCCGGCCGTCCACGACCTTCTCGGCGACCATCCCGATCACGATCTGGCGGCGGATCACCAGCCGGGAACAGGTGGCGATGAAGGTCTCGTTGAGCTGCTGCTGGGCGCGCACGCCGCCCAGCGCCGACGGCGAGGCGGTCAGCGTCAACACCGGCTTGTCGCGCAGGCAGCTGTTGATGCCGGGCCGCGACAGCCAGTCCAGCGCGTTCTTCATCACCCCGCTCATGCCGTGATTATATTCCGGCGATATGACCACCAGCCCATCCGCCGCGGCGACGTCGCGACGCAGGGCGGCGACCGTTGCCGGCGCGTCCTCGCCGTCGAGATCGTCATTGAAGAGCGGGACGTCTTCCAGCGACCTCACGTCCAGCTGCATGTCGTCCGGCAGGGCGTCCCGCAGCGAATGCAGGACGGCGGTGCTGTAGGCGTGGCGACGCAGGCTTCCCGACAGACCAATCAGGGACAGAGTCATGTCAGTCGGCCGTCGCTGCGCGCGCCATGTCCAGGGCCACGTCCATGATCATGTCCTCCTGCCCGCCGACCATCTTGCGACGGCCCAGCTCGACAAGAATGGCCCGCGTATCGAGGCCGTGCTCGGCGGCAGCCTTTTCGGCATGGCGCAGGAAGCTGGAATAGACCCCGGCGTAGCCGAGCGTAAGCGTCTCGCGATCGACGCGGACGGGGCGGTCCTGCAGCGGCCGGACCAGGTCCTCGGCGGCGTCCATCAGGGCGTAGAGATCGCAGCCGTGATTCCAGCCCTGCACCTCGGCTGCGGCGATGAAGACCTCGAGCGGGGCGTTGCCGGCGCCGGCGCCCATGCCGGCCAGGGAGGCGTCGACCCGGATCGCGCCGCCCTGGACCGCCACGAGGCTGTTGGCCACGCCGAGCGACAGATTGTGGTGGGCATGGACCCCGCGCTGGGTCTCGGGCTTCAGCACCCGGTCATAGGCCGCCAGACGCGCGGCGTACTGATCCATCGTCATCGCGCCCCCGCTGTCGGTGACATAGACGCAGTGCGCGCCATAGGTCTCCATCAGCTTGGCCTGCCGCGCCAGGGCGTCGGGTTCGGACATGTGGCTCATCATCAGGAAGCCGGACACGTCCATGCCCAGGGCGCGGGCGGCCTCGATATGCTGTTTGGCGACATCGGCCTCGGTGCAATGGGTGGCGATACGCACCGAGCGCACGCCCAGATCATAGGCGCGCTTCAGGTCATGCACGGTGCCGATGCCGGGCAGCAACAGGGTAGTGAGCACGCTGTGCTCCAGCACCTCGGCCACCGCCCCGATCCAGTCCCAGTCGGTGTGGGCGCCGAAGCCGTAGTTGAAGCTGGAGCCGTTCAGGCCGTCACCGTGCGCCACCTCGATGGCGTCGACCTTCGCGCGATCCAGCGCCCGCGCAATGGCCTGAACATGGTCAAGACCATACTGATGACGGATGGCGTGCATCCCGTCCCGCAGCGTCACGTCCTGAATATAGAGCTTCGTCGTCTTGGGATCGAAGGTCATGCGGCGATCCTTTCGGCGATCTTCTCGGCGGTCTTGAGCGCCGCCGAGGTCATGATGTCGAGATTGCCCGCATAGGCCGGCAGGTAGTGGGCAGCCCCCTCGACTTCGAGGAAGACGCTGACCTTCAGCCCGATGAAGTCGCCGCCCATTTCCGGAATATGCAGGGGTTCATTGTCGCCGATGGCCTCGAACTGCACCGCCTGCTTGAGGCGATAGCCGGGCACATAGGTCTGGACCTCGGCCACCATGGCCTCGACCGAGCGACGGATCGCCTCGCGGTCGCCGTCGTCGCAAAGGCAGTAGACGGTGTCGCGCATGATCAGCGGCGGTTCGGCCGGGTTGAGGACGATGATCGCCTTGCCGCGCGTCGCCCCGCCCACCTCGGCGATGGCCTGGCTGGTCGTCTCGGTGAACTCGTCGATATTGGCGCGCGTGCCGGGACCGGCGCTTTTCGAGGCGATGGAGGCGACGATCTCGCCATAGTGCACCTTGGCGATCCGGTTGACCGCCGCGACGATCGGGATCGTCGCCTGCCCGCCGCACGTCACCATGTTGACGTTGGGCGCGTCCAGATGCGCCTCGCCGTTGACCGGCGGGATCACATAGGGGCCGATCGCCGCCGGGGTCAGGTCGATCACCCGCTTGCCGTGGGCCGTCAGCACCTCGCTGTGACGCTTATGCGCGCCCGCCGAGGTCGCGTCGAAGACAATGGCGATGTCGGCGAAGCCCGGCAGCGCGATCAGGCCGTCCAGCCCCTCGGCGGTGACCGGAACGCCCAGGCGTTGGGCGCGCTTCAAACCGTCGGATTCCGGATCGATGCCGACGAAAGCCGCCACCTCCAGCCTGTCGGACAGGCGCATGATCTTGATCATCAGATCCGTGCCGATATTGCCCGAGCCGATGATGGCGACCTTGGTCTTGTTCTTGGGGGTCATCGTCTCAGCCCTCGCCATAGGTGAAGCTGACGTCACCGAGGCCGTCGATGGTGGCGACCACGTGGTCGCCGCGGCTCAGGGCGATCATCGGACCCAGGGCCCCGGCCAACAGGACATCGCCCGCCTTCAGCGGTTCGCCGCGCTCGGCCAGGGTTCGCGCCAGCCAGGCCGCCGCATTGAGCGGATTGCCCAGCGCCGCCGCGCCGACGCCGGTCGAAACCACCGCGCGGTTGACGCTCATCGCCATCGCCGCTCCTTCGAGATCGAGGCCCGCCAGCCCCCTGCCCGCATCGGACAGGACGAAGAAGGCCGAGGAGCCGTTGTCGGCGACGGTGTCGGCGAAGGTGATCTTCCAGTCGGCGATCCGGCTGTCGACGATCTCGATGGCGGCGTGGACGCTGGCGACCGCCGCCGCGACCTGCGCCGTCGTCGTTTCAGGATCGGGCAGGTCGGCGCCGAGGACAAAGGCGATCTCGGCCTCGGCCTTGGGCTGGATGGTCCGCGCGGGATCAAGGCGACCGCCGTCAGCAATGCGCATGTCGTCGAACAGGACGCCGAAGTCCGGCTGATCGACCCCGAGCTGGATCTGCACCGCCCTGGCCGTCAGCCCCGCCTTGCGGCCGACGATCCGTCGTCCCTGCCCTTCCCAGAAGCGGGTGTTGATCGTCTGCACGGCATAGGCGCCGACCGCGTCGGTCGGGTCCAGCACCTCGCGCAAGGGCGCGACCACGTTCCCCTCATAGGCGTCGCGCAACCGGCGCGCGGCGGCTTCATAGGCCGCCGACATCAGGCCGGGACCGCATGCTTGCCGGGATGGACCGTTCCGCACTGGCCGCAGGTGCGCAGGTCTTCGCTGGCGTAGAAGGCCGCGAACAGGGGCGGCAGGTCGCGGACGATGCTCTTCAGCTGCACCTCGACGCGGTGGACGATCGACCCGCAGTCGTCACAGTACCATTGGAAGGCGTCGGTCACGCCCTCGGGCCGCTTGCGCTCGATCACCAGACCGACGCTGCCCTCGACGGGACGCTGCGGCGAGTGCGGGACGTTCGGCGGCAAGAGGAAGATGTCGCCCTCGCGGATCGTCATGTCCCGCGGGCCATCCTCGGTCCACAGGCGCAGGTTCATGTCCCCTTCCAGTTGGTAGAAGAACTCCTCCAGCGGATCGACGTGATAGTCGGTGCGCTGATTGGGGCCGCCGACCACGGTGACGATGAAGTCGGCGTCCTCCCAGATCTGGGCGTTGCCGACGGGCGGCTTCAGCTGCTCGCGATGATCGGCGATCCACTGACGGAAGTTGAAGGGCGGTCCATAGGTCAGCATGGGCGTTATCCTGGGATCAGCGACGGTCGGCGCGCGGGATGAAGGCGGTCGCCTTGATCTCGATCAGCAGATGCGGATGGGGAAGCTGGTGGACGGCGACGGTCGTGCGCGCCGGCCCGGCTTCGTTGAAATACTCGGCGTAGACGGCGTTGTAGCCGCCGAAATCATTCATGTTCACGAGGAAGCTGGTGACGTCGACGACGTCGGCGAGCGAGCCCCCGGCATCGGCCAGGATCGCCCCGATGTTGTCGATCACCGCGCGGGTCTGTTCGGCGATATCGAGGCTGACGACGCCGAATTCATCGGCCGAGGCGCCGGCGAAGCTGTTGTCCAGGCGACGCGAACTGGTCCCCGAGACAAAGACGAAATCGCCGGCGCGACGGTAGTGGGGAAAGCGGCCGCGCGGGCGCGCCTTGCCGGGGATGACGCGTCCTTCTCCGTTCATGTCGCGCCGCCTGCGATGGTGAAGCCGACCTGGCCAAGATGCCCGGCGTCCAGCAAGACCGTCCGCGCCGAACCCATCGCCGCCGCCGCCGTCGCTCCGCCCAGCATCACGGTCCAGCCGGGCTGCAGCGTCAGCCCCGCCGCCCCGGCCAGCCGCGCCGCCGCGACCAGCGACCGGATCGGGTCGCCCAGGATGGCGGCGCTGGTCCCCGTCTCGGCGACCGCGCCGTCGACGCTCATCACCATCGGCACGTCGGCGACGTCCGCCTCGGCAGGCAGCCAGGCCCCCACGACAAAGGCCGAGGAGGAGGCGTTGTCGGCCACCACGTCGCCCAGGGCGAAGCGGAAGTTCTCATAACGGCTGTCGATGATCTCCAGCGCCGGCGCGACGGCGTCGATCGCGGCGAAGGCCTCATCACGTGTGACCTCGCCCGACAGCGGCGCCTTCAGCCGCACCGCCACCTCGGGCTCAACGCGCGGGTGGATGAAGCGAGCGCGGTCGACCACACCGCCGTTGGCCACGACCATGTCGGAGGTCAGCCGCCCCCAGATCTGATCCTTCAGGCCCATCTGGATCATCTTGGCTTCGCTGGTGAAGCCCATCTTCACCCCTACCAGGGCCGCGCCGCGCGCCAGCCGATGGTCGATCACGGCGCGCTGGATGTCATAGGCGTCGGCTAGGGCCAGCTCGCCTTCCTGCCCGGTGATCTGCGGGATCGCCCGGGCGTCGCGCGCGGCGGCGTCCAGTCTTGCGGCGATTGTCGCGATGTCGGTCATGTCGTCCCCTCCCCCTAGATTTTGACGCAGATATTGGTGGGTTCCGAGTAGAAGCTCAGCGAATGCTCGCCGCCCTCGCGGCCGATGCCCGACAGCTTCATCCCGCCGAACGGCGTGCGCAGGTCGCGCAGGAACCATTCATTGACCCAGACGATGCCGGTTTCCATCTGCCCCGCCACGCGGTGGGCCCGGCCCACGTCGCGCGTCCAGATCGCCGCCGCCAGGCCATAGTCGCTGTCGTTGGTCAGCTCGATCGCTTCGGCCTCGCTGTCGAAGGGCGCGATGTGGCAGACGGGGCCGAAGATCTCTTCACGCACGCAACGGGCCTCGGGCCCCAGGCCAGTCAGGATCGTGGGCTGAACAAAGGCGCCCTGGTCCAGCGCACCGCCGAGCGACGGCACGCCGCCGCCGGTGACCACCGTCGCCCCCTCCTCCTTCGCCAGGGCGTAGTAGCCCAGCACCTTGTCGCGATGGCCGTGTGAGATCAGCGGCCCCATGTCGGCGCCGGACCAGGGATCGCCGATGGTCAGGGCCTCGGCGCGCTCGGCCAGAGCCTTGACGAAGCGCTCGAAGATCGGCCGCTCGACATAGATGCGCTCGGTGCACAGGCAGACCTGGCCGCAGTTGGAAAAGACTGATCGCACCGTGCCCGCGATGGCTTCGTCGAAGTCGCAGTCGGCGAAGACCAGAGCCGCGTTCTTGCCGCCCAGTTCGAACGAGACCGGCTTCACCCCCGCCGCCGCGACCCGCATGATGGCGCCGCCCGTGGAAGACTCTCCGGTGAAGGTGATGGCGTCGATGTCAGGATTGGCGGTCAGCCATTCGCCGGTCGATGCCGCGCCGAAGCCGTGGACGAGATTGAACACGCCCGGCGGCACGCCCGCCGCGTCCATCACCTCGGCCAGCAGGGTCGCGGTCGACGGGGTTTCCTCGCTCGGCTTGACCACCACCACATTGCCGCAGGCCAGCGCTGGCGCCACCTTCCACGTCATCAGCAGCAGCGGCAGGTTCCACGGCGAGATGATCGCCACCACCCCCAGAGGGCGCGCGACGGCGTAGTTGATGGCGCTGCGGCCATCGGCCAGATCGGTGCGGAAACTGGGCATGGCCCGCGCCTCGGCCAGCGCGGCGAAGGCGCGGAAGTTGGCGGCCCCGCGCGGAATGTCGATGGTCCGCGCCTGATGCAGCGACTTGCCGGTGTCGGCGATCTCGGCCGCCGCGAAGTCGTCGAAGCGCGCTTCGATCCCTTCGGCGACGCGGACCAGAACCTTGCAACGCTCGGCCTGGGACATCTTCCCCCACGGCCCCTTGAGCGCGCGGCGTCCCGCCGCCACCGCCCGGTCGACCATGGCCTGATCGGCCTGAGACACCCGCGCCGCGACCGTCCCGGTCACCGGGTTCACATTGTCGAAGGAGGCGTCGCCCGCGACGAAGGCGCCGTCGACATAGTTGAGGATGTCGCGTTGCGCGAAGGGATAGGCGGCGTCCGTCATGCCTGACCTCCGACCCGCACATAGCCGGCGGTGTTGCTGTGCGCCGCGCCGCCCTTGCCGACATGGCCGGCCATCTGCAGCAGCGACAGAATGGTGTCGTTGAACTGAACCGGCGCCTCGAGGAAGGCCGAGTGGCCCACGTCATTGACCTCGACCAGGAAGGACCCTGCCACCTCCTCCTGCACCAGCCGCACCGCCTCGATCGGGAAGATCACGTCCTCGGTCCCGCACAGGAACAGAATGGGATAGCCCTTGCCGGCCAGATCCGCCGCCGGGCGGGCTGCAAACTGCCCCGTCAGGTTGTGGCGATCCACGGCGTTGAAGCTGGCGATCTGGCGATAGAGCATGGCCAGATCGCGCGGCGCGTCGGCGCCCAGCACGCGGTCGATCTGGTCCATCGTGGCTGTCTTGGACCGGGCCGCGTCCATGATCGCCTTCACCGCCGGGCTTTCGACGACGCCGTGCAGGCTGTCGCAGATCGCCAGGGCCGCGACGCGGTCCGGCGCCTGATGCGCGAAACCGATGCAGGTTCCCGCCCCCATCGACTGACCGACCAGCGCCACCTTGGCCTCGCCCAGATGATCCAACAGGGCGGTCAGATCCTCGACAAAGGCGTCGCGCCCCCGCCCGTCCAGATCGCGCGACAGGCCAAAGCCGCGGTGATCGAACAGGATGACCCGGTTCGACCGCGCCAGGGCGTCGATCTGGCCGTACCAGAGGGCGTGGTTGCCGCCGATGCCGTGGGCCAGCACCACCGCCGGCCCCGCGCCATGCGTCTGGTAATAGATTTCAGCGCCGGCGGTCTTCAAAATCCCACTGTCCATCACGCTACTCCCATCAATTTGCTGAGCCGGACGACGTAGTCGCCGAAGGCCGGATCTTCGCGCGTGACACTGGGGTCGCGCGGGCGCGGCAGGTCGATGCGAACATCCTCGATGATCGTCCCCGGCCGCTCCGACATCACCAGCACCCGGTCGGACAGCAGCACGGCCTCGGAAATGCTGTGGGTGACCAGAACCACCGTCTTGCGGTCGCGCTGCCACAGACGCAGCAGCTCCATGTTGAGCCGGTCGCGCGTCAGCGCGTCCAGGGCCCCAAAAGGCTCGTCCATCAGCAGGACCTGCGGATTGCGCGCCAGCGCCTGTCCGATGGCCACGCGGTGCCGCATCCCGCCCGACAGCTGGTGCGGATGGCTGGCCTCGAAGCCCGTCAGGCCCAGGGTCTCGACCAGTTCAGCGATGGCGGCCTCATCGGGCCGCTGCGCCGCCGGATCGAGATCGACGCCCAGCATCAGATTGTCGCGAACCGTCAGCCAGGGCAGCAGGTTCGAGGTCTGGAAGACAAAGCCCATGTCCGGCGTCGGCGTCGTCACATCCGTCCCGTTGAATAGGATACGTCCGTCCTCAAAGGGCGTCAGACCGGCGATCAGCCGCAGCAAGGTGCTCTTGCCGCAGCCCGAGGGGCCGAGCACCGAGACGAACTCGGCCGCGCCGATGTCGGCGCTGACATTCTCCAGCACCCGGCGGCCCTCGAACGCCTTGCCGGCGCCCTTGATGGAAATCACCGCGTTCATGCCGCCCGCCACCAGATGAAGCGCTCCCAATAGGCGACGCCGTAGAAGAGCAGCAGCGACAGGACCGTCACCGCGAACAGGGCCGCAAAGGTCAGAGTCGTGTGGCCCGAACCCGACGCCGTCAGGATCAGGTTGCCCAGCCCGTCGTTCGAGCCGACGAACTCGCCGACCACCGCGCCGATGACGGCCAGCGGCATGGCCACCTTGCAGCCGTCGAGGAAGCTGGGCAGGGCCGCCGGCAGACGCAGCCGCCAGAAGGTCTGCAGCGGCGTGGCGCGCAGGGCGCGGAAATGCTCCTCAAGATGGGCCGGGGTGCTGGCCAGCCCGCCCAGCGTCGAGATGATGATCGGGAAGAAGGCGAACAGGAAGGCCATGATCAGCTTCGAGGTCAGGCCATAGCCGAACCAGACGACGATCAGGGGCGCCAGACCGATCTTGGGAATGCTCTGCAGGGCGACGAACAGGGGATAGACGGTGCGCTTGGCCGTGCGCGAATAATAGATCAGGGCCGCGATCGGCACGCCCAGCACCACGGCGATGATGAAGCCCCAGAAGACCTCGGTCAGCGTCACCAGGCTTTGCGTCAGGATCGGCCCGCGCGACTGCCATAGCTCCGAAAGGATCGCGCTCGGCGGCGGCAGCAGATAGGCCTGCACCCCCGACCAGCGGACGCCGTATTCCCAGGCCAGCCCCAGCAGCAGGAAAAACGCCGCGCTGATCGCCGTGTCGCGGTTGAACACCGAGCGGGTCACGCCTCGCCCTCCTTGTCCAACAGGGCCTGGATGCGCGCCGGGGGCGGCACCAGAAAGCGTTCAAGGTTCCAGCGGTCGAAGGTCGCCATCTGCTTTCCGTCCCACACCGACGGGGCGTAGGGGTGGTCAGCGTCGATCTGGGTCATGTCGGTATAGAATTCGACATTGTTGCCGTCGGGATCGCGGAACACGAGGAAGCTGTTGGCGCCCGGCCCGTGCTTGCCGATGCCGCGATCAATGGGCACGCCGCGCGCCGTCAGCATGGCCGCGACCTTCTCCATCTCCTCGAGGGTTTCGAGCCGGTAGGAGAAGTGCTCGACCGCCGGATAATGGCCCTCGGGCGCGGCCGAATGGCCGGGCGGCAGTTGCAGCAGGGCCAGATCATGATGGTCCTGGCCCGCGCGCAGGAAGACCATCTGATGGTCGATCCAGTCCGACACCTCCAGACCCATGACCTCGGTGTAGAAGGCCAGCGAACGGTCGATGTCGCGCACCTTCAGCACCAGGTGGCCCAGCCGCGTCGGACGCGGGCGATAGGATGCCGGATCGGTCATGGCTGTTTCCCCGTCGGAACGAAGGCGTTGGTGAAGAGGGCCTCGGTCGCGTCGAACCCCTGAAGCTGACCGCTGGCCTGCAGGGTGGTGACGGTGCGCTGAATCTTCTCGGGCTGCAGACGGTGGGACCCGCCCTCGGCGGCCATCAGCGCGGCGGTCTCGCGGATCTGCCGTTCGGTCACGGCCTCGTCGAGCAGCGGATAATGCTTGCGAATGATCGCCAGCGCCCCTTCGGGATCGCGCGCCGCCTCGGCGTAGCCGCGATAGGCGGCGTGGGTGAAGGCGCGCACCATCTCGGGGTCGCTGTCGATCAGGGCGTCGCGCGTGGCCAGGCCGCTGCCGTAGACGTCCAGCCCGAAGTCGGCATAGGCGATCCGGCCGATGCTGACGCCCTTGGCCTTGGCCGCCTTGTCGAACAGGGCCATCGAATTGCCCATCCAGCATTCGGCGGCGTCGATGCGTCCCTCGACCAGCGAGGAGACGACGATGGCCGGGTCGAGCTGGATCTGCTCGACCTGCGCTGGATCGACGCCGTTGCCCTGAAGCCAGGCCGGCATCAGGGCCTGGATGGCCGAAGACTGACCCGCGCCGAACCGCAGTCCGGCCAGGTCGGCGGGCCTCTCGATAGTGTGGCGTTCCTTGACGAAGCAGGCGCCGGCCGGCAGCTTCATATTGATGCCGCCGATCATCCGCGTACTGCCGCCCTTCGAGCGATTCAGCGCGACCGACAGGGGGTCGACATAGGCGAACTCGAACATGCCCTGGTCGAGTTCATTGGCGGTCCGAACGCCGCCGAAGCCGCGCACCGGCTCGACGTTCAGACCGGCCTCGGCGAAGTAGCCCTTGTCCATGGCGACAAAGACCCCCGCCATGCTGCCCTGGGGCAACCAGGCCATGTTGAAGCGGACGGTGCGGACGTCTTCGCGCGGCGTCGCCTTCGGGGCCTTGTCGGCGAAGCCGCTCCACAGCGTCAGACCCGCGATCGCCGCCACGATCACCACTGGCGCCACCAGGGCGCGTCGACCCAGCGCGGCCATCAGGCGTCTCCTCGCGGCAGATGCGGTGCCGAGACCGGATTGACCAGTTCGCCGACCCCCTCGACCCAGGCGCGCATGACGTCGCCGTCCTTCAGGAAGACGCCCCGTCCCATGCCGACCCCGGCCGGGGTGCCGGTCGCGATCAGATCGCCGGCACGCAGCTCCAGGATCGTCGAGAGGTAGGCGATCTGCTCATGGATGTTGAAGATCATCTCGGACGTATTGCCGTCCTGCATCGAGACCTCGTTGACGTCGAGGCCCAGGCGGATGTCGTGCGGGTCGCCCAGACAATCGCGCGGCACGAAGACCGGGCCGATCGGGGTGAAGGTGTCGAAGCTCTTGCCTCGGAACCAGTCGTGCGAGAACGGAAAGTCGGTGCGCCGGGTGCGGTCGCGCGCCGAGACGTCGTTGACGATGGTGTAGCCCGCGATCAGGTCGTGCGCCTGGCCCACGGCGACGTTCTTGCCCGACCGGCCCAGCACCACGCCCAGCTCGACCTCCCAGTCGGGGCGCGACACCTGCGACGGCACGACGACGGTTTCATTGGGACCGACGACGCTCTCGACCGTCTTGAGGAAGATGTAGGGCTCGCTGTCGGCCTTGGCCGCCAGCTTGGTCTGCATCTCCGCGGCGTGCTCGATGAAGTTGGACGCCGCGCCAAAGACGCGACGCGGCTCGAACGGCGTCAGCAGCTGCGGCGCCGGTAGCGCCGAGCCCGAGGCCCCCGCCAGCGCACGGGCCAGACCGAACAGCCCCTCGCGTCGCGCCTCCCAGTCACGGGTGATCGCGGTGACGTCGCCCGCGACCGCCGAGTACCCATGGGCGGCGGCGGCGTCGTGCAGATCGTGGAAGGCGTCGCCCACCTTGATGGTCGGGCGCGGGCCGTCAGGGCCGGCGCGGGTGGCCAGGGCAAACCAGGTCATGGATAGATCAACCTTTTGAAAGGAGAAGGCCTGCGCCGGCGCGATTGCGCCAAGGGCGACGCCAGCGCCGATCCGCGAGATCGCGGCGCGACGGTCCAGCAGGGGCGGGCTGCGGACATCGGGCATGGCATCAGCCAAAGGCCCGGATCAGCATCCGCGCCGACACCACGGCGAGGAACAGGCCGAACAGGATGCTGAGATGCCGCTTCGATAGCGCATGGGCGAGACGCGCGCCCCACGGGGCGGCGAAGAAGGACACCGGCGCGATGATCGCCAGGCCGATCAGGTTGACGTAGCCCAGGCTGCCCGGCGGCAGGTCCGGCACGTTCCAGCCGGTGATGACGAAGGCGATGGTGGCCGGGACGCTGATCAACAGGCCGAACAGCGCCGCCGTGCCGACCGCGCGATGGATCGGAAAATTGAACAGGGTCATGGTGGGGACGCTCAGCGTGCCGCCGCCGATGCCCATCATGCTGGAGAAGCCGCCGATGGCGAACGGCAGCACCTGACCGCCCGGCCCGCCGGGAATGGCCTCGGCGATATGCTTGCCCTCCAGCGGCAGCAGCATCTTGATCGCCACCAGCAGGGCGATGACGCCGAACACCGCGGACAGGACATCCCCCGTCACCCGCGAGGCGATCAGCACCCCGGCGATGGCCCCCAGGAAGATGGCGACGCTCCAGCGCTTCAGCTGGGCCATGTCGACCGCGCCCTTGGCGTGATGGGCGCGGGACGAGGAAATGGCGGTCGGGATGATCGTCGCCAGCGAGGTCGCCACCGCCACATGCATCCGCACCGAGGAATCAATGCCCATCGACGCCAGCACCAGGTCGAGCACCGGGACGATGACGATGCCGCCGCCGACGCCGAGCAAGCCGGCCAGCACGCCGCCGACCGCGCCGGTCAGCGCCATCATCGCCGTCAGCGTCAGCAGATCCTGGTTGATGAATTCGTGCATCGCTCTCCCCGCGCGTCAGTCATGACTTGTGCGGGGTCGCAGATATGCGGTCAAAGATAGAAACTCGACCCATATATATTCAAAAATATATATCTGACAGGCAGGCGCGAGCTATCCCTCTTTCAGGATATCAAGTCGGCCAAAGGGTATAATCCTATATAGCAACCACGCCTTAGCCTGACCGGCATGATCAAGGTAGGCATAGCCGGGTTCGGCACCATCGGCCGCGTTGTCGCGCGCCATATCGAAGCCAGCGAACTGCCGCTGACGCTCACGGCGGTGTCCGCCGGCGACCGCACGCGCGCCGAGGCCGCGATGGCGCAGCTGCAAGCGCCCGTCCCGATCCTCGACACCGCCGCGCTGGTCGCCAGCTGCGACGTCATCGTCGACAGCGCCCCGACCGCGGCCTTCCGCGACATCGCCGAGACGACACTCCGCGCCGGCAAAACCCTGGTGACCGTCAGTGGCGCGGCCTTGATGCAATGGCCCCAGGCGGTCGATCTGGCGCGAGCGCACAACGGACGCATCGTCCTGGCCACCGGCGCCCTGCTGGGGCTGGACGCGGTGCGCGCCGCCGCCATCGGGACCATCCATTCGGTGACCATGGTGACACGCAAGCCGGTCAAGTCCCTGGTCAAGGCCGAGCACGTGGTTCGCAACAGCATCGACCTGTCCGGCCTCACCGCCCCGCTCAAGATCTTCGAGGGCACGGCGCGCGAGGGCGCCATCGCCTTCCCGGCCAATGTGAATGTCGCGGCTGCGCTGGGCATGGCGGGCGTCGGTCCTGACCGGACCCAGCTCGAAATCTGGGCTGACCCCATGCTGGAGCGCAATACGCACCGGATCGTGGTCGACGCCGACAGCGCGCGGCTGGAGCTCGCCATCGAGAACGTGCCGAGCGACGAGAACCCCGGCACCGGCCGCATCACTGCGCTCAGCATCGTCGCCGCACTGCGCGACCTGGTCAGCCCCATCCGCATCGGCACCTGATTTCTGCAACCGGCCGCCGTGCGTCGGCGGCCATTCTGCTCATGCCCCAGAAAGGCCCGCTCCATGACGACCCGCCTGCGCCACGTGGCGATCGCTTCCGCTGACCCGGACACCTCGGTCGGCTTCTTCACCGACGTCCTCGGCTGGACCCTGGCCGGCAAGATCGATAGCCGCAACGCGCGCGGCTATTACGTGACCGACGGCCACATCAACATCGCCCTGCTCTGCTTCAAGAACCGCCCCGCCGCCGGGATGGAATTCCCGGACGGCTATACCGGCCTGCATCACATCGGCTTCCAGTGCGACGACATCAACGCCATCGTCGAGCGCTTCGAAAACTCGGGCTTTGCGCCGCGCCACGACGTCAACCTGGCCCAGGGTCTCGGCAAGAATCCAGCCAAGGACAACGCCGAGTACAAGATGACCGGGCCTGAAAACGTCATGGTCGACGTGTCCGAGCGCGGCTGGGCCGGCACCGAAAGCTACAAGGGCAGCCCCGCCCCGGCGTGACCGGCGCATCATCGCGGATCGCAAAAGCCCCGCCGGAGCAGCGCTCCGGCGGGTTTCTGATGCTTGCGGGACTGCGGAACCTAGAGGTTCAGGAAGGCCCTGGCGTTGCCGCTGAGGATCTTGGCCTTCTGCCCGCCTGACAGGCCGTCGTGGCCGCGCACCAGCGAGCCGATGTCCTGTTCGCCCAGCGGGAAGGGGTGATCGGAACCCAGCAGGACGCGATCCTCGCCCATCACGTCAATCAGCAGGCTAAGCGCGCGCGGGTCGAATACCGCCGAATCGACGAAGAAGCGGTCGACATAGGTCGAGGGCGGATTGGGGCAGTCGACGCGAACGATATCGCGATACTTCCAGGCGTTCTCCACCCGGCCCAGCAGGAAGGCGAAGCTGCCGCCGCCGTGGCCGAAGCAGATGCGCAAGGATCTCGGCAGGCGCTCGAAGGCCCCCGACAGGATCAGCGACAGGATCGACAGCTGCGTCTCGGCCGGCATCGCCACCAGCCAGGGCAGCATGTATTTGGGCATACGCTCGCGCGCCATCATGTCCCAGGGGTGGATCAGCACCGCCGCGCCGATGTCGGCGCAATGGGTGAGGAAGGTCAGCAGACCTTCGTCATCGAGGTTGCGCATCCCCATGTGGTTGCCGATCTGGACGCCCAGATGGCCCGTCGCCATCGCCCGGCTGACCTCGGCGCAGGCCATGTCGATGTCCTGCAACGGGACCTGGGCCAGGGCCTTCATCCGACGCGGCGCGTGGCCGCAAAAGGCGATCGCCTCATCGTTGAAACGCTGGGCCATGTCGCGCGCCTCGGCCGCCGGACGGCTGTAGCCGAACATGATCGGGGTGGCGCACAGGACCTGCAGGTCGATGCCCTGGGCGTCCAGCGCCTCGACGCGCCGCGCCGGGTCCCACAGGACGTCCTCGACCGGGCGGAACTCGGTCCCGCCCTGCATGATGAACCCCTTGCCGCCGCCCGTCTCGCGCAGCCAGGGCAGACCTTCGGCCTCTGCCCGCGTGCGATAGGCCGCATCCATCGCGGGGAAGAAATGGCTGTGCATGTCGATGACAGCCATGTCTTTTGAAGCCTCGGTTGTCATGATTGTCGCCGCGCCTGTCCATCCGTCGTCCCCGCAGCCGCGTCTGGCGCAGGGGGTCATGAGGTTGAGTAGCGGGGGACGGCTATCAACAATAATCCAGAGGCTTGCCCCAGCTATTACAAAACAGCTATAACGCGTTCAAAGCGGCGCAGGATGCATCATGCCCAAATTCCACGAGAACTTCCTGCTAGGTCGGCTGAAGCTGCGCCAGCTGCGGCTGCTGACGGCGATCGCCGACGAGGGCACGGTGCTCAAGGGGTCGCAGGCCCTGAACATCGCACAGCCCGCCGCGACCAAGAGCATCAAGGAGCTGGAAGACGCCCTGGGCGTCCAGTTGTTCGATCGCTCCTCACGGGGCGTGACCCCGACCGATTTCGGCAAGGTGATGATCAAGCACGCCAAGCTGATCCTGACCCAGCTGCGCCACGCGGGCGAAGAGCTGCAATCGCTCGAGGAAGGGCTTTCGGGCCGGGTCCATGTCGGCACCCTGCTGGCCGCCTCGACCTCGCTGCTGCCGCGCGCCCTGGCGCGGCTACGCGAACAGCGGCCGGGGATCGCGGTCACGGTGACCGAAGGCACCATCGACCGCCTGATGCCGGCCCTGCGCACCGGCGACCTCGACGTCGTGCTGGGCCGCCTGCCCGAGTATCGCGAGCGCGAGGGCCTGAAGCAGGACGTCCTCTATCTCGACACCGTGGCCATCATGGTGCGCGCCGACCATCCGTTGACCCAACGGGCGTCGCTGACCCTCGCCGATCTGGTCGATCAGGCCTGGGTCATGCCGCCGCCGCAGACCTCGCTGCGCCGCCAGATCGACGCCGCCTTCCGCCACGAAGGGCTCGAGCCCCCGCACGACGTGATCGAATCCGTGTCGATCCTGACCAACCACGGCCTGCTGATGAACACCGACATGATCGCCGCCATGCCGCATCAGGTCGGCGACGGTCAGGCTGGGCTGACGATCCTGCCCATCGTTCTGGAAGGCGCGATTTCACGCATCGGCGCGACCACCCACGCCCACGTCGAGCTGTCCGCCGCCGCCCGCTACTTCATGGACATCATCCACGAGGTAGCGGGCGAGATCCGCGACGAGCTGGGGCAGGTCAAGGCGTAGGCGCCGACTTCCGCGACAGGCGCTGCCAGATGAAATAGGCCGAAGCGACGACGATCAGCCACGGCACGCCGGCGACCAAGGCCACCTGCCAATCGGCGTGGAGCGCCATCGTCACCGTGATTGCGGCCAGCAGAACCAGCCCCAGGATCTGGGCATAGGGGAAGAAGGGCATCCGCACCGCCAGGTCGACGCCTTTGTGGCGGTGCCGGAAGCGCAGGTGGCTGGCCAGAATGGTGCTCCACACCAGCAGGCCGCCGAACAGAACGATCCCGAACAGATAGTTGTAGGCCATCGGGGTCAGGGCCGAGATCGAGGCTGCGGCCAGGATGCCGACGCCGGTGACCAGCGTCGCGCGCATCGGCGCCTTCTGCGCATTCAGTTCGCCCAGGGCGCGCGGCGCATAGCCTCCGCGCGCCAGCGAAAACAGCATGCGCGAGCCCAGGTAGATGCTGGTGTTCATCGCGGACAGGGCCGCCGAGGCGACGACGAAGTTCATGATGCCCGCCGCATAGGGAATGCCCGCGCTGGCGAACATTTTCACGAACGGACTTTCGGTCACCACCTTGGCCCCGGACTCGGTCCACGGAATAAAGGCGACGATGATGAACAGGGCCAGGATGTAGAAGAGGAACAGACGCCCCGCCATCGTGCGCAGCGCCGCCGGGATCGCCTTCTTCGGATCCTTGGCCTCGCTGGCGGTGCCGACGACGAACTCCAGCCCCATGAAGGAAAACAGGGCCATCAGCACGGCCAGCCAGACGCCGGAGAAGCCGTTGGGCAGGAAGCCGCCCGCCAGCCCCGTGACATTGTGCAGGCCGATGGGATCGCCGACCACGCCGAAGATGCGGCTGAGGCCGACCAGGATGAAGCCGACGATGGCCGACACCTTGATGACGGTGAGCCAGTATTCGACCGAGCCGAAATTATGCACCGCCCGCGTGTTCACCCAGACCACGACGCCGGCGCTTCCGAGCGCCCACATCCAGACCGGCGTGCCGGGGAACCACCAGCGCATATAGATGCCGACGGCGATCGCCTCGCTGCCGATCAGCAGCACCTGCTGGATCCAGTAGGTGTAGCGAACGATGAAGCCCATCAGCGGGCCGAGGTAGATTTCGGCATAGGTGCCGAACGATCCCGCGGTCGGGTGGACGACGGCCATTTCGGACAGGCTGAACACCATGATCACCGCGATCAGCGCGGCGATGACATAGCTGACGAGCACGCCGGGGCCGGCGTAGCCGATGGCGATGCCCGACCCCATGAACAGCCCGGTGCCGATCGCCCCGCCCAGGCCGATCATGACGATCTGCGCCTTGCTCAGCCCGCGCTCCAGCCCCGCCTCGCGGTCGATGTAGGTCTGTTCGTCCATCGCACTTCCCCCTCGTGCCTTGCTCATGTGACGGCTTCGCGGGCCTGATGTTCGGGCGCGTTCCAGACCCCGCCATCCATGATCGCCGCCAGTCGCTCCACCGCGTCCCAGACATCGGCATAGCCGACATAGAGCGGCGTGAAGCCAAAGCGCACCGTATCCGGCGCGCGGAAATCGCCGATGACGCCGGCCGCGATCAGGGCGCGCATGATCGGATAGCCGTCGGCATGGGCGAACGACACCTGGCTGCCGCGCGCGGCGGCGTCACGCGGCGACGCCAGGGTGAAGCCGTGACCGGCGCAGCGCTGCTCGACCAGGCGGATGAACAGGTCGGTCAGGGCCATCGACTTGGTGCGGATCGCCGCCATGTCCGCGGAAAGGTGGATATCCAGCCCGGTTTCGACCAGCGCCATCGACAGGATCGGCTGGGTGCCGATCAGGAACTGGCGCAGGCCCGTCTGCGGGCGATAGCCGGGTTCAAAGGCGAAGGGCGCGGCATGGCCCCACCAGCCGGTCACCGGTTGATGTGCCTGACCCTGATGCCGTTTGGCGACGAACAGGAAGGCGGGCGAACCCGGCCCGCCGTTCAGATACTTGTAGGTGCAGCCGACGGCGAAGTCCGCCTGACAGCCGTTCAGGTCGACCGGCATGGCGCCCGCGCTGTGGCACAGGTCCCAGACAGCCAGCGCCCCGGCGGCTTGAGCCCGCGCGGTGATCGCCGCCATGTCGTGGACATGGCCGGTCTTGTAATGAACATGGGTGATGGCGACGGCGATGGTGTTCGCGTCGATCGCGTCGGCGATCTCGTCCTTTTCACACAGGCGAACCGACACCCGGCCGCCGGTCGCGGCGGCGACACCCTCGGCGATGTAGTTGTTGGTCGGGAAGTTGCTGCCTTCCAGGATCAGGACATTGCGGTCGGGGCGCATGGCCACCGCCGCCGACAGCACCTTGTACAGGTTCTGGCTGGTGGAATCGCAGAGGATGACCTCGCCCGCCCCCGCGCCGATCAGGGGCGCCAACTTGTCGCCCAGCCGCACCGGCAGGTCGAACCAGCCGGCGCTGCTCCAGCTCTTGATCAGGTCCGTGCCCCACTCGCGGGTCACCACATCCAGCGCCCGGGCGCTGGCGCCCTTGGGCATGGCCCCCAGCGAATTGCCGTCGAGGTAGATCATCCCCTCGGGCAGGTCGAAACGGTCCCGCAGCGGCGCCAGCAGATCGGCGCGATCCATCGCCTCGCACCAGGCGCGGTCAGGCGTCTCGGGGATTTCTATTCGGGTCACGTCAAGCGTCATGGAAACACACTACCTTCGTCTGGGACATCTCACGCACCGCAAAACGCACGCCTTCCCGCCCCATATTGCCCCGCCCGGCGCCGCCGAACGGCATGGCGTCGAGGCGGTAATCGGTCGAATCATTAATCATCACACCGGCCGCCCGCAGACGGCGAGCCGCATGACGCGCGTGGCGTAGGGATTCTGTGAATATCGCGGCATGGATCGCGTAGTCGGCGCGATTGGCGGCCGCGATGGCCTCGTCCAGATCGCTGAAGCGGAACAGGCTGACCACCGGGCCGAAGGCTTCCTGGCAGGACACCCGCGCCTCCTCCGGCACGTCCGCCAGCAAGGTCGGGCGGACCAGGGCGCCGACGCGTTCGCCGCCGGTCAGCAGGGTCGCGCCCTGCGCCACCGCCTCCTGCGTCCAGGCCAGGATGCGCTCGGCCTGCTGCAGGCCGATCATCGGGCCGATCTCGGTCGCGGGGTTCATCGGATCGCCGACGCTCAAGGCCTCGGTCGCCGCCACCATGGCGTCGCGAAAGGCGTCGTGGACAGCCACATGGACATAGATGCGCTGCACCCCGATGCAGTTCTGCCCCGCCGCGCCGAAGGCCCCCGAGGCGCAGGCCTGGGCCGCCCGGTCGATGTCGGCGTCGTCCATCACGATGACCGGGCCGTTGCCGCCCAGCTCCATCGCCACGCGCTTCATCCCGGCCGAACGGCAGATCGCCTGGCCGACGCCGGCCCCGCCGGTGAAGCTGACCATGGCCACGTCGTCATGGCTGGTCAGGGCGTCGCCGAAATCGCACCCGCGTCCCGTCAGCAGGTTGAGCGCGCCGTCGGGCAGTCCCGCCGCGAGCAGCAGCCGCGCCAGCATGACGGCGACCAGCGGCGCCTGCTCGGCGGGCTTCAGCACCACCGCATTGCCCGCCGCCAGGGCCGGGCCGACCTTGTGGCAGATCAGGTTCAGCGGATCGTTGAAGGGGGTGATGGCGACGATCACGCCCAGGGGTTCATGCAGGTAATGACCCGAGCGCGTTTCGCCGCCGGGGAAGCTGTCGAAGGCGATGGTCTCGCCCGCCAGCCGCGTGGCTTCTTCCGCCGACAGGCGCAGGGTGTTGACCGCGCGCGCGACCTCGCGCGTGGCAGACCGCACCGGTTTGCCGGTCTCGGCTGTGATCGCGACGGCGAAACGGGCGGCGTCGCCCTCCAGCGCCGTCGCCGCGCTATGCAGGATGCGGGCCCGTGCCCCGGTCGACAGGTCGCGCATCGCCTCGGCCCCGACCACCGCGCTGGCCACCGCCCGCTCGACGTGCGTGACGTCGGCGCAGGCCGCCTCGCCCAGCACGTCGCCGGAAAAGGGGTTGCGCACGGTCATGGTTTCAGCCGCCGTTTCCCAGCCGCCGCCGATCAGCAACGACCGGCCGGTTTCGGGCAGTACGCGCCTCACAGCCAGGCTCACGGCTTGTCCTTGCGCAGCACCAGCTCATCATACTCGCGGCTGTCCAGCAGGGCTTCGACGATCACCGGGCCATCGGCGGCGAAGCCGGCCTCCAGCGCCGCGCGGAACTCGGCCGGGTCACGCGCCACTGTCACCGGCACGCCGAACAGCGACGGCCCGCCGATGGTCCCTTCGGCGCGCACCGGCGTGCCATAGATGGGGTTCGACTTCTTCTCCTGCTTGATGCGGATCAGCGCCAGGTCGTTGTCGGTGAAGATGACGATCACCAGCGGCAGCTTCTCGCGCACCGCCGTGGCCAGCTCGCCCGCCGTCATCAGGAAGCCGCCGTCGCCCAGGACGCAGCAGACCGGCGTGTCCGGGCGGCACAGCTTGGCCGCGATCGCGGCGGGCAGGCCGAAGCCCATCGCCGACCAGCCGTTGGTCATGATCTGAGTCCCCGGCGCAGGGGTGCGCCAGTGCTGGCCGATCAGGTGGGTGTGGGCGCCGACATCGCAGGTCATGATGCCGTCGGCGGGCAGGACGTCGCGCAGCACGTCCAGCGCGGCGCGGGGGCCGAAGGGCCCTTCGCCTCCGGCCAGACGCGCGAACATCTCTTCCCGGCGCGACGCCAAGGCGGCCAGGTCCCAGTCCTTGGCGGTCGCCGGGAGCGCCAGCAGGGCGTCGAGGGCGGGCGCGACGGCGCCGACGACATCGGCGACGACCGGATGAACCGCCCGATAGATATCGGCGGGGACGATGTCGATGCTGGCCAGCGCCAGCCCGTCGCGCATCCAGCTTTCATAGTTGAATTCGATGGGGTCATAGCCGACCGCGACCACCAGATCGGCCTCGGCGTGGGTCTGGCCGACTAGGTCGGACAGGGCGTGAAACAGGACGCCGGCGTAATTGGGGTGGGCCTCCGTCACCATGCCCTTGGCCATCGGCGTCAGCAGCACCGGCAGGCCGAAACGCTCGGCCAGCGCAAGGATGCGATCCTGCACGCCCGCATGAACGGCGCCGAGGCCGATGGCCAGCACGGGCTTCGCGGCGGCGGCGAAGGCCGCGATCAGGGCCTCGACAGCGGCCGCATCGGGCGCGGGGACCGGGTCAGCGGCGGGCGGCGCGATGCGCGCCTCCTCGACCGCGACGGCGCTCATCCCCTGGGGCAGGCCGACATGGACCGCGCCGGGACGGCCCGACAGGGCGATCCGCGCGGCCTCGGCCAGGGTGTCGACGGCGGTGTCGGCCTCGATCCGCATCGTCGCCTTGGTCAGGGGCGCGAACAGGGCCTGATGGTCGATCCCCATCTGCACCGTGCGGCTGCGCCAGGCGGCGGGCATTTCATCGGTCAGGGCGATCATCGGCGAACGGTCCAGCGTCGCCCCGCCCACCCCGGTCGCCAGGTTGGTGGCGCCGGGCCCGAAGGTGCCGAAGCAGACGCCCGGAACCCCGGTCAGCCGCCCGCAGACATCGGCCATGAAGCCCGCCCCGCCCTCATGACTGGTCAGGACGAAGTCGATGCCGTCCGTGGTGCGGATCGCCTCCATGTAATCAACCCAGCCGCCGCTCGGGACGCCGAAGACATGACGCACCCCCATGTCGCGAAGAGCCGCAACCACGTTGCGGGCCACATTGGTCGATTTCATGCGCGATCCTTGAACAAGAGCCATCAGCCGTCTCCGGCCTAAGCCCGCGCGCCATAAACAAATAATACCGAATGGCCGCGACGATATGTCTATTATGTTATGATTGAGACGGTCAGACGAAGCGGTTGGCGATCGTCCCGACACCCTCGACGCCGCCTTCGACGACATCCCCGGCCTTGATGCGCCCGACGCCCGCAGGCGTCCCGGTATAGATCAGGTCGCCGGGCTTCAGTTCCACATAGGTCGACAGCGCGGCGATGATGTCGGCGACCGGCCAGATCATGTCGGCGATGTCGCCGTCCTGCCGCATCCCCCCATTCACCGCCAGCCAGATGCGCGCGTTCGATGGGTGGCCGATCTCGGCGGCCGGGCGGATCGGCGACAGCACCGCGCTGTGATCAAAGCCCTTGGCCATGTCCCAGGGCCTACCGCCCGCCTTGGCCTCGGCCTGAAGATCGCGGCGGGTCAGGTCATTGCCGACCGCATAGCCGAACACCACTCCCAGGGCGTCTTCGGGCGCGATATTGGCCCCCCCCTGCCCCAGCGCCACCACCAGCTCGATCTCGTGATGCAGGTTGGCGGTGCGCGACGGCATGGCGATCTCGGCCGTTCCCGCCACCACCGCATCTGCAGGCTTGGAGAAGAAGAAGGGCGGCTCGCGCGTGGGGTCGCCCCCCATTTCGCGCGCGTGGTCAGCGTAGTTCTTGCCCACGCAGAAGATGCGGCGGATCGGAAAGCGCCGGGCGTCGCCCGCGATTTCGGCGCTCGGCGGCGCGACGGTGAAAAGGGGGTCCATGGTCGGCGGCCTCATGTCTCAGGCGGGGGGATAGAGGGCCGCGCGGCACGGGCCGAGGTCGGCGTCGGTCAGGTTCGCTTCCCTGACGGCGTTCCACGGGCTGCCCATCCTGTCTTCGGGGCGATACCAGAAGCCGTAGAGCTTGCCGTTGGCCGCCACCAACGTCGCCGAGCCGATGCTGCCTTCTTCCTTGGAGAACCAGGCCAACCGCATGATGCGCCCAAAGGCCGTGCCGTGCAGCGTGCCCAGGCCGTTGTTGTAACAGCCCCGGATGTCCTGCCCGCTCTGTCGCAGGGCGATCGGGCCGTACTCATGGGCATAGACCCCGCTGACGTCAGCCTCGCCCGCCGCCCCGCGCTGGTCCAGTTCACCATAGACCGCCAGGTCGGACAGACGCGTGGCGCCGCTGCCCTTCCAGTTGCTGTCGATGCGCAGGCGCAGCCAGCGCGCGGAGGCTTCCTTGGGCAGTTCGATCAGCGTCTGCGCGTCGGCCTTGGCCTCGCCCGTGACCAGGGTCTCGAACGGCCCGTCGGGTCCGACGGTCGAGCCCAGCAGGGCGAAGCGTCGGACGGGCGAGCCCTCGGCGGTCTGCGACATCGAGCCGTCTTCGCGCACCACCGGCGCGAAACGGTTGTCTAGCGCGACCGCGCGCACCTTGCCGGTCCCCGCCAGCTCGAAGCTCAGCGTGTGCGGGAAGGCTGCGTCCTTCTCGGACAGCCAACCGTACTCAGGCCCGCCATCGACCAGATTGATCGTCCAGGTCGACCAGTGGCGTTTGGCCTCGCCCTGATCGGCTTCGGCGATCCCGCCCCAGGTGATGTGCAGGATGTTGTCGCCCAGAGCTTCCGCCGACACCGGGTCAGCGGGCTTGTCGACAGACGCGTTCGAGCATCCGGCGAGGAACAGGGCCCCCGCCGTCGCGGCTTTCCAGTGGCGCATGGTTTGATCCCTATTGGGCCTGGCGGCGTTCGGGCCAGGGCTTGTCCGGGGCGGTGAATTTCGGTTCGCCCAACAGGGGCGTCGACAGGGCGTAGACCGCGTTCACCGAGAAGGCCCAGATGATGTTCCGGTCGTATTCGGTGAAGACCGCGAAGGTGGAGTTGCCGAAGGTGTATTCGGGGACTTCCGTCTCGTTGGCGAAGCGGGGCACGAAATAGCCGGCGATGGTCGGCTGGGCCGGATCGCTGACGTCGAAGATCTGGATGCCCGCGTTGTAGAAGGCATAGGGGACGACGCCCTGGCGGCCATGCTCGGGCTGTCCCAGACCGCCCGAACGCTTCGGCCCGAAGCTGCCGCGTCGTTGGCAGAAGTCGGTGAATTCGGCGCCGGGCGGCGGCGTCGGACGCGGGAATTTCGCGGCGACGCGCAGGTTGGCGGGATCGCGGGCGTCGATCGAGAAGATGTCCTTGTAGGGCTCGTAGCAGTTCTCGTTCATCGGATAGCCGTTCGAGAAGACGAAGCCCGTCCGGTCATACTGGCTGACATCGACATTATCGAACTCGGTCCCGGCGAAGCTGGGCGGCACGCTGATGTGGCCCAGGGTCTGGGGGTTGGCCGGATCGCTGAGATCGAAGCTGTAGAAACCCAGTCCGCCCATGCCGCCGAAGCCGATCTTGCCGCCCTCCTCGACCGGCCTGGACAGGACGATCGGCGTGCGCGATCCCATCCAACTGGTGCGGTTGCCGGCGCGCGGATTGGCGCGATAGGCGGCCTCGCTTTCCGGGTCGCCCAGGACCTGACCCGGCACGGTGACCTGGGTGATGAATTTCGGGTCCGCCGGGTCCGACATGTCCCAGACCTGATAGCCCGGCGAGTAGAGATAGTCGGGATACTCGGTCAGCGAATAGCGGTCGTCGGGGGCGGCGGACAGCAGCATGTACTTGCCGCCCCACCAGGTCGCGCCGTCCAGCGCGCCCGATCCCTGCTGCTCGCCGATCGGGGCGTCGGGATGCTGATAGTCGGTCGTCCGCGTGGCGATCAGCTCCCACTGGTCCGGCGTCGGGCCGTTCATCGCGAAGACCTTGAAGCCCTTCAGCGAGTTGTAGTGACGCTGCGCCTCGACCTTGTCCGGCTCGCGGGTCTTGTCCTCCAGCAGACCGAACCGGCCGATCTCATAGGAGGCGACCAGCACATTGCGCTGAAGCTTTTCGCTCCAGGCGATGGTGACCCCGCCGAAGTAGTCGGTGACGGCCGAGGCGTCGAAGTCCTCGCTGGACCCCTGTGCATTCCAGACGCCGCCCTGCGACCAGACGATCCTGGCCGCGCGCGGATCGGTGACGTCCATGATCCGCAGGTAGTCGCGGTCATGGGTGTAGAGGTACCGCTTGCCGTCGAAATCAACGACGCTGGCCCAGGCGTGCCAGGGCGAGGTCACCGCCGGATAGAAGGCGACCACATCGACATTCTTGGCGTAGCTGTTCTGATCCCAATGCTCGAGTTGGCCGGGGAAGGACGGCGCGCTGGTGGTCAGCGGCGTGGCGACGGGATGGCGAAAGGCCCCGGTTTCGGGATCCATCCCATAGTCCACGCCTGGCGTCGGCGGGGCCGGCGGATGACCGGGGGCCACCGCCTGCCACGCCTTGAGCCAGGGATCGACGACGTTGATCGGACCGGGTTCGTGGCCGTTCCCGTCCCCGGCGCTCGCCGGGGTCAGGAACGCTGCATTGATCAACAAAGCCATGACGGCTGCCTTGATCCCGAAACTCCGCGTCATTGGCGATCCCCTCAATATCAACTGTACCGGTCCCTAGAAGCTGAACCGGGCGGTCACGCCATAGGTGCGCGGCGGGATGTAGGTGCCGTAGATGGTCCCGAAGAGATTGAGCTTGCTGGTGTAGTTGAGCTCATCCGTCAGATTCTTGACCCAGGCCGTCAGTTCCCACCTCCGGTCCGCGTTGCGGATGCCGATCCGGGCGTTGGCCAGGGTTTCGTCGTCGAACTTCAGCAACTCGGTGTTCGGGTTGTCGAAGAAGGTCGCGCCCGTGAACTGGAAGTCGCCGCCGGCGGTGAAGACCAGGTCGTTGCCGATCGGTCGGTCATAGTTGGCCGAAACCCCGAAGGCGTGCTCGGGCGTCCGTCGGCAAGTCTTGCCGTCCAGGTCGGTCCCGTCGTCATCGATGATCAGTTCGCCTGTGAAGTTGCACCGCGAATAGGCGTAGTTGCCGGACACGGTGAGCTCATCGGTCAGGCGGGCGTGGACATCCAGTTCCAGACCATAGGCCCGTGTGCCGTTCTCAGCGTTGAAGACGAAGTTGTCGGGCGGCATCCCCGGCCCCGGCGAGACGAACTGGTTGGTCTGCAGATTGTCGTACAGCGTGTAATAGGCCGCCGCGTTGAGGAAGACGCGTCGCTCGGCGAACGCCAGCTTGGCGCCGAGCTCGAAGCTGTCGGCGGTTTCAGGGTCGAACGACACCAGGGCCTCTGCCGGCGTGTTCGCGTCTTCACCGGTCCAGCCGCCCGGCTTGTAGCCTCGGGCGTAGCGGCCATAGAGCGACACGTCGTCGTTCGGCTCATAGCGCAGCGTGACGCTGGGCAGCCAGGCGTCCCACGACCGCTTCTCCCCGACGGTGAAGTTGACCGGTGCGCCTTCGAACGACTCGCCCGAGCGGTTGTTCGAATAGTCCTTGCGATCATAGGCGTAGCGCAGCCCCGCATCGAACGTCAGTTGCCCGGACAGGCTGTAGCTCACCTCGCCAAAGACGCCGATGTTGTCGTTCTTGGACGTCGTCACCGTGTGGTTGGAGCCGGGGAAAGGCGAAGCGGGCGTGCCGCCAAAGGCCATGGCGAAGGCGAACTCGGTGATCGCCTGGAAATCGGCGAACAGGAAGTTCACATCCTCGGCGCGGCGGATTTCCTCATGCAGATAATAGGCCCCGCCTTCCAGCCGCAGGGCGCCGCCCTTGTCCCAGCGCAGACGCGCTTCCTGCGAGAACTGCTTCACATCCTCCGCCTTGCCGCTGTCGAAATAGCTGTCGGGCACGGTCGCGAGATAGGTGTTCAGCCCCGCCAGCATGGCCGAGGTCACGTCGGGGGCGTTGGTGGCCGGATCTATCGGGAAGTCAAAGAACATGCCCGACCCGTCTTCACGGGCGGCCAGCTCGGAGTCGCGATAGGCGGTCTGCAGCGCGACGCTGAGGCTGTCGCTGGCCTCCCAGTCGACCGTGGCGCTGATCCCGTACATGTCGGAATTCTGATAGCCGGTGAAATTATGCGCGCCTTCGCGGCGCTTGTCGCTGCGGAACGGCGCATTGCGGTCCGGCAGAACAAAGCCCGGCAGGCTGGCGATCGGCGGCGCGAAGAAGCCGTTGTAGGTGACCTCGTGGCTGTCGCCGGGGACCACGATATCCACCCAGCGCGCGCCGTCGCGGTGGCGCGTATAATCGGCCGCCAGATTGATATCGAGCCGGTCGCTGGGCCGCCAGCGCAGCTGAGCCCGCCCCGACTGCGCGTTCTGATCCTCTTCGTCTCCGCCGCGCGTATTGATCGCATAGCCGTCGTGCGTGCGCGAACTGACGGCCAGACCGAAGCCCAGCGTATCCGACAAGGGACCGCTGACCGAGGTCGCCACGTCGAACTTGGCGTAGTTGCCCACCGTGACCTCGGCGCGACCCTCGAATTCATCGCCAGGCTTCTTGGTCACATAGTTGATCAGGCCGCCGACCACGCTCTTGCCGAACCGCAGCGCCTGCGGCCCCTTGAGCACCTCGACCCGCTCCAGATCATAGAGGTCGAGCTGGGCGCCCGTGCCGCGCGACATGTAGACGCCGTCGACAAAGATGCCGACCGCCCCGTCCGCCCCGGCCCCCTGGATGTCCGAGCCGATGCCGCGAATGAAGAGCTCGGTGTCCACCGCACGCTCGGCGCTGAGCTTCAGCCCCGGCACGCGATAGGCGATTTCCGAAAAGTCCTTGATACCGGCCTGCTCCAGCGCGGCGGCGCCGAACACCTGGACCGAGATCGGCACGTCCTGCAGACGCTCTTCACGCTTGCGCGCCGTGACCACGATGTCGTCAACCGAGGTCGTGGAGACGGCGGCGCCGTCCGTCGTCGATTGCGCCCACGCCGCGCCCGGCGCGACGCAGGCCGCCACAGTCGCCAGCAAGGCCCAGCGCAAATTCCGCTTCGATCTCATCACCCACCCCTCCCGATGACTGGACGCGCCTTGATCCTTGTACGGAGGAGCCCGTGCCAGTCTGATTTAATTCCCAAGAGGACGTTACTGGCGTTCTTATATCTATATAATAGATTGTACGATCTCAGATATTCACAAATGGCTATAGCGGCCACTGAGAGAAGCAGTGGAAATGAAGCCGCGGCCGGTCGTAGCGAAGCGATCCGGTAAACCAATGAGATTTCCCATCGACCTGCTGGTCGAACGGGCGCCGCAGGAACGCGAACTCGCCGAGATCGACGGAGCGATCGAGACGGCGGAGCTGAAGACGATCAGCGCGCCGCTTAAAGCGCACCGGATGGAGATCCAGGACCGCCTAGCATCCTATAGCGCGCCCTCAGTGATCCAGTTGCACCCCGGCGCGGCCGAGGCCTATCGCCGGTTGGCGACCGATCTACATCAGGCGATCGAAGGCGACGACGGCGAAGAAGTGCGCGTCGAACTACGCAAACTGATCGACCGCGTCGACTTCATCTCCGCGGAGGGCTTGGGCAAGTTCCAGTTGGAGGTGCACGGCAGCCTCGCCGCCCTGCTCGCCATGGGCGGGGCGCGGACAGCAAAAAGCCCCGCGGCTTTGGGCTGCGGGGCTTTTCGAGTGCTTGGGTGCGGGAGCAGGATTTGAACCTGCGACCTTCAGGTTATGAGCCTGACGAGCTACCGGGCTGCTCCATCCCGCGGCAAGGCGGTGTGTGAAGGAAGAATGTGGTTCGAGACCTGTCCTCAAG
>NZ_JBOHLI010000021.1:0-34127 GCF_050729455.1 Brevundimonas sp.
GCGCCGGGCGGGAGCGGGTTTTCGGAGGTCGAGTTTGTCTGGGGCGGGCGAGCAGCGCGGCCCTGGCGACCGGCGCATCTGCGGGTGAGGGAGGAAGGCGGCGGGCGCCGGCTGGCGTGGACGCCGCGCGCGCGGGTGAACGGCGAGGGCTGGGACGCCGAGCCGGTCGAGGTCGATCCGCGTCGGTTTCGGGTGCGGGTGCTGGACGGCGCGGTCGAGAAGCGGGTCTGGGAGGTCGCGGGGCTGGAGACGGTCTATGCGGCGGCGCAGGTGGCGGCGGACTGGCCGGGCGGGGTCGGCGAAAGCGCGCGGGTCGCGGTGGCGCAGTGGGGCGACGGCTATGGCTGGGGGGCGGAGGCGGTCGCGCCTTTGCTCTAAACCACGTCTGCCCCTTCCAGCCGGGGGGCGCATGGCTTAACTGACGCTCTGGTCTTTTTCTGATGTCGGAGTGAAGCGAACGTGGCTGGCGATCCCTATAAGGAACTGGGCGTTGCCAGGGGCGCGAGCGCGGACGAGATCAAGAAGGCGTTCCGCAAGCTCGCCAAGGAGCTGCATCCGGACAAGAACCCGGGCGACAAGGCGGCCGAGGAACGGTTCAAGCGCATCACGGCGGCCTTCGATCTGCTGGGCGACGCCGAGAAGCGGGCCAAGTACGATCGGGGCGAGATCGACGCGGACGGGCGCGAGCAGTTCCGCGGCTTCGGCGGCGGCCATCCCGGCGGCGGCGGCGGCCGTCAGGGCGGATTCGGCGGCTTCGGCGGCTCGGGCGGACGCGGCGGCTTCGAGGACATCGATCTGGAGGAACTGTTCGGCGCCTTCGGCGGCGGGCGGGCCAAGAGCGGCTTCGGCGGCGGCTTCGGCGGCAAGGGGCAGGACGTGCGGGCGACGCTGGACGTCAGCCTGGAGGACGCCATCGCCGGGACGACGCGCCGCATCCAGTTCTCGGACGGGCGGATGCTGGATGTGACTATCCCTAAGGGCGCATCCGAGGGCCAGGTGATCCGGCTGAAGGGCCAGGGCGCGCCGGGGCGCGGCGGTCAGGCGGGCGACGCCCTGATCGAGCTGAAGATCGCGCCGCACCCGGTGTTCAAGCGCGACGGCGCGGACCTGACCATGGACCTGCCGGTGTCGGCGCCTGACGCCATTCTGGGCGGCAAGATCCAGGTGCCGACGCCCGAGGGCGCGGTGATGATGACCATCCCCAAGGGCTCGAACAGCGGCAAGACGCTGCGGCTCAAGGGGCGCGGCGCCTATGCCGGCGGCAAGCGCGGCGACCTGCTGGCCAAGCTGGTCGTGACCCTGCCCGAGACGCCGGACGACGAGCTGATCCGTTTCGCGACCGAGTGGCGCGACAAGCGCCCCTACAAGCCCGGACGCTGAGCCGACCCTTTCATCCTTCTCCCCGAGGAACGACGCCTATGATCGCCAAGCCTGACGCCAAACCTGCTCGCCCGTGGTTCTCCGCCGGTCCGACGGCCAAGCGTCCGGGGTGGTCGCTGGCGGGGCTGCCGACCAATCTTCTGGGGCGCGGCATCCGCACGCCGGCGGTGGTGGAGCGGTTCGCCTATGGCCTGAAGCTGACGCGCGAGATCCTGGCTCCGCCCGAGGACTATGTGCTGCTCTATACGCCGGGGTCGGACACGGGCGCGGTCGAGGCGGCGCTGTGGGGGATGCTGGGCGAGCGGCCGGTGCAGGTCGTGGCCTATGAGAATTTCGGCCAGGTGTGGGCGACCGACGTGCGCGATCATCTGAAGCTGGAACCGGAGGTGCTGACCGCGCCCTGGGGCGAACTGCCGGACATGACGCAGGTTGATCCGAACAAGGACGTGGTCTTTCCGTGGAACGGCACGACCTCGGGCGTGTGCGTGGATAACGCCGACTGGGTCGCCGACGACCGCGAGGGGCTGACCATCTGCGACGCGACCTCGGCGGCCTTTGCCATGGACCTGCCGTGGGACAAGCTGGATGTGACCACCTTCAGCTTCCAGAAGGCGCTGGGCGGCGAGGCGGGCATCGGGGTCATGGTGCTGTCGCCGCGCGCCGTGGCGCGGCTGGATAACTACAAGCCCGAACGGTCCATCCCCAAGGTGCTGCGCCTGACCGACAAGAAGGGCTTTGACTGGACGCTGGCGGACGGGGTGGTGATCAACACCTATTCGATCCTGACCATCGAGGATTGGATCGACGCCCTGGAGTGGGCCAAGGGCGCGGGCGGCTTGAACGAACTGATCCGCCGCACGGATCGAAATTATGCAGCGCTGGAGGAATGGGTGGAGCGGACCGACTGGGTCGCCTTCCTGCCTGACCGGCCCGAAATCCGCTCGACCACCTCGGTCTGCCTGAAGTTCACCGATCCGCGCATCGCGGCGATGGACGAGGCCGGGCAGAAGGCTTTCGTCAAGCGGTTCAAGGCCTTGCTGGAAGACGAGGGGGCCGTGTTCGACATGGAGCCGCACCGTTACGCCCCGCCGGGCCTGCGTCTGTGGTGCGGCTGCACCGTCGAGACCGCCGACGTGGTCGCGGCCACGCCGTGGCTGGAATGGGCGTTTGAAACGGCGGCGGCGGAGATGGCCGCATAATTCTGCGCCCCATTCTACGCCCTTGGGGGCGACTCCGGACGATTCAGGGACTATAGGCTCCCACCGCATTCTGGATTGCGGAGAAACGGTCTTGGCTAACGTCGCAGTGGTCGGCGCCCAATGGGGCGACGAGGGCAAGGGCAAGATTGTCGACTGGTTGTCGAACCGGGCCGACATGGTCGTCCGGTTCCAGGGCGGCCATAACGCCGGCCATACGCTGGTCGTCGACGGTAAGGTCTACAAGCTGGCGCTGCTGCCTTCGGGCGTGGTGCAGGGCAAGCCCTCGATCATCGGCAACGGCGTGGTCGTGGACCCCTGGCATCTGGTCGGCGAGATCGAGAAGATCGTCGCCCAGGGCGTGGCCATCAGCCCCGACATCCTGACCATCGCCGACAACGCCTGCCTGATCCTGCCGATCCATCCGGCCCTGGACGTGGCGCGCGAGGCCGCCGCCAGCGCGCCGGGCGCCAAGATCGGCACGACCGGCCGCGGCATCGGCCCGGCCTATGAGGACAAGGTGGGCCGTCGCGCCATCCGCGTCTGCGACCTGGCCAACGTCGAGGACCTGAAGGTCAAGATCGACCGCCTGCGCTCGCACCATGATCCGCTGCGCGCGGGTCTGGGGCTGGAGCCGATCGACCCGGAGGCGCTGCTGGCGCAACTGCTGGAGATCGCGCCGAAGATCCTGCCCTACGTCAAGCCGGCCTGGCGGGTGCTGGATCAAGCAAAGAAGGCGGGCAAGCGCGTGCTGTTCGAGGGGGCGCAGGGCGCCTTCCTGGACGTGGATCACGGCACCTATCCCTATGTGACGTCGTCCAACACCGTGGCCGGTCAGGCGGCGGCGGGGTCGGGCATCGGGCCGCGCGGCGTCGGCTATGTGCTGGGCATCGTCAAGGCCTATACGACCCGCGTCGGCGAAGGCCCGTTCGCCTGTGAGCTCAACGACGAGGTCGGGCATCATCTGGCGACCGTGGGCCGCGAAGTCGGCGTGAACACGGGCCGGGCGCGTCGCTGCGGCTGGTTCGACGCGGTGCTGGTGCGCCAGTCGGTGGCCATCAACGGCATCGACGGCATCGCTCTGACCAAGCTGGACGTGCTGGACGGCCTGAAGACGCTGAAGATCTGCGTCGGCTATCGCATCAACGGCGAGGTGCTGGATTACCTGCCGTCCAGCCTGAAGGATCAGGCCTCGGCCGAGCCGGTGTTCGAGGAGCTGGAAGGCTGGACCGAGAGCACGGGCGGGGTGCGCAGCTTCAAGGACCTCAACGCCCATGCGCTGAAATACGTGCGGCGGATCGAGGAGCTGATCGGCGCGCCGGTGGCCCTGCTGTCGACCAGCCCGGAGCGGGACGACACCATTCTGATGAGAGATCCGTTCCAGGGGTAAGGCCCGGGGCAGGGGGCTGCGTCCCGAAAAGGGAAACGGCCCCTTAACCCCCTGAGTTTACCTTTCTGGCTCCAGATGGAGCCGAGCCTTGTTCGCTTTAGACGCCAAGACGATGCAGAAGATCGCCCCGGTCGTGCGCCGGGTGGTCATCGTCGATCCCAATCCGGCGGCCGCGCGCCTGTTGTCCGACCTGTTGAAGGGGTTCGGTTCGCGTGATGTTGCGGTCGAGGGCGACGAGGCGCGGGTGATCGATCTGGCTCGCGAGATGGAGCCGGGGCTGATCCTGACGGAACGCACCGGGCCGCGTCTGGATGGCGAGGCTCTGGCGCGGCGCATCCGGCGCTCCAGCCTGGCGTGTCGTCGCGTGCCGCTGATCATGGTGACGGCCGAGGCCACCGCCAGCACCATCAAGGGCGCGCGGGATTCCGGCGTGCATGAGTTTCTGAGGAAGCCCTTCACCAGCGGCGACCTGTTCCGCCGGGTTGAGAACCTGGCCACCAAGCCGCGCGACTGGGTCGAGGCGGTGGGCTACATCGGGCCGGATCGTCGACGCTTCAACTCCGACGACTATGCAGGGCCGGGCAAGCGCAAGGCCGACAAGCCGGCGTCGGCGGCCGAGGCGGTCGTGGCGGTCAAGGATCAGGCCATGCGCATCCTGGCCTCGGCCCTGGCCCAGTTCGACAGCGATCCGATGCAGGCGGTGCGCGCCATCAAGCAGCAGGCCGAGACGCTGAAGGCCCTGGCCATCAAGACCGGCGACGCGCAACTGGCCATCGCCGGGGCGGGTCTGGAGACCTGTCTGGCGGCGGGGGCGCCGACCAAGGCCGTGCTGACGGCGCCGATCAACGCCGTGCTGGCCCTGGCCGACCCCGAGACCCTGACCCGGGCGGGGTAGGCCGGCGTATAAAATCTCATGCGCGGGGGCGCGGCGGCCTTGATCGGATGGGAGGTGCTGACACCCCTCATCCGTCAGGCTTCGCCTGCCACCTTCTCCCTCAAGGGGAGAAGGGGAGGCTCGCGCTAAGGCCTTCGGCTGCTTGAGCGCTCAGGCGTCGACCAGATTGCGTTCTTCGGCGGCGGCGCGCATCGCCTTCTGCAGTTTCTCGAAGGCGCGAACCTCGATCTGGCGCACGCGCTCGCGCGACACGCCGTACTGGCCGGCGAGTTCTTCCAGCGTGACGGGGTCGTCCTTGAGCCGGCGCTCCGTGAGGATGTGCTTCTCGCGGTCGGTCAGCTCTTCCATCGCTTCCTGAAGCAGGCTCATGCGGATGGTTTTTTCCTCGGAGTCGGCCAGAGCCGTTTCCTGAGACACCGCATTGTCGTCGGCCAGCCAATCCTGCCACTCGCTTTCGCCGTCGGCGCGCAGGGGCGCGTTCAGCGAGGCGTCGCCGCTGAGGCGACGGTTCATGTTGGTGACCTCTTCTTCGGTCACGCCCAGCTTGGTGGCGATGGCGGAGAGGTGCTCAGGATGCAGGTCGCCTTCCTCGAAGGCCGAGATCTGGCTCTTGGCCTTGCGCAGGTTGAAGAAGAGCTTCTTCTGCGCGGCGGTGGTGCCCATCTTCACGAGCGACCAGCTGCGCAGGATGTACTCCTGGATCGAGGCGCGGATCCACCACATGGCGTAGGTGGCCAGGCGGAAGCCCTTGTCCGGGTCGAATTTCTTGACGGCCTGCATCAGGCCGACGTTGCCCTCGGAGATCACTTCGCCGATCGGCAGGCCGTAGCCGCGATAACCCATGGCGATCTTGGCCACGAGGCGAAGGTGCGAGGTGACGAGGCGGTGGGCCGCTTCGGGGTCCTGATGCTCAGACCAACGCTTGGCGAGCATGAACTCCTCGTCCTTGGTGAGCATCGGAAACTTGCGGATTTCCGTGAGATAGCGCGACAGTCCCTGTTCAGGCGACATCACCGCGAGCGTCGAGTTAGCCATTAGACGTGGTCCCTCCGACCAATAAGCAAGAGCAGGCTCCGCAGCGGCGACCACCTAATGTGCATCGCCGCCTCACCCCTCAACCGATCCAGATGGGTATGGGTTGCCGCCTTGTGTAGGGGCGGATCGTCACACGAAGGCATGACTGTGGCTCCCAAGCCACCCGTTTCGGGTGGAGGATTATTAACACAGTGTGAGTTGCTGATCAAATCGGATGGGGAAGCGGCCCTAGAGTTCGGCCAGCAGGGCTTCCAGACGTTGCATATCCTCCGGCGGGGCGGTCTCGAATCGGAGGGCCTGGCCGGTGACCGGGTGGACGAAGCCGAGAACGGCGGCGTGCAGGGCCTGACGGGTCAGGCCGGCCTCGGCGACGGCGGCGCGGACCGGGGCGGCGGGGCTGCCCGAGCCATAGACGGGGTCGCCGAGCAGGGGCGAACCCTTGGACGCCATGTGGACGCGGATCTGGTGGGTGCGGCCGGTGTGCAGGGTGCAGGCCACGCGGGCGGCCATGGGGGCGCCGGAGGCCTTGGCGGGCTGGCCGAAGGTGCGCTGGACCACATAGTCGGTGATAGCCTCGCGGCCGCCGCCCTTGAGCACGGCCATCTTCTTGCGGTCATGCGGCGAGCGGCCGATCAGGGTCTGGATGCGGCCCTTTTCCGGCGTGGGCGCGCCGCGGGTCAGGGCCACGTAGGTGCGCTCGATGTCGTGGGTCGCGAACAGGGCGGACAGGCCCTGGTGGGCCCGGTCCGACTTGGCGGCGACCATGACGCCGGAGGTGTCCTTGTCCAGGCGGTGGACGATGCCGGGGCGGGCCACGCCGCCGATGCCCGACAGAGTGTCGCCGCAGTGGGCCAGGAGGGCGTTGACCAGGGTGCCGGTCTCGCAGCCTGGGGCCGGGTGGGCGGCCATGCCTGGGGCCTTGTCGATGACGATCAGGTCGGCGTCCTCGAACAGGACGGTCAGGGGAATGGCCTCGGGCAGGGGCGTGGCCGGGGCGACGGGCGGCAGGATGACGGCGTAGAGGCCCGCCTGCGCCTTGGCCGAGCCGCTGGAGATCGGCTGGCCGTCGCGGGTGACGGCGCCCTCGGCCAGCAGGGCCTGCAGCCGGGCGCGCGACAGAGACGGGAAGGCCGCGGCCAGGGCCTTGTCCAGACGGACGCCGGGCGCGTCGATGCGCGCCTCGAGCATTTCCGCGTCGTCGTCTTCCGTCAGCAAAGGTTCATCGGCCATAGGGCGAAATAGCATGGCTTGCGGGACGAGGCTTCATCGGTCCTTGGTCGCAGCGTGAAACGCCTTGGGAGAGACCCGGATGAAGGTTCTGATCGCCGCCGCCGTCGCCGTCACGGGCTTTGTCCTGCTGTCCGGTTGCGCCACCATGAGCGAGGACCAGTGCCTGGTCGGCGACTGGGGCGGCCAGGGCTGGCGCGACGGGGCCGCCGGGCATCAGGTCAGCCGTCTGGACGACCACGCCAAGGCCTGCGCCAAATACGGCGTGGCGCCGAACATGAGCGCCTATCTGGCGTCGCGTGAGGACGGCTTGCGGACCTACTGCACCTGGGAAAGCGGGTTCCGGCAGGGGCGGCAGGGCAACAGCTACGGCGGCGTCTGCTCGCCGGCCGAGGAGCGCGACTTCCTGCCGGCCTATGAGGATGGGCGCCGGATTCATGCGGTGGAGCAGGCCGTGGCGTCGGCCGAGAGCGCGCTGAACTCGGCCATCAGCCGCATCGACGACCGCGAGGATAAGCTGGAGGCCAAGCAGCGCGAACTGCGCCAGGAAGGGCTGACGGATGAGGAGCGCCAGCGCATCCGCGACCGTATCCGCGAGGTGCGCGGCGAGATTCAGGACGCGCGCCGTGACGCCCGCCGGGCCGAGGAGGAGCTGCGCTACGCTGAAATCGAGGCGCGGGCGGTGGTCAGCGCGATCGGCGGACGATACGGGGTGTGGTGAAAGCGAAAACGCCCGCCTTCTGGTGAAGGCGGGCGTTTCGATTGGATCTGTGGACCTGGATCAGGCGGCCTTGGTGGCCGAGGCGCCGAAGTGCGGGTCCAGTTCGCCGGCGGCGTAGCGCTTGGCCATCTGGGCGGTGGACAGGGGGCGGATCTTCGAGGCCTGACCCTCGCAGCCGAACTGCTGGTAGCGCTCAATGCACAGCTTGCGCATGGCTTCCTTGGCGGGCTTGAGCCAGGCGCGCGGGTCGAACTCGCCCGGCTTTTCCATCAGCAGTTTGCGCACGGCGCCGGTCATGGCCATGCGGTTGTCGGTGTCGATGTTGATCTTGCGCACGCCGTGCTTGATGCCGCGCTGGATTTCCTCGACCGGCACGCCCCAGGTCTGGGGCATCTGACCGCCGTAGGCGTTGATGATGTCCTGCAGGTCCTGCGGCACCGAGGACGAGCCATGCATGACCAGGTGGGTGTCGGGCAGGCGGCGGTGGATTTCCTCGATCACGTTCATGGCCAGGACCTCGCCGTCCGGCTTGCGGCTGAACTTGTAGGCTCCGTGGCTGGTGCCCATGGCGATGGCCAGAGCGTCGACCTTGGTGGCGCGGACGAAGTCGACGGCCTGATCCGGGTCGGTCAGCAGGGCCGAGTGGTCCAGCTTGCCCTCGAAGCCGTGGCCGTCTTCGGCCTCGCCCATGCCGGTTTCCAGCGAACCGAGCACGCCCAGTTCACCCTCGACCGAGACGCCGCAGGCGTGGGCCATTTCGGTGACGCGACGGGTGACGTCGACGTTGTATTCGTAGGAGGCCGGGGTCTTGGCGTCCTCTTCCAGCGAGCCGTCCATCATCACCGAGGTGAAGCCGTACTGGATGGCGGTGGCGCAGGTCGCCGGGCCGTTGCCGTGGTCCTGGTGCATACAGACCGGGATGTGCGGATACAGTTCGGCCAGGGCGTCGATCAACTTGGCCAGGACGATGTCGTTGGCGTAGCTGCGGGCGCCGCGCGAGGCCTGGATGATGACCGGGGCGTTGACGGCGTCGGCCGCCTCCATGATCGCCAGGCCCTGCTCCATGTTGTTGATATTATAGGCGGGCAGGCCGTAGTCGTTCTCCGCCGCGTGGTCGAGCAATTGTCGCAGCGTGATGCGCGCCATGGGTAGTCTCCTGAGCCGATATTATTTTGCTGTGGCTTTAGCCCGGAGACGGACGGAAGTCACGTCGGGTTACAGGACCAATCCGGCGTTCGGCCAAGCGTGTGACAAAGAAAACGCCGCCTCTGCAAGGAGGCGGCGTTGAAAAGCCCGACAAGAGGTCCGGTCAGGCGCGCAGGGCCTCGACGCCCGGAAGCACCTTGCCCTCCATCCATTCCAGGAAGGCGCCGCCGGCGGTGGAGACGAAGGTCATGTCGTCGGCCGTGCCGGCGTGGTTCAGGGCCGCGACCGTGTCGCCGCCGCCGGCCACGGCGATCAGCTTGCCGGCATGGGCCAGCTCGGCGGCGTGTTTGGCCGCGGCGACGGTGGCCTTGTCGAAGGGCGGGACCTCGAACACGCCCAGCGGGCCGTTCCAGATCAGGGTCTTCGACAGGTCCATGGCGCGGGCCAGACGGGCGACGGTTTCAGGACCGGCGTCCAGGATCAGGTCGTCGGCGGCGATGCGGTCCAGGGCGCGGACGCCCGACTCGATGCCGGGCTTCACGCCCTTGGCCACGACCACGTCGACCGGCAGCAGCAGTTCGCAGCCCTTCTGACGGGCTTCCTCGATGATCTCGAGCGCGGTGTCGGCCAGGTCTTTCTCGCACAGCGAACCGCCGACATCGACGCCCTGGGCGTGCAGGAAGGTGTTGGCCATGCCGCCGCCGATGGCCAGATAGTCCAGCTTGGCGACCAGGTTCTTCAGCAGGTCGAGCTTGGTCGAGACCTTGGCGCCGCCGACGATGCCGATGACCGGCTTCTGCGGGGCTCCCAGCGCAGCGTCCAGCGCCTGAAGCTCGCGCTTCATGGCTTCACCGGCGTAGGCGGGCAGCAGGCGGGCCAGACCCTCGGTCGAGGCGTGGGCGCGGTGAGCGGCCGAGAAGGCGTCGTTCACGTAGAGGTCGCCCAGTTCGGCCAGTTGGGCGGCGAAGGCCGGGTCGTTCTTTTCCTCGCCCTTGTGGAAGCGGACGTTCTCGAGCAGCAGCACGCCGCCCGCGTCCAGATCAGCCACGGCGGCCTTGGCTTCATCGCCCACGCAGTCGTCGGCGAAACGGACGGGGCCGTGCAGCAGCAGCTCCAGCGGCTCGACCACGGGGCGCAGGCTCATGGAGGCCACGCGCTCGCCCTTGGGCCGGTCGAAGTGGGCCAGCAGGACGACCTTGGCGCCGGCTTCGCGCAGGCGGTGGATGGTCGGCAGGGCGGCCTTCAGACGGGTGTCGTCGCTGACCTTGCCGCCCTCCATCGGCACGTTGAAGTCCACGCGGACCAGAGCGGTCTGGCCGGACAGGCCAGCGGCGTCGTCGAGGGTGCGGAAGGTCATGGGAGCAGTTCCAGGTCTTCCTTCTCCCTGTGGGAGAAGGTGGCCCGCAGGGCCGGATGAGGGTCGAACGTATCAGTCGGCGTAAGCCGTGGTCAGGGCGTGATCAAGCCGCGTGCGCGCGAATGGCGGCGGCGATGAGCTCGGGCTCGCTCAACACCTGGGTGTTGGTGAAGCGCAGGACGGTCCATCCCAGGGCTTCGAGCTCGGTCTGTCGTAGGTGGTCGCGGGTCACGACCTCGCCTTGATCGTGAATGCCGCCGTCGATCTCGATCACCAACCGCAGGTGGTCGCAGGCGAAATCCGCGACATATCGGCTGATCGGATGCTGGCGGCGGAACTTGTGTCCGTCGATCCGCCCGCTCCGCAGCAAGGCCCAAACGCGCTGCTCGGCGAGGCCGGACTTTTGTCGAAGCGTGCGGGCGAAGACGGTGCGTTCCACAGTCATGGCCGCCGACCCTCACCCTTTCGCGCAACCAATCGCCTTCGGCTCTTGGGCGCTCAAGCCCTCTCCCAGCGGGAGAGGGCCTCAGCATTTCGCCTTAAAGGAACTTCGCCATCGCCAGGGCGGTGTCGCTCATGCGGGTCGCGAAGCCCCATTCGTTGTCGTACCAGCTGAGGACGCGCACCAGGGTGCCGTCGATGACCTGGGTCTGGGGCAGGGCGACGGTCGAGGAGGCGGCGACGTGGTTCAGGTCGGACGAGACCAGGGCGTCGTTGGTCGTGACCAGGACGTCCTTCATGGCGCCCTCGGCGGCGGCCTGCAGGGCGGCGTTGACCTCTTCCTTGGTGGTGGCGCGGCCGGCGACGATCTTCAGGTCCACGGCCGAGACGTTCGGGGTCGGGACGCGGATCGACGAGCCGTCCAGCTTGCCCTTCAGTTCCGGCAGGACCAGGCCGACGGCCTTGGCGGCGCCGGTCGAGGTCGGGATCATCGACAGGGCGGCGGCGCGGGCGCGATACAGGTCCTTGTGCATCGTATCCAGCGTCGGCTGGTCGCCGGTGTAGGCGTGGATGGTGGTCATGTAGCCGCGCTCGATGCCGACCAGGTCATGCAGGACCTTGGCCATCGGGGCCAGGCAGTTGGTGGTGCAGGAGGCGTTCGACACCACGATGTCGTCGGCGGTCAGGATGTCGTGGTTGACGCCGAAGACGATGGTCTTCTCGACGCCGTCGGCCGGGGCCGAGATCAGGACGCGCTTGGCGCCGGCGGTCAGGTGGGCCGAGGCCTTTTCCTTCGAGGTGAAGATGCCCGTGCATTCCAGGGCGATGTCCACCTTCAGTTCGGCGTGCGGCAGGTTGGCCGGGTCGCGTTCGGCCGTGACCTTGATCTTGCCCGTGCCGACGTCGATCCAGTCCTCGCCGGTCGTGACCGTGCCGGGGAAGCGGCCGTGCACCGAGTCGTAGCGGAACAGGTGGGCGTTGGTCTCGACCGGACCCAGGTCGTTGATCGCCACGACCTCGATGTCCTTGCGGCCATGCTCGACGATCGAGCGAAGCACGAGGCGGCCGATGCGGCCGAAGCCGTTGATGGCGACGCGAACGGTCATGGGGAGGTCTCCTGAGCAAGGACGGTTTTTAGTTGGATGCCTTCTCGGACTATCGGCGTCACGATTCAACCCCGTGCCCGTAACAAGGTGTGATCGGGTGTAACTGTTTCGCCGTCAGCAGCAGCGGAAGGCGCCGCCGGCGCCGAAGCGTCGCTGCTCGTGCAGGCGGAAGAAGGCGGTGCGGTCCAGCGGCGGCTGCTCTGGATGGGTCGCCTCGGCGTGGGCGACATAGACCTCATAGTCGGGCTGGCCGACCATGAGGCTGGCGGTGCGGCGGGCGTCCTTGCCCCACCGCACCAAGGTGTCGCGGCAGACGCAGAGCAGGTCTGCGCCGCCGGTCGGCTCGCCTGCCTGGGAGGAGGGCCTAGGCACGGGCCGCGTCCATGGCTTCGTCTTCCAGCGTCAGCTTGTGGGCGGCGGGTTGCTCGACCACGGTGGGCTGGCTGTTCCGACGGGCCTTGAGGCAGGCGCGCACGCCGTAAACCACCATGGTCAGGACCACGAACAGGAAGCCCGCCGTCAGGGCCGAGTTGACGTAGTCGTTGATGATGATGCGGTGCATGTCGCCCGCCGTCTTGGCCGGGGCCAGGATGTCGCCGGCGGTCAGGGCGTCCTGATACTTACGCGCATGGGCCAGGAAGCCGATCTTGACGTCGGGATGCAGCAGTTTCTGGAAGCCCGCCGTCAGGGTGCAGATCAGCAGCCAGACCGCCGGAACCGCCGTGGCCCAGGCGAAGCGCTCGCGCTTCATCTTGAACAGGACCACGGTGCCCAGGATCAGCGCGACGGCGGCCAGCATCTGGTTGGCGATGCCGAACAGCGGCCACAGGCTGTTGATGCCGCCCAGGGGATCGACCACGCCGGTGTAGAGGAAATAGCCCCACAGGCCGACCGTCAGGGCGGTGGCCACGACGTTGGCGGTCCAGGACTTGGTTTCGCGCATCTTGGGCACGGCGACGCCCAGCAGGTCCTGGATCATGAAGCGGCAGACGCGGGTGCCGGCGTCGACCGTGGTCAGGATGAACAGGGCCTCGAACAGGATGGCGAAGTGGTACCAGAAGGCCATCATGGCCTTGCCGCCGATGACGCCCGAAAGGATGTGGGCCATGCCGACGGCCAGGGTCGGGGCGCCGCCCGCGCGCGACAGGATGGAGTGCTCGCCCACGTCGCGGGCCAGTTGCTCCAGTTCGCCGGGGGTGATGTGGAAGCCCCACTGGGCCACGGCGGCGGCGGCCGAGGCCGCGTTGTCGCCGATCACGGCGACCGGGCTGTTCATGGCGAAGTAGACGGCCGGGTCCAGCACCGTGGCGGCGATCAGAGCCATGATGGCCACGAAGCTTTCGCACAGCATGGCGCCATAGCCGATCAACGGGATCTGGTTCTCGTTCTCCAGCAGCTTGGGCGTGGTGCCCGACGAGATCAGGGCGTGGAAGCCGGAGACGGCGCCGCAGGCGATGGTGATGAACAGGAAGGGGAAGAGGGCGCCGGAGAAGACCGGGCCGCTGCCGTCGATGAAGGGGGTGATGGCGGGCATCTGGATGTGCGGGCGCACGATCAGGATGCCGACAGCCAGGGCGACGATGGCGCCGATCTTCAGGAAGGTGGACAGGTAGTCGCGCGGCGCCAGCAGCAGCCAGACCGGAATGACCGAGGCGACGAAGCCATAGGCCATCATGGCCATGGCCAGGGTCGTGCCCGACAGGGTGAAGGCCGGGCCCCAGAACGGGTCAGCCGCGATATGACCGCCGCCGATGATGGCGAGGATCAGCAACACCACGCCGATGACCGAGACCTCGCCCACGCGGCCGGGCCGCAGGTAACGGGTATAGAGGCCCATGAAGACGGCGATGGGGATGGTGGCGGCCACGGTGAAGGTGCCCCACGGGCTCTCGGCCAGGGCCTTGACCACGACCAGCGCCAGCACCGCCAGAATGATGACCATGATCATCAGCACGCCGACCTGGGCGATGATGCCGGGGATGGGACCCATTTCGGTGCGGACCATGTCGCCCAGCGAGCGGCCGTCGCGGCGGGTGGACATGAACAGGACCATCATGTCCTGCACCGCGCCCGCCAGAACCGCGCCGACAAGGATCCACAGCACGCCGGGCAGATAGCCCATCTGCGCCGCCAGCACCGGCCCGACCAGCGGCCCTGCGCCCGCGATGGCCGCGAAATGGTGGCCGAACAGGACGTTGCGGGGCGTGGGTACATAGTCCAGCCCGTCGTTATGGCGCACGGCGGGCGTGGGCCGCTTGGCGTTCAGCCCCATGACCTTTCCGGCCAGGTAGCGGGCGTAGAAGCGGTAGGCGATGGCGTAGACGCACAGCGCCGCCACCACGATCCAGACGGCGCTGATGCTCTCGCCCTGGTGCAGGGCGATGACGGCGAGGGCTATGGCCCCCAGTATGGCGATGGCGCCAAAAATTAGCGCGGTCTTGAGCTTGCCCATGGCGAAACGGTCCTCCGGGCCGACTACGTGCGACCTTTCGGCATTTCTGAACCCTTTAGGGCCTTGGCGCCAACCGACTAAAGTCGAAGGTCAGCGCCTTTATTTTACAATGAGGGCAAGCTTTGCCGCGAATTTTCGGGGTTTGACGACCCGCACCTTGCCCGCCGCCTCGGTGGCGCGCTGGCGGGCCTGATCGGTGTCGGCGCCGCGGGCCAGGGCCACGCCCATGCGGCGGCGCTCGAAGGCCTCGGGCTTGCCGAACAGGCGCAGGTCGGCGGTCGGCACCGACAGGGCCTCGGCCACGCCTTCATAGACCACGCCCTCGGCCTCCATACCGCCGTAGATGACGGCGCTGGCGCCGGGCTCGCGCAAGGATACGTCCACCGGCAGGCCGAGAATGGCGCGGGCGTGCAGGGCGAACTCGCTCATGGTCTGGGTCGCCAGCGTCACCAGCCCGGTGTCGTGCGGGCGCGGCGAGACCTCCGAGAACCAGACCTTGTCGCCCGTCACGAACAGTTCGACGCCGAAGACGCCGAGACCGCCCAGCGCCTCCGTGACCTTGCCGGCAATGTCCTGCGCCGCCGCGAGCGCGGCCTCGCTCATGATCTGCGGTTGCCAGCTTTCGACATAGTCGCCCTTCTGCTGGCGATGGCCGATGGGCGCGCAAAAATCAGTGCGGACGGCGCCGTCGCGCAGCGACCGCACGGTCAGCAGGGTGATCTCATAGTCGAAGTCGATCCGGCCCTCGACGATGACCCGGCCCCCCGCGACCCGGCCCGCGCCTTGCGCATAGGCCCAGGCCTCGGCGACGGCGTCGGCGCTTTCGACATAGGACTGACCCTTGCCCGAGGAGGACATCACCGGCTTGACAAAGCAGGGGAAGCCGACGGCTTCGGCGCCCGCAGCCAGTTCCTCGGCCGAACCGGCGAAGGCGTAGGGGCTGGTCGGCAGGCCCAGCTCCTCGGCGGCCAGACGGCGGATGCCCTCGCGGTTCATGGTCAGCTGGGTGGCGCGGGCGGTCGGGATGATGCGGGCCAGACCGGCCGCCTCGATGGCCGCTAGGGCGTCGGTGGCGATGGCCTCGATCTCCGGCACGATGATGTGCGGGGCCTCGGCCATGATGATGCCGTTCAGCACCTGAGGATCGGTCATGGGGATGACGTGGCTGCGGTGGGCCACCTGCATGGCCGGGGCGTTGGGGTAGCGATCGACCGCGATCACCTCGGCGCCCAGACGCTGCAGCTCGATGGCCACCTCCTTGCCCAGCTCGCCCGAGCCGAGCAGCATGACGCGCGTGGCGTGGTCGGTAAGCGGCGTGCCGATCTTCATGGCTCAGGCTCCGGTAGCGGGTTCGATCAGGTCCCAGGCGTTGCCGTAGAGGTCTTCGAAGACCACCACCTTGCCATAGGCTTCGTGACGGGGTGTTTCGCGAAAGACGACGCCGGCGGCCAGCCAGGCGGCGTGGTCGCGCATCAGGTCGTCGGTGTAGAGGAAGAGCCAGACGCGGCCGCCGGCCTGATCGCCGATCTGCGCGACCTGCTTGGGTGTTGCAGCGCGGGCTAACAGAAGCGAGGTCTGGCCGCCTTTGGGCGTGACGCGGACCCAGCGTTTTGCGCCGCCCATGTCGGTGTCTTCGCTGAGGTCGAAGCCCAGCTTGCCGACGAAGAAGGCGATGGCCTCGTCATAGTCGCGGACCAGCAGGCTGACGGCGCCGAGGTGGCTCATGGGGCGGTCTCTGCGTTGGGAACCGCATAGAGGCGGCGGAAGGCGTCCAGCGCGGCGCCGTGATAGATGCTGGCGTGGCTCTCGCTCGGGCGCGGGGTGAAGTCCCATGTGACGCCGGGCAGGGCGTGATCGCGCAGATTGGCGATCAGGACATCCATCGGCGCCTGCATCTCCTCGCCTTCGTCGCCGAGCGTCAGGATCAGGGTGCGCGGGTCATTGGAGTGATCGCGCAGATGGGCCCCCGACTGCCGCGCCAGCCGTCCGCCGTCCCACCACAGGCTGGGGCTGACGGCGACATAGGCGTCGAACATCTGCGGCTCTTTCAGGAAGGTCTCGACCACGAAGAGTCCGGCGAGCGATTCGCCCATCAGCGCCGTCTCGCCATTGGTGCGGAAGCGGCCTTCGATGAAGGGCATGACCTCGTCGGAGACGAAGCGGCGGAAGCGGTCGGACTGGCCCTGCGTCGGATAGCGGGCGATCAGTTCGGCGTTGTCGGTCGGCAGGGCCAGCTCGTTGCGGCGGTCGACCGAGGCGATGCCCACGACGATGACGTCGCGCGTCGTGCCGACGATGGTGCCCAGCTGGGCGACGCCCGAGATGTGGTGGAAGTCCTGATCCTGTCCGCCGTCCAGCAGGTAAAGGACCGGATAGGTCTGACTGCTGCGCTCATAGCCGGGCGGCAGCCAGACATTGATCTCGCGCGACTGGCCCATGACGGCGGAGGGCAGGGCGTAGGAGCGGCCGATGACGACGGGCGTCTCGACCGCCACGGGGACGGTGGTCTGTGCCGGGGCGGTCTCGGCGAGGGCAGGGGCACCGCCCGCCATCGACAAGCCGAAGCTCAAGACGAGGGCAAGGCGGCGCATGAGGCTTACAGTCGGGTCTTGGCGGCTTCGACCACGGCCTCGGCGGTGATGCCGAACTCGCGGTAGAGGACTTCGGCCGGGGCCGAGGCGCCGAAGCCAGTCATGCCGACAAAGCCGCCGTCTTCGCCGATGAAGCGTTCCCAGCCCTGCTTGATCGCGGCTTCCACGGCGACGCGGACGGTGCCGCGACCGATGACGGCGTCCTGATAGGCCTTGGGCTGCTGCTCGAACAGTTCGAAGCAGGGCACCGAGACCACGCGGGTCGGCACGCCTTCGGCCTCAAGCGTCTCAGCGGCCTTCAGCGCCAGGGCGACTTCAGTGCCGGTGCCGAACAGGGTGACCTTGGCCTCGCCATTGGCGGCCTTCAGTTCATAGGCGCCCTTGCGCGACAGGTTCTCGCCGGCGTCGGTCAGGCGGACCGCCGGGGTCTTCTGACGCGACAGGCACATGCCCGACGGGGTCTTCTTGTGCTGCAGGGCGACCTGCCAGCACTCCAGCGCTTCGACGGTGTCTGCCGGGCGGAAGACCAGCAGGTTCGGAATGGCGCGCAGGGCCGCCAGGTGCTCGACCGGCTGGTGCGTCGGGCCGTCTTCGCCCAGACCGATGCTGTCATGGGTCAGGACGTGAACCACGCGCACGCCCATCAGGGCGGCGAGACGGATGGCCGGGCGGCTGTAGTCCGAGAAGACCATGAAGGTGCCGGCGTAGGGAATGACGCCGCCGTGCAGGGCCATGCCGTTCATGGCCGAACCCATGCCGTGCTCACGCACGCCCCAGTTGACATAACGGCCGGCGTAGTCGGGCGCGTCGAGGATATGGGTGTCCTTGACGAAGGTGTTGTTCGAGCCGGTCAGGTCGGCCGAGCCGCCGATCAGTTCGGGGATGGCGTTGAACACCGTCTCCAGAGCCTCGCCCGACGACTGGCGGGTGGCCATGGCGGGCTGGGTCGAGACCAGTTCCTTCAGCTTGGCTTCAAGCGTCTCGAAGGCGCCGGTCGGCAGGTCGCCGGCCATGGCGCGGGTGAAGTCGTCGCGCTGGGCGTGGTTCAGCAGGCGGGCTTCCCAGCCCTTGCGGGTCTTGGCGCCCTGCTTGCCGACCTTGGCCCAGGCCTTCTGGATGCCTTCCGGCATTTCAAACGGCGCGAAGGGCCAGTGCAGGGCCGTGCGCGTGGCGGCGATCTCGGTGGCGCCCAGGGCGGCGCCGTGGGTCTTGTGGCTGCCTTCCATCGTGGCGGCGCCCTTGCCGATCTTGGTCTTGCAGGCGATCAGCGTCGGCTTGGACTGCTTGGTCGCCCAGGCGAGGGCCTTCTGGATCTGCTTGTGGTCGTGGCCGTCGATGGCCTTGACCGCCCAGCCCGAGGCCTTGAAGCGGGCCAGTTGATCGGTGGCGTCCGACAGGGACACCTTGCCGTCGATGGTGATCTCGTTGTCGTCCCACATGACGCACAGCTTGTTCAGCTTCAGGCGACCGGCCAGGGCGATGGCTTCCTGCGACACGCCTTCCATCAGGCAGCCGTCGCCGGCGATGACCCAGGTGCGGTGGTCCACCAGGTCCGAACCGAAGCGGGCGGCCAGATGACGCTCAGCCAGGGCGAAGCCGACCGAGTTAGCGATGCCCTGACCCAGGGGGCCGGTGGTCGTCTCGATGCCGGTCATGTGACCGTATTCCGGGTGACCGGCGGTCTTGGCGCCCCACTGGCGGAAGTTTTCCAGCTGTTCCTTCGTCGCGTCCTTGTAGCCCGTCAGGTGCAGCAGGCTGTAGATCAGCATCGAGCCGTGGCCCGCCGACAGGATGAAGCGGTCGCGGTCGGCCCAGTCGGGGCGGCTGGCGTCGAACTTCAGGAATTTCGAATAAAGGACGGTGGCGACGTCGGCCATGCCCATGGGCATGCCGGGGTGGCCGCTCTTGGCCTTTTCAACGCCGTCCATGGCCAGGACGCGGATGGCGTCGGCCATTTGCTTGGGCGAAGGCTTGGCGAATGCAGCTTGGGCGTCGGTCACGGCGAGACCTTTCGTCTGGAACAGGATAAAGCGGGGCGCGCCGCTTTACCCCGGAGCGCGCACAGGTTCTATACGGAATCTGGACGAAAGGACCCCAATGGACGCCGTTACGGCCGCAAAGACACGCATCGACAAGGCCCTCGCCCTGCTGGAACGCAGGGTGCTGGAGCTGAAGGCGCGTCCGGCCACCGCCCCCGCCATCACCGACGACGACCTGTTCGCGCCGCGCCCGTCGAACGCCGCCGACCTGGTGCGGATCACCGAGCTTGAGGCCGCAGGCCGTGACGCCGCCGAGGCCCTGGGCCGCGCGGCCCAGGCCGTGCGCGAGGTTCTGGCCGAGCAGGAGGCGCGCTGATGGCGACCGTCACGGTAGAGGTCAACGGCCGCTCTTATGCGGTGGGCTGCGCCGACGGCCAGGAAGAGCGCGTCCGCATCCTGGCGCGTCAGTTCGACAGCCATGTGCGCCAGATCGCGGGGGATGTCGGCCACGTGGGCGACCTGCGCCTGTTCCTCATGGCCTCGCTGATGCTGGCCGACGAACTGCACGAGGCGCGGCAAAGGCTCGAGAACGGGCAGGGCCCGGCGGTCCAGGACGGCCCGCAGAAGGCCCCGCCGCCCCCGCCCGGCGACGGCGTGGCCGAGGCCCTGAACGCGGTCGCGGCGCGCATCGAGAAGATCTGCCAGACGATCTGAGGGAATATAAAGGGGAGGGAGAAGGGCCATTGTTGAAACGCCCCGGACCGCCTATCTTGTCCGACGGCGGGTCCTGCTGCGGCTCACGTCGAAGACAACATATCCTTCTGACCTTAATTCACTCATAGGGATCTGTCCCTGTCCGGGCTCGAGGGCTTGGGCATACGGAACCCACCTGGCTACCCAGGTCGAGAGGATTTAAACCGTCTTCACGGTTCACGCGGCGCCGCCACCCTTTTCATTCTTGGTGCGCTATGCTCGCGACGCGGTCGCTCGCGGCTTGAGCGCGGTTTTTTGCGCTATCGCTCGGCCTCGCGGGGCCTCGCTGCTTGAGCGCGTTGACGTCCAACTGGGCTTTAGACGGCGCATGACCTCCAAACACGAACTCCGCGCCGCGATGCGCGCCCTGCGCAAGCGGCTGGCCGAGGTCGACAACGAGGCGGCCGAGCGCGCCGCCGGTCACGCCGAGGCCTTGCCGCCGGGCGAAACCGTCGCCCTCTATCGCGCCATGGGGTCGGAGCTGGACACCGACGCCCTGGCCAACGTCCTGCATCAGTCCGGCCGTCGCCTGTGCCTGCCGGTGGTGATCGAGCGCGACGCCGCCATGATCTTTCGCGCCTGGGCGCCGGTCGAGCCGCTGGAGCTGGACGCCGCCGGCTGTCCCGCGCCGCTGCCGCTGAGCGAAGTCATGACGCCCGACCTGATCCTGACGCCGCTGCTGGCCTTCGACGCCCACGGCGGGCGGCTGGGGCAGGGGGGCGGCTATTACGACCGGACCTTTGCGGTCCTGCCGGAGGCGTTGCGCGTCGGCTTCGCCTATGCCGGACAGGAGGTCGAGCGGTTGGCGCTGGAGCCGCACGACATGCGTCTGCATGGCGTTTTGACCGAGAAGGGCTATAGAGCCGCCTCATGAGACTGGCATTTTTCGGTGACGTGGTCGGCAAGTCCGGGCGCGATGGTTTGACGGATCATCTTCCGGGGCTGAGGCGCGACCTCAAGCTCGACTTCGTGGTGGTCAACGCCGAGAACGCCGCCGGCGGCTTCGGCATCACCGAGAACACGGCGCGCGAGATCTTCGCCGCCGGAGCCGACGTCCTGACCCTGGGCAACCATAGCTGGGACCAGCGCGAGGCCCTGACCTATATCGTGCGCGAGCCGCGCCTGATCCGCCCCGCCAACTATCCGCGCCTGATGGACGCGCCGGGGCGGGGCGCCGACGTCTTCGTCACCGCCGACGGCCGCCGGGTGCTGGTCATCAACGTCCTGGGTCGGGTGCACATGGACCCGATGGACGACCCCTTCAGCGCCGTGGAGCGCGAGCTGGAGGCCGCGCCGCTGGGCGTCGTCGCCGACGCCGTCATCGTCGACATGCACGCCGAGGCGACCAGCGAGAAGATGGGCATGGGCCACTTCTGCGACGGCCGCGCCAGCCTGGTGGTCGGCACCCACACCCACGTCCCGACCGCCGACGCGCAGATCCTGCCCCACGGCACGGCCTACCAGACCGACGCCGGCGGCTGCTGCGACTATGACTCGGTCATCGGCAACGACAAGGAAGAGCCGCTGCGCCGCTTCACCACGCGGCTGTCCGGCGGGCGCTACGTCCCCGCCAGCGGCCCGGCCACCATCTGCGGCGTCTTCGTCGAGACCGACGACCGCACCGGCCTGGCGACGCGCGTCGAGGCCATCCGCGTCGGCGGTCGCCTGAGCCAGGCGATCCCGGTCGTCGACTGACCCGTCAGGCGCGAACGATTTCGTCGAAGCCGCCCCAGAACATGCGCTGGCCGTCGACGGGCATGTCGTTCATCTGGGCCTTGATGCGCTCGTCCTGCATGACCTTGGCGTTCACGGCGTCGCGCTGCTCGCGCGAGTCGTAGAGGATCCAGGAAAAGACCACGACCTCGTCGTCCTGGAGCTGAACCGCCTGGGGGAAGGAGGTCAGCTTGCCGGGCTGCACGTCCTCGGCCACGGTTTCGACCACCTCGCGGGCCCCGTACTCCTTCCAGACCGCAGCCGCATCCTGGGCGATCTTGCGATACTCCTCGATCCGGTCCTTCTTCACCGGCAGCACATATCCGTCGACATAGGCCATGAGCGTCTCTCCTTGGGTTGCTCCGACCCAAAGGACGAACGGCCGGTCAGGTTCCCGACAGGGGGCGCGACTATTTTGCGGTCAATCGCGCTTCCAGCGCCCGCAACCGGCCTTCCTCGGCCTTCAGATCGCCGGTCAGCTGGTCTTTCAGCGCCGGGTCGCTGGCGGCGGCGAGCAGGGCGCGGGTGTCCTCGACCGCCTTGCGGCGTGCGGCGATCAGGCGCGTGAGGTCATCGCCGGGGGCAGGCGCAAGCGAAGCGCGCCTTGCGGCGGCCGCCTCTTCTTCCTCGGTGGTCTTCAGCGCCGCCGCCTGACGGGCGGCCGCGGCGTCGCGCAGGGCGTGCTGGACCGGGTCGCCGCCCTCGATGTCGCAGGCGGCCAGCAGGGCCGCGCCGCCGAGGACGAGGGCGAAGACTCCGGCGCGCATCAGCCCTCGATCCAGTTCGGCATCCAGCTTTCGTGGATCTCGCGCAGGTGGGCGACGGGGATGCGGTAGAGCTCGCCCTTCGGACCCGAGGAGGCGAAGTCCGCGCCCTTGGCGACGCCGACGACTGAGGCGTGCAGGCCGGCTTCCTGGGCCTTGGCGATCAGGGCCTCGGCGTCCGAGACGGCGACCAGATAGCGGGCTTGGTCCTCGCCGAACAGGAAGGCGTGGGCGTGAGCCTCGCTGGAGGCATTCAGTTCGATGCCGACGTCCGAGGCCAGGGCCAGATCGGCGGCGGCGCCGACCAGACCGCCGTCCGACAGGTCGTGGACGACCGTCAGCTCGCCGGCCTCGATCAGGCCGCGCACGAAGTCGCCGGTCTTGCGTTCCAGCTTCAGATCCACCGGCGGCGGGGCGCCGTCCTCGCGGCCCAGAACTTCGCGCAGATAGATGGAGGCGCCCAGCTCGCCGTGGGTCTGGCCGATCAGGACCAGAACATCGCCCTCGGCCACGCCGCCGAAGCCGGTCACGACGTCATAGTTGGTCAGCAGGCCGACCGCGCCGACCGTCGGGGTCGGCGGAATGGCGACGCCGTTGGTCTCGTTGTAGAGGCTGACGTTGCCCGACACGACGGGGAAGTCCAGTTCGCGGCAGGCCTCGGCCATGCCGTCGGTGGCGCGGACGATCTGGCCCATGATCTCGGGGCGCTGCGGGTTGCCGAAGTTCAGGTTGTCGGTGATGGCGATGGGGCGCGAGCCCACGGCGGTCAGGTTGCGCCACGCCTCGGCCACGGCCTGCTTGCCGCCCTCATAGGGGTCGGCCTGGACGTAGCGCGGGGTGCAGTCGCTGGTCACGGCCAGACCCTTGTCCGTACCGTGGACGCGGACCACGCCGGCGTCGGCGCCGGTGGAGGAATCCTGCAGGGTGTCGGCCATGACGTGACGGTCATACTGTTCCCAGATCCAGCGCTTGGACGCCATGTCGGGGCAGGCGATGACCTTGATCACCGCGTCGTTCCAGCTTTCCGGGGCCGGGACCTCGGCCGGGGCCAGGCGCGGCTGCAGCTCGGGCTGGACCCAGGGACGGTCATAGAGGGGGGCGTCGTCGAACAGCGGGGCCAGCGGCACGTCGCAGACCACCTCGCCGTGATGCTTCAGCACCAGATGGCCGGTGTCGGTTGTCTTGCCGATGACGGCGAAGTCCAGGCCCCACTTCTGGAAGATGCGATAGCCGACGTCCTCGAAGCCCGGCTTGAGGACGGCCAGCATCCGCTCCTGGCTTTCCGACAGCATCATCTCATAGGCGGTCATGCCCTCTTCGCGCTGGGGCACCTTGTTGAGGTCCAGCTCGACGCCGACGCCGCCCTTGCCGGCCATTTCGACCGAGGACGAGGTCAGGCCCGCCGCGCCCATGTCCTGAATGGCGGCGACGGCGCCCGAGGCCATCAGCTCCAGCGTGGCCTCGATCAGCAGCTTCTCGGCGAAGGGGTCGCCGACCTGGACGGTGGGGCGCTTGGCCTCCGACTCGTCGTCGAACTCGGTCGAGGACATGGTCGCGCCGTGGATGCCGTCGCGGCCCGTCTTGGAGCCGAAGTAGACCACGTCGTGGCCAGCTTGCGGCGCCGCCGAGTAGTAGATCTCATCGGCCCTGGCGATGCCCACGCACATGGCGTTGACCAGGATGTTGCCGTTGTAGCCCTTGTGGAAATTGGTCTCGCCGGCGACCGTCGGCACGCCGACGCAGTTGCCGTAGCCGCCGATGCCGCTGACCACGCCCTTGACCAGGCGCTTGGTCTTCTCGTGGCCCGGCTCGCCGAAACGCAGGGCGTTCAGCAGGGCCACCGGGCGGGCACCCATGGTGAAGACGTCGCGCATGATGCCGCCCACGCCCGTCGCCGCGCCCTGATAGGGCTCGATGTAGGAGGGGTGGTTGTGGCTCTCCATCTTGAAGATGCAGGCGTCGCCGTCGTCAATGTCGATGACCCCGGCGTTCTCGCCCGGGCCGCAGATGACGCGCTCGCCCGTGACGGGGAACTTCATCAGCTGCTTCTTGGAGGATTTGTAAGAGCAGTGCTCGGACCACATCACCGAGAAGACGCCCAGCTCGACCTGGTTGGGCTCTCGGCCCAGCCGGTCCAGAAGGACCTCATACTCGTTCGGAGCCAGACCGTATTCAGCGGCCAATTCTGCGGTGGTCTTTTGCGGAGCGCTCATGGGCGGGGCTTCTAGCCGGGTCTGAGCCTCCTGTCAGCCCGTCCCTTCAGCGCGGGCGCTCGATCCCGCGTTTCAGGCCGAAAGTGATGATGACGGCGGCTGTCACCAGCACGAAGGCGGCGCCCAGGGCGGTGAACCCAAGCAGCGGATTTCGCTCCTGTTCCGCCACGAAGGCCCCGACCAGACCCCAGGCGATCGGCAGGGAATAGGCCATTGTGCGCAGGTAGAGGGTGGCCTTGATCCCCACCAGAACCGCGGCCACGATGGCGGCGACGGCCCAGCCCGTCGGCGACAGGAAGGCCGGCAGGGCGTCGAACGCCGTCGCTGTCGTAATCAGGTTCAGCGGCGCGGCGATGGTCAGCCAGCCCGCCAGCGCCGCCAGGGGCCAGGTCAGGAACCAGCGGTCGCGGTCCATCACCCCCGTCGTGCGGATGGTCTTCGCCGTCGCCAGCATGGGAACCAGCAGGGCCAGCAAGGAGGCGAAGATGATGACCACGCTGGCCGCTTTCAGGTTCAGGGCGGCGGCGATGATCCACATGCCGATGCCGAACATGGCCACCGCCGAGGGCCAGCCCATGCGGTTGATCAGGACGCTCTCGCCGGTCTGGGGCAGGGCCTGGCGTCCGGCGTAGACCAGCAGCCCCAGATAGATCGGCCCCCAGATGGAGAAGGCATAGCCGGCCACCTGCAGCGTCTGGTTTCCGTCGGCCGCGAACGCGGCCTGAGACAGGCCGAAGCCGAGCAGATGCTGAACAATCGGCGCCACCATGGCGAAGACGGCGGCGGCCAGCACCGCCAGACGGCGGGTCTGCTGGGCGGGCGTGGGGCGTTCGATGGCGGACATGGCGGCGGTTCCGGCGAAGCTTCACCTTCACTACGCGCCGGACGCCGGTTTGGTTCAAGCGGTACTTTGGCCGGAACCGCCGGGCTCGCGCCCCGCTTAGGTCAGGAAGGACCGCTTACAGGAGACCGCTATGGCCGACCCCGACAACCTGCCGGAAGACCCGGCCCTCGAAACCGATGAGGTCGAAACCAACCGCGCCCTGGGACAGGGCCTCGGCGTCGGCGCCCGCGAACTGGCCGCCATCGGCGAATCCGGCGCGAAAGGCACGCTGGAAGGCCCGCTCGACGAGGAGGGCGAGCCCGTTGAAGAAGAGGTCGAGGTCGGCGACGCGGGCCGCAGCGCCAGCGTCCTGGACCGCGACGACAAGGCCAAGGTCGGCGAGGCGGATAAGAAGTAGCGGGACAAGGGCGGCTGAGGTTTGGATATCTGCCACGTCGCCGCTTGACCCGATCCGTCCCGCATCGTTCCTTTGTTCGATGAGTGATGTTCGACTGTCCGATTCCGAGGCCTTGCTCGCTCAGGCGCACGCCGCGCGCGCGCGGGCTGATTTCGCGGTCCTGGCGGGGGCCGCCGACGCCCTGCTGCGGTTGAACCCGCGCGAGCCGCGCGCCCTGGTGCTGAAGGCCGACGCCCTGGCGGGGCAGGGGGACCATCGCGCGGCCGTCAGCTTCTACGGCGCGGCGCTGGCCCACGGCCGGGCCGTCGCCTCGCCCTCGCCCGACCTGCGCGCCGAACTGGAGCGCGCCGCTCGCGCCCAGGTCGAGGGGGCGCGGCGGTTCGAGCAGGGGCTGCGCGACGGGCTTGAGGCGCGGGGTTTCGATCCGGCCTCGTCTAGCGCGCGCTTCGCGGCCTCGCTGGACCTGATGACGGGGCGGCGGCGGCTCTACGCCCAGCAGCCGAAATTCTACATGTTCCCGGGCCTGCCCCAGATCGAGTTCCAGCCGCGCGAGACGGTCGCCTGGCTGGCCGGGGTCGAGGCCGCGGCCCCGGCGATTCGCGCCGAACTGGACGCCGTCCTGGCCGAGCCGGCCCTGTTCGCCCCCTATGTCGAGGATCGCGCCAACCGGCCGAAGAGCGATCAGGCCGGGATGCTGGACAACCCCGCCTGGAGCGCCGTCTTCCTGTGGAAGGACGGGGCCGAGGTCCCGGCGGTTGCGGCCCGCTGTCCCGAGACCATGCTGGCCCTGGCGGAGGCGCCTCTATGTCGGATTCCCGGCCGCTCGCCGTCGATCCTGTTCTCGAAGCTCTTGCCCGGCGCGAAGATCCCGCCGCACCACGGCCTGATCAATACGCGCCTGATCTGCCACCTGCCGCTGATCGCACCGCCCGGCTCGCATTTCCGCGTCGGCGGAGAGACGCGGGAATGGAAGGAGGGCCAGGCCTGGGCCTTTGACGACACGATCGAGCACGAAGCCTGGAACGGCAGCGGCCAGGACCGCACCATCCTGATCTTCGACGTGTGGAAGCCCGAAATCACCGCCGAGGAGCAGGACCTGATCCGCGCCCTGTTCGCCACCATCGACGCGGCCGGGGGCGCGGGGGCGCCCCGGCTGGGCGTCTAGGCGGTCAGGAGCCTTCCTTGATGTCGGTGTCGTTGATCGAGACGCGCACCGTGCCGTCGTAGGAGAAGGTGCGCAGTTGTTTGGCTTCGGTGCCGGTCTGCACGACGGCTGCGTATAGTCCGGTCGATACGACGGTGGTGGCGACGCCGATCTGGATCGCGTCGTAGCGTTGACCGACCAGTTCGGGGGCGGCGGTCACCAGCAGATAGGCTTCGCCCGTACGCAGGCGGAACTGCACCGAATAGACCGGGCCGCGATAGAAATACTCCCGCCGTTCGAAGCGGCGCGTGACGTCGCCCTGGGCGTCCAGAATCTCGACGCTGGGGGCGAATATCCGCGCCTGCTCCAGGGCCGAGCCGACGTTCAGCGTCTTGTCGCCGAAGTCAGCCGGAACGGCGTAAACGACATAGGGCACTGCGGTCCCCGCGCGGTTCAGGCACGGGGTGTCCGGTCCGACAGGGGTGGCGACGAGATGCACCGCCCGTTCCTTGTCGGGCGTCAGGCTGACCGCCGTCGACAGGTCGGGCGTCGTGGAGCAGTCCTGCCGGGCGTAGGCCAGCGCAGCCGGCGGGGGCGGCGCGGCGGTGGCGCAGGCCGCCGCCGTCGCCCCGACCAGGCCGATCGCCGCAAGGGCGCGAAGGCGCGTCATCGGCAAGCGTCCTATTGCAGCAGACGGGCGGCCGTGTCGGCCACCTGGTTCAGCGCGTCCTCGATCCCGGCGGCCAGACGGTCGGGATTCTCCAGCAGGTCGGCGCGGTTGGTGAAGACGTACTGCGGGTTCGGCGGCAGGGTGACGACGCCCTCGATCGGGGCCAGCGGATTATAGACGATGATGTTCTCCATCAGCGTCGAACGGTCCGAAACCTTCACCAGGCGGACTTCCGCGCCGACGCTGGGGCGGAAGGGCTGGCCCGCGCCGGACGACATATAGCCGTAGTGGGTGATCGAGACGTCCAGATAGGCGTCGACGCCTTCAGCCGCGTCCGGATAGGTCTCCAGCAGGTCGCGCTTGGCGCGGGGCTGACCGGACAGGGGCGCGACCTTGTAGCCGTGGACGGCGAGGGCCGAGACCAGCCGGTCCTCGAGCTTGTCCTCAGCGTCGAACTTGACGCCGACCAGGGCGTCGTTGACCGCGTCCTGGCGGCTGGCCTGGATGCCGGCGTCCACCAGGGCGCCGATCAGGCCGAAGTTGGAGCCGACCGATGCGACCTCATAGGCGATGGCCTTTTCGGGCAGGGCGTCATCGATCATGGTGATCGACTGCACATTGTGCGCGGCGCGATCATAGGGCGTCGCCACATAGGGCGAAGCGCAGGCGCCGAGCGCCAGCAGCGATGCGATGCCGAGAATTTTCTTGAACATTATCCAGTCCCCCAAGTCATCCTGCCATGACCTTGGGGGCGGGGTCTGTCAAGCGATCGAAGATCGCTGTTCCACAGGTTTAGTCGGTCGCAGGCGCCGGAGGAGCGGCTCAGGCCGCGGCGTAGATGCTCTGGAACAGGATGGCGCCGTCGGCGCTGCCCAGCTCGGCTTCGAAGGCGCGGTCGGGGTGGGGCATCATGCCCAGGACGTTGCCGCGCTCGTTCTGGATGGCGGCGATGTCGGCGACCGAGCCGTTGGGGTTGTCGACGTAGCGGAAGACCACCTGGCCCTCGCCCTCGATCCGCTTCAGCGTCTCTTCGTCGGCGAAGAAGTTGCCGTCGCCGTTGCCCTGGGTCATGACGACTTCGCGCTGGCCCTGATAGCCCGAGGTGAAGCGGGTCTGGCCGTTGGCGACCGTCAGGCTGATGGGCTTGCAGACGTATTTCAGCCCGGCGTTGCGCAGCAGGGCGCCCGGCAGCATTCCGGCTTCGCACAGGACCTGGAAGCCGTTGCAGATGCCCAGGACGGCGACGCCGTCGTCGGCGGCCTTCTTGACGGCCTGCATGATCGGGGCCTGGGCCGCCATCGCGCCGCAGCGCAGATAGTCGCCGTAGGAGAAGCCGCCCGGCAGGACGATCAGGTCGAGGCCTTTCGGCAGCTCGGTCTCGGCGTGCCAGACCATTTCGACCTGTTCGCCAGTGGAACGTTCGATGGCGACCTTGCAGTCGCGATCACAGTTGGAACCCGGGAAGACAATGACGGCTGCGCTCATGGGCGGGCCTCCTAGCATCATTTGATGGGGTTGTCAGGCGTGGCCGTGCATCGTCTTTCGCCCGGTCGTCCAGGCGACGATCCAGACCGCAAAACCGCCCAGCGACAGGGCCACGCCGACCCAGCCGGTCGAGGTCCAGCCCCAGCCCGCCGCCACGGCCATGCCGCCCAGCAGGGGGCCTATGGCGTTGGCGGTGTTGAAGGCGGAGTGATTCAGCGCGGCGGCCAAGGTCTGGGCGTCGCCGGCCACGTCCATCAGGCGGGTCTGCAGGATCGAGCCCAGCCCGCCGCCGCCGCCGATCAGGAAGACCACGATCAGCATGGCCCACAGGTGCGGGGCCGCGAAGGGATAGAGCGCCAGGGCTGCGGCGCTCCACAGCAGAAGCCCGCCCGCCGCCTTCATGCCGTAACGGTCGGCCGCCCAGGCTCCCAGCAGGTTGCCGCCCATCATGCCCAGGCCGAACATGGCGAAGACCCAGGGCAGGACCTCGGGCCCGACGCCGGTCACGGCGGTCAGGGTCGAGGCCAGATAGGCATAGACCGCGAACATCCCGCCAAAGCCGATGGCCCCGACGCCCAGCGTCAGCCAGACCTGACCGCGCTTCAGGGCGCCCAGCTCGCGCATGGGGCTGGCGTCGGCGTGGGCCGGATCGCGCGGGGCGAACAGGGCCACCAGGGCCATGGTGACGATGGCCAGAACGCTGACGATGGCGAAGGTCCAGCGCCATCCGAAGGCGTGGCTGACGGCGGTGGCGACCGGCACCCCGATAACGGTGGCTACGGTCAGGCCCAGCAGGATGGTGGAGACGGCGCGCGTCCTGAGCCTGAGCGGCACCAGCGACGCCGCCACCAGGGCCGCCACGCCGAAATAGGCCCCGTGCGGAATGCCGCTGAGGAAGCGGAAGGCCAGCATCCACTCATAGGTGGGCGCGACGGCGCTGAGGGCGTTGCCGACGGCGAACAGGGCCATGAAGCCGATCAGCAGCAGCCAGCGCGGCGCCCGCGCGCCCAGCACCGCCAGGATCGGCGCGCCCACCACCACGCCGGCGGCGTAGGCGCTGATGACGTGGCCGGCGGTGGGCTCGTTGACGCCCAGGCCCGCGGCGAAGTCGGGCAGGACGCTCATGGCCGCGAACTCGGTGACGCCGATGGCGAAGCCGCCCATGGCCAGGGCCAGCAGCACCAGAGCCACCTTGCCGGGCGCCGCGGCCGCCGTGTTCGCGGGCGACGGCGCGCATAGGCCGTCGTCGATACAGGGGGCGGCGTCGGTGGGGGCCATGAACTATCGCAATGCAACAAATTTACGCTGCGTCGCAAAATAGAGCCCGCGCCTCCTGCTTCAACCTTGGCCGGAGCGGCGGGCGATCAACTCTTGTTTTCGTAGGTGGCCGTGATCGACGCTTTCGCCAGCGTATGGAAATGCAGGTTGAAGCCGAACACGGCGCCGGAATTGTCTTCGGTCACGTTCAGCCGCTCTACGTCCACGGCGAAGACGGTGAAGACATAGCGGTGCGGTCCGTGTCCCGGCGGCGGGGCGGCGCCGCCGTAGCCGGGCTCGCCGAAGTCGGTGCGGCCCTCGACCGCGCCCCGGGGCAGGTCGGCGCCGGCGGCCAGTTCGGTCACGTCGGCGGGGATATTGGCCACGGTCCAGTGCCAGAAGCCCGAACCCGTCGGCGCGTCAGGGTCGAAACAGGTGATGGCGAAGCTTTTGGTCCCCTCGGGCGCGCCCGACCAGGACAACTGCGGCGCGATATTGCCCCGCGCCATCACCTGGGCGTCGGGTAGGACGTCGCCGTCGCGAAAATCGGCGGAGGTGAGGGTGAAGGTCATCGGCGGCGCTCCCTTGATCTTGTGCGCGGACGGAACGGTCGGGGGCTCCACACCGTTGCGTTGCGACAGTCTGTCCCTAGCCAAGCTTGGTCGACGTTCAAAGCGCGGAGAGTCGGATGCTGCAATCCCTTCTCGACCGGACCTTCCTGACGCGGTCGGTCCGCGTGCGCTTGCCGGACGGTCGCGAACTGACGGCGGGGCCGGGTGCGCCGGAACTGACGGTGGTGATCGCGGACACGAAGACGGCCCTGGCCATCGCCGCCAACCCTGATCTGGCCCTGGGCGAGGCCTATATGGACGGGACCTTCCGGGTCGAGGGCGGCGACATCTACGCCTTCCTGCAACTGACGACGTCGCAGCTGGCGATCCGGCCGCGCGCTGGAAAGCTGAACCTGCTGCAACGCATCCGGCGCGGCGCGGAGCAGGCCAACGACCGGCTGCACGCCCGCAGCAACGTCCACCACCACTATGACCTGACGGTCGACTTCTATCGGCTGTTTCTGGACGAGGACCTGCAATATTCCTGCGCCTTCTTCGAGACGCCGGACGCAAGCCTGGATCAGGCCCAGGTCGCCAAGAAGCGGCGGCTGATCGACAAGCTGGTGCTGTCGCCGGGCCAGACGGCCCTGGACATCGGCTGCGGCTGGGGCGGCCTGGGCCTGTCGATGGCCGAGCGCGGCGCGCGCGTCACCGGCGTCACCCTGTCGACCGAACAGCACCGCACCGCCAACGAGCGGGCGGCGGCGCGCGGCCTGTCTGACCGGGCCGAGTTCCGGCTGCAGGATTATCGCGACCTCAACCAGACCTTCGACCGGATCATCTCGGTCGGGATGTTCGAACACGTCGGGGCGCCGAACTATCAGGAGTATTTTGACGCCATCGCCCGGCTACTGGACGACGACGGGGTGGCGGTGGTCCACTCCATCGGCCGCAAGACGCCGCCCAGCCGCACCCAGCCCTTCATCCGCAAATACATCTTCCCCGGCGGCTATATCCCGGCCCTGTCCGAAGTCCTGCCCGCCATCGAACGCTCGGGCCTGTGGGTCACGGACATGGAGGTGCTGCGCCTGCATTACGCCGAGACGCTGAGGATCTGGCGGGAACGCTTTCTGGCGCGCCGCGACGAGGCCCTGACCCTGTACGACGAGCGCTTCTGTCGGATGTGGGAGTTCTATCTCGCCGCCAGCGAGGTCGCCTTCCGCGAACTGGGCCACATGGTCTTCCAACTGCAGCTGACCAAGCAGCAGACGGCGGCGCCGTTGAGCCGGGACTATCTGTGCGAGTAGAGGCTTCAGCCGAAGGCGGGATGGTAGCGCACGTCGCCTGATCCCTCGACGGGACCGAAGGCCAGGGCCATGAAATACTCGGGCGGCGGGCCGGGGTAGGTCAGGCGCGGGTCCTGAACAAAGCCGAAGCGGCCATAATAGGCGGGCTCGCCCATGACGACGCAGCCGCGTGCGCCGCGTCGGCGCAGATCATTGAGGCCCGCCTCGATCAACTGACTGCCGATGCCCTGGCCCTGGCGATCCGGCGCGACGGACACCGGCCCGAGGCCGAACCAGTCGCCCTCGCCGGGCCATTCGACAGGAGAAAAAGCAGCGTGACCGACCACCTGGCCGTCAACCTCGGCCACCAGCGACAGAGTCAGGGCGGCGGCGTCGCGCAGGGCGTCGATGATGCGCGGCTCGGAGCCGTCGCTGTGCGGATGGCCGTCAAAGGCCGCCGCTGTCAGTGTTTGGATCGCGGCCCGATCCGTTGCCGTCTCGGGCCGCAGGATCATGTCAGGCGACTTCGATCCGGTAGCTTTCGATGACCGTATTGGCCAGCAGGGTGTCGCACATGCGCTTCACCTCGGCTTCCTTGTCGGAAACGCTGTCATCGAGATCAAACTCGATCAGCTTGCCGACGCGGGCGTTGGCGACGCCGGCCCAGCCCAGACCCTGCAGGGCGCCTTCGACGGCCTTGCCCTGAACGTCCAGGACGCCGGGCTTCAGGAAGACGTGAACCTTAACCTTGGCCATTAGTGCAGTCCCCCTTGGATCACGGTCGGCATGTCCTTCATGATGCCGAGGCGGCGGGCCACCTCGGTGTAGCTTTCGATCACGTCGCCCATGTCGCGACGGAAGCGGTCCTTGTCCAGTTTCTCGCCGGTGGCGGCGTCCCACAGACGGCAGGAGTCCGGGCTGATCTCGTCGGCCAGGATGACGCGGGCGAAGTCGTTCTCCCACACCCGGCCGAACTCGATCTTGAAGTCCACCAGGGTGATGCCGACGGCGCCGAACATCCCGCACAGGTAGTCGTTGACGCGGACCGTCATGGCCAGGATGTCGTCCAGCTCCTGGGTGGTGGCCCAGTTGAACGCCGTGATGTGCTCTTCCGTCACCATCGGGTCGTTCAGCTCATCCTTCTTGTAGTAGAATTCGATGATCGAACGGGGCAGGGCGGTGCCCTCTTCCTGGCCCAGACGGGTGGCCAGCGAACCGGCGACCACGTTGCGGCAGACGACTTCCAGCGGAATGATCTCGACTTCGCGGATCAGTTGCTCGCGCAGGTTCAGGCGCTTGATGAAGTGGTTGGTCACGCCGATGCCGTTCAGGCGCGACATGATGAACTCGCTGATGCGGTTGTTGATGACGCCCTTGCCTTCCAGCACGGCCTTCTTCTGGGCGTTGAAGGCGGTGGCGTCGTCCTTGAAATACTGGATCAGCGTGCCCGGCTCGGGACCCTCGTACAGGATCTTGGCCTTGCCCTCGTAGAGCTTCTTGCGCTTGGTGTTCATCAATCGGGTCCCGGGAGGGAAGGAAACGGACGGCCTCAAAACGAAAAACGCGCGGCCCGGCGACAATGGGCGGCGCGATCCTGAATCGACGGCGGCTATATAAGATCGCACGCCCTTTAACCGAAGGGCGTCTGTGACACAAATATCCTCACGTCACGTAGCGTCAGGACCGCGACCGCGAGTCCGGTTGCGTTCGCCCGCGAGGGGGCTATAGACGGCGATGCGGACCCCAATTCCGTCCGCGACTGGAGTTACGACGCGCATGACGACCTTTGACGATCGGGAAAAGGGCTACGAGTCCAAATACGCCCTCGATCAGGAACAAGAGTTCAAGGCCATCGCGCGTCGCAACAAGATGCTGGGCCTGTGGGCGGCCGAGAAGATGGAGCTGTCGGCCGAGAGCGCCGAACAGTACGCCGCCGCCGTGGTCCGCGCCGATTTCGAGCAGCCGGGCGAGGAAGACGTCTTCCGCAAGATCGCCGGCGACTTCAAGGCTTCGGGCCTGACGGTCTCGGAAGGCGAACTGCGTTCCAAGATGGACGAACTGGCCTCGATCGCCCGCGAACAGATCCGCGCCGGCGAGTAAGCCCCGGTTCCATCCGACGAAATTCAGAAGGGCC
>NZ_JBOHLI010000021.1:34137-45363 GCF_050729455.1 Brevundimonas sp.
GCCGCGACCGGCAAGGTCGCGGCCCTTCTTTCGTTCTCGCGGACGCTACTTGGGCATCAGCACCGTGTCGATGACGTGGACCACGCCGTTCGACTGGCCGACGTCGGCCTGGGTGATGGTCGAGGTTCCGCCCTTGGCGTCGGTGATCTGCCACTTGCCGCCGCCAGCGTCCTTGATCATCAGCTTTTCGCCCTGAACCGTGGTCAGGGTCGCCGTGCCGCCGCTCTTCTGGGCCTCGGCGGCGATGTCGGCGGCGTTCATGCGGCCGGGAACGACGTGATAGGTCAGAACCTTGGTCAGGGCGGCCTTCTGGGCCGGCTGCATCCAGCCGTCGCGCGTGGCGGCCGGGATCTTCTCGAAGGCGGCGTTGTCGGGCGCGAAGACGGTGAAGGGGCCGGTCCCTTGCAGGGTCGCGGCCAGGCCGGCCGCCTGAACCGCGGCGACCAGGGTGGTCAGGTTCGGGGCCTTGGAGGCGTTGGCGACGATGTTGTCGGTCGGGCTCATGGCCACGCCGCCGACCATCGGCGCCGTCGAGACGGGGGCCATGGCCGCGGATTCGGACGGCACGGCCTCGGCCGGGGCCTTTTCGACCTTGCGCTGATTGTCGCCGCAGGCGGCGAGGGCCAGCAGGGCGGCGGCCGATACGGTGGCGAGGGCGGCGGTTCGGGTGATTTTCATGGGGCTCTCCATCGACGTCCGCTCGGTTGGGGGCGCGGCGTCGGGGAGAACTACGGCTCAGGGCCGCAAAAGGATGCGTCGTCGTTCAAATTTTCCGGCGCGGTCCGTGATCGGTTCTGCGTCGCTGTTCAGCCCAGATAGGGGGCAAGCACCGACCATTGCTGCTGTTTTTCCGCGAACGGGCGGGCGTGAGCGGGGCTGGAGGAGGGCAGGTCTATCAGTTCGGTCGTGATCGCCGATCCCGCCAGGATGCGACGGCCCAGTTGCGCCGCCTTGCCGCCGTTGAAGGCGATGGCCTGAAGATTCGGCAGGGCGGCGGCCAGACCGGGCAGGTCGGCGTGGACGGGCAGGCGAATGGCCGTGTCCAGACTGCCGATCCGCTCAGCCTCGGCCACCGTGTCCCACAGGCCGACGCCCCGCGCCCTGAGCGCCGTCAGCCGGTCGGCGTAGGCGCGCTCATACAGGTCCGGCTGATCCAGCAGGTCGCCCATCAACCGCCAGAAGGCGTTCCTGGGATGAGCGTAATACTGGCTGACGGCCAGCGAAGCCTCGCCCGGCAGGCTGCCAAGGATCAGGATGCGGGTGCCAGCATCGACGACGGGATCGAAGGCGCGCTTGGCGGTCACGCCTCTAATCTGCAGAAATGGAGAGAGGTATCTGGACGGTGCCGTTTTCGGAACGGTCTGGCGCAGGCGTGATGCGGTAGGCTTCGGCGGCGCAGCGTAACGCCTCAAGATCGGCTCGCGACAACTCGGCGTCCATTGGTTCGCAATCGATTAGCTTGCCAGCGAAACCAACCCGGCAACGCATGGTAGCCCTCACTTCGCGAGGGCCTCTGTTGCGCGCAGCGCACCTTGCGGCAGCTTGTTGGTCGATGCGGAACGTAGGGTTGGCGCGTGGCGGCGCCGTGGCTTGCGACTCAGCGGCTTGAGCTGCCAACAGCACCGCCATCACCCACCACATGCTCAGCCCTCGCCGAACACGCGCTTGAACACCACGTCGACGTTCTTGGTGTGGTAGCCGAGGTCGAACAGGGCTTCCAACTGGTCGTGGGGCAGGGTGACGCGGGCGTCGGCCTTGAGGAAGTCGAGGAAGGCGCCTTCGCCGCGCCAGACCTTCATGGCGTTCTCCTGAACCGCCGCATAGGCGTCCTCACGCGACACGCCGGCCTGGGTCAGGGCCAGCATGACCCGTTGCGAGTGCACCAGACCGCCCAGGCGGTCGATGTTCTTCTGCATGTTCTCGGGATAGACGTTCAGGCGTTCCATCACGCCCGCCAGACGGTGCAGGGCGAAGTCCAGATGGACCGTGGCGTCGGGGCCGATGCCGCGCTCGACCGACGAGTGGCTGATGTCGCGCTCGTGCCACAGGGCGACGTTCTCCATGGCGGGAACGACGGCCGAGCGGACCAGACGGGCCAGGCCGGTCAGGTTTTCGGTCAGGATCGGGTTGCGCTTGTGCGGCATGGCCGACGAGCCCTTCTGACCCTTGTCGAAGAACTCCTCGGCTTCGAGGACTTCCGTGCGCTGCAGGTGGCGGATTTCGACGGCCAGACGCTCGATCGAGGAGGCGACGACGCCCAGCGCGGCGAAGTAGGCGGCGTGGCGGTCGCGCGGGATGACCTGGGTCGAGACGGGCTCGACGGCCAGACCCATCTGGTCGGCGACGTATTGTTCAACGGCTGGATCGACGTTGGCGAAGGTGCCGACGGCGCCCGAGATGGCGCAGGTGGCGATCTCTTCACGGGCGGCGATCAGGCGGCGCTTGGCGCGCTGGAACTCGGCGTGATAGCCGGCCAGCTTCAGGCCGAAGGTCACGGGCTCGGCGTGGATGCCATGCGAGCGGCCGACGGTCGGGGTGTATTTGTGTTCCTTGGCGCGGACTTCCAGCGCGGCCAGGACGCGATCGACGCCGCCCAGCAGCAGGTCGGTCGAGCGGGCCAGCTGCACCGCGAAGCAGGTGTCCAGCACGTCGGAGGAGGTCATGCCCTGGTGCAGGAAGCGGGCTTCCTCGCCGACGATTTCCGACACATGGGTCAGGAAGGCGATGACGTCGTGCTTGGTGGTGCGTTCGATCTCGTCGATGCGGTCGGCGTCGAAGGTCGCGTCCTTGCCCTTGGCCCAGATGGCGTCGGCGGCGTCCTGCGGGATCACCCCCAGTTCGGCCATCTTGGTGGCCGCGTGGGCCTCGATCTCGAACCAGATCTTGTACTTGGTCTCTTGCGACCAGATGGCGACGGCTTCGGGGCGGGTATAGCGCGTGATCATGGACCGGTCGTGTCGTTCGGGAGGGGCGGGGAGTCAAGGTGCGCCATTGACTTCGGGCCATCTTGTCCCAGATAGGGGCCTCAGAGGACGACCTCTCCCTTCTTGGGCATGACCGCCGGGACGACCCGGCTCGCCATGCAAGGGAGTAGCGTCATGGCCTGGATTTTCCTTCTTCTCGCCGGCGTCCTCGAAGTCGTCTGGGCCTTTCTGATGAAGGCGTCGGACGGGTTCAGCAAACCCTGGCCGACCATCGGCACCATCGCCTTCATGATCGTCAGCTTCGGCCTGCTGTCGATGGCGATGAAGACCCTGCCGCTGGGCACGGCCTACGCCATCTGGACCGGCATCGGCGCGGTCGGCGCCTTCCTGGTCGGCGTCATGGTGCTGGGCGAGGCCCTGACGCCGATGCGGATCGGCGGCGTGGTGCTGATCGTCTCGGGTCTGGTTGTGCTGAAGCTCTCGTCCAGTCATTGAGGAGCGACAGCATGACAGGAGATTCGGCCATGGAACTGGTGATCGGCGACAAGCTCTATTCCACCTGGTCGTTGCGGCCCTGGCTGGTGCTGAAGCGCTGCGGCGCGGACTTCGTCGAGACGGTCATCCGTTTGAATCGGCCCGACACGGCCGCGCAGATCGCGCTGCATTCGCCCGCCGGTCGGGTGCCGGTGCTGAAGGTCGACGGCGAGACCATCTGGGACAGTCTGTCGATCTCGGTCTGGTGCGCCGAACGCTATCCCGAGGCCCGGCTGTGGCCCGCCGACGCCCATGCGCGCTGGCAGGCCCGGTCGGTGACCTGCGAGATGCATTCGGGCTTCATGGCCCTGCGCACCGAATGCGCCATGGCGCCGGATCATTCGATGGTCGGCCCCGACCGCAGCCCGCCGCCGAAGGGAGAGGACACGGCCGCCGACATCCGCCGTCTGGTGCAGATCTTCCGCGAGGCCCGCGCCCGCTTCGGCGCCGGCGGCGAATACCTCTACGGCGAGTGGTCGATCGCCGACGCCTTCTTCACCCCGGTGGCGGCGCGGATTCGCCATTTCCAGATCGACCTGGCGGCCCACGGCGACACGGACGGCGTGGCGCGCACCTATGTCGACGCCCTGCTGGCCCAGCCCGACTTCATCGCCTGGGGCGAGCAGGCCCTGGCTAACGCGGCTTAACCTCGGCCGAAAACCGGCGGTTAACGAGTGATGTTACAATCTGCGCTCACGGCGTGAAGCCGTGGGGGCGGATGATGCGCACGATCAGCAAGAACACCAACTGGGGTCGGACGGCGCGCGGCTATTTCCTCGCCGCTCTGGCCTTCGCCTTCGTCTGGGCCATGCTGCTGTCCAGCGTGGTCTGAGAAGGATCTAGCGCGAACCGCCGCCGGTCACGGCCTCGGCCACCTGCATGGGCGCGGGCTGGAGCACAGGCGGCGGCGCCACATAGTCCAGACGGATCGGCACGGCCTTGGCGCCCGACGCCACAGCGTCCAGCGTGTTCAACGGCGCGCCCAGCATCCGCTGATAGATCCAGTAGGCCGCCACGACCTTTTCCACGTATTCGCGGGCCTGCGGCACGTCGATGGTCTCGATCAGCAGCAGGGGATCGGCGTCCGGCCCCAGCTTGCGCACCGCCGCCAGCATCGGTCCCGGCCCGGCGTTGTAGGAGGCCACGGCCTTCAGCAGATCGCCCTGGAAGGACTCGATCTGGAACAGGCGGTTCACATAGTCCTGACCCAGCTTCAGATTGGTCGCCGGGACATACAGCCGCTCGGGGCTGCGGACATAGTCCTGATCCCCGGTCATATAGGCGGCGGTCGCCGGCATGACCTGCATCATGCCATAGGCGCCGGCGCTGGACCGGGCGCCGGCGTTGAAGTCCGTTTCCTTGCGCGCGATGGCGTAAACGAGCGCCTTCTCGATGGTGAAGCCGCCCTCGGGCTCCAGCACCGGCATGGGATAGCGGGTCGCGTCGATGCGGCTGACCTCAGACTGCGCCGCACGGTTCGGGGCGACGGTGCGATAAAGGCCGGCCCAAAGGCGACGGGCGGCGTCGCCGTCGGCGCTGCGCATGCCGGTGCGGGCGGCTTCCTCGGCCTCGTTGCGGCGACCGACTTCGTAAAGGGCCACGGTGCGCCGCGCCGTCTCGTCCGAGCGGATGAAGGCGTTCAGTTCGCGGGCGTCCACGCCGGTCGGCTCGGGCGCGAAGGCGGCGCGTTGCAGCGTCGCGCCATAGGCGCGTGGTCCCATGTTCTCGATGACCGGCTCTTCGCCCAGTTGGCGCAAGGCGACCTGGCCATAGAAGGTGGCGGGCCAGCGCGCGGCCTTGCGCAGATGCTCGGCCACCTTGTCCTGACGGCCCGACTGGGCGGCGGCGCGGGCGGTCCAGAAGGCGGCCCCGGCACGGACCCAGGGGTCCTCGGTCGGGTCTTCGGCCACGCGCTCGAAGGCGCGGAAGGCGTCGGAGTATTCGTGCAGCCGCCAGGCGGCGAGGCCCGCGCTCCACCAGTCGCCCATTTCGGCGCCCAGGCGATAGGCGCTCGCCAGATCGTCGTTGTTCAGCGCCACGCGCGCCGCCTTGGCCGGATCGGTGACGCCGCCGTCGTTGGCGCTGGCCCCGGTGACGCTGGCCCAGGTGCGTTCCAGCAGATTGCCGGGGCGTTTCGGCTCGGCCGCGCCGTCGGGGAGGCGGCGCATGGCCAGGGTATAGACCCGCTGCGCCATCGGCAGGTCGGAATAGGTCTCCAGCCAGGCCGCCAGTTCGTCATAGGTGGCGACGTGGGTGGGGTGGAACAGGCGTTCGAACTCGACCTGGCCCAGCAGGACGCGGTCGCGCGCCTGACGCGCGGAGCTGCGGGCCAGCTCCAGATCGCCACGGCGCAGGGCGTCGAAGGCGGTGGTGTAGCTGAGGCGGTCCTCGCTGCTTAGGGCCGTGGGTGTGCGGTCCGAGTCGTTCGCGACATAGGCCTCGCTTCCGTCGACAGCAGCCCCGCTTTCGGCAGCCAGAGCAGCAGGCGCAACCGTGGCGCAGAGCGCAGCAGCGAACAGGGGCGCGAGGGTCGCGCAACGGAAATGACGCATACGCGGCGGCCCCCTTCATCGGCGCGGCTCCCGTCTCAGGTCGGGATTGTCAGCGCTCTGTGGACTGGTCGTCAGCCGGTAACCATGCCTGAATCAGGCGTTCGGCTCAACCTTGGCCGTGTCGAGACGCGCGGCCAGCGACAGAATGTCCGCCCAGGCGACCCGTTTCGCCTGGGGCTGACGCAGCAGGAAGGCGGGGTGCAGGGTGGCTAGGGCTGGAGTCGGGGCGGGGGCCGAAATCCCGCCCTCGGCTGGCCGCCATTCGCGCCACTGGCCGCGAATTTTCATCAGGCCTTCCTCGGTGTTCAGCACCGACTTCGCCGCCGCCGCTCCGACCAGAAGCACGGCTTTCGGCTGGATCAGGGCCAAGGCTCGCTCGAGGAAGGGGGCGCAGGCGGCCTGTTCCTGGGGCGTCGGCGGGCGTCCGCCCGGGGTCTTCCAGAAGACGGTGTTGGTGATGAAGGCCTGATCCGCCAGACCCGCCGCCGCCAGCATGCGGTCCAGCAATTGCCCCGCCTGTCCGACGAAGGGTTCGCCGCGAGCGTCCTCGACCTCGCCGGGGGCTTCGCCGATCAGCAGGAACGATCCCTGCGGATTGCCGCGCGCGAACACGGCCTGTTTGGCGCCCATGGCCCGCAAGGGGCAGCCCTCGAAGGCGACGATGGCCTGGGCCAACTCATCCAGCGTCGTGGCGGCCGCGGCCAGGCGGCGCGCCTCGCCCACGGCGTCCGCGCCGGACAGGCCTCCGTGGCGAGAACCATGGATGGCGGTGATCGAGGCGGTGGCCCGCTGCACCGTCTGAGCCACCGGCGGCGCGACGAAGACCGTGCGGTCGACCGGCGCATCCAGATAGCAGGCGTCCACCCCCGCATCGCGCCAGAAGGCGAGCAGGGCTTCGGTTGCGGCGGTGTCGAGGGGCTGGGGCGTCATTCGATGACAGGGATAAGCCTTGACCGCCGCTGCGTCACCTCATGATAAGACGGATAACCACGACGATAACGAGGATTCAGGGGAAGATGGCTGAGCAAGCGATCGAAGGCGGCGCGATCAACGCCTGGCAGGAAGCCGTCATCGACAAGCTCCCGCCGCTGGAGGCGCTGGAAGGCGTCGAGCGCGAAGTCATGGAGTATGATGTCGTCATCGTCGGCGGCGGCCCCGCCGGCCTGTCCGCCGCCATCCGCCTGAAGCAGCGCGCCGAGAAGGACGGAAAGGAGATTTCCGTCGCCGTTCTGGAGAAGTCGGCCGAGATCGGCGGCCACATCCTGTCGGGCGCGGTGATCGATCCCAAGGCCCTGAACGAGCTCTTCCCCGACTGGAAGGAACGCGGCGCGCCGCTGGAGACTCCGGTCAAGACGGACAAGTTCCTGGTGCTGGGGCCGCAGGGGCAGGCCTCGCTGCCGATGTTCGCCATGCCGCCCTTCATGCACAACCACGGCTGCTACATCGCCTCGCTGGGCAATGTGGCGCGCTGGCTGGCCGAACAGGCCGAGGCCCTGGGGGTCGAGGTCTATCCCGGCATGGCCGCCAGCCACGTGGTCTGGGATGAGCCCACTGGCCGGGTGAAGGGCGTCGTCGCCGGCGTCTTCGGCATCGATCGCGAGGGCAAGCCGACCGGCGACTTCCAGCCCGGTCTGGAACTGCACGGCAAGTATGTCTTCATCGCCGAGGGCGTGCGCGGCTCGCTGGCCAAGACCATCATGGCCCGCCACGACCTGACGGCGAACTCGGACCCGCAGAAGTTCGGCATCGGCCTGAAGGAGCTGTGGCAGATCCCGGCCGACAAGCACCAGCCCGGCCTGGTCCAGCACACGACCGGCTGGCCGCTGGACGACAAGACGGGCGGCGGATCCTTCCTCTATCACTTCGGCGATCGTTACGTGTCGGTCGGCTTCGTGGTGCACCTGAACTACAAGAACCCGTATCTGTCGCCCTTCGACGAGTTCCAGCAGTTCAAGCACCACCCGGCCATCGCCGAGCATCTGGAGGGCGGCACGCGCGTCTCCTACGGCGCCCGCGCCATCACCGAGGGCGGCTTCCAGTCGGTGCCCAAGCTGGCCTTCCCCGGCGGCGCCCTGATCGGCTGCTCGGCGGGCTTCGTGAACGTGCCGCGCATCAAGGGCAGCCACAACGCCATGAAGACCGGCATGATGGCCGCCGACGCCGCCTATGAGGCTGTGATCGCTGGCCGCGAGGGCGACGTGCTGGAAGCCTACGAAGAGGCCTACAAGGCGTCGTGGGTCTACAAGGAGCTGAAGGTCGTCCGCAACGCCAAGCCCATGCTGTCCAAGCTGGGCACCATGATGGGCGGGGCGGTCGGGATGTTCGACTTGTGGGTCAACCACCTGACGGGCGGCTTCTCGGTCTTCGGCACCATGAAGCACACCAAGACGGACGCGGCCTCGACCGAACCGGCGTCGAAGCACAAGCCGATCACCTATCCCAAACCGGACGGCAAGCTGTCGTTCGACAAGCTGTCGAGCGTCTTCATCTCGAACACCAACCACGCCGAGGACCAGCCGGCCCACCTGAAGCTGCTGGACCCAAGCGTGCCGATCAACGTCAACCTGCCCAAGTACGGCGAACCGGCGCGGCTCTATTGCCCGGCGGGCGTCTACGAGGTGCTGACCGACGAGCAGGGCCAGAACCCGCGCTTCCAGATCAACGCCCAGAACTGCGTCCACTGCAAAACCTGCGACATCAAGGACCCGTCGCAGAACATCGTCTGGACCACGCCGGAAGGCGGCGGCGGCCCCAACTATCCGAACATGTAAGTCGAGGCGTTTCCGCCTCTTGCGGGCGGGAGGGAAAGCGTGAAGGGTCCGCCCATGCGCTTCGCCTTCCGCCGCTCCGCCCTGTTCGCCGCCGCCTCGCTGATCGCGCTGGGCCTGGCCGCGCCGTCCCTGGCGCAGGAGGCGCAGGAGGCGCCTGCTCCGGTTGAAGGCGTGGCCGAAGCGGCGGCTGAGGCGGGGGGCGAGGAGCAGGACCCCGAAATCGCCATCCCCGACGCGCCCGAGGAACCTGTGGTCGCGCCGATCCCGGCCGAGTGGTCGCCGATCCCGACCGATGCGGAGGGGCGCAGCGCCTACGGTCACTACCTGGCAGGCCGCAACGCCCTGACCAGCGGCGAAGCCGTTGCGGGCGCCGACTATCTGGCGCGAGTCGAGACGCTGACGCCGGAACAGCCGCGTGTCCGCGAACAGGCCTTCACCGCTTCGCTTCTGGCGGGCGACCTCGACGTCGCCGGGCGGATCGCGCCCGAGGGGGAGGGGGTCTCGCCCGTCATCGTTCAGGCCGGTCGTCTGGTCGCGGCGGTGCAGACCTTCGTTCATGGCGACGCGCGCCGCGCCGACGCCATGCTGAAGGCCGCCCCCATCGGTGCGCCGCACGACCGTGCCGGCCTCTATGTCCAGCCATGGATCGCCGCCGCAGCGGGTGACTGGGATCGGGCGCTGGCCCAGCCGCCGGAGGGTCTGGACGCCGTCAGCACCCTGGTGGCGCGCGGCAATCGCGCCCGGCTGCTGGAACTGCGCCGCCGCTATGACGAGGCCGACGCCGAATGGCGCGACCTGACCAGCCACGCCCTAGCCTCGCGCCTGTTCCGTCTGCCGTATGGCGAGTTTCTGGAGCGGCGCGGCAAGCGCGACCTGGCCCTGGCCCAGTATGACGCCGCCGTCACCGCCGGCTCAACCGACCGCGCCACGCGGCTGGCGCGCGAGCGGGTGCTGGCCAAGGGGCGTGCGCCGGCCGCCCCAACCTGGCGTCAGGGTGCGGCCCTGGCGCTGCGAACCGCCGCCGATCAGATCATCGCCCAGCGCGCGCTGGAGTTCGGCGTGGTCTATCTGCGCCTCGCCCTGAACCTCGATCCCGACGACCAGACCCGGCTGATGATCGGCCAGACCCTGCAGGAGGGCGAGCTGGAGGCCGCGGCCCGCGCCGCCCTGACCGCTGTCAGCGACCGCGATCCCGAGGTCTTCGCTGCCGCCCGCGTGCAGAGCGCCCTCAGTCTGGAAAAGGACGGCCAGTCCGACGCCGCCCTGGCCGAACTGCGCCGCGCCGTCGACGCGCGCCCGAACGAGGCGGCCGTCGCCTATCTGCTGGCCGGTCAGCTGGTGCAGATGAAACGCTTCGATGAGGCGCTGACGGTCCTGAACGGGCCGCTGCTCAACGTGGCCGAGCAGGGCTTCGAGGTGAACTTCCTGCGCGGCGCTGCCTATGAGGCGCTGAACCGGAAGCCGGAAGCCGAGGCCGAGCTGTGGGCCGCCCTGCAGAAGCAGCCGAACAATCCGACCGTGCTGAACTACCTCGGCTACCTCTGGGTCGACAGCGGCACGCGGGTCGAGGAGGGGGCCGAGATGATCGCCCGCGCCTTCGCCGCCGATCCGTCGGACGGCAACATCCAGGACTCCCTGGGCTGGGCTCAGTATCGCCGGGGCCAGTTCGAGGCGGCGGTCGAGACCCTGGAACAGGCCGTGGCCAAGGAGCCGGCCAACGCCGAGATCAACGACCACCTGGGCGACGCCTACTGGGCCGTGGGCCGCCAGCGCGAGGCGGGCTTCCAGTGGAACCGCGTCCTGACCCTGGAGGTGGAGGCCGAGCGCAAGGCCGAGGTCGAGGCCAAGCTGCGCGACAAGCTGGGGCAGGAACCGACCGACGACACGGGCGCGGGCGTCGCGGACTGATCCGGTGACGCTGACCGGCCTGGCGCCCGCCAAGATCAACCTCTTCCTGCACGTCGGGCCGGTGGCGGCCGACGGCTATCACCCGCTGGCCAGTCTGGTCGCCTTCGCCGACGTGGGCGACGGCGTGACGGTCACGCGGGCCGACGCCCTGTCGTTGAGCGTGACCGGCCCGTTCGGCGGGGCGCTGGCGGGCGAGGGCGACAATCTGATCCTGCGGGGGTTGCGGGCGCTGGGCGAGGCCGCCGGGATCGGCGCGCCGCCGGTGGCCGTGACCCTGGACAAGCAGCTGCCCATCGCGGCGGGTCTGGGCGGCGGCTCGGCGGATGCGGGCACGGCCATCCGGTTGGCGGCGCAACTGTTGGACCTCGATCTGGACGAGGCGGCGCTGGAAGCCGTCGCGGGCGTGGTCGGGGCGGACGGCCCCATGTGCCTGCGCGCCCGCCCGGCCTGGGCCACGGGCCGGGGCGACGACCTGAGCGACGAGCCGCGCCTGCCGCCGCTGCACGCCGTCCTTTTGAACCCCGGCCTGCCGTCGCC
>NZ_JBOHLI010000022.1:0-42850 GCF_050729455.1 Brevundimonas sp.
CGTTCGGCGGTCGCGGCCGCGGCCGCGGCGCGGCGCGTGGCCACATCCTGAATGGCGGCGGCCTGGGCCGGGGTCGGCGGCGGCGCGACGCTCAGACTGGCCAGGGGCGGCGCGTTCAGCGCGTTCTGATCGGCCAGTTGGCTGAAGTCCTGGAACAGCAGAACGCGGACATAGTCGATGGCCGTGCGGTCGCTGAACAGCTTGACGCGCCACGACCCGTCGACACCCTTGGCGGCCACGCCGATGGGCAGGCCGCGCGGGAAGCCGCCGCCGTCGCCCGAGGTCATGATGCGGTCGCCTTCCTGCACCGATCCCTGGCCGCGCACATAGTCCAGACGCGGACTGCCGCTGCCGTCGCCGGTCAGCATGGCGCGGGCGTCGGTGCGCTCGACCAGAACGGGAGTGCGAGAGGCGACGTCGGTCAGCAACAGCATCCGGCTGTTGCCCGAGGACACGCCCATGATGCGCCCGACCAGACCGTGCTCGCTCAGCACCGGATTGCCGACGCGAACGCCCTTGGCGCCGCCGACGTTCAGCAGGCGCGAACGAGCGAAGGGCCCACGCGCGTCGGTGATGGCCAGGCCCGTGACCATGGCCACCGGCGGCTCGGTCTTGACGCCCAGCATCTGTTCATAGCGGGCGTTGACGTTCTTCAACGCCAGGGCGTCGTCGCGCCAGGCGTTCAGTTCGACAATCTCGGCGCGCAGCCGCCGGTTCTCCGACACGGCGAAGAAATAGCCTTTGACGTAATCGACGGCGTTGCCGGTCCAGCGGACAGGCGCGGACAAGGCGCCGCCCACCGGCGCGGCGCCGGCTTCGAAACCGGCCCGCACGGGCGCAAAGCCGTCGACGTTCTGGGCGTCCCGGCGGTCGCCGAGCAGCAGCATGACGGCGCCGACGAGGCCAACGACGACGACCACCGCGGCCGTCCAGGCCAGCGGCACCTTGATATTCTCGAACGGTCCGTCGCGAAACGCCACGGCCAGCCTTCCTGCTAGAGGTTCGGGACCGGCGAACCATGGCCCGCCGGCGGTGAGAGCCTATCGCAAAAACCGATTCCCGAAGAACGCAGTCCCTACGACAGGCTGATCAGCCTCAGAGCGAGGACTCGAGGACGCCCTTCATCCACGACGGGTGCTCCAGCACCTTGCCGCAGCCGATGGCGACGCAGGACAGCGGATCGTCGGCCACCTGAACCGGCAGGCCGGTGTGGTCGCGGATTTCCACGTCCAGGCCGCGCAGCAGAGCGCCGCCGCCCGTCAGCATGATGCCCTTGTCGGCGATGTCGGCGGCCAGTTCCGGCGGCGTGGCTTCCAGCGCGACCTTGACGGCTTCGACGATCTGCGAGACCGGCTCGGCCAGGGCCTCGGCCGCCTGACGCTCGCTCATCTTCACTTCGCGCGGCACGCCCTGCATCAGGTCGCGGCCCTTGACCTCGATCGACAGGCCTTCGCCGTCGGCCGGGATACGGGCGGTGCCGATGTCCTTCTTGATGCGCTCGGCGGTCGTCTCGCCGATCAGCAGGTTATGGTTGCGGCGCATGTAGCTGATGATGGCGTCATCCATCATGTCGCCGCCGACGCGGACCGAACGCGAATAGACGATGCCCGACAGCGACAGAACGGCCACCTCGGTCGTGCCGCCGCCGATGTCGACGACCATCGAGCCGGTCGGCTCGTGGATCGGCAGACCAGCGCCGATCGCGGCGGCCATGGGCTCGTCGATCAGGCCGACGCGGCGGGCCGAGGCGTTCAGGCAGGAATCATTGATGGCGCGGCGTTCGACGGCCGTGGCGCCCGAGGGGACGCAGACGATCATCTTGGGGTTCACGAAGCCCTTGCGGTTATGAACCTTGCGGATGAAGTGCTTGATCATCTCTTCGGCGACTTCGAAGTCGGCGATGACCCCGTCGCGCATCGGACGGATGGCTTCCATGTGGCCGGGCGTGCGGCCCAGCATCTGCTTGGCTTCCAGACCGACGGCGTGGACGATCTTGCGGCCGCCGACGTTGCGCAGGGCGACAACCGACGGCTCGTTCAGGACGATGCCTTTACCGCGCATATAGATCAGGGTGTTGGCTGTCCCCAGGTCCATTGCGATGTCGTTGGAGATCATGCCGAAGAGGGGTGAAAGCATGGGCGTCGGGTACCGCTTGTTCGAGCCTGCGAGGGCGTGTTTCGTGCTAGTCCGCTGTGGCGACGCCCCCCGTCCTGCGCATCCCTTGCACAAGACCGCCTGATCGTCCTCGCCTAGCCGACTACAGGCCCGTTTGCCTGTATGCCGGTTGGATTACAAGCCCCGAATCCGAACCCGGATCACGACCCGGTTACAGCCCCGCTTCCAGTCCCGGCGGGCTCTAGGCCGCGTCGCGGCCCGCTCGCGCCGCCATCAGGGCGTCCATCGCCGGATAGAGTTCGGCGTCCTCCTTCTCGACGCGGCTAGCCAGCGCGCCGACCACGCCGCCGGTCACCTCGTGAAACCGTCGTGGATCGGCCAGTATCCGCTCAGCCGTCCACTGTTCGCGGTAATGGACCCAGACATCCAGAATACCGCCCATCTCCTCGATGCAATCCGCCGCGAAGGCTCGTGTAGCGGCGTCCGGGGCGTCAAGAAGCGCTGGATAAAGCACCTGATCCTCGATCGTGAGATGTTCAACCAGCAACTGGTCGATGGCCTCTATCAGGCCGAGCGCTTCGCGACTGTCATCGGGCGCCCGAACCATGCCGGACATACCCTTCAAAGCGATCGCGCGACGGATGATGACGCGATGCTGCAACTCAAGGGAACGCGTATCCATCAGAGATTTCCTCCACGCCCCACCATCAAACATACAGGCGAATACTGAAGGAGGTCTTACTGGATCAAATCGGTTGCAGCCCTTCCATATGCAGGACCCGCTGAACAGCCGGACGCGACTGCACAAGATCGAGATGAGCGTTCAATTTGGGGAACCTCGCCTTGTCCAGCAGGCCTGCTTGCCGCCCCCAACGGGTGAAGACCATCAGATAGCCGTCCGTCAGCGAATGATCCTCGCCCAACGCCCAGGGGCCGACCAGCATATGGTGTTCGGCCAGGTCGTATTTCGCCAGGGCGGCCTCGACCGCCGCATCCCTCGCCGCGCCCTCCAGCGGCGGGCGACTGAACACCACCTTGCCGATGGCGGGATGCAGGGCGGAGGTCAGCCAGGCGTTGAAGGCCTGTAACCGGCCGAAGGCGAAGGGATCGTCCAGATCGGCGAGCTGGGCGTGCGGGTGCGTCTGGGCGACATAGGCCAGAATGGCGACGTTCTGAGTGATGATCCCCTGCGGCGTCGCCAACGCCGGCGTCACCCCGTTGGGATTGATCGCCAGATACTCCGGCCGCTTCTGCTCGCCCTTGGCTAGGTCGATCTTTTCCAGGACATAGTCGGCGCCGGCTTCCTCCAGCGCGATATGCGAGCCCATCGCGCAGGCGCCGGGCGAATAGTAGAGCTTGAGCATCGGTCATCTCCTCCGGATGGGATCAGTCCGTGCGCGCAGCCTCGCGTCGCTTCACGACCTCGCGCACCGCCAGCATCAACGCCAGCCACACGACAGCAACGCCGGCGAGGATCAAAGAGGTCCATACGCCGTCGCCGGAAACCGCCGCCATGAAGGAACCGCCGAAGAAGGCGACCAGGGCGGTCTTGGGCAGGACGCCCAGCGCGCACCCGGCGAGAAAGCCCGGAAACGAGGCCCGCACCGCGCCGAACGCCATGTTGACGACGATGAAGGGCGCCGAGGGCACGTTCCTGATGATGAAGCTGGCGGAAAAGGCGTTGCGCCCGACGAACCGCTTCAGCCGCTCGGTGACGCCGCCGCCGAACCGCTCAAGCGCCCGCGCCGTGGGACCGCGCCCCAGCCAATAGGTGACGGCGGCCGACGCCACCGTCGCGATCCAGCTGTAGAGGAAGCCGAACCACGGACCGAAGGCCACCACGCAGGCGGCGATCAGGATGAACTGCGGCACGCCGACGAAGGCCGACAGGGTGAAGACCACGACAGCGGCGACCAGCCCCCAGGGCCCGACGCGATAGCCGGCCAGCCAGGCCTCAAGCTTCTCCTCGGCGCCGAGGGTGAAATGCACCTTGCCGAAAGCGAACAGGGCGATGATTCCGCCGAGCAACAGCAGGCTGACCAGCAGCGTACGCCACCGCTGCGCCTCCATATTCAGCAGGAAATCGACGATCCGCCGCATTAATTTCGCCCAAATCGCCTTTTGATCGTCCGCAAGGCGCACAAACGTTGTGCGCGCGCGCCGGGTTGCGTATCAAGCCTCGCCTCCCCGGCTCTCACCACATCCACCAGACGGGATAGCTATGTCCAGCCTTCAGTCCTCCGCCCTCGCCCGCGTCAAGCCTTCGGCCACCTTGGCCGTGACCGCCCGGGCGCGTGAACTGAAACGCGAGGGCCGCGACGTCATCGGCCTGGGCGCCGGCGAGCCGGACTTCGACACCCCGGACAACATCAAGGCCGCCGCCGTCGAGGCCATCAACCGCGGCGAGACCAAGTACACCGACGCCGACGGCATGCCGGAACTGCGGACCGCCATCGCGGCCAAGTTCGCGCGTGAGAACGGCCTGACCTACGCCGCCAACCAGATCCACGTCGCCTCGGGCGGCAAGCCGGTGATCTACAACGCCTTCGTGGCGACGCTGAACCCCGGCGACGAAGTCATCGTGCCCGCCCCCTACTGGGTGTCCTACCCGGACATGGTGCTGCTGGCCGGCGGCGAGCCCGTCACCGTAATCGGCGAGGAAGCCGACGGCTTCAAGCTGCGCCCCGAGGTGCTGGACGCGGCCATCACGCCGCGCACCAAGTGGATCATCCTCAACTCGCCGTCGAACCCGACCGGCGCCGCCTATACCCGCGCCGAACTGGAAGCCCTGGCCGTGGTGCTGCGCAAGCATCCGCAGGTCTGGATCCTGACCGACGACATGTACGAGCACCTCGTCTATGGCGGGTTCGAATACCTGACCATCGCCCAGGTGGCGCCGGACCTCTATGACCGCACCCTGACGGTCAACGGCGTGTCCAAGGCCTACGCCATGACCGGCTGGCGCATCGGCTATGCGGGCGGCCCCAAGCCCCTGATCGACCTGATGCGCAAGGTGGCCAGCCAGACGACCTCGAACCCCTCGTCGATCAGCCAGTGGGCCGCCGTCGAGGCCCTGAACGGCCCGCAGGACTTCCTGGCCGAGCGCGCCTCCGCCTTCGAGAAGCGCCGCGACCTGGTCGTGTCGATGCTGAACCAGGCGTCGGGCGTGCGCTGCCCCACGCCGGAAGGCGCCTTCTACGTCTATCCCTCGATCGAAGACCTGATCGGCAAGACGACGGAATCCGGCGTGGTCATCACCGACGACGAGGTCTTCACCGCCGAACTGCTGGACCAGGAGGGCGTGGCTGTGGTTCAGGGCACGGCCTTCGGCCTCAGCCCCTACTTCCGCGTCAGCTACGCCACGTCGGAAGACGTGCTGAAAGAAGCCTGCGGCCGCATCCAGAAGTTCTGCGCCTCGCTGAAATAGGATTGTGACCCTCCCTCCCCTTTCATGGGGGAGGGAGAATTCCCGCTGGCCGCCTGCTTACGCCGCGCGGCTGACCGCGAAGTCCGCCAGATCTTCCAGCGCCGAGCGCCAGTCGCTGGCCGGCAGGACTGACAGCGCCGCCTTGGCCCGGTCGGCGTAGTCGCCCGCGGCGTCCAGCGTCGCCTCGACCGCGCCGGTGCCCAGGATCAGTTCGCGCGCGCGATTGAAGTCCTCGGGCGTGCGTTCGCCCTTGGTGATGACGCGGTCCCAGAACAGGTCTTCCTTGCCCTTGGTGCGCTGGACGGCCAGCAGCAGCGGCAGGGTGGCCTTGCCCTCGTTGAAGTCGTCGCCCGCGTTCTTGCCGAGCGTCGCCGTGTCGCTGCCGTAATCGAGCGCGTCGTCGGCCAGCTGGAAGGCGATGCCCAGGGCCATGCCGTAGTCGCGCAGCGCCTTGACCTGTTCCTCGGTCGCGCCGGCGCCCACCGCGCCCGACTCGGCGGCGGCGGCGAACAGTTCGGCGGTCTTGGCGCGGATGATCTGCAGATAGGTGGCCTGGTCCAGGTTCAGGTCGTGGGCGCGCGTCAGTTGCAGCACCTCGCCCTCGGCGATGACGCTCGAGGCCGTCGCCAGAATGCCCAGGGCCCGCAGGGAATCCGTCTCGACCATCAGTTCAAAGGCGCGCGCGAACAGGAAGTCGCCGACCAGCACCGATGAGGCCGCGCCCCAGATCAGGTGCGCCGCCACCTTGCCCCGCCGCATTTCCGAGCCGTCGACGATGTCGTCGTGCAGCAGGGTCGCGGTGTGGATGAACTCGACCGAGGCGGCCAGCTTCTTGGGCCCTTCGATGTCGCCCGTCGCGCCGATGGCGCGCGCTGCGGCGACGGTCAGCAGGGGCCGCAGACGCTTGCCGCCCGCCGAGACCAGGTGCTCAGCCAACAGCGGGATCACCGGCACGTCGGACTGCATCCGGGCGATGATCAGGGCGTCGACCGCCGCCATGTCGTCCTTGGCCAGACGAACAAGGGCGTCCACATCGCCTTTGGGGCGGGGAGCGGCGACGAGAGCTGCGTCCACGAAAATCTCTTTCAACTCAGGGGGCGAACAGGGAGATTCGCCCGCAAATCACACGCATCCGCTTGCCCGAACGCGATGCGGCGCACAATGGTGGCGGCGTCATGACGGGTCAAGCCGGGTCAACCCTTACCGCCGCCGCCGATGTTGCGGAATCCGCCCTGCTGGGCGGCCGCGTCCGGCTGCGCCAGCCGGTGAAGGGCTATCGCGCGGGCATGGACGCCGCCCTGCTGGCCGCCGCTGTCGACGCCAAACCGGACGAGCGGCTGATCGAGGCGGGCTGCGGCGCGGGCGCGGTGCTGATGCAGGTGGCGGCGCGTCGTCCCGGCGTGGCCCTGACGGGGCTGGAGCGCGATCTGCTCGCCGCCGGACTGGCCCGCGAGAACGCCGCGCTGAACGGCGTTGATGACCGAACGGCCATTCTCAACGGCGATGTGGCGCAGGGCTTTCGAGCGCTGGCCCTGCCGACCTTCGACTGGGCGGTCAGCAACCCGCCCTTCTTCGACGACCCCGGCGCGCTGCGGGCGCCCGGCCCCGGCAAGAGGGGCGCCTGGATGGCCGACGACGGGCTGAGGGCCTGGACTGGCTTCCTGCTGAAAGCCGTGCGCGAGGGCGGCAAGATCGTGGTCATTCACCGCGCCGACCGCCTGGCGGACCTGCTGGCCCTGCTGGGCGACAAGGCCGGCTCCTTCGCCATCCGCCCCATCCACCCCTACGCCGACCAGCCCGCCAAGCGGGTGCTGGTTCAGGCCGTCAAGACCGGCAAGGCGCCGCTGCGTCTGCTGCCCCCGCTGGTCCTGCACGACCGCTCAGACGCCAAACACAGCCCCGAGGCCGAGGCCATCCTGCGCGGCGAGGCGGGCTTGGGTTTCTAACCCCCACTCCGCTCATCCCGGCGAAGGCCGGGATCCAGATTGTATGACGCGGTGCCGAGAAATCTGGGCTCTCGTCACGCCTTCAGGAAGGAGCCTCAGCGCTTGCATCTGGATCCCGGCCTTCGCCGGGATGAGCGTCTTGTGGCAACGCCCTCCCCAAACCGATGACGGAGCGGTATGGAACCGCCATGTCCCTGCGCCCCCTCTTCCCGACCCAGGTTTACGAAGCCTCGCTGGCCGAAACCGCCGCCTGGCCCGAACTGCACGAGGAGATCCTCGACCTCTGCCTGGTCATGGCCGAGGAAGACGAGGCCGGGATCGAATGGTGCAAGGCCAACCACTATCCGGGCTACACCTCCTACGGCTCGATCAACGACCTGCCGCACCGCTTCCCCGAGTTCGCCGAGCTGAAGAAGCTGCTGGACAAGCACGCCGCCGCCTACGCCAAGGCGCTGCACTTCGATCTGGCCAAGAAGCCCCGACTGGACAATCTGTGGGTCAATGTCCTGATGCCCGGCGGCGGCCACACCGGCCACATCCACCCGCACGCCATCATTTCCGGCACCATCTACATCCACGTCCCCGACGGCGCCTCGTCGCTGAAGATCGAGGACCCGCGTCTGGTCATGATGATGGCCCGTCCGGGCCTGACCGCCGAAGCGACCGAAGCCGAGAAGCCCTTCGTCTATCTGAAGCCCGCCTCGGGCACGGTCCTGATGTGGGAGAGCTGGCTGCGCCACGAGGTGCCGGCCAACCGCGCCGAGGAGCAGCGCATCTCGATCAGCTTCAACTACGCCTGATCGCCCTTTCAGCGCCGCATTTCCCCTGAACCCTGCCCTTCTGGTGAAGCTTGAGGGGGCGTCCATGCGGGCATTGGGACTGGCGACGATTCTGGTGGCGGCGAGCCTCGTCGCAGGCTGCGGCGAACGGGCGGACGCACAAACCGCGACAGCATCCGCCGCCGAGGGTGCGCCCTATGTGCTCAAGGGCACCCAGGTCTGGAGCGTGCCCGATCCGGTTTCGGGCCGAGACTACGAGGTCTTCGTCAGCCTGCCCGCCAGCTACGAGGCCGAGCCGAACCGGCGCTATCCGGTCCTCTATGTCACCGACGCCGACTACGCCTTCCCCATCATCCGCCAGATCGCGCGGCGGGTGAATCTGGAGGGACCGGTGATCGAGGAGTTCATCCTGGTCGGCCTGTCCTACGCCAAGGGCGACGGCGGCGCCGACAGCCGCCGTCGCGACTACACGCCCACGCCCAACGGCCCGCGCAGTTCGGGCGACGCCGTTCACGGCGGCGGCGCGGCCTATCAGACCTATCTGAAGACCCAGGCCCTGCCCTTCGTGGATCAGAAGTTCCGCGCTGATCCGGCGCGCCGCATCCTGCTGGGCCATTCCTACGGCGGGCTGCTGGGCGCCCAGATCATGTTCACCGATCCGACCATGTTCAGCGGCTATGTCCTGGGCAGCCCGTCCTTCTGGTACGACCAGCGCCACATGATGAAGATGGAGGCGGACTACGCCCGCACCCATCGCGACCTGCCCGCCCAGGTCTTCATGTACGTCGGCGCCTTCGAAGGCCCCGGCCCGACCGCCCGCCACAACAGCGAGGCGGACATGGTCGGCGATATGCGCACGATGGAGCGCCTGCTGAAATCCCGCGCCTATCCGGGTCTCAGCGTCCAGTCGGCGGTGCTGACCGACGAGGACCACCTGACGGTCGCGCCGGCGGGCTTCACCCGCGGCCTGATGGCGATCCTGCCGGCCAAGCCCTAGTTCCGCTCGAAAACCGCGTCCTGATAGGTCAGCGAGGCGGGGCGACCGTCGGCGTCCAGCCTGAACACCACGCCTTCGCCCCGGAACGGGGTCAGCTCGACCCGAAGACCCTCCTCTTCGGTCAGGTGTTCGGCCAGGGTCTGCTGCACGCCGATGGCGACCGACAGCCGATCGCCCGCCTCTCGGATCGTCAGGGTCCCATAGACGTCGTTGACGTAATCCCCGACATAGGCGGCGTTGGCCAGCGACAGGGTGCGCGGTCGTTTCGCCCGCGCCTCCACGGCCCCGGCGATGCCCGCGCGACGACGGTCGCGCTCGGCGATCAAGGCGTCGAGCCTGGCCTCATAGGCAGCCTCGATGTCCGGCAGGCCCGCGAACCAGTCATAGGCGTAGTTGGCGACCACATCGGCCATATCTCCCGCGAAGGCGTCCTCGTTGACCATCACCGCCACGCCCAGACGCCGCTCGGGCATGAAGGAGACATGGGCGCGCGAGCCCGAGAAGTTGCCGAAGTGGTGGATCAGAACGTCGTCGCCATAGCGCCCGACCTGCCAGCCCAGACCATAACCGGTGCGGACATAGGGGCCGAAGGTCGTGTCCTGCGCCACGCGCGACACATGGGTCGAGGCGACCAGGCCCGCCGGAAACACCTGACGCCCGCCGACACGGCCGTCGTTGATCTGGGCCTCCAGCCAGATCGCCATGTCGTTCGCCGTCGAGATCAGCCCGCCCGCCGACTGCATGGTGGCGTCGCTCTTTTGCAGCGGCGACCGCTCCGGCTCGCTCGGCACGCGACCGAAATGGCCGGCGGCGACGACCGCGCCCGCCGCGCGGGCCTCGTCGATGCGGGCGGTCGTGGCCGTCATGCCCAGCGGCGTCAGAACCTCAGCCTCAACCAGTTCGCGCCAGTCGCGGCCCCAGCGGCGCTCCGTCAGCACGGTCGCGAGGTTGTAGCCCGAGTTGGAATAGACGAACTGGCCATAGGGCGTGTCGCGCGGGCGGGTCTCCGCCGTCAGTCGCCACAGAACTTCGGGCGTCCAGTCCCCGGAATAGGCGACGCGGAAGGCGATGGGGGCGTTATCGACGCCGGAGCGGTGGCTCAACAGGTCGGTCGGGGTGATCCTGTCGGCGATGTCCGTCGGCACGCCGGACGGCGGCGCCCAGTCGGCCAGGGGCGCGTCCAGATCGAGCTCGCCGCGCCGGGCCATCGCGGCGATGGACAGGGCGGTGAAGGACTTGGTGGCCGAGGCGATGTAGAAGCGCGTGTTCGCCGTCGCTGGCGCGCCCGTCGCCACGTCCGCCACGCCGAAACCGGCGACGTGCACCAGCCCGCGCTCGTCGACGACAGCGATCGCCATGCCGGGCGCCGCCTCGACCCGCTGCATCGCCCTTTGCGCGAAGGCGTCCATCACTGCGCCGAACGTCTCGCGATCCTGCGCGCTCGCCCCTTCCGCCGTGCAGGCCAGAACCCCGGCGGCGATGATCGCGCCGAACGAACGTGACATCATGGACGTCGCTCCCCTATCCCCCACGGGCATGACGGGTAGAGGCCGCGACGGGGCGGAACAGATGCAGCGGCGCCGCCTTCAAACCGCCCCGCGTTACGTCTAGAGTTTGCTCAAAGGGCGCGCGACGGCTACATCCCGCGCCGACCTCCCCATTCGATCAGACGACAGGGCGTAAACGCACCTCATGGCGCAGCAATATATTTTCCAGATGCAGGGTCTGACCAAGACCTTCCCCGGCGGCAAAAAGATCTTCGAGAACATCTGGTTGAGCTTCTACAACGACGCCAAGATCGGCGTCGTCGGCGTCAACGGCTCGGGTAAGTCCACCCTGCTGAAGATCATGGCTGGCCTGGACACCGAGTTCCAGGGCGAAGCCCGCGCCGCCGACGGCATCAAGCGCGGCTACCTGGAGCAGGAGCCCAAGCTCGATGACAGCCTGAACGTTCGCCAGAACGTCGAGGCCTGGTGCGAAGAGAAGCAGTGGGTCAACCGCTTCAACGAAGTCGCCAACGAACTGGGCGAAAACTACACCGACGAGCTGATGGAGGAGATGACCGCCCTCCAGGAGAAGATCGACGCCGGCGACGTCTGGGACATCGACAGCCGCATCGACCAGGCAATGGGCGCCCTGCGTTGCCCGCCGGACGACTGGGAAGTCACCAACCTGTCGGGCGGTGAAAAGCGCCGCGTGGCTCTGGCCCGCCTGCTGCTCAGCAAGCCCGACATGCTGCTGATGGACGAACCGACCAACCACCTGGACGCCGAATCCGTCGCTTGGCTGCAGCACCACCTGGAGAACTTCCCAGGCTGCGTCATCCTGGTCACCCACGACCGCTACTTCCTGGATCAGGTCACCAAGTGGACCCTGGAGCTGGACCGCGGCAAGGGCCACCCGCACGAGGGCAACTACTCCTCGTGGCTGGAAGCCAAGACCAAGCGCGTCGTGCAGGAGCAGTCGGAATCGGAAGCCCGCCAGCGCGCCCTCACCCGCGAACTGGAATGGGTCCGCTCGGGCGCCAAGGCTCGTCAGGCCAAGTCCAAGGCCCGTCTGGCCGCCTATGAGAAGATGGTCGCCGATCAGGAAAGCAGCCGTCAGGCCCAGTCCTTCGCCGTCATCCAGATCCCGCCCGGCCCGCGCCTCGGCAACGTGGTTCTGGAAGTCGAGGGCCTGAAGAAGTCCTATGGCGACAAGACCCTGTTCGACAACCTGACCTTCAAGCTGCCGCCCAACGGCATCGTCGGCGTCATCGGCCCCAACGGCGCCGGCAAGTCGACCATGTTCAAGCTGATCACCGGCCAGGAAACGCCGGACGGCGGCACCATCAAGGTCGGCGAGACGGTCAAGCTGGCCTATGTCGACCAGTCGCGCGACGACCTGAAGCCGGACGACACCATCTGGCAGGCCATTTCGGGCGGCACCGACATCATGATGGTCGGCAAGCGCGAGATTAACACCCGCGCCTATGTCGGCAGCTTCAACTTCAAGGGCGGCGACCAGCAGAAGAAGGTGGGGCAGCTCTCCGGGGGTGAACGAAATCGCGTGCACCTGGCCAAGACCCTGGCCACCGGCGGCAACCTGATCCTGCTCGACGAACCGACCAACGACCTGGACATCGAAACCCTGCAGAACCTCGAAGAGGCTCTGGAGGAGTTCGCCGGCTGCGCCGTGGTCATCTCCCACGACCGCTGGTTCCTGGACCGTCTGGCCACCCACATCCTGGCCTTCGAAGGCGACGGCCACGTGGAATGGTTCGAGGGCAACTTCGAAGCCTACGAACAGGACAAGATGCGCCGCCTGGGTGCGGACAGCATCATTCCCAAGCGCATCCAGCACCAGAAGTTCGGTCGCTGATCCGACTACCAGTATGAAGAACGGCCCTCCGATACGCTCGGGGGGCCGTTTTTCTTTGGCCGCTGGCGCTCCTGCGGAACCGGGTTAGTCTGGCTCTCATGACCCAGCGCCCCGCCATCCTGATCATGCAGCGGCACCTCGCGCCGCTCAGCGTCTTTCTCGAAGGCGCATACGACGTCTATCGCTTCTGGGAAGGGCCGCCGATCGAGGCCGCCGCCGATGTGCGCGTTCTGGTCGTGGCCGGCGAGTTCGAGCTGGACAAGGACCTGATCGAGCGCCTGCCCAACCTGTCGCTGATCGCCTGCTTCACCTCGGGCTATGACGGCATCGACGTCGAGTGGTGCCGCGCCCGCGGCCTGCCCGTCACCCACGCCCCCGCCATCAACCACGAAGACGTGGCCGACCACGCCATCGGCCTGATCCTGGCCGCGCGGCGTCAGATCGCCGAGGGCGACCGGCAGTTGCGGGCCGGCGGCTGGACCCCGGCGTCCAAGACCATCACCCCGTCGATGGGCGGGCAGACGATCGGCATCGTCGGCCTGGGCGCCATCGGCGAGGCCGTGGCCCGGCGCGCCGAGGTCATGCGCATGACCGTCCAGTGGTGGGCGCCGCGCGCCAAGGACGCCGCCTGGCCCCGCGCCGACAGCCTGCTGGACCTGGCCCGCGCCTCGGACGTTCTGGTCGTCGCCTGCCGTGCGGACGAGACCAATCGCGGCCTGATCTCGGCCGAGGTGATCGAGGCGCTCGGTCCCTCCGGCCTGCTGGTCAATGTCGCGCGCGGTCAGCTGGTGGACGAGGACGCCGTCATCGCCGCCCTGCGCGACGGGCGCCTGGGCGGGGCTGCCCTGGACGTGTTCGAGACCGAGCCGACCGACGCCGCGCGCTGGGCCACCGTACCCAACACCGTGCTGACGCCCCACACCGCCGGGGCCACGACCGAGGCGGTTCAGGGGATGCTGATGTTGCTGCTTCAGAACCTGTCGGCCCATTTCGCGGGCGAGCCGCTGAAGACGCCCGTCACGATCTGAGCCGCCGCGATTTCACGGGTCTTCGAATAATCCATGCGGCGTGACCGTCGCATCGAACCCGCTTGCGGTCAGATTTTGCTTGCATAATCGTATAAGGATATCTTTATATAACCTCATGACGCTGACCGCTGACCAGACCGTCGAGGCCCTGCGCGCCGCGGGCGAACCGACCCGTTTGCGGGTGCTGTCCCTGCTCGCCGCCGAGGAACTGTCGGTCATGGAGCTGTCGCGGGTTCTGGACCAGAGCCAGCCGCGCGTGTCGCGTCACCTGAAGCTGATGGCCGACGCCGGGCTTATCGAACGATTCCCCGACGGGGCGCGTGTCTTCTACCGCCTGTCGCACGACGCCCTGTCGCGTCGCCTGATCGACACGGTGCTGGACCTGCTGGACGACGCCGAGGGCGAGGCCGACCATCGCCGTCTGGACGAAGTGCGCAAGGAGCGCGCCATCGACGCCGCCCGCTATTTCGAACAGGTCGCGCCCCAGTGGGACCAGATGCGCAGCCTCTATGTCTGCGAAAGCGCGGTGGAAACCGCCGTCGAACAGGCGGCCGGCCCCGGCCCGTTCGAGCGGGTCGTCGACCTGGGCACCGGCTCGGGCCGGATGCTGACCCTGTTCGGCAAGAAGGCGAAGATGTCGGTCGGGCTCGACCTGAGCCAGAACATGCTGAACATCGCCCGCGCCAACGTCGCCAAGGCCGGGCTGGACAAGGTCGAACTGCGCCACGGCGACATCTTCTCGACCCGTCTGCCGCACGGCAGCGCCGATCTGGTGATCGTGCATCAGGTCCTGCACTACCTGGCCGATCCCGCCGCCGCCGTGGCCGAGGCCGCGCGTCTGGTCATGCCCGGCGGCAAGCTGCTGATCGTCGATTTCGCTCCGCACCAGCTGGAGCAGCTGCGCGAAGCCCACCAGCACCGCCGCCTGGGCTTCGCCGACGAGGAAATCCAGGGCTGGCTGGCCGATGCGGGTCTGACCGCCGACGCCCCGGTCGCCCTGCCGCCCGACACCGAGGGCCTGACCGTCCACATCTGGACCGGCGAACGCGCCGCCGTCCCTACCCGAAAGACCGCCTGATGGCCTCCCCCGCCTCGCTCAATCTGGCCGAAGCCCGCGCCCTGCTGCTGTCGCCGCTCGGCCCGGTCGCCCGCGCCGGTTCCAACCGCAACGCCGTCAACGTCTCCTTCGAGTTCTTTCCGCCCAAGTCGGACGAGGCCGAGGCCAATCTGTGGAACGCCATCCGTCGTCTGGAGCCGCTGAACCCGGCCTTCGTCTCGGTCACCTATGGCGCGGGCGGCTCGACGCGCGAGCGCACCCACCGCACGGTCCAGCGCATCATCAGCGAAACCACCCTGCGTCCCGCCGCCCACCTGACCTGCGTCGAGGCCAGCCGGGATGAGGTCGATGAGGTCATCGAGGGCTACAAGGCCATCGGCGTCGATCACATCGTCGCCCTGCGCGGCGACCCGCCGGGCGGAGACGGCATCGGCGGCGCCTACGTCCCGCGCGCCGACGGCTACGCCAACGCCACCGAACTGACCGCCGCCATCAGCCGCATCGGCGGCTTCGACATCACGGTCGGCGCCTATCCCGAAAAGCACCCGGAAAGCCCGTCGATCGACCACGACATCGACGTGCTGAAAGCGAAAGTGGACGCCGGGGCGACCCGCGCCGTGACCCAGTTCTTCTTCGATATCGAGGCCTTCCTGCGCTTCCGCGACCGGGTGCGGGCGGCGGGCGTGACCATTCCCCTGATCCCCGGCATCATGCCGGTGTCCAACTTCAAGGGCCTGAGCCGGATGAGCGCGGCCTGCGGCGCCAGCATCCCCGACTGGCTGGCGGCCCACTTCGACGGGCTGGACGACGACCCCGAGACCCGCAAGCTGCTGGCCGCCTCCATCGCCGCCGAGACCTGCGCGCGGCTGCAGGAAGAGGGGTTCTCGGACTTCCACTTCTACACCCTGAACCGCGCCGAGCTGGTCTACGCGATCTGCCGGGTGCTGGGCGTGCGTGAAACCAAGGCTGTTGCGTAAATGACTTCCCCCCTGTCTCGCCCCGAACGGATCGCCGCCCTACACACGGCGGCCAAGGAACGCATCCTGGTCCTCGACGGATCCTGGGGCGTCATGATCCAGCGGCGCGGGCTGGAGGAGGCCGACTTCCGCGGCGACCGCTTCGTCGCGGCTGCCGGCTATGACGAAAAGGACCAGATGAAGGGGAACAACGACATCCTCTGCATCACCCGTCCCGACATCATCGCCGACCTGCACGACCAGTATTATGGCGCGGGCGCGGACATCAGCGAGACCAACACCTTCTCGGCCACCGTCATCGCTCAGGACGACTACAAACTGGACGCGCAAGCCGTCTGGGACATCAATCTGGAAGGCGCCAAACTGGCCCGCGCCTCGGCCGACCGCTGGACGGCCAAGGAGCCGCACAAGCCGCGCTTCGCCGCCGGCTCCATCGGCCCGCTGAACAAGATGCTGTCCATGTCGTCGGACGTGAACGACCCCGGCGCGCGGCTGGTGACCTTCGACGAGGTCTATGAGGCCTATCGTCATCAGGTGAAGGCCCTGAACGAGGGCGGCGTCGATCTCTATCTGATCGAAACCATCACCGACACGCTGAACTGCAAGGCCTGCATCAAGGCCATCAAGGACCTCGAGGACGAGGGCCTGCCCGCCCTGCCCATCTGGATTTCCGGCACCATCACCGACCGCTCGGGACGCACCCTGAGCGGTCAGACCGCCGAAGCCTTCTGGAACTCCGTGCGCCACGCCAAGCCCTTCGCCGTGGGCTTCAACTGCGCCCTGGGCGCCGACCTGATGCGCCCCTTCATCGCCGAACTGAGCCGCGTGGCCGACACCCTGGTCGCCGCCTATCCTAACGCCGGCCTGCCCAACGCCATGGGTCAGTACGACGAGCAACCCCACGAAACCGCCCACTTCATCGAGGAATGGGCCGCCTCCGGTCTGGTCAACATCGTCGGCGGCTGCTGCGGCACCACCCCCGACCACATCAAACACGTCGCCGAAGAGGTCGCGCCGCTGAAGCCGCGCGAGATTCCCGAACGCCCGGTGGCCATGCGCCTGTCGGGGCTGGAACCCTTCGAGCTGGTGGCGTGATGCGTCCGGTCTTCATCAACGTCGGCGAGCGGACCAATGTCACCGGCTCGGCCAAGTTCCGTAAGCTGGTGGTGGACGGCGACTACACCGCCGCCCTCGACGTCGCCCGCCAGCAGGTCGAGGCGGGCGCCGCCGTCATCGACATCAACATGGACGAGGGCCTGCTGGATGGCGCCGCGGCCATGCGCACCTTCCTGAACCTGATCGCGGCCGAGCCCGACATCGCCCGCGTCCCGGTGATGATCGACAGCTCCAAGTGGGAGGTCATCGAGGCGGGCCTGAAGTGCGTTCAGGGCAAGCCGATCGTCAACTCGATCTCGATGAAGGAGGGCGAGGCCGCCTTCCGCGAGCACGCCGTCAAATGTCTGCGCTACGGCGCCGCCGTCGTGGTCATGGCCTTTGACGAGGTGGGCCAGGCCGACACCGCCGCGCGCAAGATCGAGATCTGCACCCGCGCCTACAACATCCTGGTCAACGAGGTCGGCTTCCCGCCCGAGGACATCATCTTCGACCCCAATATCTTCGCCGTGGCGACGGGGATCGAGGAGCACGACAACTACGCCGTCGACTTCATCGAGGCGACGCGGGTCATCAAGGCCACCCTGCCCTACGCCCGCATCTCGGGCGGGGTGTCGAACGTCTCGTTCAGCTTCCGCGGCAACGAGCCGGTGCGCCGGGCGATCCACAGCGTCTTCCTCTACCACGCCATCAACGCCGGCATGGACATGGGTATCGTCAACGCGGGCGACCTGCCCGTCTATGACGACATCGACGCCGAACTGCGCGAAGCCGTCGAGGACGTGATCCTGAACCGGCCGCAGCGGACAAACGTGTCCAACACCGAGCGGCTGGTGGACATGGCGCCCCGCTACAAGGGCGAGAAGGGCGCGGCGCGCGTCGTCGACCTGAGCTGGCGCGAGCAGCCCGTCGCGGCCCGGATCGCCCACGCCCTGGTCCACGGCATCACCGAGTTCATCGAGGCCGACACCGAAGAGGCCCGCCTGTCGGTCGAGCGCCCCCTGCACGTCATCGAAGGCCCGCTGATGGACGGGATGAACGTGGTCGGCGACCTGTTCGGCTCGGGCAAGATGTTCCTGCCGCAGGTGGTGAAATCCGCCCGCGTGATGAAGCAGGCCGTGGCCTGGCTGGAACCCTTCATGGAGGCCGAAAAGGCCGGCAAGCCGCGCGAGCAGGCCGGCCGCATCCTGATGGCCACGGTCAAGGGCGACGTCCACGACATCGGCAAGAACATCGTCGGCGTCGTGCTGCAATGTAACAACTATGAGGTCATCGACCTGGGCGTCATGGTCCCGGCCGACCGCATCCTGGACGCCGCCGTCGAGCACAAGGTCGACATCATCGGCCTGTCGGGCCTGATCACGCCCTCGCTGGACGAGATGGTCTTCGTCGCCCGCGAGATGGAGCGGCGCGGCTTCGACATCCCCCTGCTGATCGGCGGGGCCACGACCAGCCGCACCCATACGGCGGTCAAAATCGAGCCCGGCTATCGCAAGGGTTCGACCACCTATGTCATCGACGCCAGCCGCGCCGTCGGCGTGGTCTCGGGCCTGCTGTCGCCGACCGACAAGGCGAAGAACGAGGCCGCCACCCGCGACGAATACGTGCGCATCCGCGAGCAATACGCCCGCGGCCAGGAGGTGAAGGCCCGCGCCACGCTCCAGCAGGCGCGCGACAACCGCTTCCAGCCCGATCCGGCCGCCCCCATGCCGGGCAAGCCCTCCTTCCTCGGCGTGCGGGCGTTCGACGCCTGGGATCTGCAGGATCTGGCCGACCACATCGACTGGACCCCCTTCTTCGCCAGCTGGGAGCTGATCGGCCGCTATCCGCTGATCCTGGAAGACGAGATCGTCGGCGAGGCGGCGCAGGACCTGTTCAAAGACGCCCAGGCCATGCTGAAGCGGATCATCGACGAAAAGTGGTTCACGGCGAAGGGCGTCGTCGGCTTCTGGCCCGCCCGCGCCGACGGCGACGACATCGCCGTCTATGCCGACGAGAGCCGCACCGAAGAGATCGCCCGCTTCCACACCCTGCGCCAGCAGATCAAGAAGGCGAACGGCAAGCCCAACCTGGCCCTGTCCGACTTCGTCGCTGAAGAAGGCCAGGACTACGTCGGCGCCTTCGCCGTCACGGCGGGGCATGGCGAACTGGAAATCGCCAAACGCTTCAAGGACGCCGGCGACGACTATTCCTCGATCATGGCCACGGCCCTGGCCGACCGTCTGGCCGAAGCCTTCGCCGAGCGCCTGCACAAAGAGGTTCGCACCCAGCTGTGGGGTTACGCCGCCGACGAGGCGACCTCAGTGCAGGACCTGATCGAAGAGAAGTATCAGGGCATCCGCCCTGCCCCCGGCTATCCGGCCCAGCCCGACCACACGGAAAAGGCCACCCTGTTCCGCCTTCTGGACGCCGGGAACAACGCGGGCATGGCCCTGACCGAAAGCTACGCCATGACGCCCCCGGCCTCGGTCAGCGGCCTCTACTTCGGCCATCCGGGCAGCCACTACTTCGGCGTCGGCAAGATCGACCGCGATCAGATCGAGGACTACGCCCGCCGCAAGGGCTGGGACGTCGAGACGGCCGAACGCTGGCTGGCCCCGATTCTCAACTACGATCCGCACGCTATCGCGCGCGACACCGCCGCCTGATCCGCCAGGCGGCGGGCGCGGCCGCACGCCGGCCTGGCGGGACCGCCGCATCCTGAAAACACCGAGGCGGCGCCGGTCCGATGGACTGCGCGTCCGCCCCTGCGTGCCGTATTTCGATCAAGCGCAATGGCTGGAAAAGAAAAAGGCGGCGGACCCGAAGGTCCGCCGCCCAGTTTTCAGGTCGCCCTGAAAGCTTAGAAGTTAGCCGTGACGCCGAAGAAGATGTAGCGGCCCATGGCGTTGTACAGTTGCGGGTAGGTGTTGTTGTTACCCGTCGTGCCGACGCTGGTGGACAGCGGCGGATCGATGTCGAAGACGTTGTTCACGCCGGCGCGGACCGAGACATTGTCCCGAGCCTGCCAGGTCGCCGCCAGGTCGATGTAGTTCATGGCGTCGAACTCGCGGTCGATCCGGATGGCCGGCGAGTTGTTCAGGCTGCCGTCGAGGCCCAGAACAGCGATCTCGGCACCGCCGTAGTAGCGCCAGGTGGCGTTGACGTTCAGGCCCTCGATCGGGGTGCCCCAATCGACGCGGAAGCGGTGACGCCATTCCGGGTTCGGAACGCCGCACTGGTTGGCGAAGAAGCCGGCGCAGTCATACACCGAGTTGGAGAAGCCGAGGCCGGTGTCGGTCTCGAGCGAGTTCAGCCAGGTGCCGACCAGGGCGAAGCCCAGGGTGCCGGCGCGGTCCCAGCCGAAGTCGGCCAGATCCAGGTTATAGTTGGCCGCCACATCAACGCCCGAGGTCGACAGACCGCCGATGTTGGTGTTCAGGTCCACCACATTGCCGGTGCCGATCCAGAGTTGGCCGTTGGCGTTACGCTGGATGTTGGCGCAGGCCGCAGCCAGACCCGATCCATAGCAGGCGTCCAGGGAGTTCTGGGCCCCGATGGACGAGATCAGGTTTTCGATCTGGATGTCGAAATAGTCGACCGTCAGGTTGAAGCCCGGCAGGAACTCCGGCGTGAAGACGACGCCGAAGGTCAGGGTGTCGGATTCTTCCGGCGTCAGCGCGGTGTTGCCGCCCTGCAGGAAGTTGTACTGGCCAGCCGGGCTGGAAATGCCGGGGCTGGTGGCTTCCGCAAGGGTGACCTGCCAGGGGTTGGAGCCGATGCAGGCGGCGTCGCCAGCATAGGTCGCAGCCTCGTTCTTGTCGCAGGGATCGGCGTCCAGGTCGAACAGGTTGAAGCTCTGCGCGGTGAACAGTTCGATCACGTTCGGCGCGCGGACAGCGCGTTGGGCGCTGGCGCGGAACCGAACCGAGGAGATCGGAGCCCAGTCGGCGCCGAACTTCCACGAGTCCGTGCCGCCGCCCAGCTCGTACTCAGAGTGGCGGTAGGCCAGGTCGACCGACAGTTGGTCGGCGAAGGCCATGCCTTCGGCGATCGGAATCTGCGCTTCGGCGAAGACGTCATAGACCTGGTTTGCGCCGTTGATGCCCGTGGTCGCGCCGCCTTGGCCGGCGCCGTCGCCCGACGTGAACGACACGTCAGGGGTCAGGTCCAGGCCGTCACGGCGATATTCAGCGCCGAACGCCGCTTGAACGCCGCGCGTGGCCCAGGGCGACTTGACGCCATAGACGCCCAGGTCCGCCGTCAGCGAGCCCGAAACGACCTGCTGGGTGGTCCAGCCGGTGGCGACCAGCGGCACCTGCAGATAGTCCAGCGCCGCCTGCGTCACGCCGCCCGACTTGAAGATGTTGTAGGGCACGCAGTCGGCGTCGATGCCGGCGACGACCGACGAACAGACGGGCTGGCCGGTGACCGGATCCGTCACGACGTCAAGCGCACGCGCCAGACGGGTGTTCGAGAACTCGTTGCGGTAGATGTTGGTGAACTGAGCGCGCGAGTATTGGGCGGTCAGGTCATAGCTCCAGGCGTCGTTCAGATCGCCGCGGGCGCCGACCACGCCGCGATACGATTGGAAGCGGATGTCCGACTGACGTCCGCCGCCTTCGACGTTACGACGACCGATATACATCGACTTGTCGACGCCGGCGGCGATGTCGGCTGCGGTACAGGCAATGGCCGTACGCTGCTGGGCCGACAGAAGCGGGTTGTTGCAGGCGATGGTCGAGCTGCCGTCCGTGGTGCGGAAGCCGTTGGAGAATTCGCCGAAGAAGTTACCCGACGGCGCGATCTGGGCGAGCGTCGAATAGTCGCTGAACATCAGCTGGGTGTACAGCTCGACCTTGTCATGGACGTCGTAGTGTCCAAAGGCGCCCAGGGTGTAGCGTTCATCCGGACGCTGATAGTAGTTCGACGGACCAAAGTTGTAGGCATCACGCGCGGCGACATACGGGATGAAGTTGCCGGCAGCGTCAACCGTGTATGCGAAGTTGGTGAAGTCCGTGAACTGGCCCGGGAAAGAGGTGCCGGAACCGCCGCACCGGAAATCTTGCGGGTTCCCAACCGTGGGCGCCTGGAGCGAGCAGGACGCGTAGTCGTAGTCGCGGCCCAGGACCTTGTTGTTCTTGCGATAGCCGGCGTACAGGGTGATGTTGCCCTTGTCGTCCGGTGCGTTGACGCCCATCAGGACGTTCACTTCGCGGCTGAAGCCGGTGGTGACGTTGTCGTCGGGCAGCTTGAAGTTCGCCGGGTTGGTCGCGGCGCGGCCGGCGATGACGTTGCGCAGGTTGCCCACGCCGTCATAGTCGTTGTTGTGCTGGTTGAAGCCGTACTGGGCGTCGATTTCGATGCCTTCGAAGTCGCGGCGCATGATGAAGTTCACGACGCCGGCGATGGCGTCCGAACCGTAGACGGCCGAGGCGCCGCCCGTCAGCACTTCAGCCCGCTCGACCATCTGGCCGGGGATCTGGTTCAGGTCGGCGGCGTCGTCCTGCGGCGAGCCGTAGCCCATGCGCTTGCCGTCGATCAGGACCAGGGTGCGCGACGAACCCAGGTTACGCAGCGACACGGTCGCCGTGCCCGATGCGCCGTTGGAGACGGTCGAGTTCTGCGCCGCGAAGGCTTGCGGCAGCTGGGTCACCAGATCCTCGACGCGGGTCACGCCCTGAACGTCGATGTCTTCGCCCGTGACCTGGGTCACCGGGCTGGTGGTGGTGAGGTTCGGTTGGCGAATGCGCGAACCGGTGACCACGATGTCGCTGACCTGGCTGGCCTGCTCGGGTTGAGCCGGCTCCGGGGTTGTCTGGGCCATGGCGGGAGCCGCCAGGCCGGCGAGCGCAAAGCCCGCAATCATCGTGGACGCCAGCAGACGCTCGCGTTTGATCTGGAATTTCAAGTGTCACCCTCCTGATGTTGTGACTGACAACGGCAAGGCTTTCGCCCCGGCCTGTCATTCACGGCTACTTTCTTCGACGCCTGACAAAGCGCTCGACCGATAGCTGACTCAGAGGTTAGCCGCCCGATGTCGGCATCGGACAGAGAAATTACCTTCCCGTAATAAAGTCGCCTCCACCCTGTCGCAAAATCGCCACGCTCCATCTACACTCACGCTTGGCAAAACGTGCCGAACCTGCACGAATTCTTGCCGGACATTCGTTCAGGAAATCACGATTATGCGCACCACCCTCACCTTGATCGGCGTTTGCGCCGCAGTTTTTCTGCTTCCGGAACCGGGCCGCGCGCAAGATTCCGCTCCCCAGCGATCCGCCCTCCTCGCCGAGGTCGCGCGTTGCCGGACGATCACAACCGACGCCGAGCGACTGACGTGCTTCGACCGCGCGGCGGGCGCCCTGGACGCCGCGGAACGGCAGGGGGAGGTGGTGGTGGTCGATCGCGGACAGATTCGGGAAGCTCGTCGCCAGCTGTTCGGCTTTGAAATGCCGGCCCTGCCTTCGATGTTCGCTCGAGACGAGGCGAAGGAGCGAATCGACGCGGTCGAGACCACGCTTCTGAGCGCCGGCCAGGGCCTGGACGGAAAATGGCTGTTCCGACTGGCGGACGGGTCGGAATGGCGCCAGATCGATTCCGATCCCGTGCGGTTCCAGAATCGCGCGGGCATGGATGTCCGGGTGCGCCGCGCCGCCCTGGGCAGTTATCAGCTCACCGCCGGCCGCAGTCGCGCCGTGCGCGTCAGGAGACAATAGCCATGACCGACCCGGTCGCCTTGAACACGCACATCTGGGTGTCGGGCCAGATCGCCCCCCAGTCGCTGGCCGCCCTGGCCGCGCGGCTGGGGCTGCGCCGGATCGTCAATAACCGCCCCGACCACGAAGAACCGGGCCAACCGACCAGCGACGAGGTCCGGGCCGCCGCCGAGGCCGCCGGCCTGGACTATCTGGACGCGCCGGTGCGCGGCCTGCCCGATCCCGAGACGGTGGCGCGCGTGGGCCAATGGCTGGCCGACCCCGCGCCGACCCTGATGTACTGTCGCTCCGGAATGCGGTCGGCAGCGACCTGGGCCATGGCCGAGCGAAGCCGCGGCGCGGACGCGGACGCCCTGCGCGTCCAGGCCCTGGCCGCCGGCTACGATCTCAGCCGCTTGCCGCTCTAGCGGACAAGGGCGGCCCGCGCGGCGTAGGGCGCGGCGGGTTCCGGCGTGCACGATGCGACGGCCCATTGCGCCGCGATGAGACACGACAAGGCGACGATTACGGCCGGAAGCCGATTTGACACAGGAAAAACGGCGGTTTGGATCACGGCGAGGGCTCCCGAATAGGTTACAAGCGTTGAACGCAAGGTCGGCGCCGCACCGACCGCTACCGCCCGCCGAGGACGCCCGCCCGTGATCCCCTATGTCCGCCAGTTCGACTTCACCTATGGCCATCGCGATCAGGTCTCGCCGATGATCCAGCGGGTGATCGCCGACAACCCCGGGCCGTTCACCTTCACCGGCACGGGGACCTATATCGTCGGGCGCGATATGCCGGGCGCGGGCGTGGCGGTGATCGATCCCGGCCCCGAGGACGAGGCCCACCTGCACGCCCTGCTGCGGGCGGTGAAGGGGCGGACCGTCAGCCACATCCTGGTGACCCACACCCACCGCGACCACGCCCCCCTCGCCCGCCCCTTCGCCGAGGCCGTCGGCGGCGCGCCGATCCTGGCGGCGCGGCCGCACGGGCCGACGGTCCATGCCTCGGATCAGATGGATGCAGCCGCGATGGACGAGGACGACGACGCCGACTTCAAGGCCGACGTCATCATCACGGACGGCCAGCGGATCGAGGGCGACGGTTGGACGATCGAGGCCATGGCCACGCCCGGCCATGCCTCGAACCACATGGCCTTCGTCTTGCGCGAGGAGAACGCCCTGTTCAGCGGCGATCATATCATGGGCTGGTCCACCACGGTCGTCGCCCCGCCCGACGGCGACATGACGGCCTATATGGCCAGCCTGGACCGGGTGCTGGCGCGCGGCTTCTCGACCATATGGCCGACTCACGGCCCGGCCATCACCCAGGTCGCGCCCTTCCTGAAGGCCTATCGCCATCACCGGCTGGAGCGCGAGGCGCAGATCATGGCGCGGCTGGCGGCGGGCGACGAGGCCATCGCCGAGATGGTCCCAGCCCTCTACGCCGCCGTGGATCAGCGCCTATGGCCGGCGGCTAGCCTGTCGGTCCTGGCCCATCTGATCGCCCTGGTCGACCGGGGCGTCGTCGCCGCGTCGCCGCAGCCGGTCCTTGAGGCGCGTTACCGGATCCTTTGACCCCGCGCCGCAGCTGGCGCGAACGGCGGCCCATTCGCTAGGCGTCAGGGCCGAAGCCCCCGGCTTGGCGTCGTTGCGCGCCCGCTGAGCCCGGCGCGCCGAGTCGGGGTGGGTCGAGACGAACTCGGCCGCGGCCTCCAGCCGCCTGTCCTCGCCCGCGCCGTGCATCCGCTCGAAGAAGGGCGCCATGCCTTGCGACGACAGCCCGGCGCCGACCAGCAGAGCCTGCCCGCGCTGATCGGCCTCCAGCTCAGCCTCACGGCCATAGCGCAGGTCGGTGGCCTGTCCTGCCAGAAGCACCGCCTGCTGCCCCGCCCCCGTGCCGCCGCCGACCACCGCGTCCAGCAACAGGCCGACGCCCAGACTGCGCCAGACTGCCTGCATGACGTGGCGCTTTTCGATATGGGCGACCTCGTGGGCCACGACCGCGGCCAGTTCGTCGGGCGTCTCGGCCTCGCGGATCAGGTCGTCGGTGACCAGGATGGAGCCGCCCGGCAAGGCGAAGGCGTTGACGAAGGGGGCCTGGACCGCGCGCACGCGCACGTCGAACGGGGTGTCGGACCGGGCCGCCAGCCGCTCGCCCAGATCACCCAGCGCGTCCTGCCCCGCCTCGCCCTCGCAGCGATGGAACATGGCGCCCATCTGCGCGTCGAAGCTGTCGCCCATCTTCTGTTCCATCTCGATCGGCGTCGCCCGCGCCAAGGGGCCGGCAAACACGGGCACGCCCCAGAAGACGAAAGCCGTGACCGACAGGCCGACGGCGGCCAGACCGATCACCAGCCGCGCCTCCCTGATCCGCCCCCGCTTCTCGACGGCGACCGATCCGCCAAGCGCGATCCAGTCGGCTTCGGCCAGCACCAGACGCGCGTCGGGATCGGACGGATGCGACAACCGGGCCTGATCGCCCTCGCGCACGACCTTCAGCCCGTCCTGCGGCCAGAACCGGGCCTCGCCGGCGTCCGACGCGAAGCGCAGGCCGTCGTCGCTCCATTCGATCTCGACCGTCGCGGGGCGGGAACTTAGCCCGTCGTAAAGGCGACCCTGCACGTCAGATGGCCGAGAAGCCGAAGGCGTCGGCCAGACCCTCGCCCGATCCCGGCCCCTTGCCCGCCTGCCGCGCCAGATCCAGATGCGCCGTGCCCGCCGAGGTCAGCCGCGACACCATGAAATGCGCCGTGCGCGCCTGCACCCAGGGCATCAGGAAGCCCAGCGAGATCAGCAGGGCGCCCAGGTTCGACACCGTCAGCCACCAGAGCGGCATCGCCTTGACGTCCAGATGGAAGCCGGCGCCGTCCAGCGTCACCCCCGCGCTGATCGAGCGCAGCATGGCGGCGTGATAGGGCGACCAGATCAGCAGGAAAACCGGCGCCAGAAGCAGCATCACCCCATAGAGACCGAGCGTGAAACCCAGGCCGGGGCCCCGCCCCGCCGGCGCATCCAGCATCCCCAGTGCGGCGAACAGACCGACCATGCCGAAGACGAACACCAGGTAGCCGACGGCCGTGCCGATCCAGCCCAGGGCGTACCAACCATAGACGCTGACCTTTTCCGCCCGGCCCATGCGGAACCGGATGCGACGGTCGCCGAACCGCAGCTCGTCCCACAGCTTCTCGGCCAGGCCCCGCTGGGCCACGGGCCAGAACCAGCCCATCGACAGCCCGCTGAGGAAGAGGGCGCCCAGATACCTGAAGCCATAGCTGCGCGCCGATCCGCCCAGCCGGAAGCGGACGCCGCGCCAAGTCGTGCGGCTGGCCATGTAGCGGAAGGCCGTGAAGATCCCGAAGCCCCACAGCCAGAACAGGCCGAAATAGACGACCGGATACAGCACTACGATCATCGCCGGCCCGCCGAACTGGATCGCGAAGATCAGCAGCAGCATCGGCAGGCCCAGGGCCACGAGCGCCAGCAGGAAGCCGATGAACAGCTCCTTGCCCCGGCCGGTGTATTCAAAGGCGTCGCCGTTCAGCCGGACGCCCTGCCAGACCCGACGCCGCACCTCGGTCTTTCCCCAGAACCGATAGAGGGTCAGGGTGACAATGTTCAGCAGGCCGTTGCGCAGGCTCAACCCGAGGAAGTGCTTGGGCCGCAGCGTCGATTCGAAGCGCAGCACCTCGCCCGCGTCGTCGCTCTGAGGATAGACCCCGTGAATGGGTCCCAGCCCGTCGTCGAGCGGTTCCGTCCCTAGCGTTGCATCTGTCATCTAACCCCCCGGTTTTCTTGACCTTACCGGAGCGCGATCGAACAATGCAATCTCAACCTGCCGGCGCCAGCCCCTGAACGACGGCGCGCGCCAGACGACAGGCTTCGTCGCCGATCTTCATGTCCCCGCGCGCCGCCACGCGCACGTCGGTGCGGCCCGGGCGGATGCGGATGGCGGCGTCATGGGTCAACCCGAACCAGAAACCCTCCTTGGACCCGTCGGCGCGGAAGGCTGCTGCGCCGCGCACGGTGAAGCCCGCCGCCTCCAGCGCCGCGGCCGCCGTCTCGGGCGCGACCTGACGGGGCACCGCGATCAGGCCGGGACAGGCGACCGGAGCCGGTCCGGACGTCCCCCGCCCGCCGCGCATGGCGACGACCGCGCGCGAAAAGGCCGGCGGCTCGGCGGCGTCGGTCGTGACGTCGCTCGCCGCCGGAACCGCGAAACGCTGCCCCTGGATCAGGAACAGAGCCACCGTCGCACCGGCGACCGCCAGCGCCGCGGCGGCGTAGAGCCCGCGCCGCCGCATATCCTTGAACGCGATCAGCACGGCGACCAGCGCCGCCGCCAGTCCGGCGAAGGCCAGGATGCGGCCGATCTTCAGCGTCAGCACCTCCAGCCCGAACCCGGCGCTCCACAGACCGAACCGGGTCCCGAACACCGCAGTCAGAACCAGCAGCGGCGCCAGACAGGCCGCGAGCGTCAACCAGCGCAGGCGGATTTCCGTCGCGCGCGCCTGGGTCCGGGTCGGTTCAGCCATGCGGCCCTCCTGAAAGATCAGCCTGCGGTCGGCAGACGATAATCCTTCATCTGCTCGCGCAGCAGCTTCTTGTCGATCTTGCCCGTGGCGCCCAGCGGAATGTCGGCCAGGAAGACCACGTCGTCCGGCATCCACCACTTGGCGATCTTGCCGACCAGGAAGTCGAGATGTTCCTGCTTGTCCTCGCTCTCGCCTTCCTTGAGCTTGATCAGCAGGACCGGACGCTCATCCCATTTCGGGTGGGCCGAGCCGATGACGGCGGCCAGGGCGACCTTGGGATGGCCGATAGCCAGGTTTTCGATCTCGATGGAGCTGATCCACTCGCCGCCGGACTTGATGACGTCCTTGGCCCGGTCGGTGATCTGCATGAAGCCGTGATCGTCGATGGTCGAGACGTCGCCCGTGTCGAAGAAGCCCTCGGTGTCCAGGATCTCGCCGCCCTCGTCGCGGAAGTAGGCGCGGGCGATGGTCGGGCCCTTGATCATCAGGCGGCCATAGGTGTGCCCGTCGTGCGGCATCTCCTGACCGGCGTAGTTCTTCAGTTTCAGTTCGACGCCCAGCGGCGGCGTGCCCTGCTTGACCCGCCACTTCAGCTGTTCCTCGAACGGCATGGCGGCCAGTTCCGGCGTCATGTTCGACAGGGTGCCGATGGGCGAGGTCTCGGTCATGCCCCAGCCCTGCAGGACCTCGACGCCGAACTCGTCGTTAAAGGCGCGGATCATGCTTTCCGGCACGGCGGCGCCGCCGATCAGAACGCGCGTGACCGTCGAGAGCTTCAGCTTGTTCTCGCGCAGGTGGTTCAGCAGCCCCTGCCAGACGGTCGGCACCGCCGCCGAGAAGGTGACACCCTCGGTCTCCAGCAGCTCATAGATGGCCGGGCCGTCCATGCGAGCGCCCGGCATGACCAGCTTGGACCCCGCCGCCGGCCCGCCGAAGGCGATGCCCCAGGCGTTGGCGTGGAACATGGGCACCACCGGCAGGATCACCTCCTTGGGCGTGGCGCCCAGGACGGTCGACTGCAGCCCCAACAGGGTATGGATGAAGTTCGAGCGGTGCGAATAGAGGACGCCCTTCGGGTTCCCCGTCGTTCCCGAGGTGTAGCAGAGGCCGCAGGCGGTGTTTTCCTCGAACCCGCCCCACTCGACGTCTTCCGACGACTGCTCCAGCACGGTTTCGTAGCATTCAACCACCGGCAGCTTGGTCTGCGGCATGTGATCGGCGTCGGTCATGATGACGACGCGCTCGACCGACGGGCAGTGCGGCAGGATGGCGTCCAGCAGCGGCACGAAGGTCAGATCGACGAAGATGATCCGATCGGCGGCGTGGTTGATGATATAGACCAGCTGTTCCGGGAACAGGCGCGGGTTCAGGGTGTGGCAGACCGCGCCGATGCCCATGATGCCGTACCAGGCCTCGATGTGGTCGGCGGTGTTCCAGGCCAGGGTGGCGATGCGGTCGCCGGGCTGCACGCCCCAGGCCTTCAGCGCGTTCGACACCCGCTTGGCGCGACCATGAATGGCGCCATAGGTGGTGCGCTCGATCGGTCCCTCGACGGATCGCGTCACGACCTCGCGGTTAGGGTGCCAATTCTTGGCATGGTCGAGAATTTTGTCGACCGTCAGCGGCCAGTCCTGCATCAAACCCAGCATCGCATTCCCTCGTGTTGCGTCTTCATTTGTAGTGACGCTTGAGAACCAAGCTATCTATGTGATCGCCGATAAGCAACGTGACGCAAGGGAAGCGCCGCACGGCGTTTTATCAGCGGCGCTTGCCACTGCTCGCGCTTCGGTCGAAGGAGCCGCCCATGACCATTCTGATCGCGATCACCGGCGGGTCCGGTTCCGGCAAAAGCACCCTGGCCGAGGCGCTCGTCGCGTCCCTGCCATCCGGCGTGGGCGTGCTGCTGCGCGAGGATTCCTACTATCTGGACGCCGCCTCGGTGCCGGGCTTCGATGCGGCGACGCACGACTTCGACGACGTAGCCGCGCGCGATCACGACCTGCTGGTCACGGACCTCGCCGCCCTGAAAGCGGGACGTGGAATCACCGCGCCGGTCTATTCCTTCATTCACCACGGACGCGAGCCCGGCGGCGAACCGGTTCCGGCGGCCGAGGTGGTGGTGGTCGAAGGCACGCATATCCTGTGCACCCCGGCGCTGACCGCCCTGTTCGACATCAAGGTCTTCGTCGACACCCCGGCCGACATCCGCTTCATCCGTCGCCTGCTGCGCGACCAGACCGAGCGCGGACGCACCGCCGAATCGGTGATCGCCCAGTATCTGGCGACGGTGCGCCCGGGCCACGAGCGCCATACGGAACCCTCGCGCACCCATGCCGATTTCATCGTCGCGGACGCCACGGCGGCGGTGCGGCTGGAAGATCCGCAGGCGGTGGTTCGCCTCGCCGCCCCCGTCCTGGCCCACCCGCTTCTAGCGGCTTGGCATCATTAGATGATTTCCATTCGCAGAACTTCGTTCCTTGTTGCAATAACGGCAATTTAAAGGCAGGGTTTTTGCATTACTGTTGGGTAATGTTTCGATGACCGCTCAGGCCCCCGATCTCGACGACCCGCGACGCGCCGCAATCGTGCGTCAGGCGCGATTGCACTTCATAGCCGAAGGGTACGCCGGTACGCGCATGGAGCCGATCGCGCGGGAAGCCGGCGTCTCGACCGCGACCCTCTACGCCTTCTTCGAAAGCAAGGCGGTCCTGTTCGAGGCGGTCATCAACGACGCCTCGGAGGACTTCTCTCAGCGGATGGCGGCGGTCCACGCCTGCACCGGCTCCCCGCGTGAGCGGCTGGTCGGCTTCATCACCGCCTATGCCGAGTTCATGAGCGACAGCTTCGTTCGCTCGATTTTCCGCCTGGTCCTGGCCGAACGGCCGCGCTTCGAAGCCATCGCCATGCGCTTCTTCGAGCGCGGGAAACGCGACTTCGGCGCCGTGCTCATGGCGGCCCTGGCCGAGATGACGAAGGCCGGGCAGTTGAACGTGCCCAAGCCCTCGTGGGCGGCCGGGCAGTTGATGGGGATGATCGAACATCCCGTCTTCTTCGTCCCCCTGGTCACGGGCGACGAGGTGATCGCGGGACGTGCGCCCCGGCAGATCGCCGAGGATGCGGTCGAGACCTTCCTGGCCCGCTACGGCGCCTGACGCCGCTTTAAGGCCAGAGACGCGTCCGTCGCCAGGCGTCGCCCTCGCGATCAAAGCGCAGCCGGTCGTGCAGGCGGAAGGGCCGGTCGCGCCAGAACTCTATCTGTTGCGGGATCACGCGCCAGCCGGTCCAGCGGTCGGGACGCGGCACGTCCTTCCCCTCGAAGCAGGCCGTCTGCTCGGCCACCCGGTTCTCCAGCACCGCCCGACTGTCCAGCGGGCGCGACTGGTCCGAGGCCCAGGCGCCGATGCGGCTCTCGCGCGCCCGACTGGCGAAATAGGCGTCAGCCTCCGCGTCGCTGACCCGCTCGATCCGGCCGCGCACGCGAACCTGACGACGCAACGACTTCCAGTGGAATAGCAGGGCCGCCGACGGATGCGCCCACAGCTGCTCGCCCTTGGCGCTTTCCTGATTGGAGAAGAAGGTGAAGCCGCGCCCGTCCACGTCCTTCAGCAGCACCATCCGCGCATCCGGCAGACCATGCGAATCCACGGTCGCCACGGTCATGGCGTTGGCGTCGTTCGGCTCCGACGCCTTGGCCGCCTCCAGCCATTCGACGAACAGGGCGACAGGGTCGCCCCGCTCGAAGATGGTCTCATCCGCATTGGCCGCCAACTGCGCGGCGTAGTCCTCGACGGACGGGCTGGGCGGGATCACGGACTGGGTCATGGCTCAATCCTTACACCCGCGCTTCCCCTACGTCATCAGGCGTGGACAAGTTGCGGCATCAAGCTTCGCCATAACCTCCCGTCTGCTGGCGCAGCGCCTCTTCCCGCGCCGCGACGTCAGGGGTCAGGGCGTCGAAATCCTCCATCGACAGGATGGGCCGGATCTCGACCTCGCCGTGCAGCTTGTCGGTGTCGGGGATGCGGCGGGCCCAGGCGACGGCCTCGTCCATGTCCTTGACCTGCCAGATCCAGAAGCCGGCGATCAGCTCCTTGGTCTCGGCGAAGGGGCCGTCGACCACGATCGGCGTGTCGCGCCCGCCGAAGACGACCCGCCTGCCCTTCGACGACGGATGCAGCCCCTCGCCCGCCAGCATCATGCCCGCCGCCGCCAGTTCCTCATTGAAGGCCGTCATGTCCCGCAGCAGGGCCTCCGAGGGCTGAACCCCCGCCTCGATGGCGTCCGTGCCCTTGATCATCACCATCACGCGCATGGCGTCTCTCCCTTGGTTTAAACGGCGGGGCATTCCCCCGCGATATCGCTACGTCGAACGGGCAAGGCCCATTCCGACATCAGACCGCGATTTTTCGAAACTCGGCAAGGTTAACCCGGCCTTGACCATATCCGGGCGAGGCTGGCGGCCATGTGCGCGGACGCTCTCACTCTTGATGACGCCCGGTCGCTGCTGGGTCTGGACGGCCCCGTCGGCGCCGAGGGCCTGACGACGGCCTTCCGCGCGGCGGTCAAGGCCGCCCGCCCCGATGCGCCCGGCGGCGACGCCGACAAGTTCCGCCGCGTCATCGCCGCCTATCGCCTGTTGCAGGCCCAGACCCTGGCCCTGCCCGCGCCCCCCGGCCACGCGAGGCCAACGCCCTTCACGCCGCCGCCCGCGCCAGCCCCCCTGCTGGCCCTGACGCCGATGCAGGCGCTCAACGGCGGTTGCGTCCGCATCACCCTCGGCGCCCGCACCCTGCTGGTCCACGCCCCGCCCGGCGTGCGCACCGGCGACAAGATCCGCCTGAAGCGCGGCGCGGCGGACGGAGGCGACCTGCTGCTGCCCGTCCTGATCCGCCCCGCCGACGGCCTCTCGGTTCTGGGCGGCGACCTGTTCATGACCTGGGCCGTGTCGCAGCGGATGATGCATGACGGCGGCCGTATCGAGATCATGACCCACGCCGGTCCGCGCTCGTCCTGGCTGGTCCCCGACATGGTCGAGCCGGTGCGTCTGCGGCTCAAGAGCCTAGGCCTGCCCGCGCGCGGAAACCGCCCCGCCGGCGACCTGTTCGTCAAGCTGGAGGCCTCGGCCGACCTGCCCTCGGCCGCCGAAGACCTGCTGCTTCGCTTCACGCGGGTCTGGACGCCAGAGCGGATCGCGGCTTAAGCCCTAGAGCATGTCGCACAACACCTTCGGTCACCTGTTCCGCGTCACCACCTGGGGCGAAAGCCACGGCCCGGCCATCGGCTGCGTCGTCGACGGCTGCCCGCCGCTGATCCCGCTGACCGAGGCCGACATCCAGCCCCTGCTGGACCTGCGCAAGCCCGGCGGCAGCCGCTTCGTCACCCAGCGGCAGGAGGCCGATCAGGTCCGCATCCTGTCCGGCGTCTTCGACGACGGGAACGGCCCGGTCACCACCGGCACGCCGATCAGTCTGATGATCGAGAACACCGACCAGCGGTCGAAGGACTACGGCGAGATCGCCCGCGCCTTCCGTCCCGGCCACGCCGACTACGCCTATCAGGCCAAGTACGGCGTGCGCGACCACCGCGGCGGCGGGCGTTCCTCGGCCCGCGAAACCGCCAGCCGCGTGGCGGCGGGCGCCGTGGCGCGCAAGGTCTTGGGCGACAGCATCCGCATTCGCGCCGGCGTGGTCCAGCTGGGCCCGCACCGCATTCCCGACGAGGCCATCGACTTCGACGCCGTCTATGACAATGCCCTGTTCGCCGCCTCGGCCGAGGTCGTCCCCGCCTGGGAGGCCTATCTGGACGGCGTGCGCAAGGCCGGCTCCTCCATCGGGGCCGTCGTGGCGCTGGAGGTCACGGGCGTCCCCGCCGGCTGGGGCGCTCCGCTCTACGCCAAGCTGGACGCCGAACTGGCCGCGGGCCTGATGTCCATCAACGCGGTCAAGGGCGTCGAGATCGGCGCGGGCTTCGGCGCCGCCGAACTGACGGGCGAGGACAACGCCGACGAAATGCGCCTGGGCGACGACGGCCTGCCGGTCTTCCTGTCCAACAAGGCGGGCGGGGTTCTGGGCGGCATCTCCACCGGCCAGCCGCTGACGGCGCGCGTGGCCTTCAAGCCCACCTCCTCCATCCTGACCCTGCGCCAGACCATCAACCGCGACGGCGCCGAGGTCGACCTGCGCACCAAGGGCCGCCACGACCCCTGCGTCGCCCTGCGCGGCGTCCCGGTCGTCGAGGCCATGGCGGCCATCGTCCTGGCCGACGCCAAGCTGCGGCATCGGGCGCAGGTGGGTTGAGGTCAATCTGATACTAAGACAGTTGCAAATAGGATTTGGCGATCCTATCTAGGTCTCAAGCATTCCTCGGATGGGAGACCGAACCATGATCGACGTCAGACCTTTCAACACCCTCGGCGGCGCCAACCACGGCTGGCTGAACGCCCGCCACCACTTCTCGTTCGCCAACTACTATGATCCCAAGCGCATGGGCTGGGGCCGTCTGCGCGTCTGGAACGACGACGAGATCGCGGCCCGCTCGGGCTTCCCGCCCCACCCGCACGCCGACATGGAGATCATCACCTATGTCCGTACCGGCGCCATCACCCACGAGGACTCGATGGGCAACAAGGGCCGCACCGGCGCGGGCGACGTTCAGGTGATGAGCGCGGGCACGGGCGTGCGTCACTCCGAGTTCAACCTCGAGAACGAGACGACCACCCTGTTCCAGATCTGGATCGAGACCGACAAGCCGGGCACCCCGCCGTCCTGGGGCCAGCGCGACTTCCCCAAGAGCGACCGCTCGGGCCGCTTCACCGTCGTCGCCTCGGGCGATCCGGCGGACGAGGCCCTGTCGATCAACGCCGACGCCAAGATCCTGGCCGCGACGCTCAAGGCGGGCGAGAGCCTGACCTATGACCTGGCCGCCGGTCGCCGCGCCTATCTGGTCCCCGCCGTGGGCCGGGTGGACGTCAACGGCGTGGCGCTGAACGCCCGCGACGGCGCCGGCATCGTCGACGAGCCGACCATCACCATCACGGCCAGCGAAGACGCCGAACTGGTCATGGTCGACAGCCTCTAGGCCTCAAAAGCGCTCGCGCGGACGGTCAGAGTCCGTTCATGCCTTTCGCCTCATAGAGGCGGATCAATCGGGGATGGACCAGATGCAAAGACCCTTCACGCGGGCGACCGCCCTTCTGGCCGTCGTCGGCGGTTCGCTGCTGCTGCAAGGCTGCGTCGTCGGCGCCGTGGTCGGAACCGGCGCGGCGGTCGTCGGCGGCACGGTCAAGGCCACCGGGGCTGTGGTCGGCGCAGGCTTCGACGCCGTCACCACCTCGGACGAGGAAACCAAGGCCAAGCGCGAGCGTGAGCAGCGCGACTACGAACGCGAACAGCGCCGCTGCGAACAACGCCAGCGCCAAGGCAAAGACTGCTAGCAAGGACGGCTAGGGCCGCTCACGCACCAACCGGCCCTGTCGGCGCGCGCCCTTCCCGGCCTAGGGTGAGCCTCCCTCCCCTGACGAGCCCGCCATGCAGATCGCCATCCTGACCCTCGACGGCTTCAACGAGCTGGACAGCTTCATCGCGGCGGGCATCCTGAACCGGATGAAGAGCCAGGGCTGGGCGGCGCACATCACCTGCCCCACGCCCGAGGTCACTTCGATGGCCGGGGTGACGATCCAGCGCCAGAAGCCGCTGGAGTTCCTGAGCGAAGCCGACGCCGTCCTGATCGGCAGCGGGATCAGGACCCGCGACTACGCCGCCGACCCCGCCTTCCTGTCACAGCTGAAACTGGACCCGTCGCGCCAGTTGATCGGCGCCCAGTGCTCGGGAACCCTGCTGCTGGCCAAGCTGGGCCTGATCGGCGACCTGCCCGCCTGCACCGACCTGACCACCAAGCCCTGGGTGATCGAGGCCGGCGTCAACGTCGTGGACGCCCCCTTCGCCGCCCACGGCAATGTCGCCACGGCGGGCGGCTGCCTCGCCTCCCAATACCTCGCCGCCTGGATGATCGCGCGAATGGCCACCATCAAAGACGCCGAGGACGCCATCCACTACGTCGCCCCGGTCGGCGAGAAGGGCGAGTATGTCGCGCGCGCCATGGCGGCGGTGGAGCCGTTTCTGACGGATGGGAAGACACTGGTGGCCTAAGCCTGCTTTCGACCCGTTGGAGACTTTCCAGAGGTCCGCCTATGGTGGGGCAAGCTCGGGAGTTTCTGTCATGCGCCCTCCACTTCACGCATTCCTCGCTGCCGCCTGTGCTCTCGGCGCTGCGACTGACGCGATTGCCTGCCGGATGAGAGTGCCGCGTGCCGATGAGTTAGCTCAACGGGCGATTATCGTAGCTAGTGTGAGCCATGCAGAGCGTGTTGAGGCTCCCGGCTGGAACACTTGGCGGGTCGTCGCAGAAATCACGCCCGAAGTGGAACGGACCGTAAATCGATCGACATTCGAATTCACGACCACGCTTAGCAGCGATGGGTGCGGCCAGACCCCTTTGCCGCCCGCTGGCGAGCGATGGGTTCTATATCTGGCCCAGGCTGACACGAGTGAGGTTCTGGACGCCTTTCCGCTCGACTATGTGAAAGACTACGACGCGCGGCTCGCTGATGTTCGCTAACCACCCTTAGCGGACCTACCTTACCCCGATAAATTTGTGCGTCTGGACGCTGAGCCGCCATTGGGGGTGGGTCAAGCAGTATTCAATGGCGGCGGCGGTGTTGGCGGCCTGATCGGGGCCGTCCATGGGCTGCAGCCAGAAGCGCTCGAAATCGAGGCCCTCGAACCGCTCGGGCATGGCGAGCGGCTGGGGATAGACCAGCTTCAGTTCCTGACCCGAGGTCTGGACCACAGGAGCGTCGGCCTTGGGGCTGATGCAGATCCAGTCGATCCCCTCGGGCGCGGGCAAGGTGCCGTTGCTTTCGATGGCGACCTCGAACCCGCGCGCGTGCAGGGCCTCGATCAGGGGCGCGTCCAGCTGCATCAGCGGCTCGCCCCCGGTGCAGACCACCAGCCTGGGATCGCCCTCGCGGCCCCGCCACATCCCGGCGACGTGGTCAGCCATCAGGTCGGCGGTCTTGAACTTGCCGCCGCCGTCGCCGTTCATGCCGACGAAGTCCGTGTCGCAGAAGGTGCAGACTGCGGTGGCGCGATCCCGCTCCAGCCCGCTCCACAGGTTGCAGCCCGCAAAACGCAGGAAGACGGCGGGCCGCCCGGCCTGACCGCCCTCGCCCTGCACCGTCAGAAAGACTTCCTTGGCCGAATAGGTCATGCGCGCGCCGCCCATTCCGCATAGCCCGCCGCGCGCAGTTCGCAGGCCGGGCAGGTGCCGCAGCCGTAACCCCAGTCGTGACGATGCGTCCGGTCGCCCAGATAGCAGGTGTGGCTGGCCTCCACGATCATCTCGACCAGTGCCGCCCCGCCGATCCGCTCGGCCAGGGCCCAGGTCTCGGCCTTGGTCAGGAACATCAGCGGCGTCTCGATCGGCGACGGCTTGGCCAGACCCAGGGTCAGGGCGTGCGACATGGCCTGGATGGTGTCGTTGCGGCAGTCGGGATAGCCCGAGAAGTCGGTCTCGCACATGCCGCCGACCAGGACCTCCAGCCCGCGCCGGTCGGCCAGCGCCGCCGCCGCGACCAGAAAGATCAGGTTGCGCCCCGGCACGAAGGTGTTGGGCAGGCCGCGCGCGTCGGCCTCGATGGCGCGATCCGTGGTCATGGCTGTCTCGCCGATGGCCCCGAAACCGGTCAGGTCGACGACGTGATCCGGCCCCAGCCGGTCGGCCCATTGCGGCAGGACGTTCACCATCTGCGCGCGCACGCTCTGACGCGCCTGCATCTCGACCGCGTGACGCTGGCCATAGTCGAAGCCGATGGTCTCGACCCGCTCATACCGCTCCAGCGCCCAGGCCAGGCAGGTGGCGCTGTCCTGTCCGCCCGAAAACAGGACAAGGGCAGAGGTTTCAGAAGCTTGCGACGTAACGCTCATGACAAACCTGCGGTCGGCCGGCGGCCGCGCGCATCCAGAAGGAACAGGGAAAGATCGGATCAGCGCCCTCTATACGCCAGTCCGTCCGAAGCCGCAAAACGCGACACCCCCGACCCTTTTCGTCAAGGTGAGCATTTTCGATTCGCCTTAACCCTTTCGCAAAGCGTTCGCAGCCAATCTCCGCCGGTCCTATTGGAGTGCCGGCCGTATGCCGACGATCGAAGTGCTAACCGAGCGCGTAGAGCCGGTGACCGCCGCCGCCATGGCGAGCGAGGTCTTCGCGCGTTTCGAGCGCGAGCCGGACACCCTGGTCATCCCCGTCGTCGACGGCGAGCGGCCCCTGGGTCTGATCGAACGCAGCGACTTCCTGATGAAGCTGGCCGGCCCTCTGGGCCTCAGCCTGTACGGCGCCCGCGAAGTCACCCACATCATGGACAATGAGCCGGCCGTGGTCGAAGCCGGCGTCCGCATCGACGCCTTTTCCGACATCATCCTGAAAAGCGGCCCCGGCGCCCTGATGCGCGGCTTCATCGTCACCCGCAACGGCGCCTATCGCGGCGTCGGCACGGCGGTGTCCCTGCTGCGCGCCGTCAACGACATCCAGCGCCAGCAGAACCGCGACCTGGCCGAGCAGGTGCGCGCGCTCGGCGACGCCGAAATCCAGGCCGCGGCGACCGCTCGCGCCAAGAGCCAGTTCATGGGCCTGATGAGCCGCGAACTGCGCACGCCGATGAACGGCGTCCTGGCGGTGGCCGAACTGCTGCGTCGCCAGCCGCTGAACGACGCCGCCCTGGCCCATGTCCAGACCATCATCGATTCCTCGGAAAACCTGCTGGACACCCTGCAGGACGCCCTGGACCTGGCCCGCGCCGAGGCCGGCGAGTTGGAACTGTCGGCCGCTCCGACGCCGCTGCGCGCCGTGATGGACGAGGCTCAGACCCTGTGGGCGCCGCGCGCCGCCCAGGACGGCGTCACCCTGATGGTCGGCTATGAAGGCGACACTGAACTGGCGGGCGTTCTGGACGGTCCGCGCCTGACCCAGGTGTTCAACAACCTGATCGGCCACGCGCTGAAATTCGCCCGCAACGGCATGGTGGAAGCCAGCCTGAAGGCCCTCGTCATCGGCGATCAGGTCCGCCTGGAGGCCCGCGTCCGCGACGACGGCCCCGGCCTGGACGCCGCCCGCATCGACCAGATCTTCGACCACGCCGCCGCTCCCGACGGCGCCGGCCTCAGCCTGTCGATCTGCCGCCATATCGTCGAACGGATGGACGGCCGCATCTGGGCCGAGAACAACGCCGGTCGCGGCGCCACCTTCGCCTTCGACCTGTCGGCGCCGCGCGCCGTCATCCAGCAGGACGAACCGTCGAACGTCTCCAGCCTGGACGAACTGGACCTGCAGGCCCGCCCGCACGTCCTGATCGCCGACGACAACGCCACCAACCGCGTCGTGGCCCAGGCCCTGTGCGAAATGTTCGGCTGCACCTCCGAAACCGTCGAGGATGGCCAGGAGGCGCTGGAGGCCGTTCAGCTCCGCCCGTTCGACCTGATCCTGATGGACATCAAGATGCCGCGCATGGACGGGGTCCAGGCGACCCAGGCCATTCGCGCCCTGCCCGGCGACAACCGCAACATCCCGATCGTGGCCCTGACCGCCAACGCCGATCCCGACGACGCCAAACACTATCTGGCCGTCGGCATGGCCGCCGTGGTCGAAAAGCCGATCAAGCCGGAACGCCTGCGCATGGCGATGAACGCGGCCCTCGCCGCCGAAACCGCCGCCCCGGTCGCGGAGACTGCGCCCGTCGCGCGTCAACGCCTCGCCTGACAAAGGCCCAATAAAGGCTCGGCCCGCCGACGCCGACCGATCCACTATGGACAAGGGCCTGCGCCGCGGGCCACCAAGACGAGGCGCTGCGGCGACCCGGACGACCGCAGACGCCCTAGCCAAAGGACGTCTCGATGACGGATCTCTTCCTCACCACCCTCCTGCCTCAACTCGCCTCGGGCGCGGCGCACACCCACGCCCTGGGCTTTCAATATGAAGGTCTGGAGGGCGACCGGGTTCGTCTCCGGCTTCCCTATCGCGATGACCTGGTCGGCGATCCCGAAACCGGCGTCCTGGCGGGCGGCCTGGTCACGACCCTGCTGGACCATGTGGGCGGCCTGGCCGTCTGGGTCGGGCTGAAAACCTATCAGCCCATCGCCACCCTGGACCTGCGTGTCGACTATATGCGCGCAGCCGTCCCCGGCCGGGACCTGATCGCCGAGGCGCGCTGCTATCGGCTGACGCGCAGCATAGGCTTCGTCCGCGCCTGGGCCTTCGAGGACGACCCGACCGACCCCGTGGCCGCCGCCCAGTCCGCCTATGTCATCAGCGCCGAGGGCGACCATCGCGCCGGCGCCAATCTGCGCGCCAAGGCCGGCCGCGCCGGAGACGCCGCATGACCGTCTCCCTGCTGGACAGCCTGCCCTACGCCCGCTTCCTCGGTCTGCGAACACAGTTGAACGGCGACGACCTGACCGTCGTCATGCCCTTCGCCGACCACCTGATCGGCAACCCCATGCTGCCGGCCCTGCACGGCGGTTCGACCGCCGCCCTGCTGGAGATGACGGCGGTGGCCCAGGTCTCGCTCAGCTATCCGCGCCTGCGGCTGCCCCGCCCGATCAACGTCACCGTGGCCTATCTACGCTCGGGTCGGCCGACAGACGTCTTCGCCCAGGCGCGGATCAACAAGGCCGGTCGGCGCGTCGCCCACGTCACCGCCGAAGCCTGGCAGCAGGAGCGGGACCAGCCCATCGCCGCCCTGACCGCCCACTTCCTGCTCGACAACGACGACGACTCAACCTGAGGGCGCCAACAATCAACCAAAGGTTGAATGTAACTTCTGGTAAAGAAAACGCTATCAAACACCCTTAATGCGCGTTAAGAAATGACGGTGTTTTCTTTATTGAGGGGTAAAGTCATGGACCGCACTGAAGTGATCGCTGGCGTCGCCGGCGAGCTCTACGCCACCGAAAAAGCGGTGGATGACGCCATCACCCACGCCACCACCCTGGTTCAGTCGATGATCGGCGCCCGCGCCGCCCTGTCGATCTCGCCGGTTTCGGGCGCCGGCTCGCAGGCCAAGGCCATCGAGGCCATCATGGCCCTCAGCACCGCGCGCGACGCCGTCGTCGCCTGCCACGCCGAGCTGCAAAAGGATCACCGTCGCCTCGGCTACGGCACCTACGCGGTGGGCCCGGTGAACAAGCCCGACGAATGGGACGACCGCCCGATGACCCGCAAGGGCGACCATCTGCGCGTTGCGTGAAATTCCAGTAATCTTGGGGATCGGCTCTCCGGTTCCTGAGAACTTTGCTGTATGTTCGCCCTCATTGTCATCTGACGATGGGGGCGTTCGTTGTTCGAGACCATTGCTGGCTATGTCGGTGCGGTTTTCGTCGCTGCCATTGCGCTGTTCGCCTTTCTCAAGGGAGAACAGCCAGAGAGAATAGGCGCCGGCACGTTCGCATTCGGCTGGTTCGCTTCGGTGCTCGTCCAGAGCAACGCCGGCCTGTTCGGCGTTCAGTGGTCGATGTTCGCCATCGACATAGCGATGCTGGTGGTTTTCATCGCCATGGTCTGGAAGGCGCCGCGGTCGTGGCCGGTCTGGGCTTGCGCGCTGCAACTGCTGGTCGTGACCAGCCACGTCATGATCGCCCTGAACCTGCGCACCCCGATCTCGGCCTTCTACACCGTCGTCAACATGACCGGTTACGGCATCATGCTGGCCATCGCCATCGGCACCTTCTGGGCCTGGCAGGAGCGACGCGCCATCGGGGCCGACGCGGACTAGGTGGATATTCCTATCGCCTCGCGATAGACTGCGGCGTCGCATCCTCCACCGGCCCCTGCCCCGGAACCGCCCGTGCCGCTGTCCCACGCCCAGCTCTGGAAGGCCATCGACGCCCTGGCGCGCCGCGAGGGCACGTCGCCCTCTGGCCTGGCGCGGCGCGCGGGCCTGGACGCCACCAGTTTCAACCCGTCGAAACGGTTCGGCCCCGGCGAGCCGCCCCGGCCGCGCTGGCCCTCGACCGAGAGCCTGACGCGCGTTCTGGAGGCGACCGGGCTATCTCTCGGCGCCTTCGCCGCGCTGGCCGACGACGCCCCGGCTGAGGATCGCTCCATACCCCTGCTGGGCCTGGCCAGGGCGGGCGCCGACGGCTTCTTCGACGACGCCGGTCTGCCGCTGGCCGACGGCTGGGATCAAACCGACCTGCCGACGCGCAAGGACAGTCTGTTCAGCCTGACCATAGACGGCGATTCCATGGTGCCCCTCTATCGCCCTGGCGACCGGGTGATCGTGGATCTGGAGGCCTCCGACGTGCGGCGCGGCGACCGGGTCGCGGTGCGCACCGCCGGCGGCGAGACCCTGGCCAAGGAAATCGCGACAATGAATGCGCGCGAAGTGACCCTGGCCTCGATCAATCCGGCCTATCCGCCCCGCGCCCTGGCCCGCCGCGATATCCTGTGGATGGCCCGTATCCTCTGGGTCAGTCAGTAGCTCGCTCAAGCAGGCCGAAGGCCGGTAGCGCACAAAGAATGCCGCTCAAGCAGGCGGAACGGCCGATAGCGCAAAAAGAAAGAGCCGCCCCATTCGGGACGGCCCTCAACGTTGCAGGCTGCGAAGCGCTTAGTTCTGCGCGAGGTGGTGGGCGTTCACCCAGCCGCCGCCGGCGATCTGCACCCATTCGCCCTGCGACCCGATGGCGGTCATGGTCTGGCCGGCCGACAGGCTGCCGGTCTGACGATAGTGGGTGCCCGGACCCGTCCGGATGCGCAGGTTCGAGGTGGCGCGATAGGAGTTGGCG
>NZ_JBOHLI010000023.1:0-42675 GCF_050729455.1 Brevundimonas sp.
CGGCCAGGGTCAGGATTTCGGCCTCGTCGGCGACGACGCGGATCAGGATGAAGCCGTCCGCCTCCTCCACCGCAAACACGCCGGGCGAGGCCAGCAGGGCCGACAGGCTGGCCGCGTCCCACGGCGTCTCGAACGCCTCGGCGTGGATGGCGACGAGGGCGTCGGTCACGATGCTTGGGGGCGCGGCTGCCCCGGCAGTCGGCTGGGCGGCGTGGCGTCGGGCGCACGCAGATAGAGGGGGCGCGGCGGCGCCGTCGCCGGATCGACCACGGCGGTCATATAGGCCAGGGCCTCGGGCGAGGGGGCGGGCAGGCGGGCGAGGACGGCCGCGCCCAGACGCTCGGGGAAGGCCTCGGCCAGGACCGGACCGCCCGACCCGACCAGGATCGGCGGCGCCCCGGCGGCGGCATGGAAGATGCGATCGGCCGCCGCCTCCAACGACAGGGCTTCCGGTTGGCCCAGCGGACGGCCGTCGCGGAACAGCCGCGCATAGACCTGACCCCGGCGGGCGTCGATGACGGCGGCCACCAGTCCCGCCGGCTTGATCGAGACAGCCAGGCTGTCCAGCGTCGACAGGCCGATCACCGGCCGGTCCAAGGCCGCGCCCAGGCCCTGGGCGAAGGCCAGACCGACGCGCAAGCCGGTGAAGGAGCCCGGCCCGACGGTGACGCCGATCCGGTCCAGCGCCTCGAAGCCGCCGCCGGCTTCCTTGGCCGCATCGGCCACAGCGTCGCGGACCATGCCCGCCAGCCGTTCCTGATGGCCCTTGGCCATCAGTTCGGAGCGCACGCCCAGCAGGCGCCCGTCTTCGACCACGCAGGCCGAGCAGGCGCCCAGCGCCGTATCCACGATCAGAACTCTCATCGCGGCCTTCCTATCGGGGCGGTCAGGCCGACGCCAGCGCCTCGACCACCCGCGTCACGGCGTGACGCAGCGCCGGGTCGCTGATGCGCGGAAAGGCCTCCGCCAAAGCGCGTCCGTCCGCCGTCGCCGTCAGGTCGCGCAAACCGGCCGCCGGATCCACCGCGTCCGCCCGCACGGGGAAGAAGTCGGCCACCGAACAGCCCAAGGCCGTCGCCACCTGGTGCAGGCGCGAGGCAGAGACGCGGTTGGCGCCCTTTTCGTATTTCTGAACCTGCTGGAAGCTGACGCCCAGTTGGACGGCCAGGGCCGTCTGCGACAGGCCCAGGGCCGAACGCCGCGCGGCCATGCGCAAGCCCACGGCGGCGTCGATATCCTGAGTGCGGCGAGGCATGGGCGGCGTCTCCCTGACGATGACGCCTGAAGAGTTTCACAACACCGCATGAAACACAACTGTTTCGTTTCATTACTCATCCAGCCGAGCGACGACCGCGCCGACCGCTCTGGCGCGGGCGCGCGGAATCCGCTCGATGGTCAACAAGGCGCCCGCCCCGCGCACGACCAGTTCCGTCTCGTCGGACCGCACATAGAGGCGCGCCCGCAGACTGCCGTCGTCCATTTCGATGACGCAGCCCTGATCTCGGCGCGGCCAGCGCCCCGGAGCGTACTCGAGCACCGTCCCGGCTGCGGCCCAGGGCGCCAGGTCATCGGTCGACAACTGCAGCCGCCGCCGCTCGCTGACGGGCGGGGATTCGAAGGCGCGACCGCGCGCCTGAAGCCCGTCAGACACGGGCTTGGGCTGCGGGGCAGGGGCGGCGCCGACCAGAAGCGCCAAATCCTCGGGCGTGGCGTCCAGGGCCCCGGTCAGGCGGCGCTGCACGTCGGGGCGGAACAGGCCGGGCCGTTTGCCGGCCTCGTACAGGCCCCAGCCCTGGCTGGTCATGCCGATCCTCTGACCGGCCTCGGCCTGGCTCAGGCCGCGTTCGCGGCGCAGGGCGGACAGGGCTTCGCCGAGAGCGCGGCCCTCGGCCCCGGCGTCATCGTCGGAAGTGAAACGGGCCATGCGGCGATCATGCCCCACGGCCCGTTCGGACGATAGTGTTTCATGTGAAACATCTTAGTGGGCCGCGGTGCTTCATAGTGGGCCGCGATCGTCGGTCCTTCGGGACCTCCCGACCCGACGCGGCCTGGCGCTCCGCGCGCGCTCAAACAGCGAGCCGCCGCGCGGCGAGCGATAGCGCTACTTAAATCACCTGCTCGACGCTGGTCACTTCGGGAATGTAGTGGCGCATCATCTGCTCCACGCCCGCCTTCAGGGTGGCCGAGGAGGAGGGGCAGCCCGAGCAGGCGCCGCGCATGCGCAGGCGCAGGACGCCGGTTTCTTCGTCAAAGTGGTCGAACAGGATATCGCCGCCGTCCTGGGCGACCGCCGGACGGATGCGGCTGTCCAGCAGGCCCTTGATCTCGGCGATAATCTCCGTGTCCTCGCCGGCGTCCTCGCCCGACGCCGCGACGCCGCGCGTCAGCGGCGCGCCCGAGACGAAGTGATCCATGATGACCGACAGGATCGGGGCCTTCATCGCGCTCCAGTCCGGGGCCTGAACGCCGCGCGTGACCGAGACGTAGTCGGCGCCGAAGAAGACGCCCTCGACGCCTTCCAACTGGAACAGGGCCTCGGCCAGGGGCGAGGCCGCGGCCTCGTCGATGGTGCGATATTCCAGCACGCCTTCCGGCGCCACGCCGCGGCCCGGCAGGAATTTCAGGACATTGGGGTTCGGCGTGGGTTCGGTCTGGATGAACATGGCCGGGAGATGCGCCCCCTGAGCGTCTTCTTCAAGACCTCAGGCGCAGCGCCTGACGCGCAAATCGTCGCTCAAGCAGCGAGGCTCCGCGAGCCGAGCGGTGGCGACGCTCAAGCAGCAAGCCGCCGCGCGGCTTGCGTTAGCGACCTCTTAAATCAGGCCAGATCTTCGATGTCGGCTTCGGTCAGTTCGCCGGGGACGATGGTCACGGGCAGCTTGCGGCCGGTGAAGGCGCCGCCCGATTTCAGCACCGCCGAGACCAGGGGCCCCGGACCGCGCGAGCCCGAGCCCGCCGCCAGCACCAGGATCTTGATGTCGGGGTCGGCGCCGACGGTCTTGCGGATGGCGCCCTGGGGTTCGCCTTCCTCGATGATGAAGACCGGGGCGGAGCCGGACTTCGCGGCGGCCTCCTCGCCGATGCGGGTCAGAAGGGCCTCGGCCTCTTCGCGTTGCTGGCGACGGATTTCGTCGCGGACGCCGGACCAGTGTTCGTCGGACCCGCCGGGCAGGGCGCGCAGCAGGACCACACGACCGCCAGTCGATTTGGCTCGACGCGCGGCGTAGCCGAGGGCCGCGCCGAACTCGGGACTGTCGTCGACAACGACGAGAAACTTCCTGGGCATGGGTCTTCCGGCCTTGCGGATCTCTGAACAACGGCGACCACCTAACGCCAAGCCGCCCCAAACGCCAAGGCCCGCCCGCCTCGCCGCGAACGACGAAACGAGCGGGCCCTGAACTGACGCCGAAGCGCGTGATCATGCGCTCAAGCAGCGAGGCTCCGCGAGCCGAGCGTAGCGCCAAGACTCGCTCAAGCAGCGAGCGACCGCGTCGCTCGCGATAGCGCCTTGGGAAGCGTTAGCTTCCCAACACTTCGCGAATAGCGCCGTTGGCGATGGTCAGTTTGGCGAAGGTCCAACCCGAGCCCGAAGCCTCGATCTCGTCGACCGAAGCGCGCAGGGTTTCAACCTGGGGCAGGCGGGCGCCGATCCAGGCGTCGACCGCCTGTTCCGCGCTTTTCTCGCCGGCGCCGACCGCCTCGGCCGAAGCCTTGGCCACGGCGCGGGTCAGCTGCTGCTGCTCGGTCATCAGGTCCTGGATCAGACGACGCACCGCCAGCCGGTCGAAGTGATCGGCCGAAGGCACCGAACCCGCCGCCGCCCGCAGACGGTCGAAGTCGAAGGCGGCGCCCACCTGGTGATAGAGACGCGCCATGGCCGGGGCGCTCCAGCCCAGCTCATTGGCCAGATCGCCGATGTCCGCCGTGGCCACCATGGGCCGCAACAGGGCGATGTCGCGCGCCAGGTCTTCCGGCGCGCCCAGGCCGACGAAGGTCGCCACGCGGGCTTCGTACTGACGCTGCTCGAAGCGCGACAGCACCTCGGAACCGGCGGCGCGCAGGGCGTCGGCGGCCGGCTGATAGGCGGCGATCATGCCGCCGACCGTCGTTTCCGTGCGCGCGGCGCGACGCGCCAGCCAGTAGGTCTGGCGACGCAGGACCTTGGCGATCTCCTGATAGAGGGCCGTCTGGGCCGCGGCCGGGATCTTCAGATCCAGAGCCGAGACCGCCTTCCAGGCCTGATCCAGGCGGAAGACCTGACGCGCGGTCTCGAAGGCCGTGACCATGGCGGCGGTGTCGCATTCCGCCGCCGCGCGCAGGCGGTCGGGGAAGGTCGCGCCGGCCATGTTGACGATCTCGTTCGACAGCACGGTGGCGATAATGTCGCGACGCAGGCGGTGGCCCTTCATGTCCTCCTCAAACTTCGCCAGCGGGGCCGGGAAGTAGTGGACCAGCAGGCGCTCGAAGAAGGCGTCGTCCGGGGCCGAGGAGCCGACGATCTCGTCGAACAGCTCCAGCTTGGAATAGGCCGTCAGCACCGCCAGTTCGGGACGGGTCAGGGCCGCGCCCTGCAGCTTCATCTCGGCCATGCGGGCGTCGTCGGGCAGGTATTCCACCGCGCGGTTCAGCTTACCGATGGCGGTCAGGTGCTGCATGAAGGCCTGCTGGGCGTCCAGGGCCTCGGCGCCCTCGGCCTGTTGCAGGGTCAGGGCCAGGGTCTGGTCGTAGTTGTGGGCCAGGACCTTGAGGCCGACCTCGTCGGTCATCGACTTCAGCAGGGCGTTGCGGTCCTCGGCCTTGAGGTGGCCCGAGGCGATGGCCCCGCCGGTGAGGATCTTGATGTTCACCTCGTGGTCGGAGGAGTCCACGCCCGCCGAGTTGTCGATGGCGTCCGTGTTCAGACGCATGCCCGCGCGCGCCGCCTCGATGCGGCCCAGCTGGGTGGCGCCCAGGTTGGCGCCTTCGCCGAGCACCATGGCCCGGACCTCGCCGCCGTTGATGCGGATGGCGTCGTTGGCCTTGTCGCCGGCCTGGGCGTTGGTCTCGCCCGCGCCCTTGATGTAGGTGCCGATGCCGCCGAAGTAGAGCAGCTCGGCGCGCGCCTTCAGGATGGCCTGCATCAGCGCAGTCGGGTCGACCGTGTCCGCCTCGATGTCCAGCAGTTCCTTGATCTGCGGCGTCAGGGCGATGGTCTTGGCCGAGCGCGAGAAGACGCCGCCGCCTTGCGAGATCAGGCTCTTGTCATAGTCCTGCCAGCTGGTGCGCGGGGTCTCGAACAGACGCTGACGCTCGGCGAAGGACTTGGCCGTGTCCGGGTTGGGGTCGATGAAGATGTCGCGGTGATCGAAGGCCGCGACCAGCTTGATCGCCTTGGACAGCAGCATGCCGTTGCCGAAGACGTCGCCGGACATGTCGCCCACGCCGACCACGGTGAAGGGCTCGGACTGGATGTCCTTGCCCATCTCGCGGAAGTGACGCTTGACGGCTTCCCAGGCGCCGCGCGCCGTGATGCCCATTTCCTTGTGGTCGTAGCCGGCCGAGCCGCCCGAGGCGAAGGCGTCGTCCAGCCAGAAGCCGTAGGACTGGCTCACGCCGTTGGCGATGTCCGAAAAGGTCGCCGTGCCCTTGTCGGCGGCCACGACCAGATAGGGGTCGTCGCCTTCCCAGACCATGACATTGGCCGGGCGCACCGGGGCGCCTTCGCCGACGATGTTGTCGGTGATGTCCAGCAGGCCGGACAGGAAGGTCTTGTAGGCGCGGATGGCTTCGGCCTGGACCGCGTCGCGGTCGCCGCCGACCGGCAGCTGCTTGGGATAGAAGCCGCCCTTGGAGCCGACCGGCACGATGACCGAGTTCTTGACCTGCTGGGCCTTCACCAGACCCAGGACCTCGGTGCGGAAGTCGTCGCGACGGTCCGACCAACGCAGGCCGCCGCGTGCAACGGGGCCGAAGCGCAGGTGGACGCCCTCGATGTGCGGGGCCCAGACGAAGATCTCGCGGAAGGGCTTGGGCAGGGGCAGGTCTTCAAGCTCGCGCGAGGCGATCTTGATGGAGATGTGCGGCTTGGCCCGGCCCTCGGCGTCGACCTGATAGAAGTTGGTGCGCTTGATCGCGCCGATCAGCAGGGCGATGCGGCGCAGCACCCGGTCGTGATCCAGGCTCTTCACGTCCTGCAGCAGGCCGACGATCTTGTCGTTCAGCTCGGCGACCAGGGCTTCGCGTTCGGCGACCGAGCCTCCGTGGGCCGGATCGAACCTGGCCTTGAACAGCGACAGGATGGCGCGCGCCACGGTCGGGTATTCGCGCAGGGCCGCTTCCTGCACCGCCTGCGACGGGTCCAGGCCGGTCTGCTGGCGATAACGGGCCAGGGTGCGGATCAGGGCCGCCTCGCGCCAGTCGACGCCCAGCTCCAGCACCAGACGGTTGAAGCCGTCGCTCTCGGTGCGACCGGTCCAGACCGCCGAGAAGGCGGCCTCGAACGGGGCCTTGATGTCGGCGAAGGTCAGGGCCTCGCCGCGCGGGTCTTCCAGCAGGAAGTCGTGGACATAGATGGGGGCGTCGCCGATCGGACGGATGACGTGGTCCGATTCCTCGAGCGTCTTCAGACCCATGTCGGCCAGAAGCGGCAGGACGTCGGACAGCGGCACGGCCGAGCCGCGACGATAGAGCTTGAAGCGGAACTGCAGCGAGGTCTCGTCGGCCGTGCGGAAGGCGCGGACCGCCACCGGCTCGGAATGGACGCCGTCGCCGGCCGAGCCGTCGTTCAGGCGGTCGAACTGCTCCAGGTCGGCCACGGCTTCGGCGGCGTCATAGCGGTCGCGATAGGCGACGCCGTAGGCCTCGGCCCACTTGGCGCTGGTCGGGCCGACGGCGACTTCATCGACGTCAGCGGCGCGCAGGGCGGATTCGAAACGGTCCATCCAGCTGCGGCCGGCCTCGGCCACCGCGGCCTCCAGCGCCTTGGGATCGGGGTTCAGGTGGGCGCCCGGCTCGACGCCGATGATGTAGTGGACGCGGACCAGGGGCTGGTCCGACAGCTGCGGATACCAGGCCGAGACCCGGCCGCCCCAGGCCTTGGCCAGGATGCCGCCGATCCGCTCGCGCACCGAGGCCTCGAACCGCTCGCGCGGGATGAAGCAGAGCACCGAGACGAACCGGTCGAACGGGTCGCGACGCGAGAACAGGCGGATACGCGGGCGGTCATAGAGGTGCAGAATGCCCAGCGCCGTCTCCAGCAGCTCGTCCTCGCTGATCTGGAACAGCTCGTCGCGCGGGTAGTTCTCGAGGATGTTCTTCAGGCGCTTGTAGTTGTGGCTGCCCGGGGCCTTGCCGGCGCGCTCCAGGGCGTTGGCCGCCTTGCGCCGGATCAGCGGCACTTCCTTGGCCATCTTGTCATAGGCTTCGGCGGTGAACAGGCCGACGAAACGGGTCTCGCCCGAGGCCTTGCCGTCCGCGCCGTAACGCTTGACCCCGACGTAGTCCATGTAGGCCCGGCGATGGACGCGCGAGCGGATGTTGGCCTTGGCCACCGTGACCGGCTCGCTGAGGTCCAGCTGGCGCTGCATGGCCTGGGTCAGGACCGCCGGCTCCGAGGCGCGGCGCAGCACCCGGCGCGCGGGATCGCCCAGGACGCCGAGGCCCTGATCGGAGACCTCCAGCGGCGCCTCGGGGGCGTAGCCGCCGTCGGCGCTGCGCGGATAGGCATAGTCGCGGGCGCCCAGGAAGACGAAGTGATCGCTCTTGGCCCAACGCAGGAAGGCGATGTTCTCTTCCAGCACGGCGGGATCGACGGCGGCGGGGGGCGAGGCCTCCAGCTGCTCGACCGCGTCGCGCATCGACTGGACCATGGCGGCGTGATCACTGACGGCGGCGCGCACGTCGGCCAGGGCCTGGGCCAGGCCTTCGCCCAGGGCGTCGCGGCGCTCCTGCGGCAGGGGGTCGATGACGACGATGATCAGCGAGTCGCGACGGCCCGTCTCGATCTCGGCGATCGGGTGGAACAGAGCGCGCACGGTGACTCCGGCGTCGGCCAGTTCGCCCAGGACGCTGTCGACCAGGAAGGGGGCGTCGTCCTGCAGGATCAGGACGCTGTCATAGCCGGTCGGGGCGCCGTCGGCGCCGGCCAGCGGGCCGACCGTAACGCGAGCGGGTTCGCCGGCCTTGCGGGCCTGGGCCGAGCGCCAGACCAGACCCAGCAGGGCGGCCAGGTCGTCGCCGCCCAGTTCCGGCGTCTCGTCAGCAGCGTAGTCGTCGAAGGCCTGGGCCAGGAAAGACTTTTCAGCGGCGCCCGGCGGGCCGTCGACAATCCGCGCATAAGCCGCTTCCAGCGCCTCCAGAGTTGCTGGCGTGGCGGAAACTGTGCGCGGAGCGGCGGACATGGGAAAGTCTCGAACAGCACGGCCTGAGGCCGCAGGGATTGCGCCCGCACCTTAGCGCCGCTGGCGGAACTGGCTAGGTCGCCTGAGGCGCCCAAGACCCTGAATTTCAGTGTGCAGCGCACCATGTTGCGCCGGAGGCCCAGTGTTGGGCGAAATCTGCTCGCCAGGGTCGCAATCAGGACAACAAGCGCCCCATTTTCCGCCCTGATCAGACAAGCTCCCATCCACAATCCGAGGTCTGAAACGAACAAGGCCGTCGAACGCGAACGCTCGACGGCCTGCTCGGGTCCGGCGCCAGGAGGGGGAGGGAGGCGCCGTCCTCTGGACTTCGCGGCCGGGAGGGGGAGGGGAGGCCGCGTCGTCTGATTGGGTAGATAGTCGCCAGATATGGCGGATCAAGGGCAGGATCAGGCTTCATCCGGGCCTTTTTCATGCGACCGCTTGCCGCGCCCCAGCCGCCTGAACCAGCCGTTCCCGGCCGCGGCCTCGGCCTTGGGTTTGCGCGGCGCATAGGGCTCGCCGTCGCCCGACAGCAGCACCGCCATCCAGCGCGAGCCCTTGAACTCGGCCAGGACGGCCATGGCCATGACCGCCAGCGGCGTCGACAGGAACATCCCCGGCACGCCCCACATCTTGCCCCACAGGGCCAGGGCCAGCAGGACCACCACGGGGTCGATGTTCTGATTGTCGCCCTGCATGCGCGGCTGGACCAGGTTGCCCATGACGAAGAGCAGGGCCTGAAGCCCGATCAGCAGGATCAGGGCGGGCCAGTAGCTCTCGAACTGAACCAGGGCGAACAGGGGCGGGGCCAGGCCGGCGATGGCCCCGCCCAGCACGGGGATGAAGCCGACGATGAAGATGACGAAGGTCCAGAACTCGGCGTTCTGAAGCCCGACCGCCCGCATCATGGCCCAGGCGACGACGCAGATCATGGCCCCGGTGACCGCCTGGACCCACAGATAGCCCTCGACCCCGCCGCGGACCCGATTGAACACCTCCAGCGCCTCGTCGCGGGCGACGCGGTCCGGGAACATGGCGACGATCTTCTTCCTGAAGCCCGCCTGGGAGGCCAGCAGGAAAGCCAGATAGACCATGACGAAGAAGGCGCCCGAGGCCACGCCCTGCGCCTGCAACGCCGCCTGCGTCAGCCAGCCGCGCAGGTCGATGCCCGCGATCAGGTCGTTCAGGGTCGGCGGCTTGATCACGCCGAACAAGGTCGCGACGTCGCGGATGATCTGGTCCAGACGCGGCCCGATGCCGGTCGAGGCGCCCGAGGCGTCGGTGAAGAATCCGGCCGCCCCGTCGACGATGATCCAGATCGAGGCCAGGAAGCCCAGCACCACCAGGATCAGGGCCGCAACCCCGGCGTAACGGGCGGGTATCGGCGTGCGATGCTCGATGGCCCGCTTCAACCCGTCGATCATGATCATCAGGAAGATGGCCATGGCCAGGGGCGTCAGGATGTCCCTCAACCAATAGAGGGCGGCCCCGCCCGCCACGACGGCGATCAGGACCAGGGCGTTGCGCGCGACCGAGGAGGTCGGAACCGTAATGGGGAGCTTCATGAGCGGGACTGTCGGGGTCGGCGGGGGCAGCGTCAATCGCTGTAAGCCTCGCGGTTCCGCCTTGCGGCCCCGTCGCGGTCGGATAAGCATGGGAACAGACGCTGGAGATCGCTGAATGACCGACGCCCCCGCCGCCCTCTTCCTCGGCCAGTCCTTCGAGGGCGCCGCCGAGAACCTGCTGTTCAAGCGCGCCAACCGCCACGGGGTGGTGGCCGGCGCCACGGGCACCGGCAAGACGGTGACGCTACAGATCATGGCCCAGGGCTTTTCCGACGCGGGGGTGCCGGTCTTCTGCGCCGACGTGAAGGGCGACCTGTCGGGCATCAGCCAGGCGGGCGATGTCGCCAAGTTCGGCGAGCGCGCCGGCAAGATGGGCCTGAGCCTGACCGGCAAGGCGGCGCCGGTCGTCTTCTGGGACCTGTACGGCCAGAAGGGCCACCCGGTGCGCGCCACCGTCACCGACATCGGCCCCGTCCTGATGGCGCGGATGCTAGAGCTGAACGACGTGCAGGAAGGGGTGCTGACCGTCGCCTTCCACGTCGCCGACAAGGAGGGCCTGCTGCTGCTGGACCTCGAGGACCTGCGCAGCCTGCTGGCCTATGTCGGCGAGAACGCCCAGACCATCGGCCGCGAGGTCGGCAATGTCTCGCCCACCTCGATCGCCGCCATCCAGCGCGCCCTGCTGCAGCTGGAGCAACAGGGCGGGACCGCCTTCTTCGGCGAACCGGCCCTGCGGCTGGAGGACATGATGCGCACCTCGCTGGACGGGCGGGGTCAGGTGAACGTGCTGGATTCCACGCGGCTTATGAACAGCCCGCGTCTGTATGCGGCCTTCCTGCTGTGGCTGCTGTCGGAACTGTTCGAACAGCTGCCCGAGATCGGCGACCCGGAGAAGCCGCGCCTGGTCTTCTTCTTCGACGAGGCCCACCTTTTGTTCAACGACGCGCCCAAGGGCCTGCTGGAGAAGGTGGAGCAGGTGGTGCGCCTGATCCGCTCCAAGGGGGTCGGGGTCTATTTCGTCACCCAGAACCCGGCGGACATCCCCGACACCGTCCTGGCCCAGCTGGGCAACCGGGTGCAGCACGCCCTGCGCGCCTACACCCCCGCCGAGCAGAAGGGGCTGCGCGCCGCGGCCCAGAGCTTCCGCACCAACCCCGCCTTCGACACCGCCGAGGCCATTCAGGCTCTGGGGGTGGGCGAGGCCCTGGTCTCGACCCTGGACGACAAGGGCGCCCCGACCGTGGTGGCCCAGACCAAGATCCGTCCGCCGGACTCGCGCCTGGGCCCCGCGACCGAGCCCGAGCGCGCCGCCGTCATGGCCGCCAGCCCCGTGCGCGGAACCTATGACGCGACCATCGACCGCGAGTCTGCCGAGGAAGTGCTGAAGGCCCGCCGCGCCCAGGCCGAACGCATCGAGGCCGAAACCGCCGCCGTCGAGGCCCAGGCCAAGGCCGCCGAAAAGGCCGCCCGCTCGGCGCCCGCCCCGGCGCGCGAACGCGCCGCACCGCGCCCCCGCGCCTCGTCCCGCCAGACCCCGATGGAGGCCCTGACCAAGTCCGTCCTGCGCACCGCCGGCACCACCATCACCCGAGAACTGATGCGCGGCCTGCTGGGCAGCCTGAAGCGGCGGTAGGGGTGAAGTCCGATGGGGGTTGGAAAGCGGCGGCTACCCCTTTGAGACTAAGCCAGCATCAGCGGCAGCAAGATGGTCTGCGCTGGCCTGCTGTTTCGTTCGCCTGAAGGCTCCGTATCGGTTGTCCCCCGCGTCACCGGGAAGGAAAACGAGGACGTAGAATAGGGCTTGCGCGCCGACGAAGGGCAGCAACCCTATCCAAGCATAGCGGCCAGGCCGACCTAGATCGTGAAGTCGTTTAGCACTCAGACAGAGAAAAGAAGCGAGTGCAGACAACCATAAGAAGCCATAAGCAGAATACCTGATCACGCGGTTGCCAGCCGCGTGAACATAAGCATCTACCTGAACGCCCCATTCGCGCGCATTCCCATCCCAGAGTTCATTGAGCAGTCGGCCACTCGAAGTGAAATCGGGCAGAGCAAGAATGAAGGGCTGTAAGAGCGCCACCGCCAAGAGCCAAAGAAACACGAGCGCCAAATACGTTCGTCGGTCGATCCTGCCTCTAGGGCTAAAAATATTGATCACAATAGCCTCCCCAAAAGTGAAGGCAGTTTGGGCACCCTAAGCTCGTGAGATCAACGTTCTTTTGATCTCACGACCACTGCTCAACCTCGCGGCGTCAGCCGCCACATCCTGAGCGGGTGCCGCACCGCGCCGGCTTCGGCGCCCGCCGCATCGCCCCGGCCGATATAGAGGTCGGCGCGAACGGGGCCGCGGATGGCCGAGCCGGTGTCGAGCGCCATGACCAGGCCGCGATAGCTGGCTCGGGCGCCGACCAGATTGCCGCCGTCGGCCTCGATCCAGACGGCCTCGCCATAGGTCCAGCGCGACGGGTCCACGGCCACCGAGCGGCGGGCGGGCAGGGGGACGCCGGCGGCGCCAGTCGCCTCATTGCCGTCGTCGGGACTGACCCCGAAGAAGATGTAGCGCGGGTTCAGAGCCATCACCGCGCGCGCCTCGGCCCCGCGACGGGCGGACAGCCAGCCGCGAATGGCGTCGCCCGAGGTTCCGTTGGCGGGCAGCAGGCCGCGCTCGGCCATCGGCCGGGCGATGCCGACGAAGGGCTTGCCGTTGTCGGCGGCGTAGGCGGCGCGCAGGCGGGCGCCGTCCGGGAAGGTCAGGGTCCCCGAACCCTGGATCTGCAGGAAGAAGAGGTCCTCGGCCCGCATCCAGGCCAGGGCCGTCGACTGGGCCGATCCGGCCTCGATGGCGGCGCGGTCGCCGACCTCGGACAGGTTGGCGGGGCGGCTGAGGACCGGGGCGTCGAACTCGTCGTCGGGGACGCGGCGCGCCGCATACTCGGGCGCGAAATAGGCCGTCAGCAGCCCGGCGCGGCCGTCGTCGGTGCGGGCCTCGGTCGCGACGAAATTCGTTTCGAGGAAGCCACGAGCGTCGCTAGGCGACGGCCGTCTTGAGGCCAGATCGCGGGCGCGGGCGCAGACGACCTCGGCCGCCCCGCCCCGGGCGCGGACGCAGCCGGCGACGTAGGCCCCGAAGGCGGCCAGATGGTCTTCCTCGGCCCAGCCAGGCAGGGCGCTGAGGCTGAGACCTTCGACCGAGGTCGGCGGCGACGCCGGACCCGGTCCAGGGCTGGTCGACGTCGGCGGCGGAACGATCGGCGGAGTCGAGGCGCAGGCCGCGACGAACAGCAGAAGCGACAGGACGCCGGCCCTGTTCGTCCCCGACCGGGCCGCGCCCGACCGAGCGAGCGGCGGGACGGGCGCCACGGCGCGCATCAGGCGCTGGCCGGCTCGACCCGGGCCAGGGCCCAGTTGGGATCGGCGGCGCCCAGGGCGCGCTCGAAGGTCCAGAGTTCGGCGGTGCGACGTTCCTCGGTCGCGGGCTCGCCCGTGGCGGGGGTCACGACGCTGCGCATCTCGGCCAGGAAGCGGACCTTGGCGACGGCGCGGTCATCGCGAACCGTGGCCAGCTCCAGGTCGGCGCGGGGCGGATGCAGGAACTCGGCCTGTTCGCGCTCGCCGCGCGCTTCACGCGCCGCGATGCCGGCCTCGAACGAGGTCATGACCGAGGGGGTCAGCAGAGGCCGCAGGGCCTCGCGGTCGCCCGAGGCGTAACCGCGCACGATGGTCTCATAGGCTTGACGCGCGCCTTCCAGGAATCGGGCGGGGTCGAAGCCGGGGTCGCGGGCCTTCAGCCCGGCGACGGCGGCGGCCGTGGCGGCGTCGACGCCGGGCGTCAGCGCAGCGGGCGCCTGACCGGCCATGGGCGCGGCCTGAGGCAGGCGGGCGTCCTCCTGCGGCTGACGACCGACCTTCTTACCCAGCACATTGTAGAGCGCGAACAGCAGCACCGCGGCGGCGATGGCGAACATGACGATCTGGAATTGCACGGGCACGGGCTTCACCTGATTGGCGCGCGCCCAGGGAGTTTCGGCGGGCGCGCATCTGTTATGGTGAGGATTAGGGGGCGATCCCGCCCGGCGCAAGGCGAGGGGACTTCAGAACGCGGGTCTCGCCGTTGCGGCCAATAGCCTCGCCGTGGTAGTCGCGGGCCCTTCACCCCGGGCCCGGAGCGGTCCGGCGTCCCTCGTTTTCAGACTGACGGCTTTCCTTCATGACCGACGCCACCGCCCCCGCCGACACCGCCCCCAACGGCCAGACCGAGCCGACGCAGGGCCAGCCCGGCGGCCCCGGCTTCCGCATCATGGCGCAGTACGTCCGCGACCTGTCCTTCGAGAACCCGCGCGCGCCGGAAAGCCTGCGCATCGAGGGCAAGCCGGCCATCGACATGGGCGTGGAGATGAACGCCGCCGGTCGTCCCGACGGCCTGTTCGAAGTCGACCTGAAGCTGTCGGTCAAGGCGACCGGCGACGACAAGAACGCAGTGTTTCACGTGGAACTCGTCTACGGCGGCCTGTTCGCCCTGAGCGGCGTTTCGCCCCAGGACATCGAGCCCCTGCTGCTGATCGAATGCCCGCGCTACCTCTTCCCCTTCGCGCGCCAGATCATCGCCCAGGCCACGTCGGACGGCGGCTTCTATCCGCCCTTCATGGTCGACCCGATCGACTTCGCCGCCATCTATGTCGCCCGCCAGCAGCAGATCGCCAGCAGCCCGGCCGACGCTGGCCAGGCTTGATACAAAGAAGACCGCTAACGCCCGTCGCGCGGCGACGGGCTGCCTGAGCGGAAAAATCAGATGATTGGGAAACGGCTCGTCGCGATCGCGGCGGGCCGTTTTTCTTGGCGCCTCAGTTGGCGGCTTCGACCTCGACGGTCACGCCATATCGGGCCCACAGGCTGTGGTCCTTCAGCGTCGATTTCAGGAAGGCCAGATGCGCCGCCTGTTCGGCCTCGGTCGAGCGGAAGGGCAGGGGGTTGGGCCGGGCGCCGTGGCTGACGGTCGCGGCGGCCGCCATGGCCTGCGGGCTGCGGGTCGAGGTCAGGTCCAGCGCCCGCTCCTTGCCGCCGCGCAGCTCCAGATAGACCTCGGCCAGCAGGCGGGAGTCGATCAGAGCCCCGTGCAGGGTGCGGTCGACCAGCGAGATCTTGAAGCGCTTGCACAGGGCGTCCAGCGAGTTCGGCATCCCCGGAAAACGCTTCTGCGCCAGCTGCAACGTATCGATCCACCGCTCCTGCGGCGGCGGCTTCTGGTCGATGCGGCTATATTCGAAGTCGATGAAGTTGCGGTCGAAGTTGGCGTTGTGCGCGATCAGGGGCGCGTCGCCGATGAACTCCAGCAGGTCAGCCGCGATCTCATGGAACCTGGGCGCGTCCTTGACGTGGTCGTCGGTGATGCCGTGGACGCGGATCGCGTCCGGCGGAATCAGTCGTTCGGGATTGACCAGACGGTGGAAGGTCCGCCCCGTCGGCAGTAGGTCGTGGATCTCGATGCAGCCGACTTCGATGAGACGGTCGCCCGTCTTGGGATCGAATCCGGTGGTTTCGGTGTCGAGGACGATTTCGCGGGCCATGCCCCCTTAATGGGACAAGCCGCGCGCCGGCGAAAGAGCAGGCTCAGCCGCGACGCGGCGGCATCCACGTCGGATCGAGGACTGTCCCCACGATTTCCCGCACCTGATCCCGCGCCGCGTCCAGCCCCCGGCCGGTATCGACCAGGAAGTCGGCGCGGCGGCGCTTCTCGGCGTCCGGCGTCTGGCGGGCCAGGATGGCGTCCAGCCGTTCGCGGGTCATGCCGGGGCGGGCCAGAACCCGCGCGGCCTGCACCTCGGGATCGGCGGTGACCACGACCACGGCGTCGACCAGCCCGTCGCCGCCGGTTTCGAACAGCAGGGGGATGTCCAGGACTGCCAGCCGAACGCCCTCGGCGCGCGCCGCCGCCAGATCCAGCGCGCGGTCCTGCGCCACCAAGGGATGAACGATGGCCTCCAGTCGGCGGAAGGCGTCCTCGTCGCGGCCCAGGGCCTCAGCCAGGCGGACGCGATCCACGGTGCCGTCGACGACCACGCCGGGGAAGGCCTCGTGCAGCGGTCCGACCGCCGCACCGCCGCGCGCATAGAGGCGATGCACGGCGGCGTCGGCGTCCCACAGCAGGGCGCCTGCGTCGGCGAACATCTGCGCCGTGGTCGACTTGCCCATGCCGATCGAGCCGGTCAGGCCGAGGATAATCATCCCGCTTCTCCCAGATGGGCCAGCAGCAGGGCGCGCAGGTCGAGCGGGGGAGGAGGCCGACGGAACAGGGCCTCGAACGAGGGCGCCGCCTGGCCGATCAGCATGGCCAGTCCATCCACCGTGGTCAGACCGCGCGCCCGCGCCGCCGCCAGGAAGGGGGTGACCACAGGCTTGTAGGTCATGTCCATGACCACGGCGCCCGGCTTCAGCGCCGACAGGTCGATGGTCGGCGGAACGCTCAGGGCGTTGACGACCAGATCGGCCGAGGACAGGGCGGTCTCGTCGGCGACGCTGACCGACGGGCCCAAGTCGGCGGCCAGGGCCTCGGCCCGGTCGCGTGAACGGTTGAGGATGCGGATGCTCGCCCCCGCCTCGATCAGGGCGCCCGCGCCCGCCCGCGCGGCCCCGCCGGCGCCCAGCATGACCACGACCGCGTCCTTCAGGTTCAGGCCCGGTGCCTGTTCGGCCAGGGCGTAGAGAACCCCAACGCCGTCCGAACTGTCGGCGCGCACGCGGCCGTCCTCGAACACCAGGATATTGGCCGAACCCGTGGCTCTTGCTGCAGCGCTCGCCTCGTCGGCCAGGGCGAAGGCCTGCTCCTTGAAGGGGGCGGTGACGTTCAGCCCCTGAATCAGGCCCGCGCGACCGGCGGCGATCAGGGCGTCGAAGCCTGCGGCGTCCCTGGGGGCGAACGGCATATAGGCGCCGTCGATTTGGCCCGCCTCCAGCCAGGCGTTGTGGATGACGGGGCTGAGCGAATGGGCCACCGGCTGACCGGCGATGCCCGCCAGCATGGCCGCGCCCGTGATGCGGTTAGGGGAGGGGCTCACGACAGGATCACTCCGGCGCGGCGCAGTTCGGCCAGCACCGGCCACAAAGGCAGGCCCAGGACGGTGAAGTAGTCGCCCTCGACCGCCTCGAACAGTTGCGAGCCCAACCCCTCCAGACGGTAGGAGCCGACACAAGCCAGAAGCGCCTCGCCCTCGGCGGCCAGATAGGCGTCGAGGAAGGCGTCGGAGAAGTCGCGCATCTTCATCTCGACCGTGTCCACGCCCGACCAGACCACCTGGCCGTTGCGGGCCAGGGCCGCGCCGGAATGCAGCTGATGAGTGCGGCCGCGCATGGAGACCAGGCGTTCGCGCGCCGCCGCCAGCGTCGGCGCCTTGGAGACCAGGCCGCCGTCGAAGGCCAGGGTCTGATCGGCGCCCAGGACCCAGGCCTCAGCGTCGTGGCGCGACACGGCCAGGGCCTTGGCCCGCGCCAGTTCGACCGCCAGTTCGACCGGGTCGACGCCCGGCGTCTTCAGCGCGTCCTCGTCCACGTCGGCGACCTGGACCGTGAAGGGCACGCCCGCCTCGGTCAGGATCGCGCGGCGCGCCGCGCTCTTGGAGGCCAGGATCAGCCGTTCGGCGTCGTTTTTCACCAGACAGTCCCCACGCGATGCGTCCGCCGCTCGCTCAGAAGGTTGATGATGGCCGCCGCGGTCTCCTCGACCGAGCGACGGGTCACGTCGATGGTCGGCCAGCCGCGCCGCTCGAAGGCGCGCCGCGCCTTGACCGTTTCCTCGCGCACTGCGTCATGGTCGACATAGTTGGAGGCCCGGCTGGCGTTCAGCCCCTCCAGACGATTGCGGCGAATCTGCACCAGCCGATCGGGCGCGACGGTCAGGCCGACGACCAGAGGATTTTTCAACTGGGTCAGCCGCTCGCCGTCTTCCTGACCCGGCACCAGGGGCACGTTGGCGGCGCGGATGCCGCGATTGGCCAGATAGATGCAGGTCGGGGTCTTGGACGTCCGGCTGACGCCGCACAGAACCACGTCGGCGTGCTCCAGCTGATCCAGCGTGCCCTGGCCGTCGTCGTGGGCGATGGCGAAGTCCAGGGCGCCGATGCGATTGAAATAGCCGTGGTCCAGGGCGTGCTGGGCGCCGACGCGGGTCGAGATGTTCGTCCCCAGATAGCCCGACAGGGCGCCGACCAGAGGATCTAGCGCCCCGATCTGCGGCGTCTGCAGCCGACGGCAGCCTTCCTCCAGCTGTTCGCGCAGTTCGCGGTCGACCAGGGTGTGCAGAACCACGCCCGGCGCCCCCGCCACCTCCTCCAGAACCCGCTCCATCTGTTTGGGCGAACGGACGAGGGCGTAGATGTGCTCGATGGGAATGACGCCGTCGAAACGGGCGATCACGGCCTTGGCCATGGCGTTCAGGGTCTCGCCGGTCGAATCCGAGACCAGGTGGACGTGAAAATAGGTGGCGAGGCGCGACGATCCGGGGGCGCGGGCGGGGCTCATGGCTCTGATCGTCTCCTCATCCTCGGCGCCTGGGGCGGATACCGTCGGACTCTGTCCCCGGAGCCTGTGCAAAAGCCGGGGCGCCGTTCGACATCGACTGGGCGCCGAATCCTCTAGCAAGGCCGCGCGCCTGTCGCGAGCGGGGATCGCGGGCGCCGATGGCCGAACGGCGCCTCGAGTCGTTCATACAGGCGCCGTTTAATTATCCTCACCCGGGGATAAGGCGCCTTGTCCAGAATTGGCGCCCGGCGCCTTTCCCACAACGGCGCCCAGATCGGACTCCCGTCATACCGGGCCCCAAGCGGGTTATCCCCGCAATCGACACACCATGGCCGAGGCCGCCGGATTCGTTCAGCCGAAATCGGGGAGAAGCCTGTCGATCGACGGGAGGATCGGATTCTATCCCCGCGATCCAGCCCCCTGCTTCCATCCTCCAATTCTTTCAAATTCTTATTCTTGAATAGGGATTGAGGCTTGGAGGTGTGCATCCTAAAGCCCAAGGCATGAGCACTCCTCTTCTGATCCAGGCTCTCCAGGGCCAGACTCTCACCCGCCCCCCCGTATGGTTCATGCGTCAGGCCGGGCGCTACCTGCCGGAATACCGCGAGCTGCGAGCCAAGGCGCCCGACTTCATCGCCTTCTGCATGAACCCGGAGATGGCGGCTGAGGCCACGCTTCAGCCCATGCGCCGGTTCGGCTTCGACGCGGCCATCGTCTTCGCCGACATCCTGCTGATCCCGGGCGCCCTCGGACAGAAGGTCTGGTTCGAAACCGGCGAAGGCCCGCGCCTCGGCGCCCTGCCGTCGGTGGAGTCGATGCGGGAGCTGGCTTCCGGGGCGGGGGAAGCCCTGAAGGCGGTGGGCCAGACCCTCAGCCTGGTGCGCGCTGAACTGGAGCCGGAACGGGCCCTGATCGGGTTCGCCGGGGCGCCCTGGACCGTGGCCACCTATATGCTGGACGGCGAGGCCCGCACCATCATGAAGGGCGAACGCGCTGCGGCTCGCACCTATGCCTATGCCGAACCCGAAAAGGTCGCGGCCCTGCTGGACGTTCTGGTCGAGGCCACCGCCCATTATCTGAAGATGCAGCAGGACGCCGGCGCCCAGGTGCTGAAGATCTTCGAGAGCTGGGCCGAGGGCCTGCCCGACGATCTGTTCGAAACCCTAGTCCTGAAGCCTCACCAGGCGCTTGTGGCCCGCGCCCGCGCCCTGGGGGTCACCGTACCGCTCATCGGCTTCCCAAGAGGCTCTGCGGCGCTTGCGGAACGTTATGCGACCCAGTGCGACGTTCAGGCCGTGGCGCTGGACACCGCCTGTCCCCTCGAAGTCGGCAAACGCGTCCAGGCCATCAAGCCGATCCAGGGCGCGCTCGACCCCCTGTTGCTGCGCGCGGGCGGTCCGTTGCTGGATCGTCGCGTCGATCAGCTGATGGAGGCCTGGGGCCAGGGGCCGTGGATCTTCAACCTGGGCCACGGCATCCTGCCGGACGTGCCGATCGCCCACGTCGAGCAGGTCCTGCGTCGGATCGGCGCCCAATGAGCCAGGCCGCCGAGAGCAGTCGTCCCAACCGGCGCGTGGCCGTGGTGCTGACCAATCTCGGCGGGCCGGACGGGCCTGACGCGGTCAAACCCTTCCTGTTCAACCTGTTCAACGACCCGGCCATCATCGGCTTGCCGGGCATCGTGCGTACGCCTCTGGCGCGGTGGATCTCTTCGCGTCGCGAGAAGTCGGCCCAGGCCAACTACGCCCTGATGGGCGGGGGCTCGCCCCTGCTGCCCGAGACGCTGAAGCAGGCAGCGGCGCTATCGGAGGCTCTGGCTGACGCGGCGCCGGGGGATGAGACCGAGGTCTTCATCGCCATGCGTTACTGGCATCCGCTGACCGAGGATACGGCGCGGGCGGTGGCCGAGTTCCAGCCTGATCACGTGGTCCTGCTGCCGCTCTATCCGCAGTTCTCAACCACCACGACGGCGTCGTCGCTGAAGGCCTGGCGCGAGGCCTACAAGGGGCCGGGCCAGGTCCACGCCGTCTGCTGCTATCCCGACGCTGAGGGCCTCATCGAGGCCCAGGCCCGGCTGATCCGTGAGACCATGGACGAGGCCGAGGGCCGCCCTGTGCGCGTGCTGTTCTCGGCCCACGGCATTCCCGAAAAACTGGTCGCCGCCGGCGATCCCTATCAGGCCCAGGTCGAGGCCACCGTCGCCGCCGTCGTCGCCCGCATGGGGCTGACCGACTGGGGCATCTGCTATCAGAGCCGGGTCGGGCCGCTGAAATGGCTGGGGCCGTCGACGCCGCAGGCGGTCGAACAGGCGGGCCGGGACGGGGTCGGGGCCGTGGTCGTGCCCATCGCCTTCGTCTCCGAACACATCGAGACCCTGGTCGAGCTGGATCACGAATACGCCGAACTGGCCGCCTCGGTCGGCTGCGCCCCCTATCTTCGGGCGCCCGCTGTCGGCGTGGAGCCTACCTTCATCGCTGCTTTGGCCGAGGCCGTGGAAGCCGCGCTGGAGACTTCCGGCGTCGCGCCGCAGGGGGCGTCCAAGGGTGGACCATGCGCCCACTTGAAAGCCTGTCCAGGCGGTTGTTCAAAGGCGGCCTGACCGGTCGAGGGGTGCGTCATGGACTATTACAATCTGGCCCGCGGGCTTCACATCCTGGCGGTGATCGCCTGGATGGCCGGCATGCTCTTCCTGTCGCGCCTGTTCGCCTATGACGCCGAGCAGAACGCCAAGCCCGAGCCGCTGCGCGGGGAAATGCAGGCCCTGTTGCGTCTGTGGCAGACACGGCTGCTGCGCATCATCATCAATCCGGCCATGATCCTGGCCTTCGTCTTCGGCGGCTGGCTGCTGTGGTTGCGCAGCGGGGACGGCGCGGACTGGAGCTTTGTCCATCAGCCCTGGATGGCGACCAAGCTGACCGGCGTCTTCCTGCTGGCCGCCTGGCATGGCTTCCTGGCCGGGCAGAGGAAGAAGATCGCCGCCGGGACGTCGAAATACTCGGGTCGCTTCTGGCGCATGACCAACGAGATTCCCTTCCTTCTGGCCATCATCATGGTGCTGTCGGTGACCCTGGAATGGACCTTTTAAGGGCGCTAGCGCTCGCGACGCGGTCGCTTGCTGCTTGAGCGCTGGTGTTTCTGATACCGCCTTGCTTGACGGCGCCCGGTCATTCGTGGTTCCGCTGGCCGTGAACCGTTCGGCGTAGGTCGCAGGGCGGTCCCTCTCTTTTGCGACGCCTGCCGGATCGATCCTGCGGGAGCCCGTCGCCCTCCCTCTGGCCGCAAGGCCGCGACATCGACAGACGAACCGCCCTCGACGTGTCTTCGCGTTCGAGCGCGCGAGCGAGCACGCCATGACCGACACGCCCGAAAACAACGACCATTCCTCGGAAGTGGTTGAAACTGTTGCGGAACGTCCGCGCAAGACGCTGACGCTGGGCGGCTCCAAAGCCGCTGTCGAGCCCGCGCCGGAACCGGAAATCGAAATCGAAGCGGTCGCTGAAATAGTCAACGACGACACCGGCGTCGACACCACGGCCGACGACGAGGACGAGGACGGCGAGCCGATCGTCCCCAACGGCCGCATCACCCTGCAGGAACTGAACGAGAAGACGCCGGAAGACCTGGTCGCCTTCGCCGAGGGCCTGGACATCGAGAACGCCGGCAACCTGCGCAAGCAGGACCTGCTGTTCGCCATCCTGAAGACCCTGGCCGACGAAGAGGTCGAGATCATCGCCTCGGGCGTGCTGGAGATCCTGCCGGACGGCTTCGGCTTCCTGCGCAGTCCCGACGCCAATTATCTGCCGGGCCCGGACGATGTTTACGTCTCGCCGTCGCAGATCCGTCGCTTCGGCCTGCGCTCGGGCGACACGGTGCACGGCGCCGTGCGCGGCCCGCGCGAGGGCGAGCGCTACTTCGCCCTGCTCAAGGTCGACACGATCAACTTCGAAGATCCGGAGATGGTCAAGACCAAGGTCCTGTTCGACAACCTGACGCCGCTCTATCCCGAAGAGCGTCTGCACATGGAAATCCAGGACCCGACGCTGAAGGACCGCTCGGGCCGGGTCATCGACATCGTCGCCCCGCTCGGCAAGGGCCAGCGCTGCCTGATCGTCGCCCCGCCGCGCGTGGGTAAGACGGTCATGCTGCAGAACATCGCCAAGTCGATCGAGCGCAACCACCCGGAAGTCTTCCTGATCGTCCTGCTGATCGACGAACGCCCGGAAGAAGTCACCGACATGCAGCGCACGGTGAAGGGCGAGGTCGTCGCCTCGACCTTCGACGAACCGGCCACCCGCCACGTCGCCGTCGCCGAAATGGTGATCGAAAAGGCCAAGCGTCTGGTCGAGCACAAGAAGGACGTGGTTATCCTGCTGGACTCCATCACCCGCCTGGGGCGCGCCTACAACGCCACGGTCCCGTCGTCGGGCAAGGTGCTGACCGGTGGTGTCGACGCCAACGCCCTGCAACGGCCCAAGCGCTTCTTCGGCGCCGCGCGTAACGTGGAGCAGGGGGGCTCGCTGACCATCATCGCCACCGCCCTGATCGACACCGGCAGCCGCATGGACGAGGTCATCTTCGAAGAGTTCAAGGGCACGGGTAACTCGGAAATCGTGCTGGACCGCAAGGTCGCCGACAAGCGGATCTTCCCGGCCATCGACGTGCTCAAGTCCGGCACCCGCAAGGAAGACCTCATCACGCCGAAGGACCAGCTGGCCAAGACCTATGTCCTGCGTCGTATCCTCAACCCGATGGGCCCGCAGGACGCGATTGAGTTCCTGCTCGACAAGATGCGCCAGTCCAAGAACAACGGCGATTTCTTCCAGTCCATGAACACATAATTCCGGCCCTGGCGCCGCCCGCGCGGCGGGCGGCTGCTTGAGGGCATGTTTCACGTGAAACATGCGCCCGGCTGAAAGGCGAACGTCATGAAGCTGAACATCGAGATCGACTGCACCCCGGCCGAGGCCCGCGCCTTCCTCGGTCTGCCGGACGTGACCGTGCTGAACGACCATCTGGTGGCCGAGATGCAGAAGCGGATGGACGCCAACATGTCGGCCATGCAGCCCGACGAACTGATGAAGACCTGGACGTCGTTCGGGGTTCAGGCCCAGGACCAGTTCCGCCGTCTGATGGAAGCCGCCGTCACGGGCGCACCCAAGGGCTGACGACTTGAGCGCCGACGCCGACACCATCTTCGCCCTGGCCACCCCGCCGGGGCGGGGCGCCATCGCCGTCCTGCGACTGTCCGGGCCGCAGACGGAGACCGCCCTGACCGCGCTGGGGGCAGGGGGGCTGACGCCGCGTCTGGCCTCGGTGCGCAGCCTGCGCTACGAGGGCCGTCTGATCGACGAAGCCCTCATCCTCCGCTTCGTCGCCCCGCGTTCCTATACGGGCGAGGACTCGGCCGAGCTGCATCTGCACGGCGGTCGGGCCGTGATCGAGGCGGCCAGCATGGCCCTGATCGCCCTGGGGCTGCGTCCGGCCGAACCGGGCGAGTTCACCCGACGCGCCTTCCAGAACGGCCGCATGGATCTGGCCCAGGCCGAGGCCGTGGCCGACCTGATCGACGCCGAGACCGAGGCGCAGAAGGCTCAGGCCCTGGGCCAGTTGGACGGCGCCCTGTCGGCCGCCTACGCCGGCTACCGCCGCGACCTGCTTAAGGCCCTCTCGCTGGTCGAGGCTGAAATTGACTTCCCCGATGAGGAAGTGCCCGACAATCTGGCCCGCACCGCCGGGCCGGTTTTGGACGCTCTGGCGGCTGACCTGCGCGCCGCCCTGGCCGATTCCGATCGCGGGTGCCGCGTGCGCGAGGGCTATCGCATCGTCCTGATCGGCGAGACCAACGCCGGCAAGTCGTCGCTGTTCAACGCTCTTGTGGCGCGCGAAGCGGCCATCGTCACCCCCATCGCCGGGACCACGCGCGACGTGCTGGACGCTGATGTCATGATCGGGGGTTACGCCGTCACCCTGTCGGACACGGCCGGTCTACGTGAGAGCGACGACCTGGTCGAGGTCGAGGGCATCCGCCGCGCCCGTCTGCGGGCCGAGGGCGCCGACCTGCGTCTGTGGGTGCGTTCGCCGTCGACCGAGGGCGCCGAAGATCCGGCCGCCGCCTTCATGCAGCCGTCCGATCTTCAGGTGCTGAACAAGGCCGATCTGGGGGCCGTCGTCGCCGCGCCCGGCCTCGAAGCCCAAACGGTCAGCACGGAGACGGGGCAGGGGCTGGCCGAGCTGCACGACTGGATCGCCGCCCGTCTGGCCCGCGACCTGTCGGGCGCCGACTTCCCGGCAGTGACGCGCGAGCGCCATCGCCGTCGTCTGGCTGAGGCCCTGGCGGCGGTCGAGGCGGGCCGTCGGGCGCTGGACCTGGCGCCGGAAATGGCCGGGGACGACCTGCGTCGCGCGGCCGACGCCCTGGCCCGCGTCACCGGCGCCATCGGCGTCGAGGACATCCTGGGCGAGGTCTTCTCGAGCTTCTGCATCGGCAAATAGCCACAGAACTTCGGTGTTTCACGTGAAACAACGGCGTCGTGGCTGTGGCGATGTCGGGCTAGATGGACTATGTCCTCGGCCATGACTTCCTCCCCCTCCACGACCTTCGACGTCATCGTCATCGGCGGCGGACACGCTGGCTGCGAGGCCGCCGCCGCCTCGGCGCGCGCCGGCGCCCGCACCCTGCTGCTGACCCAGAAGCTGGAAACCGTCGGTGAGATGAGCTGCAACCCGGCCATCGGCGGTCTGGGCAAGGGGCATCTGGTGCGCGAGATCGACGCCCTGGACGGCGTCATGGGGCGTCTGGCCGACGTCTCCGGCATCCAGTTCCGTCTGCTGAACCGTTCCAAGGGCGCCGCCGTGCGCGGCCCGCGCAGCCAGATCGACCGTCGTCTCTATCGCGAGGCCATGCAGGCTGAACTGGCCCAGACGCCGAACCTGGCCCTGATGGCCGGCACGGCCGAGGCCCTGATCCTGAACGGCGACCGCGTGGTCGGCGTCACCACGGGCGAGGGGACCGAACTGCGCGCCGGGGCCGTGGTCCTGACGACCGGCACCTTCCTCAACGGCGTCATCCATCGCGGCGAGGAACGCATCAACGCCGGTCGTTTTGGCGAGGCGCCGTCCGTGGGTCTGGCCGCTGACCTCTATGGTTCGGGCCTGACGATGGGGCGTCTGAAGACCGGCACGCCCGCGCGTCTGGACGGCCGCACCATCGCCTGGGACCGTCTGGAGATGCAGGCGGCGGATGACGAACCCGTGCCGTTCAGCTTCCTGACCGACAAGATCGAGGTGCCGCAGATCGCCTGCGGCATCACCCAGACGACCGAAGACACCCACCGCATCATCGCCGAGAACCTGGGCGAGAGCGCCGTCTATGGCGGCAAGCTTTCCGGTCGCGGCCCGCGTTACTGCCCCTCGATCGAGGACAAGGTGGTCCGCTTCGCCGACAAGACCAGCCATCAGGTCTTCCTGGAGCCCGAGGGTCTGGACGACCCGACCGTCTATCCCAACGGCATCTCGACCTCGGTGTCCGACGCGACGCAGATGGCCTTTCTGCGGACCATGCCGGGCCTGGAGGCCGTCGAGGTCTTCCGCTTCGGCTACGCCATCGAATACGACTATGTCGATCCGCGCGAACTGACCCCGGCGCTGGAGGTCAAGAAGCGGCCCGGTCTCTACCTCGCCGGCCAGATCAATGGCACGACCGGCTATGAGGAGGCGGGGGCGCAAGGGCTGATCGCCGGCCTGAACGCCGCTCGCGCCGCCGCCGGTTCCGACCCGATCATCCTGGGTCGGGACCAGGCCTATATCGGCGTCATGATCGACGACCTGGTGACGCGCGGCGTCACCGAGCCCTATCGCATGTTCACCAGCCGGGCCGAATATCGCCTGACCCTGCGCGCCGACAACGCCGACGTGCGCCTGACATCGTTGGGCGTCGCCGCTGGAATCGTCGGGTCCGAGCGCGCCAAGGCATGGCGGGACAAGGCCGATCAGTTGGGTCGAGCGAACCGTGTTTCACGTGAAACGCAGTTCACGCCCAAGGAGGCCGGGGCGCTCGGCATCACCGTCAACGCCGACGGTCAGCGTCGGTCGATCCGCGACCTGCTGTCCTTCCCCGGCGTGACGCTGGACCACTTCGTCTCGGCCCACCCCGAGATCGCCGACTGGTCGCCCGCCGTGCGCGAGCAGGTCGAGATCGACGCCGTCTACGCCGGCTACCTTGACCGTCAGGCCGCCGAGGCCGAGGCCCTGCGTCGGGAGGAGGGGCTAGCCCTGCCCGAAGGGCTCGACTACGCCGCCATCGGCGGGTTGTCGAACGAGGTCCGCGAGAAGCTGATCCTGGTCCAGCCCCGCACCCTGGGGCAGGCCGGCCGGATCGAAGGTATGACCCCGGGAGCGCTGACGGCGCTGCTGGCCCACGTCAAGAAGGCGACGCCGCTCGCCGCAGAAGTCGAGACGATTGTCGCGTGACCCTGGATCCCATCGCCGCCTTCCGCGCCCACACCCGGGCCAGCGACACCCAGATCGCCGATCTGACCGCCTTCCTCGCCATGCTGACCGAAGCCAATGAGGTGATGAACCTCGTCGGCCCGGACTCCATTCCGGACTTCTGGAATCGTCACGCCTGGGACAGCGCCCAACTGCTGGCCCTGGCGCCCGAGGCCCTCACCTGGGCCGATCTGGGCGCCGGCGCCGGCTTCCCCGGCGTGGTCCTGGCCATCCTGCTGAAGGAGCGTCCCGACGCCCATGTCTGGCTGATCGACAGCCTGGGCAAGCGCTGCCGTTTCCTGGATCAGGTCGTCGAGGCGCTGGATCTGCCCGCTACGGTCGTCAACGGCCGGGCCGAGGAACAGGACATCGAGGTCGACATCGTCACCGCCCGCGCGGTGGCGCCGATGGAGAAACTGCTGGCTTATGCACAACCTTACTTCCAGCACGGTGCACAAGGTCTGTTCCTGAAGGGCGAGAAGGCCGAAGTTGAGTTGAAAGAGGCGGCCAAGCTCTGGCATTTTAACAGCGACCTCTCCGTCTCGCGCAGCGACCCGCGCGGACGCATCGTCCATATCCGGAGTCTTCGCCGTGTCCGCTGATCGCGAGAAACAGACCCGCGTCCTGGCTGTCTCGAACCAGAAGGGCGGGGTGGGCAAGACCACGACCGCCATCAACCTCGGCACCGCCCTGGCCGCCATCGGCGAAAAGGTGCTGATCGTCGACATGGACCCGCAAGGCAACGCCTCCACGGGTCTGGGTGTTCCACGTGAAACACGTCGAGCAACGATCTATGACGTCATCGTCGACGGCCGTCCTATCGACCAGTCGGCGGTGGAAACCGCCGTGCCGGGCCTGTTCATCGTGCCCGCCGACGCCGACATGTCGGGCGTCGAGATCGAACTGAGCCAGGCCGATCGCCGCTCCTATCGTCTGCGCGACGCCCTGGCGGCGCAGGGCGGCGAGGGTCATTCCCGGTATGACTATGTCCTGATCGACTGCCCGCCGTCGCTGAACCTTCTGACGCTGAACGCCATGGCCGCCGCCGATGCGGTTCTGGTGCCGCTGCAGTGCGAGTTTTTCGCGCTGGAGGGCCTGACCCAGCTGATGCGGACCATCGACATGGTCAAGCAGAGCCTCAATCCGGCGCTGGAGATCCAGGGCCTGGTCCTGACCATGTACGACCGCCGCAACGCCCTGTCGGGCCAGGTGGCGGCCGACGTGCGCGCCCACTTCGGCGACAAGGTCTATGACAGCGTCATTCCCCGCAACGTGCGGGTGTCCGAGGCGCCCTCCTTCGGCAAGCCGGTGCTGATCTATGATCTGAAATGCACCGGCAGCCAGGCCTATCTGAAGCTGGCGCGCGAGCTTGTGGCGCGTGAACGCCAGCGTCGTCAGGCGCTCGCCGCCTGATCGGCGGCTTTCCCGATTAAGTAGAACGGAATCAGCATCTTGTCCGAACGTCAACGTGGTCTGGGTCGCGGCCTGTCGGCCCTTCTGGGAGAGAATGTCGCCGAGAGCGCGCCGGTGGACGGCGGCGCTCAGCCGACGGGCGTGCGCGCCGTGCCGATCGAGAGCCTGAAGCCCAATCCCGATCAGCCGCGCAAGCAGTTCGCCTCTGAGCATCTGGAAGAACTGACCGCCTCGATCCGCGACAAGGGGGTGCTGCAGCCCATCCTGGTCCGGGCCCAGCCCGGCGAGGACGGCGTCTGGCAGATCATCGCCGGCGAGCGCCGCTGGCGCGCGGCCCAGGCCGCCCGACTGAAATTCGTGCCGATCATCGAACGCCCCATGGACGACGTGGAGGTGATGGAGGTCGCCATCATCGAAAACGTCCAGCGCGCCGATCTGAACCCGGTCGAAGAGGCCATGGCCTATGGCTCGCTGATCTCGCGTTTCGGCCGCACCCAGGACGCCCTGGCCGGGGTGGTCGGCAAGAGCCGCAGCCACGTCGCCAACACCCTGCGTCTGCTGCAACTGCCCGACAGCGTCCTGACCCACGTCATGGAGAACCGCCTGTCGGCCGGTCACGCCCGCGCCCTGATCACCGCCCCCAACCCCGAGGCCCTGGCCGAACAGGTCCTGTCCAAGGGTCTGAACGTGCGTCAGACCGAGGCTCTGGCCCGTCGCACGGCCGAAGGTCCCAAGGCGTCGAAATCCAAGCCGGCGTTGAGCGGGGAGGGCGCCGCCGACGTGGCCGCTCTGGAGCAGGATCTGGCCGACGCCCTGGGCCTGAAGGTCCTGCTGACCGACAAGGGCGGCAAGGGCGAGCTGACCATCAAATACGGCACCCTGGAACAGCTCGACGACCTGTGTCGCCGCCTGATGCGCGGCTAGGTCGCTAGCTCAGAGGGCAGGGATCTGAACGCCATTTCACTGGCGCTTGATAGAAGGCGGCGCCGGTGCGGGCGTTGACTGCGAGAGCGGCAGCGTCGCCGTTGCGGCAAGTTTGATAGACAGTGATCTGCGCGCGGTCGGATTTCCAGCCCGCCGCCGCAATCACCCCGCGAGTGGTTTCCGCCTCGCTATCCGGGGCCCGTTTCAATCCGACCAGCATAGCCGGAACATCGTCGGGCGGCAGGCGGAAGCTTAGCGTCTGGGCGGCGCTGTCGAGATCATGCTGGTCGCGGATGTCATAGGCGCTGCTCGGCACGAAGGCGGGAATCCAGCCACGCTCGATTGCGCCAGCCTGCCTGGCGGCTTGGAAATCGCTATGGCGCTCATGCACGACCTCGTCGCAGGCAGAGGCGAGCAGGGCGATAAGGCTGACGGCGAAGAACCTCATGACCCCAATCTCAGCCATCATCGCCGAACCGGCAATGTTCGTTCTTTCGTGCTAGGGTGCAGCCATGACTGAACAGACTGACAAGACCAGCGCCACCGAAGCCCTGAAACGCGCTCTGGCCGCCAAGAAGGCGGGCTCGCAGGCCGGTCCGGCGGGCGAGAAGGGCGGGGCGCGGGGCGCGGAGAAGGCGATGCAGCGTCAAGCGGCGGCGATGAACAAGCCGGCCTTCCGTCTGATGTCGAAGCGGGGCTGACTCAAGCAGGCCGAAGGCCGATAGGCCCTAGGCTTAAAGCCCGATGCGCTTGGCGCGTGCGGATATTTCCAGCAGCAGGCGCTCGGCGATCAGGGCTTCGGGCAGGCCCGTGGTCTTGGTGGCGATGTCGGCGGTGTTGACGCTGTCCTGCACCTCGTCGAGCAGGTCCAGCCGCCAGGCGCGGGCCTGACGCAGGATCTCGGCCTCCTGTTTCCAGAAGACGCCGGCGGACTTGGCGGCCTCCTTGGCGCCGGCGCCCGAGGCTTGCAGGACGTTGATCCGGCGCAGTTTTCCCAGGTGGATGGCGGCCATGCGCACGGCCATGACGGCGCTCTCGCCCTCGGCCAGGGCGCGGCGCAGGCCCGATTGGGCCGGGGCGGGACGACCGCCAAAGGCCTGCAAGGCGGCGTCGGACAGGGAGGCGTCGGGCTCGACGCCCAAGTGCTCTTCCAACTCGGGCGTGTCGATGGTGCGGCCCGAGCCGGGGCCGATGTAGAGGACCAGACGCTCGATCTCCTGACGCATCAGGCCGCGTTCGCGCGGCAGGCGGGCGACGAAGCGCTCCAGGGCGTCGGCGGTCAGGCCCACCTTGTCGGCGGTCAGGGCCTCGCGCGTCATGCGCGCCACGTCGCCGACCTCGTCCTCGTAGCAGGCGATGCCGACGGCGCCGGCGGCCTTCTCGGCGGCCTTGCGCAGGGCGGACTCACGGCCCAGCGCCCCAGCCTCGATGACCAGCATGGCGTCGGGATTGTAGCCGCCCTCGGCGTGGACGGTCAGGGCGGCGGCGATGGCCTTGTCGACGCTGGCCTTGCCGTCCGACAGGCGAATGCGCACCAGACGGCGCCCGCCGATCATGCTCAGCGCGGTCAGCGCCTCCTCCAGCCTGACCGCGTTGCCGTCGATGTCGGCCTCGGTCAGGAAGGTGACGTTGAACGGGTCGTTCAGGTCGGGCGTGATGGCCTTGCACAGGGTCAGGGCGCGTTCGGACACGCCCGAACGATCCTTGCCGTGGATGACGGCGGCGCGGATGTGGCTGTCCGGCGCCTTCAGGAAGCGGTCGACCTCGGGCCGCTTGGCCAGGATCACGCGGCGAGCCCCTTCAAGCGGCGGCTCACCGGCCCGCCAGGGCGCGCATCATGTCCAGGCGGATCAGGCGCGCCAGATCGGCGGCGGCCCGGTCCTCGCCGTCCTGCTGGGCGGCGATGGCGGCATAGGGCTGGTCGGCGGAGGCGTAGGTGGTAGTCGTGGTCTGCGAGCCCTTGATCGGCTCGCCGCCGCTGACCGGGGTCAGGGTCCAGTCGGCCTTGACCGTCAGCTCGTAGCGGCTCGCGGTGTCGTCGATGCGCCGGCCGAGCGGACGGCGTTCCTGAGTGACCTCGGTCGTCAGGCGATAGAGGGGCTGGGCCGAGCCGTCGCGGCCGAAGGCGTCCTCCAGCTGCTCGCGCAGCCGGTAGCCCAGGCGGTTGTCGGGGGTGGAGACAGCGATGCGCGACAGGCCCGCGCCCACGCCCATCTCACCGTAAAGGGGCGTGAAGCCGCAACCCGAGAGCAGGGCCGCGCCCGCGACGGCGATCAGGGCGAGGGCGCGACGCATCAGCCGGCCACCAGGTTGACGATACGGTCGGGCACCACGATCACCTTGCGGACGCTGAGGTTGTTGGCGGCAAGGTAGGCCTGAACCGTCGGATTGGCGAGAGCGGCGGCCTCGACCGTCGCATTGTCCGAGCCGCGCGGCAGGACGACCTCGCCGCGGCGCTTGCCGCCGATCTGGACGGGCAGGGTGACTTCGTCGTCGGCGGCCAGGGTCGCGTCAAACACCGGCCAGGGCGCGTCCAGCACCATGCCGTCTTCGCCCAGTCGCGCCCAGGCCTCCTCGGCCAGGTGGGGCGTGAAGGGCGCGATCAGGCGGGCCATGGTCGACAGGGCCGTCTTCCTGGCCTCGCCGCCGGCCTTGTCGTGCTGACGCAGGACAGCCAGGAAGGCGTAGAGCTTGGCGATGGCCGAGTTGAAGCGGAAGCCCTCGACGCCCTCGCTGACGGCCTTGATGGTCTTGTGCGTCTCGCGGATCAGGCTGGCGTCCACATCGGCGTTGGCCGGGGCCGCGGCGTCGAAGCCGTCGAACTCGGTCCAGACGCGCTGGACGAAGCGGCTGGCGCCCTCGACGCCGCCGGCGGACCACTGGACGTCACGCTCGGGCGGACTGTCGGACAGGACGAACAGGCGCCCAGCGTCGACGCCGTAGGCCTCGATGATGTCCTGGGGGGCCACCACGTTCTTCTTGGACTTGGACATCTTCTCGATGTCGCCGATCGTCAGGGCGGCGCCGGACGACAGGCGGGTGGCGACGCGCTGGCCGTCCACCGTCTCGATGCGGACGTCCGAAGGCTCGACCCAACGCGGCTTGCCGCTGGCTTCGTGGCCTTCGTAATAGGTCTCGTGGACCACCATGCCCTGGGTGAACAGGCCGGCGAAGGGCTCCTTCACGTCCATCAGGCCGGCGTCCGACAGGGCGCGGGTGATGAAGCGGGCGTAGAGCAGGTGCAGGACCGCGTGTTCGACGCCGCCGATGTACTGATCGACCGGCAGCCATTTCGACGCGGCGGCCTTGTTGATCGGCGCGTCCGCCTTGGGATCGGCGAAGCGGGCGAAGTACCAGCTGGAATCGACGAAGGTGTCCAGCGTGTCGGTCTCGCGACGGGCCTCGCTGCCGCAGCTCGGGCAGTTGACGTGCTTCCAGGTCGGGTGACGGTCCAGCGGGTTGCCCGGCACGTCGAAGGTCACGTCCTTGGGCAGTTCGACCGGCAGTTGCTCGGCGGGAACGGCGACCGGGCCGCAGGTCTCGCAATGGATGATGGGGATGGGGCAGCCCCAGTAGCGCTGGCGGCTGACGCCCCAGTCGCGCAGGCGATAGATGGTCTTGGCCTCGCCGGTCGCCGCCGCCTCGATGCGGGCGATGGCCTCGGCCTTGGCGGCGTCGATGTCCAGGCCGTTGAGGAAGTCGGAATGGGAGATCGAACCGGGGCCGGTATAGGCCTCGTTCGCCACGGCGAAGTCGTCGCCGGCGCCTTCGGGACGGACGACCGGGATCACCGGCAGATCGTATTTGCGGGCGAAGTCCAGATCGCGCTGGTCGTGGGCCGGGCAGGCGAAGACCGCGCCCGTGCCGTATTCCGACAGGATGAAGTTGGCGATCCAGACCGGAATCTCGGCCCCCGTGAAGGGATGGATCACCTTCAGGCCGGTGTCCCAGCCGATCTTCTCGGCCTGTTCGATTTCGGCCTGGGAGGCGCCGCCCTTGCGGCATTCGGCGACGAAGGCGGCGACCTCGGGGTCAGCCTCGGCCAGCTGTTTCGAGATCGGATGGTCGGGCGCCAGGCCGACGAAGCTGGCGCCGAACAGGGTGTCGGGACGGGTGGTGTAGACCTCGACCGCGTCGTGACCGGACGGAGCCGCGTGGGGCGCGAAGGCCCACTTCATCTGCAGACCCTTGGAGCGGCCGATCCAGTTTTCCTGCATCAGGCGGACCTTATCAGGCCAGCGGCCTTCCAGTTCGGACAGGCCGTCGATCAGATCATCCGCATACTGAGTAATACGCAGGAACCACTGGTTCAGCTTGCGCTTCTCGACCAGGGCGCCCGAGCGCCAGCCGCGTCCGTCGATGACCTGTTCATTGGCCAGGACCGTGTTGTCGACGGGGTCCCAGTTGACCACCCCGTCCTTTCGATAGACCAGACCGCGTTTGTACAGCTCCAGGAACCAGGCCTGCTGCTTGCCGTAATAGGCCGGGTCGCAGGTGGCGAATTCGCGGCTCCAGTCCAGCGACAGGCCCAGCAGCTTCAGCTGGTCGCGCATGGTGGCGATGTTGGACCAGGTCCAGTCGCCGGGGTGGACGCCGCGCTCCATGGCGGCGTTCTCGGCCGGCATGCCGAAGGCGTCCCAGCCCATGGGGTGCAGAACGTCGAAGCCCTGGGCCCGCTTGTGCCGCGCCACCACGTCGCCCATCACATAGTTGCGGGCGTGACCCATGTGGATGTTGCCCGACGGATAGGGGAACATCTCCAGCACATAGTATTTCGGACGGCCGGTGTCGGCGTTGGACACCGAAAAGGCGTCAGCGGCCGCCCAGCGGGCTTGCTGGCGGGGTTCGGCGGTCTTGGGCTCGTAACGAGTGGCCACGGCGTATCCTGAGGTATCGCCTCAGGCGCGAAGCTTGAGGCGGCCCTGAGGTCTGCGTTGGGGTGGCGGGAGGAGGCGGCTCTTAGCGAGCCGCGTTGGCGAGGTTGAGCTGGCGCGCGCGGGTCAGGATGGCGTTTTCCAGATCGGTTTCCGTCTGGGCCGCGACCGGGGCGGCGGTCCAGGCGCCGGCGGCGTCCTTGACTTCCTTCGTCACAGACACGTTCAGGGCGTCGGCGCGCAGGCGGCGATCCAGGATGAAGACGGTGGCCTTGAAGCGTTCGTTCGGCGCCTGCGGATTGACGTACCAGTCATAGTTGACCACGCCGCCCCACGGGTCGGCGCTGGTCAGGGGCATGAAGGACAGGGTGTCCAGGGTCGCGCGCCACAGATAGGCGTTCACGCCGATGCCAAGCTGGGCGTCCGCCTTGGGCGCCTTTTCCTTGTCGCCGACGAAGGGCAGGCTGGCGCAACCGCCCAGCAGCAGTCCCGACGCGATCAGGGCGACCGCAGCGCCGCGAACAAATGCCATTCCGAGATCTCCGTAAAGGTTCGAGGTCGACACGTGGAGCGAACCTCGAGCGCAGGCGCCCGACGGTCCGCGCACGTCTGCGCCGCAGCCACGCTCTATAACACGGCCAAAAGGGGCCGTGACAAGGCGAAGCCGTGTTCGAAGACGGGAAGTCGACTTATTTGGCGTGCTGTCCGCGCCACAGGCGGGCGCCAGAGTCGTATGGAACCGGTTGCGCACGGCCACGTTGCGTTGACCGGGTGGATCAGCGGTGTCTAATCGCTGTGTCCTTGGGCTTCGGCCCTGGGTTCAGGAACAAGGGTCGGCGCATGAACGCCGTTCCCATAGGGTTGGAAGATGCGTTTCGTTGCGATCATCGCTGCGACTGTGGGCGTCCTGGCTATCGCCGGGACGGCTGACGACGCCTCGGCTCAGGCGCGTCGCGCGCCCGCCGTCTCCCTGACCGAAGCCGCCCAGGCCTCGCCCGCGCCGCAACGCCGCGGCCTGCGCTGGAACGACAGCGGCCGCTGGGGTCTGAATTTCAACCTGAACCAGCCGGTCGGCCGCGAGACCGACTGGGGCGACGTCGAGGCCGGCGCCTACTACCGCCTCAGCCCGCGTCTTCGCGTCGGCGCCGCCGCCAACCTGGCCTCGCCCGAGGTTGATCCGGCCCGCGCCCCCGAAAGCGACCGCCGCGCCCAGCCGCGCGTGCGTCTGGAAACCATCTTCAAATTCTGATTTCGGTTTAGGCCGTTGCGCTGAGCCTCAAGCGAGGAAGGCCGTCTGCACGGCGTCCACGCCCGCGATCCCGCACGCGCCCGATCCGTTCAGATCGGCGGCGTTGGCCGCACTGATCCCGCCCAGGGCATAGACGGGGCAGGGCGCCGCCGTCGCCATGGCCTTGAAGCCTGCGATCCCCAGCGCCGTCCTGGCCGCCGAAGCCCCGCCCGCCTGAAAAACCGGCGACACCACCAGGGCGTCCAGATCGCGCGCGCCCTTCACGGCCTCCAGCGAATGCGCCGCCCCGGTCAGCAGCCAGTCGGGCCGCCGTCCTGACAGGGCGTAGGCCGCCGACAGGGCCCGTTCCGGCAGATGCACGCCGTCCGCGTCGATCCGCTCGGCCAGATCGGCGTCCAGCCCGATCAGCAGGCGGACGCCGGCCGCCTTGGTCGCCGCCCGCAGTCGCAGACCCGTCTCCAGCGCATCGGCCGCTCCGAAAGAACGGAAGACCACGCCGGCGCCGGCGGGCAATCGCGCCGCGGTCTCCCACGGCCGGGGCGTCCGCGCCGGGTCGGTGAAGAAGAGCAGCGGGGGCAGGGCCTTGCTTCCAGGTGTTGGGGGCGGGCTGACAGCCGCCGCCGCACGGGCTAGAGCCGTCGCCGTCTGCCACAGCGTGCGCGCGTCCTCGGACAGGGTCATGACCGCCTCTAATCCCGCTTCCGCCGTTCCGTCCATCCATGATCGTTTCGCCGACGTGCGGGAGCACGTCCGGCAAGCCTGTACCGAGGCTGGCCGCGATCCGGCGTCCGTGACGCTGACGGCTGTGTCCAAGACCCAGCCGCTAGAGGCGCTGGAGGCGGCTTTGGCGACCGGCCAGCGTGTCTTCGGCGAGAACCGGGTGCAGGAGGCGCAAAGCCACTGGGCCGCCCGCCGCGCCGCCTTGCCCGATCTCGAACTGCGTCTGATCGGCCCGCTGCAGACCAATAAGGCGGTCGAGGCGGTCGAGCTGTTCGACGTCATCGAGACCTTGGACCGCGAGAAGCTGGCCGCCGCCCTGGCCGCGGCGATGGCCAAGACGGGGCGCCGTCCGCGTGTCCTGGTCCAGGTCAACACCGGCGCCGAGCCGCAGAAGGCCGGCGTCCTGCCCGCCGACGCCGACGCCCTGATCGCCGCCGCACGCGAGGTTCACGGCCTGAGCGTCGAGGGTCTGATGTGCATCCCCCCCGCCGACGAAGCGCCTGAACCCCATTTCGCCCTGCTGGCCGAGATCGCCGCCCGCAACGGCCTGCCGGTCCTGTCGATGGGGATGAGCGGCGACTATGAAACCGCCATTCGGCTCGGCGCGACCCATGTCCGCGTCGGTTCGGCCCTGTTCGGGGAACGAAATAGGCCTCTAAAGCCCTCTTAAGGCGATGAAATAGCGGAGCGCCCTTGGCGAACCCCTCAAGCCTCGCCATTCTCTACCCATGCCGACGCCCAAGACCATCCTGATCATCGACGACGACGACGACCTGCGCGAGGCGCTGGCCGAGCAGTTGGCCCTGCACGAGGAGTTCCGTCCCGTCCAGGCCTCCACCGCGACCGACGGGGTGCGTCAGGCGCGCGAGGTCCGCGCCGACCTGATCCTGCTGGACGTCGACCTGCCCGACATGGACGGCCGCGAGGCCTGCCGCCTGATCCGCAAGGCGGGCGTCTCGACCCCGGTCATCATGCTGACTGCCCAGTCCTCGGATTCGGACGCCATCCTCGGCCTCGACTCGGGGGCCAACGACTACGTCACCAAGCCCTTCCGCTTCGCCGTCCTTCTGGCCCGCATCCGCGCCCATCTGCGCAGCCACGAGCAGTCCGAGGACGCGGTCTTCCAGATCGGCCCCTACGAGTTCCGTCCGGCGTCGAAGATGATGCTGGACGACAAGGGCAAGAAGGTCCGGCTGACCGAGAAGGAAACCAACATCCTCAAGTACCTCTATCGCGCCGGGGCCAAGCCCGTGTCGCGCGAGGAGCTGCTGACCGAGGTCTGGGGCTATAACGCCGGGGTCACCACCCACACGCTGGAAACCCACATCTATCGCCTGCGCCAGAAGATCGAGCCCGAGCCCGGTCAGGCGCGCCTGCTGCTGACCGACGCGGGCGGCTACCGCCTGCAACCGTGATCCTGGCCTGAGCGGACGATGAGCGAGCGTCGCCCGACCCCGCCTCTGGTGGCGCTTCGGGCGTTCGACGCCGCGGCCCGCCTCGGCAGCTTCCGCGAGGCCGCCGAGGAGCTGGGCGTCACCCCCGGCGCCGTCAGCCGCCATATCAAGGCGCTGGAGATGCGGCTGGGCCTGCGCCTGTTCGACCGCTTCAACCGATCCGTGGTCCTGACCGCCGACGGCCGCCGTCTGGCGCAAGGGGTGGCCGACGCCTTCGAGCGGCTGGAAAGCGCGCTGGAGGCCGTTCGTCCCGGCCGCAGCCGCCAGCTGCGGATCTCGGCCCTGCCGTCCCTGGCGGGCAAGTGGCTGTCGCCGCGCCTGCACCGCTTCAGCGAGGACAACCCCGACCTCGACCTGATCGTCTTCGCCGAGGATCGCATCGCCGACCTGTCGAACGGCGAGGCCGACGTGGCCCTGCGCTACGGCGAGGGCCCCTATCCGGGCCAGGTCGCGCGTCGGTTGATGAGCGAACGCCTGATCCCGGTCTGCGCCCCGTCGCTGGCGGCGGCGCGGTCGATGCGGACCCCGGCCGACCTGCTGGACGCCGTGCTGATCCACGAAAGCTGGCACGACCTGCCCTTCGCCGACCGCATGGGCTGGAAGGCCTGGTTCGAGAGCGCGGGCGTCGTTGATCCGCGCGTCCAGCACCTGCGCGGCCCCATGTTCAGCCACAGCCATCTGGCGCTGGAGGCGGCCCTGTCGGGACGCGGCGTAGCCCTGACCTCGGCGCCCCTGGCCGCCGACGACCTGAAGGAGGGGCGGCTGATCCAGCCGGTCGATCACGCCCTGACCAACAACCTGGCCTACTGGGCCGTGGTCCTGCCCGAGCGCGCCGACGAGCCCAAGCTGCGGCGCTTCCTCAACTGGATCGAGGCCGAGTCCCACGCTGATCCGATCGAGTGATCTGAACTCACTTGACCTGGCCTAACCGTGGTTTGTCCACAGCGGGTCGATGGACCATGTTCGGTGCATTCGGATCTCCCCGCCGAAAGGAACCTCCATCATGAAACTCGTGCATCCCCGCGCCGACGCCTCGTTTGAAGCCGTCGTCGTCTTCACCGGCAGCGTCACCCTGATCCTGCTGGGCGTTCTGGCCGGCGCCAAGCTGCTCGGCGCCGCCTAAGACCAGAGCGAAATCGGTTCAGATGCGAATGCATCTGGACCGAGATATTCGCTCCAGCATCAATCCTGGAGCCGTGATTCACGGCATCGGCGGAATCGCGAAGCGATTCCTCCTCAACCGATCAGGCTCTAGAAACAGGCGGTCGCTCCCCCGACCGCCTGTCCTCTGCTCATCTGACGTTGTCTAGACGTCCAGGTCCATGACCACGGGGGCGTGGTCGCTGGGTCGTTCCCATTCGCGCACCGTATCGAGAACACGCGCGCTGCCCTTGACCACGGCGGGCGTCAGGCCCGGCGAGGTCCACAGGTGGTCCAGCCGCAGGCCGCGGTTCGACACCCGGAAGTCCTTGGCGCGATAGCTCCACCAGCTGGCCAGCTTGACCGGATCCGGGATCTGGTCGCGCACCACGTCGGCGAACCCGCCGGCGTCCTGCAACCGGCGCAGGGTCTCGATCTCGCCCGGCGTGTGGCTGACCACCTTCAGCATGAATTTGTGGTTGAAGACGTCGTTGTCGCCCGGCGCGATGTTGAAGTCGCCGGCCAGGACCAGAGGCCGCTGTCGGTCGCGCGTCTTCATCTCGGCGGTCAGGCGCTCATAGAAGTCCATCTTGTGATCGAACTTCGGGTTCAGCTTGCGGTCGGGAATGTCGCCGCCGGCCGGGATGTAGAAGTTCTGGATCTCGACGCCGTTGACCATGCCCGAGACGCAGCGGCCATGGCCTTCGCGACAGACGTCGAGCGCAGCGCCTTCGCCGTCGAGAATGGGCAGCTTGCTGGCGATGGCCACGCCGTGCCAGCCCTTTTGGCCGCGGATTTTCAGATAGGGCAGGCCCATCTGCTCGAAGGCTTCCCGAGGGAACTGGTCCTCGGTGCACTTGATCTCCTGCAGGCACAGGACGTCGGGCGCATATTCGGCGACGAAGCGGGCGACCTGATCAATGCGCAGGCGGACCGAGTTGATGTTCCAGGTGACGATACGAAGGGTCATGGCCCGGCCTTAGCACGGCCAAGGCATGAAAAAAGCGCCCGGAACGGGTCCGGGCGCTGTTCAGTTCGTCTCTCTCGCCGCCGGGAGGGGATGATTCCATGGCGGACAGAACGACCGCCGTCGTTCTGTGGTCAGAATGTCACACGAGCAAAAAAAGTCAAATCAAGAAAAAGCGTCAAGGCTGTGCCAGGCCTGTGACGCCCGTTCCGGTTGCGGCCTAGTTGCGGCTGGGACGACGCGTTGGATCGCGCAACTGGAACAGGCTGGCGGCCAGGCCGGAGGCGGGCTGCAGCGAGGTCAGCTGGATGCGGGTGCGCGATCCTTGCGCGTCGGTGATGGTCCACTCCTGCAATCGCAGGGGCGATCCGGCGAAGGCCAGGATGACCGAGCCCTCGTTGGGCTTGGAGGCGTCGCGGGCGGTGATGGCGAAGGCGCCGGACGCCATCCGCGTGACGCGGTCGACGCGCACCCCCTGATCCAGCCGGACCTCGCGCGCCAGGAAGGTCGACAGCGGCGTGGCGGCCAGCGGCACCTGGCGGAAGACGTTCAGGCGCGGATCGTAGCGCTTGACGTTATTGCCGTCGGCCACGACCAGCAGGCCCGCCGGCTCGCTGTATTCGAAACGCATCTTGCCGGGGCGCTGCAGCCAGAAGCGGCCGGAGCGACGCTGGCCGCCCGGGCCGGTCTCGATGAAGTTGCCTTGCGCCGCCGTCAGGCCGGTCAGATAGGCTTGGGCCTGACGCAGGGTGGCTTGATCCTCGGCGGACAGGCTGGACTGGGCCGAGGCGGGCGCGGCGGCGGTAATGGCCCAAGACGAGGCAAGGGCGGCGGCGCTGAAGCCGAAGGCGCGGCGTGAAATCGTCATGTCTTGTCTTCTCCCATTCGGGATGAGGGTTCGGATGGTCATCAAGCCGGATGCAGACGGCGACCCCATGACGCCAGCCTGACCATATTTCGGCGATCCGATGAAGCGCTGTTCATTGTTTCTGGGGGCTTTAGGGGTCCTAACGCTCGGCTCGCGGAGCCTCGCTGCTTGAGGACATGGGCGTTCCAACGAGCGCAGAGGGCGCGCGGTTCCGTTCGTCCGTGCTCGCTTCGGCGCTGAAGCAGCGAGCCGCCGCGCGGCGAGCGATAGCGCCCGGCGGCGAAGCCGCCGCCCTCGGCGCAGCCGAGACTACATAGGAGGAGGCCCGGCCAGGATGTCGCGTTTGCCGGCGTGGTTGGCGGGGCTGACGACGCCTTCCTGTTCCATGCGCTCGATCAGGGTGGCGGCGCGGTTGTAGCCGATCTGCAGGCGGCGCTGGATGTAGGAGGTCGAGGCCTTGCGGTCGCGGGTGACCACGGCCACGGCCCGGTCATAGAGGTCGTCGCCCGACATGCCGTCGCCATCGCCGCCCATGGCGTTGTCGCCGTCGCCGTCCGGTTCGTCGGTGATCAGGTCCAGATAGTCCGGCTCGGCCTGGAGGCGCAGGTGCTTGCACACCTCCTCGACTTCCTGATCGGTCACGAACGGGCCGTGCAGACGGGTGATGCGGCCGCCCCCGGCCATGTAGAGCATGTCGCCCTGACCCAGCAGCTGTTCCCCGCCCTGTTCGCCCAGGATGGTGCGGCTGTCGATCTTGGAGGTGACCTGGAAGCTGATCCGGGTCGGGAAGTTGGCCTTGATGGTGCCGGTGATGACGTCCACCGACGGGCGCTGGGTGGCCATGATCAGGTGGATGCCGGCGGCGCGGGCCATCTGGGCCAGACGCTGGACGGCGCCCTCCACGTCCTTGCCGGCGACCAGCATCAGGTCGGCCATTTCGTCCATGACCACGACCAGATAGGGCATGGGCTCGGGGCGGATCTTCTCGCTCTCGTAGACGGGGCGGCCCTGCTCGTCGAAGCCGGTCTGGACAGTGCGTTCGAAATGCTCGCCCTTTTCCTGGGCCTCGCGGGCGCGCTCGTTGTAGCTGGCGACGTTGCGGACGCCGAGCTTGGACATGCGGCGATAGCGGTCCTCCATCTCGCGCACGGTCCATTTCAGGGCCACGACCGCCTTCTTGGGATCGGTCACGACCGGCGCCAGCAGGTGCGGGATGCCGTCATAGACCGACAGCTCCAGCATCTTGGGGTCGATCATGATGAAGCGGCACTCGGCGGGCGAGTGGCGATAGAGGATCGACAGGATCATGGCGTTGACCCCGACCGACTTGCCCGAGCCGGTGGTGCCCGCGATCAGCAGGTGAGGCATGCGCGCCAGGTCGGCGACATAGGGCTCGCCGCCGATGGTTTCGCCGAGCGCCAGCGGCAGCAGATGGCTCTTCTTGTCGTATTCGCCGGACGCCAGCAGGTCGCGCAGATAGACGGTCTCGCGCTTGGCGTTGGGCAGTTCGATGCCGATGGCGTTGCGGCCCTGCACGACCGAGATGCGGCAAGCGCGGGCCGACATGGAGCGGGCGATGTCGTCGGCCAGGGCCACGACGCGGCCGTGCTTCACGCCCGGCGCGGGGACCAGCTCATAGAGGGTGACGACGGGGCCGGGACGGATCTGGTCGATCACGCCGCGCACGCCGAACTCCTGCAGCACGCCTTCCAGCATCTTGGCGTTCTGCTTCAGCGATTCTTCGTCCACGGCGCCGCCGCGCTGGCCGGGCTTGGCCAGGATGCCGAGCGAGGGCAGGTCGAAACCCTCGCCGGGCTCGAAGTCGAAGGTCTGCTGGTCGGCGTCGCTGCGCGGCTTGGGCGCCTTGACCGCCGCCACGCGCGGCTCGACGGCCTTGGGCGCGCGGGCCGAGGGCGGGGCGATCGGCGCGGCGGGGGCCGCGTCCTCCCACGGCGGGGCGTAGGCGGCGGGCGCATCGTCAGCGTAGGGGTCGGCGTAGGGATCGGCCGCATAGGGGTCAGCGTCGCCCTCGAGGTCGGCGGCAGGGGCGGCGGCGGGCGACGTCTCGGGCTGTTCGTGGACGCGGCGCGGCCGGCGGGGCGCGGCGGCGGGCGCGGCCTCGGCC
>NZ_JBOHLI010000024.1:0-42337 GCF_050729455.1 Brevundimonas sp.
GCCGTGACGACGCCAGGCCCGGGCGGCGCAGGCGCGGCGGGCGTCGTCTGGCTGACGGCGATCGGGTGAACGCCATGACCCGATATTTCGACCGCATCCTCGAGCCCGAACTGCTGGACGAGGAAGCCTGGGCCGCGCCCGAGCGGCTGACGCCCGACGACTGTTTCGACCAGCTGGGGAGCGATTGGCGCAGGCCCGCCGCCCCTGGGGATCAGGAGGATGAAGGATGACCGAGATAGAGAGGAGCGAGATTGGGCTGGCCGAGGGGCGCTGGCTGTGGCGACGGCTCTATGTCTTCGCCGCCAGTCTTGGGTTGTGGTGGCTGCTGGCGCGGGCGGTGGGGCGGACGGCGCCCGCCGACCTGCCGCGCGTGGCCGAGGGGTTGATGGGCCTTTTGGCCCTGATGCTGGTCCTCTATCTGGTGGCGCCGAGCGCCCAGCAGATGATCGCCATGCTGGCCAATCTGCGCCTGCGCCTGGCGGCGGGAGGGCGGAAATGAGCTTTCGTCTTTCGCAACGCTCTCGCGCCCGGTTGCAGGGTGTCCACCCCGACCTGATCGCCGTGGTCGAGGCGGCGATCGGCCGAACCGAGGTGGATTTCATGGTGACGGAGGGGCTGCGCGACCCCGCCCGCCAGGCGGCCTTGGTCAAGGCGGGAGCCAGCCGGACGCTCAACTCGCGCCACCTGACCGGCCATGCGGTCGACGTGGCGGCCTTGATCGACGGCCGCGTCCGCTGGGACTGGCCGCTGTACGGGCGCATCGCCGAGGCCTTCAAGGCGGCGGCGCGCGACCTGCGAACGCCGCTGACCTGGGGCGGGGACTGGACCCGTCTGAGGGACGGTCCGCATTTCGAGCTGGACCGGAGGGCCTATCCATGAGGCGCCGAGACCTGGTCCGGACGCTGACGCCGCTGGGGTGGCTGGCCCTGGTCGGGGCGGCGGTCCTGCTTCTGGCGGTCGCCGGACGCGGGCTGGGGCTGAGGTGGGACCCGTTCGACCTTCAGCAGAGACGGCTGGAGACGGCCCAGGCGCGCGCGACCTTGGCTGAGAGTGACGCAGAAGCTCGCCGCGTCGAGGCGGCGGGTCAGGCCCAGCAGGCCGCGCGTTTAGAAATCCATCACCGACAGACCCTGGCCGTGCAGCGGGCGACCGTCGCGGCCGTCACCCAGGCGAGGAGCGCCGACGATGCGAACGACCCGTTGGACCCTGTGCGGGCTGGGCGCCTGCGCGCTCATGACCGCGAACTGTGCCGGCTCGCCTCCGATCTCGACGGTTGCGCCGCCACGGCTGGTCCTGGCTGAAGCGGCGACGCGTCCCTGTGCGCTCGCGACACTGCCTGAAGCGCCTGGCCTGGCGGACTTGGAGGCCGCCTATCTGTTGCGCGGCGCCCAGATCGTCGCCTGCGACGCCGCGCGGCGGCTGGCGGTCGAAACCCTGACCGCCGAGCGGGCGATGCAGGATCGCCGGCAGGAGCCTTGAGGTGGAATATCTTGCCGAGTCAGGCGGCAGATTCTGCCGGGCAGAGGCGTTAACCGGCAAAATCTGCCGGGTTATGAACGTGGTTTATCAAATCTAACGTAGCAAATTCAGCGTCTTGATGAAGCGTGCCCGGCGCCTGTTCGTGGCCTTGTCCTTGCTGCTTGCCGTCCCGAGCAGAAAGCTCCCGGCAGCCAAAATGGCGTCGGACATCGTCGAAGACAAAGGACAGCCAAAATGGCTAACAGCATCAACACGAACTACGGCGCCATGGTTGCGCTGCAGAGCCTCAACGCGACCAACAAGGCGCTGGAAACCACCCAGAACCGCGTCAACACTGGTCAGAAGGTCTCCTCGGCCAAGGACAACGGCGCGATCTTCGCGATCGCCACCGGTCAGCGCGCTGAAATGGGCGCCCTGGACGCCGTCAAGAACTCCATCCAACGCGGCCAGTCGGTCATCGACGTGGCGCTGGCGGCGGGTGAAGTGATCTCCAAGGCTCTCGAGGAACAGAAGTCCCTCGCGGTCGCGATTCAGTCTTCGGTCGCCGGTTCGGCTGCCGAGACGGCGTACCTGGCTGACTTCAACGCCCTGGGCAATGAAATCACCAAGGCGCTGGGCGGCGCCAACTTCGACGGCGTCAACCTGTTCTCGGCCGGTTCGGCGACCAACAACCTGGTCGTGCAGACGGGCACGGCGGCCGGCGACACCTTCTCGGTGCACGCTGTTGCTGGAGCGGCCACGACCGTCGCCACGGCGACGGGTTCGATCGCTCGCGCCGGCGCGACCGCCGCTGCGGTGGAGACGGCCATCACGGCTTTCTCGGCCAAGCTGGGCTCGCTGGGCAGCAACTCCAAGTCGCTGGAGCGTCAACTGACCTTCACCTCCAAGGTGCAGGACTCGGTTGAAGCCGGTATCGGCAACCTGGTGGACGCCGACCTGGCCAAGGAAAGCGCCAAGCTGACGGCTCTGCAAACCAAGCAGCAGCTGGGTGTGCAGGCGTTGGGCATCGCGAACCAGTCGAGCTCGATCCTGCTCGGCCTGTTCCGCTAATAAAGACGTGGCCGGGGGCGGACCTTGCGGTTCGCCCCCGTTCGCACGTCCGGAGACGGGAGGCGCGGCGTGACCGCGCGAGAGGGAAATGGCAGACAATGTCGCAAGAGTACCCGGCGTAGCCTTCATCAATCCCGAAGCCTTGGGGCAGGGTGTCGAAGCGCCTCAGCGGCCGGTCCAGCAAGATAACGACGCCGGCCGCTATCGCCTGACGATCGAGGAAGGTCCGAACGGCTTCGTTTACAAGACGGTTGACCGTGTCACGGGCGAGGTCATTCGCCAGCTGCCGCGCGAAGACGTCGTCAAAATGCGCCACAGCCCGGCCTATGGGGCGGGCGAGTTGATCAAGACAAAGGTCTGATCATCCGTTAGTTTCGATCGCAGCGCCGCCGGCTCGCCGGGCGGCGTCGCGTTCGTTTCCGCGTCGTTAACCATACGCTCAGGAATCAGCGACATTCTGGCCCCCAGAATTAGGACTGGGGCTAGAAGCCATGACCAACAGCGTTCTCACGAATTCCTCGGCGCTCATTGCGCTTCAGAACCTCAATTCCACGAATCAGAAACTGGCGGCGACCCAGAACCGGGTGAACACCGGCCTGAAGGTCCAGGGCGCCAAGGACAATGCCGCCACCTGGGCCATCGCCCAGAATCAACGGGCCGACACGGGCGCGCTGGAAGCGGTGAAAACCAGCATGAACCGGGCGACCTCTCTGGCGGACGTGTCGCTGGCGGCGGGTGAGCAGATCTCGGACCTGCTGATCGAAATGCGTCAGAAGGCGACCTCGGCCGCCGATCCGTCCGCCTCGGCCGCGTCGCGCAAGGCCTATGACGACGAGTTCCAGTCGCTGCTGAAGTCGCTCACGTCGTTCGCCATGAACGCCACGTTCGACGGCGAGAATATTCTGAACGGAACCAGCACGACGACGCTGGACTTCCTCGCCAACGTCGGCGCGACCGAAATCATCAGCATGGACCGCCAGGACATGACCCTGACGGGGCTGGGGCTGGGAGGCGCGATCGACCTGACCAATGCGGCCAACGCCAACGCGGCCCTGACCGCGGTCATCGCCGCGATCGACACGTCCAGCGCCAGCCTGGCCGAGCTGGGCGCCCAGGCCAAGCAGATCGAGAAGCACACCACCTTCGTCAGCAAGCTGATGGACTCGCTGGAGACCGGGATCGGCAATCTGGTGGACGCCGACATGGCCAAGGAAAGCGCCCGCCTGCAGGCGCTTCAGGTGCAGCAGCAGCTGGGCGCGCAGGCGTTGTCGATCGCCAACCAGGCGCCGCAGATCATCCTGTCGCTCTTCAAGGGCTGATCCTAGCTGAACGAGCGCGGCGCGCCGTGTCCGAGCGAGACCGGAGGCGGTTTGCGCCGGGACGGGCGCGGCGTCAGCCCATAGAGGCTGGCCAATTTCATGAGCAACCAACGCACGTAGGGCATAGGACGGATCCTTGGCCTGTGACGGGAGCTTGACCGTCCGGGAACGTGGATCAGCCGTTGCTGTTCCAGAGCGATCTTAAACAGTTCGTTACCGCGCGGGCGGCATGGTGGCTCGAAGGAGCGCAGGCCTGTGATCGACAACAGCTATCTTCTGGGAATGTACGGCCTGACGTCGACGAGCCCCGGCACGTCGAACGCGGCCGCGACCGCGAAGAAGAAGCAGCCGACCGCGCCCTGGAGCGTTTCGGTCAAGCCGCAGGCCCAGTCCGATCTGCTGCGCGCGGCGCTGAGCGGTCGTCGCTTCATCAACGAGGAAACGACCTCCCTGGACGTCAAGGGGACGTCGTCGGGCGACTATCGCAAGATCTTCGCCATGTATCAGGGCCTCTCCATGTTGGAGGCCATCACCGAGCGGGCGGGCCAAAAGGGGCTCACCGCACTCGAGAACGCCCAGCTCACGAAACGATTCGACACCGGGATGGCCGAGCTGGCCGCCTATCTGGGCGCGGGCGGGTTCGAGGGGCTGCGGATGGTCGAGGGCGTTTCGGCGACCAAGACGCAGACCGGCGCGGCCGTGGCGCGCGATTCGGCCAAATACGTCACGGGCCCGATCCACACCGGATCGTCGGCCGACGTCGTCGCCGCCTTCCAGGGCGATGTGAAGTTCAGCATCAGCGTCAAGTCGGTCGCGGGCGTCCAGACGGTCGGCATCGACCTGGCCGACATGGGCGCCCAGCTGCGCGCGCTTGAATCCGTGACGGCCCATATCAACGGCAAGCTGGAGGCGGCGGGCGTCCAGACCCGCATCACCAGTCAGCAGCTTCCCTCGGAACCGCGCGTCGTGAAGGCGGGGGACAAGACCATCACCCTGCCGGCGGGGTCGGACCAATGGGCGCTGAGCGTCCAGGGCGTGTCGTCCGAGACCGTCAGCTTCGCCCCCGTCGCATCTTCGGACGCGGTCTATGTGGTGCAAGGGGTCGGCAAGAGCGGCGACCACGAGGTGCTGAAATTCCAGGAAGGGGCGGCCAACACCTCCGGCGTCGCCTTCTGGGTGGACGGCCAGATCGGCAAGTCGGGCCTGCCGGACGGCGTCGAGGCCGTGCGCGCCAGCGCCGCGGGGCCGGACGGCTCGATGTGGATCGTCGCTGACGTCAGCGCCGGAACCTCGACCCAGCCGATCAAGGGCCAGGGCGACGTCGTGCTGATGAAGCTGGATTCCGCCGGCCAGGTGGTGGTCAGCCGGGCCCTGGGCGCCGCCTCGACCGCCAGCGGCTACGCCATTTCCGTCGATGCGAACGGCCGGGTGGCGGTGGCGGGCTCGGTCATCGGCGCGCTGGAGCCCGGCGCGTCGGGCGCTTCGGCCAATGTCGCGGACAGTTTCGTGACTGTCTTCGACGCCAAGGGCGTGGAGCAGTGGACCCAGCGCCGGGGCGCCAAGGCGGCGGACGAGGCGACCGCCGTGTCGTTCGGCGTCGACGGCCGCGTCTATGTCGCCGGGCGTTCGCAGTCGGCCATGTCGGGCGCGACCGCCAGCGGCGGCTGGGACGGCTATGTTCAGGCCTTCAGCGAGACCCAGATTCACAGCCTGGCGCCGATCACCGCGACCGCCTCGGGCGTCAACCAGTTCGGCACGGCGGGGGACGACAGCGTCCAGGCCATGACCGTGGACGGCGACAAGCTCTATACCGCCGGGATCGAGAACGGCCGCATGGTCGTGCGCCGCTTCCAGATCGACGCCACGGGCGCGCCGACGCTTTTGTCCACCCGCGACCTGGGCCAGTCGGGCAACGGCGAGATCGCCGGCCTTTCCGTCGTCAACGGCCAGGTGGTCGTCTCGGGCGCGACCCAGAACGGCGCGCTCGACATCGGCCAGGTCAATACAGCCCACGCGGGCGGGATGGACGCCTTCGTCGCCGTCCTGGCCGACGATCTCGGCGCCTCGGCCAACGACCGGCTGACCTACATCGGCGGAGCGGGCGACGATTCCGCCGCCGATGTAAAGGTCGCGGGCGGCAAGGTCTGGCTGACCGGGATTTCGGACCGCGCCATCGGCGCCAAGGCCACGGACCCGACCTCGGGCTATCTGGCCCGTCTCGACCCCCTGACCGGGGCGATGGAATGGAAGCAGACCTGGACCGGCGCGGACGCCCAGGCGGCGCCCATGACCATCGCCGTCGCCTCGGGCGGGGCCAGCGTGCTGGATCGGCTGGGCCTGCCCCAGGGCGAGATCCCCCAGTCCGATTCCAAGAGGTTGATCGACGTCACGGCTCTTCGGCCGGGCGACCGCTTCTATGTCGTCTCGGGCGACAGCGGCCGCTCAACGGCCGTGACCATCGACGCCAAGGAGACCTTGCAGAGCCTGGCGCGCAAGATCGAGACCGCGTCCGGCCGCAAGCTCAAGGTGACGATCAAGACCGACAAGGACCACGTCACCGGCATGGACGGCGACGCCAGGGTCACGGCCGGCGGCGTCCAGCGCCTGTCCATCGCCTTCACCGACGGGCGCCAGGGCGCGGTCTTGCGGGCGGGCGAGGCGGGGCGCGACGCTCTGGCGGGGCTGGGGCTGACGCCGGGCTTCATCGGACCGACGGACAGCGACCTGAAGACCTTCGGCCTCGATCTGCCCAAGGCGCTGAACCTGCGGGACGCCGAGGCGGCGAAACAGGCCCAGGCCAGTATCCAGTCCGCCATCAAGGTGCTGCGCGACGCCTACAAGGCCCTGGCGCCCGAAAGCACCAAGCCCAAGGTCACGGGGCAGGCCCCCGCCTATCTCAAGGCTCAACTGGCCAATTATCAGGCCGCGCTTGCACGACTCACAGCCTAGCGGCGGGGAACCCCGCTTTATGTTGACGCGTGCCGCGTCGCCGGGGTTATTGGGGCCATCATTGGCGTCGAGTCCCGCATGGCCCTTCCGAAAGACAATCGCACAGTCCTGATCGTCGGGGGCGGCCTGGCCGTCGTCGCGGCCGTGGCGGTGGCCCTGGTGTTCAGCGGAGGGCGCGACGAGCCGACCGAGGCGCCGCCCGCGTCCCAGGGCGGGCTGACCATCGATCTGGCCGAGGCGCCGACGCTGGAGCCCGCGCGCGAGCTGCGCTGCTTCGTCGACGGGCAGTTCGTCGGTCTGGCCACCCTAGCCGATTGCGCCCAGCGCAACGGCGTCGCCACCAGCGCCCTGGACGTCGGATTGGACGCCACCGGCGCCCTGGCCGCCGCCCCGACCGCCGCCTTCGCCCCGCCGCCCGAACTGCCCGCCGAGCCGGCGGTCGAGGTCGCCCCGGTCGATGAGGGCGCGTCGCCCGCCGAGCCTAGCCGTGCGGCGCCCGCTCAGGCTTCGGGCACGGCCTGCCTGCGCCACACGGGCTCGGAATGGCGTTCGATCGGCAACGGCATGAGCATCGGGGCCTGTGTTCAGGCGCTTTACGCAGGCACCTGCGTCCGCCCGGGCGAAGCTCAGTACGGCCGCTGGGGCGACACCACCCTACGTCTGGTGCCGCGTCGCGTCGAGCAGTCGAACGACAACAGCCGCTTCCGCACCCTGGCCCAGCAGGACCGCAACTGTCAGTTCCCGGAGCTGGGCCGATGAGCCGCAAGACCGCCGCTTCCGCCGTCGCCGTCGGCCTTTTGGGCCTGACGCTCGCCGCCTGCGCCCAGAAGGGCGTCGAGGCGCCGACCGAGACGGGCGTCTGCTATCACGTGGTCCTGGCCGAGGATGGCAAGTCCGCGCCCCAGATCAATGTGGTCGCCCGCGACCAGAAGCAGATCGAGTTCTGCGCCGCCCGGCTCGAGGAAATGCGCCTGCGCTTCCTGCGCCTGGGCGGCACCAACCGCGACATGATCGGCGCCTATCAGGGCCAGTTCATCTTCATCGACCGGGGCGGCGTGAAGTTCGGCAAGACGCTGACGGGGCAGCGCTTCTTCGCCCTGACGCGCACCGGCGACGGCCGTCTGGCCATTCCGGGCGCCATCCAGCGCGAGATCGACGGTCGCCCGATCGCCGTCGCCCCCAACTAGAATTCCCGCCCGCTCGGGTGTGAACAAAACTGGAACATTCCGTCGCAATCCGCTAGGGATCGACGGCAAGAACATAAAAGGACATCGGTCATGGCCGGCAGCGTCAACAAGGTCATCCTCATCGGCAACCTGGGCAAGGACCCGGAAATCCGCACGCTGAACAGCGGCGACCGCGTCGCCAACCTGCGCATCGCCACCTCGGAGCAATGGCGCGACAAGGCCACTGGCGAGCGCAAGGAAAAGACCGAGTGGCACGCGGTCGTCATCTTCAACGAGAACATCGTCAAGGTGGCCGAGAACTACCTGAAGAAGGGCTCGACCGTTTACATCGAGGGCTCGCTGCAGACCCGCAAATACACCGACGCCCAGGGCGTCGAGAAATACTCGACCGAGATCGTGCTGCAGCGCTTCAACGGCCAGCTGACCATGCTGGGCGGTCGTAACGACAGCCAGGGCGGCGGCATGGGCGATCGCGGCGGCTACGGCGGCGGCCGCAACGACGACGACTACTCCTCGGGCTTCTCCACCGGCGGCGCCAACAAGCCCTCGGGTCCCAAGGAAAGCTACGACCTGAACGACGACATCCCGTTCTAAGGTCGGCTCATCCGAACGATCGGGCCGCGTCTTCCGAGAGGAGGGCGCGGCCTTTTTCGTGTCAGCGGGCGAAGCGGCCCCTGGCGGCAGCGGTGCTCAGGGCCTCGCGGACGCCGGCGGTCAGTTCGGGCAGGGACTGGACCTGTTTGACGCCGTAGGCCTGTGCCGTGATGTCGACGTTGCCCTTCCTCCAGAAGCCCTCGGGGGCCAGGACGATCAGCTTTCCGCCGCGCGCGTGCAGGCCCATTTCCAGCAGGCTGATGGGGCTTTGCGTGCCGGGGGCGAAATACATGACGATGACGTCGGCGGATTCCAGCGCCGCCAGCTCCCACTCGACCTGACGACGGAACTCGGGCTCGTCGGCCTCGGGGCGCCACTCGGGGTTCCAGTCGGGGCGGCGGGGATTGAGGATCACCACGTCCATGTCGGCCAGGGCCGCTGTCATCGCCGCCTGCCAGTCGGGCGCGCCGCCCATGTCTATGCTGCCGCCCAGGAAGACGCGCGGGCGGCTGTCGTCGATGGGCAGGGGCTGAGGCGAGACCACGGCGGTCGGTCCCTTGGCGGTCTGCGCCAGCGCGGGCGCGGCGCCCAGGGTGGCGACGGTGATCATCAGGGCGGCCATCGTGCGGTTCATCGATCCTGCCTCGTTTCGCGGATGGGCGGCGGCATAGCATCCTGCCCGGCGAATAGTAGGGCAGGCGCGATGGAAAAGAGCGGTCATCGAACGTGACGGGCCTTTCACGCTCGCCTGTGGCATCAGGTCACGGTGTCCAGCCAACGCCATTCCCCGCTGAGTTTGCTCGAGATCGCCGCCATCATCGCCGTGATGCTGATCTGGGGCGTCAACAACGCCGCCGCCAAGGTCGCCACCGAGGTCATGCCGCCGCTGATGGTGGGGGCCTTGCGCTTCGCCATCGCCGCCGCCTGTCTGGTCTGGTTCGTGCGGCCGCCCTTCCCGAACTGGAAGAGCCTGCTGATCATCGCCGTGGTGGGCGGACCGATCCACTACGGCCTGATCTATCTCGCCTATTGGCTGGCCCATGACGTCAGCCCGGTGACCGTGGCGACCCAGCTGTGGATCCCGCTGACCTCGTTGTTCGCCTTCCTGCTGCTGGGCGAACGGATTTCGCGGATGGCGACGGTCGGGCTGGTCATCGCCTTCGCCGGGGTGGCCTGGATGACGCTGGACCCCCACGCCTTGCAGGACTGGAAGGCGATTGCGGTCGGGGCGGCCGGGGCCTCGGCCTGGGCGCTGACGACGGTGATCGCGCGGCGCACCACCTCCATTCCGCCGCTGAAGATGCAGGGGCTGCTGGCCCTGATGGCCTTCCCGGCGCTGACCGTCGGATCGCTGGTGTTCGAGACGGGGCAGTGGGAGGCGGCGCAGGTCGCCCCGCCCATCGTCTGGGGCACCCTGGTCTGGGCGGGTCTGATTTCGTCGGTGTTCGCGACCAGTCTGGTCTTCTGGCTGGTGCAACGGCGCGAGGCGGGGCGGGTGACGCCCTATCTGCTGGGCTCGCCGCTGGTCTCCATCCTGATCGGCTGGCTGTGGATGGGCGACGTGCTGACGCCGCAGATCGTGACCGGCGTGGCCATCGCCCTGATCGGCGTGATCACGGTCGCCCTGGGGGAGCGCGGCTTGCGCGCCGGCGCTCCCGCCAAGGTCTGATCGTCTCGCTTAGTTCGCGCCGAGGACGGCACAGGCCACGCGGTCGCCCGCGCCGCCGATGGGCTGGCTGTTGTGGTCGTCGGGGTTGGCGTGGATGACCAGGGCGGAGCCGTCGGCGTCCCACAGCCACTGGCCGGGGCCGTCCTGGCTGATGCGGGCCCTGGTGGTGAAGAACTCGGCCTTGGCCGAGCCGTCCGCGGCGGCGTAGAGGTTGGGCAGGTCGCCGTCGTCCGGACCCTGGGCGTTCAGCAGGCCGTGGGGCGTCTTGGGATCGGTGTGGTTGATGTGAGCGCCCGCCGAGGTGAAGGGGGCGGCGCACTGGCCCGTGGCGTGGATATGGATGCCGTGCCAACCGGGCGTCAGGCCCGTCGCCTCGACCTTGATCAGCAGGCCGGTCGGCCCTTGCGTCAGCGTCGCCTTGCCGATTTCCGCGCCCTGACCGTTGATGATCGACGCCTGTCCCGTCTGGCCCGGCGTGGCGCGCGGGATCATGGCGGAATGGTCGACGGCGGCCGCCTGAGTCGAGGCTTGGGCGTGCGCCCCGTGGCCCATGGCGGCGTGGTCATGAGACTGGCTTGGGCTCTGGGCCGAAGCCGCTCCGGCGATCAGCGAAGCCGCCGCGACGGCGGTGAGGGTGGCAGCAGTCAGACGCATGGTTTTCCTGTCCTTTTGGGCATGGGGATATCAGCGGCGTTTCTTTGCCACAACGCCCCCCGGATGCTAGAAACCGGAATAGCGGATCACGTTCCGATTCCGGCCATTTGAAGCCTGATTTCCTTGACCGACGACAGCTACGACAACGCCGCACCTTCGGCGCCCGGCGACATCTCCATCATCACGATCGAGGACGAGCTGAAACGCTCCTACCTCGACTACGCCATGAGCGTGATCGTCAGCCGCGCCTTGCCGGACGCGCGCGACGGTCTGAAGCCGGTTCACCGTCGCATCCTCTATTCGATGCACGACCTGAACATGACGCCCGAGCGGTCGTATTCGAAGTGCGCGCGTGTCGTCGGTGACGTGCTGGGTCGCTTCCACCCCCACGGCGACGCCTCGGTCTACATGGCCCTGGTGCGGATGGCGCAGCCCTTCTCGATGGGGCTGATGCTGGTCGACGGTCAGGGCAATTTCGGCTCGGTCGACGGCGATATGCCGGCCTCCATGCGTTACACCGAGGCCAAGATGGCCCCGGCGGCGGTGGCCCTGCTGACCGACATCGAAAAAGACACCGTCGATTTCCAACCGAACTACGACGAGAAGGAGCTGGAGCCCGTCGTCCTGCCGGCGCGGATTCCGAACCTGCTGGTCAACGGCGCGGGCGGCATCGCCGTCGGCATGGCGACCAACATCCCGCCGCACAACCTGGGCGAAGTCGTCGACGCGGCCGTGGCGCTGCTGGACAACCCCGACATGGGCGACGAGGCCCTGCTGGACATCGTGCCCGGCCCCGACTTCCCGACGGGCGGCGAGATCATGGGCCGCACCGCGCCGCGCAATGCGCTGCGCGACGGACGCGGCTCGGTCATTGTGCGCGGCAAGGCTTCGGTCGAGGAAATCCGCAAGGATCGCGACGCCATCGTCATCACCGAACTGCCGTTCCAGGTGAACAAGCAGACCCTGATCGAACGCATCGCCGAAATGGTGCGCGAGAAGCGTCTGGAAGGCATTTCCGACGTTCGCGACGAGTCCGACCGTCAGGGCATGCGCATCGTCATCGAGCTGAAGCGCGACGCTTCGGGCGACGTCATCCTGAACCAGCTGTTCCGCTATACGGCGCTGCAATCCTCGTTCGGCGTCAACATGCTGGCGCTGAACCACGGCCGTCCCGAACAGATGGGCCTTCGCAAGCTGCTGGAGCTCTTCCTCGAGTTCCGTGAGGAAGTGGTCGTCCGCCGCGTCAAGTTCGAGCTGGCCAAGGCCCGCGACCGCGGCCACGTCCTGGTCGGTCTGGCCGTCGCCGTCGCCAACATCGACGAAGTCATCCACATCATCCGCAGCTCGGCCGATCCGGCCGAGGCGCGCGAACGCCTCCAGGCCAAGGCCTGGCCGGTCGGGGACATGATGGCCCTGGTCGAGCTGATCGCCGACCCGCGCACGGTTCTGGTGGATGGCGACAAGATCCGCCTGACCGACGAACAGGCCCGCGCCATCCTGGCCCTGACCCTGTCGCGTCTGACCGGCCTGGGCCGCGACGACATCTTTGGCGAGGCGCGCGGCCTGGCTGACACCATCCAGGGCCACCTGACCATCCTGTCGGACCGCGCCAACGTCCTGGCCATCATCCGCGAAGATCTGCTGCTGGTGAAGGAGCAGTTCGCCGTGCCGCGCCGCACCCTGATCGGGGAAGGCGACGCCGAGATGGAAGACGAAGACCTGATCCCGCGTGAGGACATGGTCGTCACCGTCACCCTGGGCGGCTACGTCAAGCGCGTGGCGCTGAACGCTTATCGGACCCAGCATCGCGGCGGCAAGGGCAAGTCGGGCATGACCATGAAGGACGAGGACGCCATCACCGGCGTCTTCTCGGCCTCGACCCATACCCCGGTCCTGTTCTTCGCCACCAACGGCAAGGCCTACAAGCTGAAGACCTGGCGTCTGCCGCTGGGCAACCCGCAGTCGCGGGGCAAGGCCTTCGTCAACCTGCTGCCCATCGAGCCGGGCGACAGCATCATGAACGTGCTGCCGCTGCCGGAGAACGAGTCCGAGTGGGACAACTACGACATCATGTTCGCCACCAAGTCCGGCGACGTGCGGCGTAACAAGCTCAGCGATTTCGCCACGGTGAACCGCGCGGGCAAGATCGCGATGAAGCTGGAAGACGGCGACCACATGGTCGGCGTGGCCATCTGCAACGCTGACGACGACATCCTGCTGACGACCAAGCTGGGCCGGGCCATCCGGTTCAAGGCCGACGACGTGCGCGTGTTCAAGGGCCGGGATTCGACCGGCGTGCGCGGCATTCGTCTGCAAGGCGAGGACGAGGTTATCTCGATGGCCGTCCTGGGCCGCGTGGATGCTTCGCCGGAAGAACGCGCCGCCTACGTCAAACACGCCAACGCCATGCGCAAGGCCCTGGCCGGCGCGGACGCGGACGAAGAGGTCGCGACGGTCGAGGCGGACGACGAGGTTGTCGGCGACGCGGCCCTCAGCGTCGAGCGCATCGCCGAACTGGGCGCGGCCGAGCAGTTTATCCTGACGGTCACGGAAACCGGCTTCGGCAAGCGCTCCTCGGCCTATGAGTATCGCCGCACCGGTCGCGGCGGACAGGGGCTGACGGCGCATGGTCTGGGCGGTCGCGCCGGAACGCGACTGGCTGCGGCCTTCCCGGTCGAGGACAGCGACGATCTGATGCTGGTCACCGACGGCGGCCAGATGATCCGCACCCCGGTCAGCCAGGTCCGCATCGTCGGCCGTTCCAGCCAGGGCGTGACCATCTTCCGCACCGGCAAGGACGAGAAGGTCGTCTCGGTCGAGCGTCTGCCCGACTCGGGCGGCGACGACGACGGCGCGGATGAAACCGTGGCCGACGAGGGCGGCGAGGGCTGATCGGCTCTCAGGCGGATATGACGGCGGGCATGGCTGACGTTCTGATGCAGATCGACGGCCGGCCCGCCAGCGCCGCCGACCTGGGCCATTTCGTCCTGTCCAACTATGGCGCCTTCACCTCGATGCAGGTGGAGGACGGCGCGGTGCGGGGCCTGGATCTGCACCTAGCCCGACTGGAAGCCGAGGCCATCGAATTGTTCGGCGTCGCCGTGCCCGAGGCGACCCTGCGGGAACGGATGCGGCAGGCGCTGCATGGGCGATCGGGCCGGTTCAGCCTTCGGGTCAATCTCTTCTCTGACGCGATCAGCCTGCGGGCGCCGGACGCGGTGGTGCAGCCGCGCGTCCTGGCCACGCTGTCGCCGCCAGCGTCGCCGCTGACCACGCCGCTGCGGCTGCAGACCCAGATCTACGCCCGCGAAGTCCCGCATCTGAAACACGCCGCCACCTTCGGCCTGACCCGCGCGCGGCGTCAGGCGGTGCTGGCCGGGTTCGACGACGTCCTGTTCGTCGATGGCGAAGGGCGGATTTCCGAAGGCTCCATCTGGAATATCGGCTTCGTCCAGGGCGAGACGGTGGTTTGGCCCGAGGCGCCCATGCTGGCCGGGACGGGTCAGGCCTTGCTGCAACGCGGGCTGGCGAGCGCGGGCCTGGGCGAAGAGACGCGGCGCGTGACCTTGGCCGACCTCGGCGCGTTCGACGCCGCCTTCATCTGCAATAGCGCCACGCCGACCTGCGAGGTGGCGGCCATCGACGGTCATCGCTTCGACCCGTCCGACGCCCTGATCGCGCGTCTGATCGACGCCTGGCGCATAAACCCGCGTCAGGCGATCTAGGCCGTTGATTTCGCACCTGCTAAACCAATCGAAACGCGGGGAGGCGAACGCCATGCGTATCGGACTGTATCCGGGCACTTTCGACCCGGTCACGAATGGCCATATGGATATCATCGGGCGGGCCATCAAACTGGTCGACCGCCTGGTCATCGGCGTGGCCCAGAACGACGAGAAGGGGCCGCTGTTCTCGACCGCCGAGCGCGTCGAGATGCTGAAGGCCGAGGTCGCGCGCTTCAACGCCGACATCGAGGTGCGGCCTTTCAGCAGCCTGCTGATGCATTTCGCGGAAGAGGTGAACGCCAACGTCATCGTGCGCGGCCTGCGCGCGGTCGCGGACTTCGAATACGAGTTCCAGATGACGGCGATGAACCAGCGCCTCAACAGCGACATAGAGACCGTGTTCCTGATGGCCGATCCGCGCCATCAGGCCATCGCCTCGCGGCTGGTGAAGGAGATCGCCCGTCTGGACGGCGCGATCGAGAGCTTCGTCAGCCCGGCGGTCGCCGCCCAGGTGCGCGCCAAGGTGCAGCGCTAGATTTCAGGATAGACATGAACCTCAAGACGCTTCTGGCCGCCGCCGCGGTCTCGATGATTGCGGGCGGCGCGGTCGCTCAGACCGCTGAATGGCGCACGGTTTCGCCCGACAACCTGCTGGTGATCGACACCGCCAAGGGCCGGGTTCTGGTCGAGCTGGAGCCGCGCGCCGCGCCGAACCATATCGAGCGCATCCGCACCCTGACCAATCGCGGCTTCTACGACGGGCTGAAATTCCACCGCGTCATCCCCGATTTCATGGCCCAGACCGGCGACCCCCAGGGCACCGGCGCGGGCGGCAGCGACCTGCCGGACGTCAAGGGCGAGTTCAGCTTCCGGCGCGGGCGCGACAGCGGCTTCGTTGCGGTCGAGAACAGCGGCCCCGGCGTGCGCGGGATCATGGGCAGCCTGCCGGTCGCGACCCAGCCCGACGCCCAGATGTTCGTGACGGCTGATTTCAAGACCACGGCCAGCGGCCTCTTCTGCCCCGGCGTAGCGGGCATGGCGCGCGCCGGTTCGCCCGACAGCGCCAACAGCCAGTTCTTCCTGATGACCGGCCAGAACGATATGCTGAACGGCGGCTACACGACCTTCGGTCGGGTGGTTCAGGGGCTGGACGTGGTCAAGGCGCTCAAACCTGGCAGCGACGCCGAGGACGGCAAGGTCGGCCCCAACGCCGACGTCATGACCAAGGTGCAGTTGGCCTCGGCCCTGCCGGAGAGGCAGCGCCCGACTGTGCGCGTTGCCGTGCCCGGCTCGGCTGCCTTCAACGCCGCCGTCGAGGCCGCCCGCGCCGCGCGGGGGGCCCGCTTCGGCATCTGCGACGTGCAGCCGGTGGTCGAGGTCACGGGCGGCTGATTTTTCTGATTGGGGGAGGGACGACGATGCGCTTTTCAACGGGTTTGGCGGCGGCGTCCGTCCTGATGCTGGCCAGCGCGGCCTGGGCCCAGGAGGCGGCGCCGGTGGTCGCGTCCGTGTCCGCTCCGGCGTCTGAGTGGCGCGCGGTTGCGGCCGAGAACCTGCTGGTGATCGATACCGACAAGGGTCGCGTCCTGGTCGAACTGGCCCCCGAGGTTGCGCCGGGCCATGTCGAGCGCATCCGCCTGCTGGCCGGGCGCGGCTTCTTCGACAACCTTCTGTGGCACCGGGTGATCGATCACTTCATGGCCCAAACCGGCGATCCGCTCGGCAGCGGCGAGGGCCAGAGCCCCTATCCCGACCTGAAGGCCGAGTTCACTTTCCGTCGCGACAGTCAGACGCCCTTTACGGCCGTGGCCGCGCCCGCCGGGTCCGTGGTGGGCTTCCTGCGCTCCTTGCCGGTCCAGTCCCAGCCGGACGCCCTGATGGCGAAGATGGAGGGGGGCAGGGTTTCGGCCTGGGGCCTCTATTGCCCCGGCGTCGCCGGCATGGCGCGCGACGATGCGCCGGACAGCGCCAACAGCCAGTTCTTCCTGATGCGTCAGCCCTATCCGTCGCTGGAGAAGCGCTACACCATCTGGGGCCGGGTCGTGTCCGGTCTGGACGTGGTGCGGGCGCTGAAGTTCAGCCCCAACCCCGACGGCATCGTCACCGGCCCAGACCGGATGACCCGGGTGCGCGTCGCCTCCGACCTGCCTGAGGCCGAGCGCCCGGCCGTGCAGGTTCTGGATACGAACTCGGCCCGGTTCCGCGCGCTTGCCGACGCGGCGCGTCAGGCCAAGGGCGCGGACTTCTCGGTCTGCGACATCGACCTGCCGGTTCAGGTCGCCGGAGCGCCCGCCGCCTGATCCGAGGAGCCTGAGCGGCCCCGGCGACGGCGTCGACGGGGCTTCTGGCGGTCTTCGCGCATCCTTTGCAGCAGCAGGCCTTCGCGCAGGCCCCGGTCGGCGACGCGCACACGCTCGCACGGCCAGGCGCGCTGCACCGCCTCCAGGATCGCGGCGCCCGCCAGTACCAGGTCGGCGCGGTCGGGGCCGATGCAGCTTTCCGCCGCCCGGCCCGCAGGTCCCAAAGTCTTGAGCCGCAGGGCCGCCGCCTCGCAGTCGCCGCGCGTCATCCACAGACCGTCCACCAGATCGCGCTGATAGCGGCGCAGGCCCAGGTGGATGCCGGCCAGGCTGGTGATGGCCCCCGAGGTACCGACCATATGCACCCGCCCGCTCTCGAACAGGCCGCGCACCCGGTCGTCATTCGGAGCGCCGGTGGCCAGGACGGCGCCGACATCGGCGACCATGGCTTCGTACCAGGCCTCGGTGTCGCCGACGGGTTCCGGATGGCGCTCGGCCAGGGTGACCACGCCGAGGGGCGCCGACATCCAGCCCTTGCTCTCAAACCCTTGCGCGCCGCGCATCAGCCAGGACAGCTCGGTCGAACCGCCGCCGACGTCGATGACCAGAACCGCCTCGGCGCGCGGGTCGAAGAGGTTCAGGCAGCCGGCGACCGACAGGCTGGCCTCTTCGGCCGGATCGATGATCCTGAGCTTCAGCCCGGTGCCGCGCCGCACCCGCTCGATAAAGGCCTCGCCGTTTTCGGCCGCCCGGCAAGCCTGGGTGGCGACGGCGGTCAGGCGCTCGGCGTCCAGGCCCTTGCGGGCCACGCGCTCGGCGCACAGGGCCAGGGCGTCGTAGGCCCGGTCCATGGCGCGGTCGTCAAGGCGGCCGGTCCGCGACAAGCCTTCGCCCAGCCGCACGATGCGGCTGAAGCTGTCGACCACCCGAAACCCGTCGCGCGACGGGCGCGCGATCAGCAGGCGGCAATTATTGGTCCCCAGGTCGAGCGCGCCATAGAGGGGCGCATCGCGACCGGAAGCCCCGGAACTGCGGGACTTCGTGGGCTGGGACCGCGCGTCGCGCCGTGCGGGCGCGCCAGGGGTCTCCGGCATGGGCCGAGCTTTCATGTGGGCGGTCCAAAACGGCGCCCGTCCTGATCAGGTTAAACCGGTCAAAGCGGTCAAGCCAAGACATTCTGTCGCATTGATGAACGGCCCGGATGCATCCGCTTCAACTCGCCAAGCGTATTGTCTGCAGCATGACCCAGGTTCACACAGCCCGGTTCGGCCTCGGACAGATCGTCCGGCATCGCGACCACGCCTTCCATGGTCTGGTCATGGATGTGGACGCCCAATACGCAGGCCCGGCCGCAGAGACGGGCGTGGTCGCCAGCGATCAGCCCTTCTATCGCATCCTCATCGCCGACATCGAGGGCGGGGTGATCGCCTACGCCGCCGAGGACGCCCTGGTGGCGACGCCGGAGATCGAGCCTCTGTCGCCCGAGGACGAGCGGGAGTGGTTCACCATCGACGCTCAAGGCCGCCACGCGCCGCGTTCGCAAACGCTGCAATAGCCATGCGTGACGGCGGCTGTATCGCGCGCTAATCTGCCCCCAACGGCCGTCAGAGCCGAGAGGAGCGTTCCCATGTCCGATTTCGAACACGTCTTTGAAGCCCCGCCGGAAGGCGCCGCCGCCGACTGGACCATCCCCCAGAACTGGGCGGCCTATACCGACGTCGAGCACGAGACCTGGAACACCCTCTACGCGCGGCAGATGAAGATTCTGCCGTGCCGCGCCTGCGAGGCCTATATGCGCGGGCTGGATGCGCTGGACCTGAACCTGGGCGGCATCCCCGACTTTGAGGTGATGAACCCCAAGCTTCAGGCCCTGACCGGCTGGACCGTGGTCTGCGTACCCGGGCTGGTGCCAGACGAGGTCTTCTTCGATCACCTGGCCAACCGCCGCTTCGTGTCGGGCCAGTTCATCCGCAAGCCGGATCAGCTGGACTACCTGCAGGAGCCGGACATCTTCCACGACGTCTTCGGCCACGTGCCGATGCTGACCGACCCCGACTTCGCCGCCTATATGGAGGCCTATGGCAAGGGCGGGCAGCGGGCGGCGTCGCTGGGGATGCTGGACAAGCTGGCGCGCCTCTACTGGTACACGGTCGAGTTCGGCCTGATGAAGGAGGCCGACGGCCTTCGGATCTACGGCGCGGGCATCGTCTCCTCGGCGATCGAGAGCGTGTTCAGCCTGGAGGACGCCTCGCCGAACCGTCTGGGCTTCGATCTGGAGCGGGTGATGAAGACCCTCTACCGGATCGACGACTTCCAGCAGGTCTACTTCGTCATCGACAGCATCGAGGAACTGAAGGCCGTGACGCTGCAGGACTTCGGCCCGCTCTACGAGCGGCTGAAGGGGGCTGAGGACCTGCCGATCGAGACCATCCTGCCGAGCGATGTCGTCTTCACGCGCGGGACCCAGGCCTATGCCAACAAGGGCGGGCGCTTCGCGGCCTGACGACGGCTCGCGGAAAAACAGAGTCCAATTCGTCTGAATCGTCTGAAATCTCCTCTGCGGTCTTGAGCAGAGGGGATGATGGCGCACGGCGGAGGGATGGCGAGGACAAGCGTGCCGGAGACACGCAAAGCCCATGTTTTCCTAGGATCGCGAGGCCGGGTTATGACGCCTCAGCGATCACGCACCTGACGCCGGCTCAGGCGCGGCCAGGCGGTCCAGGTTCCGACGGCGTAAGCCAGGCCGTAGGCCAGCACGATCAGCGAACTCCACCAGATGAAGGGGGTGATTCCGGCAAGGCCCTGGGGGTGCAGGAGCATGGCCGGGACCAGCACCAGCCCGCGCGCCAGATAGATCAGGCTGATGAGGATCAGGCCGGTCCTGAGCAGCGGAAGCCGGGGCAGGACGCCTGCGCCGGAAAAGGCGTAGGCGGCCCAGATCGTCAGGATGGTCGCTATGCCCGTGGTCACGACGGCCGGATACCAGTGGCCCGCTGCGGCCATCTGCGCCATTGGTTCGCCGGCGCCGAAGAAGCGGTAGCCGTCGGGCCCTATCCCGATCACAACGAGGTGCAGGGCGGCGGCCAGAAGGCTCAACAGGCCCCCGGCAATCAGCCAGGGATTGCGGGGGGCGGGCGGCGCCATCAGTCGCGCTGGAACGGATAGAAGTCCGTCCCCAACGCCAGGATTCCCGTCAGTTCGTCCAAGGCACCGCGCGTTTCGTCCAGCAGGGCGGGGTCGGCCAGGTTGCTGGCGGTCAGGGTGTCGCGATACCAGCGCTCGGCCCAGGTCGACAGGCGGGCGTGCAGGGCGTCGGTCAGGCGCATGGCGGGGTTGGTGGCGGCCAGTTCGTCTTCGGTCAGGACGACGCGGAGGCGCAGGCAGGCGGGGCCGCCGCCGTTGCGCATCGACTGGCGCACGTCGACGTATTCGACCCGACCGATGGGGCCGTTGGAGGCGGCGAGCGTTTGCGCGACCGCATGGCTGCGGGCGTTGTCGCGCGTCTCGGTCGGGCAGATCAGGGTCAGGCGGTCCTCGCCCGGAATCTGGATCAGCATGGAGTTGAACAGATAGGAGCTGATGGCGTCGGCCAGCGGCAGGTCGGCGGCCGAGACCTCGACGAACTGCGGCTCGAACAGGCCGTCGGCGGCGCGGCGGATGGCGGCCTTGGTCGCGTCCGTGTCCTCGAAGGCCAGCTCGTGGAAGAAGAGGGTGTCCAGGGCGCCGACGCAGACCACGTCGTTGTGGAAGGTGCCGCCGTCGATGGCCGCGCGCGACTGCTGGGCCAGGACCGGGCGACCGGCCGCATGACAGCGCACGATCGCCTCGGAGGCCTCACGCGTCTGACGGGCGGGGAAACGGCCGTCCCAGGGCTCGAAGGCCTCACGGCCCCAGACCAGCAGATTGACCCCGCGCGCGCCGTGTTCGGCGCAGAGGCGGACGTGGTTGGCGGCGCCTTCGTCGGCCAGATGGGCGACGGCGGGCAGGGCGTCATGGACGGCGAACCGGGTCGCGTCCGGGAAGAGGGCGTCCAGCGCCCGCTTGGTCTGCTGGTGTTCCAGCGAGCGATGCAGGTTGGTGTGCAGGTTGGCGGGGGTGAAGTGGACCCGGCCGTCGGCGGCGTCAGCGCTGGGGGTCACGGTCGCGGCGTTGGCGGCCCACATGGGCGAGGCCGAACAGGCGGCGGCGGCGAAGGCCGGCGCGTCGCGCCAGGCCTTCGCCAGCACGGTCCTGTCGTTCCCCGAGAAGCCGAGTGAGCGCAGGAAGGGGATGTTCGGCCGTTCGTGCGGCGGCAGGACGAACTGGGGCAGGCCCAGGTCGGCCAGCCGCTTCATCTTGTCGAGGCCCTGCAACACCGCCGCGCGCGGGTTCGACGCCTCGCCCTTGTTCAGGCTGGAGGCGAGGTTGCCCGGCGACAGGCCCGCGTAGGAGTGGGTGGGGCCGATCAGGCCGTCGGCGTTGGCTTCGATGGCCTTCATGTTCACGCTCATGAGCCCTCCCCCTCGAGGGGGGAGGGTTGGGTGGGGGTGTTGGCAGGATGGTTATGGGGCGGGCGCGGGAGGCGGGACGGCGTCTCTTGCGTCATTTCCAGATGCGTCGCGGCTTCACCCCATCCCCCAACCCCTTCCCCCTCGAGGGGAAGGGGGGCTTTAGAGCGGATGGCCTGGGTAATTTCTGCGACGACGGCGTCGAGGTCGTGGGGGATGCGGCGGGTGTCGATCCGGAGGACGCGGTAGCCCTCGCTCGCCAGCCATTCATCGCGTTTCAGATCGCGCAGGGCGACGTCCATGCGATTGTGCACGCCGCCATCGACTTCGATCACCAGTCGGGCGCGCAGGCAGGCGAAGTCCACGACATAGGGGCCGATCGGGGCCTGACGCCGGATACGGATCGGCAGGCGGCGCAGGTGGTCCCAGAGCTTGGCTTCGGTCCAGGTGGGCGCTGACCTAAGACGGCGGGCGCGGGCGCGGGCGCATTCACGCGGCGTGACGCGAGGCGGGGTGATGAAGGGTTCGGAGCCGGTCATTGTGGCCGCTGCGGTTCAGGGGCGCGGTTGAGCCTCTTGTGTATGCCCGGGAAACGGCGTGGGCGCACCCCCTCCCAACCCTCCCCCCTTGAGGGGGAGGGCTCTTGTGCGCGGAGTGTGGCGCGGTGAGAGGAAATCAGCGGAGCCCCTTGATCTCGCTTTCGATGTTCTTGACCGAACCGGCCTCGAAGCTGGCGACCGGGTAGGCGCAGTAGTCGGCGGCGTAGTAGGCGCTGGGGCGGTGGTTGCCGCTGGCGCCGAGGCCGCCGAAGGGCATGTCGCCCGCCGCGCCCGTGGTCGGGCGGTTGAAGTTCACCACGCCGGCGCGGATGCGGTTGATGAAGCGGTCCCAGTTTTTCGCGTCGTCACTAACCAGACCGGCGGACAGGCCGTATTTGGTGGCGTTGGCGGCGGCGATGGCGGCGTCGAAGGTCGGGACGCGGATGACCTGGAGGAAGGGGGCGAACATTTCCTCGTCCTCGACCGCGACGCCGGTGACGTCGATGATGGCGGGCTTGACGAAGGCGCCGGGCAGGTTATCGACCGGGCCGGAGGCGCGGATGACCTTGGCGCCCATGTCGATGCGCTGTTGCAGGGCGGCAAGGGCGTTGCTGGCGGCCTTTTCCGAGATCAGCGGTCCGGCGTAGGGTTCAGGATCGCTGTCCCAGGGGGCGAAGTTGAGGCGGTCGGACATGGCGGCCACGGCCTCGACGATCGCGTCGCCCGCCGCGCCTTCCGGCACGATCAGGCGCCGCGCGCACGAGCAGCGCTGGCCGGTGGTGACGAAGGCGGACTGGACGACGATGCCCGCGACGGCCTCGGCGTCGGCGGCGTCCCAGACGACCAGCGGGTTATTGCCGCCCAGCTCCAGCGCCAGGATGACGTGGGGATCGTCGGCGAACTTGCGCCGGAAGTGGGCGCCCGCCGCGCCCGAGCCGGTGAACATCAGGGCGTCGATGGGCTGGTCCAGCAGGGCTGCGCCGGTGTCGCGCCCGCCCTGCACCATGTTGAACACGCCCGCCGGCAGGTCGGCGGCGTCCAGGCATTCGGCCATCAGTTGGCCGGTCAGGGGCGTTTCCTCGGACGGCTTGAACACGACCGTGTCGCCCGCCAGCAGGGCCGGGACGATGTGGCCGTTGGGCAGGTGGCCGGGGAAGTTGAATGGGCCGAGCACCGCCGAGACGCCGTGCGGGCGGTGGCGCAGGGTCGCGCGGCCGAAGGCGGTCTCGCTGCTGCGCTCGCCGGTGCGCTCGTCATAGGCGCGGATCGAGATGTCGACCTTGCCCGCCATCGAGGCCAGCTCGGTTTTCGTCTCCCACAGGGCCTTGCCGGTTTCGCGGCTGATGGCCTCGGCCATTTCGGGGGCGCGCTCCTTGAGCACCGCCTGATAGCGCTTCACCGCGTCGATGCGGTCCTGACGCGGGCGGTCGGCCCAGTCGGGGAAGGCATTGCGGGCGGCCTCGACGGCGGCGCCGACCTGTTCGACGGAGGCGGCTTCGCCTTCCCAGACGGTTTCGCCGGTGGCGGGGTTGGTGGAGGTGAAACGGGTCATGGCGGCTACTCGGTTCAGGATTTCACGCGGACGGTGGCGCCGTCCTTGATCTTCAGGGCGGCGGCGACGTCGGGGGTTATGCGGACCATGTCGCCGTCGACCAGGACGCGGGCGCGGACAGCGCGGAAGGCGGAGACGCTGTCGGTCGAGACGAGGCTGGGCAGTTCGACCTCGACCTCGTTCTCGATGCGGGCGGTCAGGACGCGGGCGTCGCGGACGGTGCGGATGTTGTCGCGGCCGCAGGCGACGGTCGGACCGGCGTCGAAGATGTCCACCAGGCCGTTGGGACGGAAGCCCTCGCTTTCCAGCAGGGCCATGGCGGGCACGCCCTGGGGGTGGACCTTGCCGATCACGGCGCGGGCCGGTTCGGGCAGCAGGTCGATGTAGATGGGGTGGCGCGGGGCCAGGTCGAGGATGAACTGCTTGTCGGTCGAGCCGCTCATGCGGTCGGCGTCGTCGAAGTCCATGGGGAAGAACTTGTGCGCCACGTGGTCCCAGAAGGGGCAGTAGCCGTCAGGCGTGAAGACGCCGCGCAGTTCGGCCAGGACATTGTCGGCGAACAGGTCCGGCTGGGCGCCGATCAGCATGTAGCGCGACTGGCTGAGCAGGCGTCCGGCGCCGCCCTTGCGACGATCGGCCTTGAGGAAGAGGGAGCCGACCTCGGTCCAGCCGGTGCACTCGTTCACCAGGACCAGGGTCTGATGGTTCAGCTTCATGCCCAGCGAGGGCGACTGGACCATGTTGTTGACCACGCGGAACGAGAAGAAGGGCCGCTTCAGCCCCACCGTCGCCTTGACCGAGCCGATGCCGTCGATGTCGCCCGTGTCGCCGTCTTCCAGCATCAGGGTGTACCAGGCTTCCTGCGGCGGGACGCGGCCTTCGAAGCTGGCCTGGCTCAGTTCCAGGCGCTCACTCAGCACGTCGGCGTCTTCCGGCAGGCTGGTGAAGCCGGGGCCGGACAGGATGGCCAGTTCAAGCAGGTGATGGAGGTCGGCCGGGCCGGCGGGGCGAACAACGAGCATGCGGTTACATGGTCTCCAGTCGGAGCTGTTTCAGTTTCAACGCGTCAATCTCGCCCGAGGCGATCTTGCACAGGATCAGGGCCGACAGCTGGGCGCGTTCGACGAAGCTGGCGCGCCAGGCGAACTCCTGGTCCGAATGGATCTCGCCGCCGACGACGCCGAGGGTGTCGACATTGGGCAGGCCCGCGGCGTGCAGGTTGTTGCCCTCGCAGACGCCGCCGGAGGGCTTCCAGGCTATCGTTTGCCCCAGCAGGTCGCCTGCGTCGCGGACGGCGTGGAACAGGGCGGTCTGGCTGGCGTCCATCGGTTTCGGCGCGCGGGTCATGCCGCCGTGCAGGTCCAGGCTTAGGCCGGGGAAGGGGGGCTCGGCGGCGATGGCGCGCACCGTCTGGTCGATCCAGGCGGCGCTGTCGGCGTCCGGCACGCGGACGTTGAAGCGGACCACGGCGTTGTCGGCGACGACGTTCAGCGGGCCGCCGCCGGCGATCTTGGCGACATTGACGGTGACGCCTTCGCGCTGGCCGTTCAGGCCGTGCAGGCGGGCGGCGATGATGGCGGCGCCGGCGACGGCGTTGGCACCCTCGTGGAAGGCGCGGCCCGCGTGGGCGGCCTTGCCGGTGACGATCAGGTGGAAGTTGCCGCTGCCCTTGCGCTCGCCCGCCAGCGTGCCGTCCGACAGGGCCGGCTCATAGGTCAGGCCGACGTGGCCGCGCGCGCCCAGTTCCGCCAGCAGGGGGGCCGAGGCGGGCGAACCGATCTCTTCGTCGGGAGACAGCAGCACGGTCCAGCCGACGCGGGCCTTGTCGGGGTGGGTCTCGAAGGCTTCCAGCGCGGCCAGCATGACGCTGATCCCGCCCTTCATGTCGGCCACGCCGGGACCGTTCAGGGCGCCGTCGGCGCGCGTGACGACGGTCTGGAAGGCGCTGTCGGCGGGGAAGACGGTGTCGTAGTGGCCGGTCAGGACGACCTGGATCGGGGCCTCGGGCCGGGCGGTGATCGTCAGGCAGTCGGCGTAGGATTCGGGGATCACAGCGCCGTTGTCGGCCACGGTGGTCGAGGCTTTGGTGGGCACGCGCACGACTGCGGCAGGCAGGCGGCGCGCCTCGGCCTCCAGCACATCCAGCATACGCGCCAGACCGGCGGCGTGGCGGCTGCCGGAGTTGATGTTGGCCCAGTCGATGGCCCGCGCGACGATCACGTCGCCTCGGGCCGCGACGTGGTCGAGAACGGCCTGGTCGTGGGGTTCGATCCGCATGGCGGCGACCCTAGACGCGGGCGAGGCAAAGGTGAAGGCGAGGCGGTTTCTCGCTCACGGCCTTGGGAAAAGCGCCCCGCGCGGGATAGGTTTGCCGCCGCATTCTAGGAGTCGCGCATGAACCGTCGTTTCGTTCTCCCTAATCCGTTCGGTCCCGTCGATTCGGGTTCGACGGCCGCGGCGATGGCGCGTCTCAGCGCCGTGGCCTTCTGGCTGTGGGCGGCGGCGGGACTGATGCAGGCGGGCCTGGTCTGGTACGCCTCGGACGCCGCCTACGCCGAGTTCCGGGGCGCGACGACGGGGTTCGCCATCTTCTTCGCCCTGATCGCCGGGGGGCTGGGCTGGGCGCAGTGGCGGCGACCCAACCGCATCCTGCCGGTCTTCGGTCTGGCCTGGGCGCTGTATGAACTCAGCTCGTTCGGCGTCAGCCTGCTGGTCGGGGCGCCGCTGGGCGTGGCGGGGGCGCCGCTCTGGGGCAGCGCGATCGCGGCCGTCGCCATGCTGATCTGCGCCGTTCTGCACGTCGGCGGCCTGCGCGGCGCGGCGGCGCTGGCGCGGCTTGCCACGGCGCCGCTGCCCGCTAAGAGGTAGAGCTTTCCAGCCGGGGGGCGATGATGAACCAGAACATGAAACTGTGGCTGCGCGCGGCCAATCCCTTCACGCCGCCGCGCGGCATGGCCGAGGCGCAGAGGGCGGCGCGGGTCGGGGCAGTGGCCCTAGCGATCGTAGCCCTGTCATCCGCGGTGACGAGCCTTCGGATGATCGTTGACCCGGACTATTTGCGGAACATGATGTCGCGACAGTTCGAACAGATGCAGCTGCCGCCTGAACACCTCGAATTCCAGATGATGATGTTTGAGGCGATGCGGCCGATGATGGCGCTTTTCAGCCTTGGCTTCGTTGTTCTGATGGCTTTCGTCGCTGCGGTGCAGTGGAAAAAGATGACCCGCATCATTCCCATCATCATGCTGGTTTATGTCGGCTATTCCATCGTGATGACGATGGGCGTCCTGGCGATCGGCCTTTTCCCCAGCGCCGCGCTGGACGGTTGGGCGATGTTCAACTGGGCGCTCTTCGCTATCCTGTTGCTGCCTGTGATCGCGGCCTATCGAGGCGCGACCACCCTCGAAAGACTGAAGAGAGCCTACTGAATGACCGTCACGATCTTCCACAATCCGAAATGCTCGACTTCGCGCAAGGCGCTGGAGTTGCTGCAGGAGAAGGGCGTTCAGCCGACGGTGGTCGAGTATCTGAAGACCGGCTGGGATGCGGCGACGCTGGACAGGCTGGCCAAGGAGACCGGCGTCGGCCTGTCGGGGATGCTACGCAAACGCGAGCCCCGGACGGCGGAACTGCTGGAAAGCGGCGCATCCGAGGAGGCGATCCGCGCCGCCATGATGGCCGACCCGGTGCTGGTCGAGCGCCCCATCGTCCAGACGGCGAAAGGCGCCCGGATCGGGCGTCCGGTCGAGAACATCCTGCACATTCTGTAGGGCTTTCCTCCCCATAAAATGGGGAGGAAAGAAGGGTTAGCGGCTGCCGTTCCGACGCCGATCGGTTGCTTCGCCGCCGGGACGGTCGCTTTCGCGGCGCCAGCGGATCGACAGGCTGGCGTCGCCTTCGCCGCCGAACTTGGAGCTGACGGCCAGGTTGCGGCGGACCTGCCATTCGACGTTGACCGCCGCCCCGCCTTCGCCGCCGCCGATGATCTCCAGATAGACGTTGTCGGTGATGTAGCGGCCCCCGGCCACCGTCAGACTGGACGCCTCGCCGCCGAACGACAGCCGGTCCAGGCCCGCCAGCTGGCGCAGGTTGCCGATCACGTCGAAGCCGCCGCCGCCGGCCAGCGAGGCCACGGCCGAGGCCAGCTGCGCCGCCTCGAACCCTGACAGTTGCGAGGCCGAACGCCCGAACAGGACCTGCGACAGGATTTCGTCCTGGGGCAGGGAGGGGGTCGAGGTCAGCTCGATCTTGGGCGCGGCCGCCGTGCCGGTGACCTTGATGGTCGCCGTCAGGGTCGGGTCCTCGCGCACCGCCGCCAGGTTCAGGCGAATACGCGCCGGATCGGTGGACAGGGAGACCGAGCCGCTGTCGTCGAACACGAAGCGCTTGCCCGCGAACTCATAGTCGCCGCGCACGACGTTGGCGGTGCCCGTCAGTTGCGGCTGGGCGATGGTGCCGCGCACGCGGGCGTCGGCGGTCAGCTCGACGTTCAGGCCGCGGCCGCGCACGTGGATTTCCCGGCCCGTCAGGTTGAGGTTCAGCCCTATTTGCGGCCCGCGCGCCTTGGCCTCGGTCTCGACCGGGTCGCCGCCGGGGCGGTTGATCTCGACCACGTCCATCTTCACCACCCCGTTGGAGCCGGGCAGGTTGGCCGCGATTTCGGCGTTGTCGATGTTCAGGTCGCCGCTGATCTGGATATTGCCGTCGGCGGCGCGCACCACGGTCAGCAAGCCGTTTGCGCGGGCTTCGGCGATGTCGTTGTCGATGACGCGGAACCGGGTTAGCTCCAGCCGCAGGGTCGAGCCCGAGCCCTGACGCAGGCCCAGATTGCCGCTGCCCGTGACCGTGCCCTTGACCCCGTCGGCGGCCTCGAACCGTTCGATCACGGCCTGGCTGTCGTCGAAACGGCCCGCCAGGGAGACGTTTTCGAGGCGCAGGCCCGTGGCGCTGTCGCGGAAGGCGCCCTGGGTCAGGTCCACGCGGCCGTTCAGGCGCGGCTCGTTCAGGGTGCCGGCCAGGGTGGCGCGGCCCGCGACCTGGCCTGACAGGGACTGGGCTCCGCCCAGGAACAGGTCCCAGATGGGCTGGATCTGGCCGTTGACGGCGATGTCGCCGGACATGGGGCGGGTGCGTTCGACGGCCAGCCGCAGCGGCGCGGCCGAGGCCAGGACCGGCAGGCTGATGTCGGCCGACGCCTGAACCGCGTTGCCGTCGTGCGCCTGGGCCTGAATGCGCAGGACGTTGTCGGTCAGGTCGGCGTTCAGCGTGCCGTCCACGGCCAGGCCGCGCGGCGCGTCGATGCTGCGCAGCTGCTTCAGGTCCACATTGGCCGAGCCGTTCAGCGTCTCGCCCGAGCCCTGCAGCGAGACGCGGCCGGTGATCTGGCCCCGCAGGTCGGGGGCCAGGGAGCCCATCTCGACATTGGTCAGCTCGGCCTGGATGGCGCTGCCGGCCTTGTCCTGACGCAGTTCGCCGGTCAGGACGCCGCCGCCGACGCCCAGGTCGACGCGGACGACGCGGCCGTCGCCGTTCAGGGCGATGACGGCGGGGGCGCGGGTGGTGAAGGCGACCTCGCGCACACTACCGCCGCCGCGCAGGGTGACGCTCTGGCCCATGCCTTGACCTTGGCCTTGGCGGGAATACTCGCCGGCGCCGTTGAACTGGACCGGGGTGGCGCCGCCGATGTCGGCCGACAGGGTGAAGGGCAGGCGTTCCAGCGTGCCCTGGCCCTTGAGGGCCAGGCTGCGGACCACCCAGGTCGAACCGGCCAGGCGGACGTTGCGGCCGGTGACGTCGAGGATGGCGCTCTGGTCGCCGCCGCCGTCGGTCAGGCGCACCCGGCCCTCAGCCTCGCCCGAGGCCAGGAAGGCCCCCTGACGCGCGGTGAAGGTCAGGTCGGCGCTGGAGGGGTAGTTGTTGGACAGGGCGATCGCCCCCTGCGCCGTCACGCCGCCCGCGTTGACGTCCACCTCGGTCAGGCGGATGCGGTTTCCGCCGAGGAAGAAGTTGCCCGACGCCCGCGCGGGTCCGTAGTTCGAGCCCGAGTTGACGACGATGCGCCCGTCCGAGGCGTCGGCGCCCTTGCGGAAGCTGAGGATCAGGTCGGCGTTGGTGAGGGTCAGGCCGCTGGCGGTGACCTTGTCGAAGGCGGCGCGCAGGTCGGCGCGGGGCTGGGCCAGGGCGCCGGTCAGGGCGCCGTCGCCGCTCATGGCGCCGTCGATGGCGACGGGGCCGACGCCGAACGGGCCGCGCGCGTTCCAGTCCAGGGCCAGACGCATCTTGCCGCCCTCGATCAGACCCTTGGCGCCCATGCGGCCGGCCGCGCCGGTCAGTTCGCTGCTGTCGATGGAGAGCACGCCGCCCCGCCATGATCCGGCGGCCTTCAGGCGCGGCGTCTGGCCCAGCAGACGGTCCAGTTCGTCCATGCCGACGGTCATGCGCGAGCCGCGCCCGTCGAAGCTGAGGGTCCAGGGCGCGTCGCCACGACCTTTGCCGGCCTGGATCGGTCCCTTGAACGAACCCCTGGCGCCCTTGCGGATACGCGAGATGTCGGTGATGTCGGCGTCGCCGCGGAAACTCAGCCCTCCGGTGAGGCTGCGTCCGCCCGATCCGGTCAGGGTCAGGGCCTGGCCGCGTCCGTCGATCTTCTTGAGCAGATAGGCGCCGTCGGTGGTGTGTGAGCCTTCCAGCTTCACATGGGGCGTGGCCCCCAGCAGGGCGCCGATGATGCCGGCGGTCGAGCCGCCCGTGGCGCGGGCGTCGGTAATGACGTCGAATTGGCCCTTGTTCAGCGTCAGATCGAGCGGCCCGGAAAGGCGGGCGGCGCGATAGCTGGCGATGTCGGCGTTCTGAAGGTCGGCCGCGCCCCGTAGGGTCCAGGTCTTGGCGTCGCCCCTGAAAACGCCCGTATAGGTCGTCGGCCCGGCCAGGGTGAACCCGACCAAGCGAGTGAGCGAGGGCGTCGCGACGTTCAGCTTCACGCCCTCGGGCGCGGCCCGGTCCTTGAGGTTGATCAGGCCCTGCGCGCGGGTCGTGATGTTCTCGGCGGTCAGGGTCCAGGCCATGGCCTGAACGTCGTCGCGGTCGCGCACCGGATGGCTGGCGAAGCCGAAGCGGGCGGTCTGGCCGATGCGTCTGGCGAAGGGCGCCAGCAGGTCCGAGCCTGAGAAGTCCGCATTGCCGCCGATGCGCGACCCGTCCTTGCCGTAGCGGCCCTTGACCGAGAGGGGGGTGAGGCCGCCGGTCTTGACCACGACATCGACGATCCGGCCATTGACCACCGCCACGGCCGAGAAGGGCTGATCCGGCGAATAGCCCAGCGATCCGGCGATCGGCCCGCCCTGGGCCTCGATGGCGCGCAGGTTGACGCGCAGGTCCTCGGGCTTCTTGCCGATGACGGCCTTCAGCAGCAGGTGGTCGCCCTTGCGGTTCAGGCTGTAGGCGTCGACGTTGACCGTCTTGTCGCCCTTGCGCGGGACCAGGGCGTCGCCGCTCAGGGTCCAGCGGCCGTATTCCTTAGAGAAGTCCTCCATCAGCTCGACGTTGGCGCTGAACCTGTCGATGGCGACCGTCAGGGCTTGCGGACCGCCCGGCTCGTCGCGGGGCTCGAACTGCGGGCGGCGGAGCAGGCGGATCTGGTCGGCGCTGATCTCGGTGGCGTGGAAGCGCCGTATCAGCAGCGGCCAGAAGGACCAGTCCAGGCGGAGGTCGGTCGCCTCCAGCCAGACGCCGTCAGCGTCCCTGACCGTGACCCGGCCCAGGGTGAAGTCGTCGAACAGGTCGCCCCTCAGCCCCTCGACGTGAATGCGGCCGTAACGGCTGATTTTCTTTCCGTCGACGATGCTGACGACCAGAGCGCGCCCGGAATCCGTGACCAGATACATCCGGGCGCCGACCGCCGCGACGACGATCAGGGCCAGCAGGCCGGCGACCGCGAGGCCACAGACCCGGACGATCCGTTGCAGGCGCGTGCGTTTGCGCTTCGCCTCTTTCGCGGGCGTCTCGGCGGGGCTTTCCGCTTCGGCTTCGTGAGGCGGAGGAGTGTCGGTCAAAAGGCCTGGCCGATGCTGATGTAGAGCTGGAAGTTGGAATCGCCCTCACGCTTGTCCAGAGGGAAGGCGATGTCGGCCCGCACCGGACCGAACGGCAGTTTGTAACGCACGCCGACGCCCGCGCCATAGCGCAGGTTGTTGAAGTTCGGCGTCTCCTGGAAGCCGACCGCGCCCGCGTCGAGGAAGGCGACGGCCTGGAATTTCTGGCCGATGTCGTGGCGCACCTCGACCGAGGTCTCGAACAGCGACAGGCCGCCGCGCGGCGTGTTGTCGGGCAGGCGCGGGTTGATGCTCTGATAGGAATAACCGCGCACCGAGCCGCCGCCGCCGGAATAGAAGAGGCGGTCCGACGGCACGGTCAGCTCCTGGCCGCCGATGATCGAACCCAGTCGGGCGCGCCCGGCCAGCACCGTCCGGGCGCCGTCCTGCAGGGGCAGGTAGCCGCTCGCCTGGCCCTCGGTGCGCAGGAACAGCACCGTGTCTTCGCCGGCCACGGCGGTCGGCTGGGCGGACACCGACAGGCGGAAGCCCTGGGTCGGGTCCAGCGGATCGTTGGAGCGGTCCATGTAGGCGCTGGCGCGTCCGGTCACGATGGCCAGGTCGCGGTCGAAAGTGATCGGCGCCTGGGTCAGGGGATCGAAGCGGTTTTCGGTGTACTGGCCCGCGTCCAGACCCAGGCCGTAGCTGAACCAGGAGGTCTTGCCGATGCGCTGCGACAGGTCGGCGGCCAGGGCGACGGCGCTGCGGTCGTAGGCGTCGGTCTGTTCGTTGACGGCGTAGGCGGACAGCTTCAGCGTCCGGCCGGCCCGGCGCCAGTGGGGGAAGCTGGCCTCGCCGCCCAGGCGGCTGTCGATGCTGGCGAAACGCCCGCCGTATTTCAGAGTCGCGGCGCGGCCGAAGCGGTTGTAGCGCGTCTGGAAGACGTCCACGCCCGCACCCTCGGCGGTCGAATAGGTGGTGCCGGCCTCCAGCACGCTGCGCGGACGGTCCGACAGGGTGACGACGACGGGGCGCAGGCCTTCGGGCGTGATCTGATCCAGCGGCGCCAGAGTGACGCCGACGCCGTCATAGACGCCGGTGTCCAGCAGACGGCGCTCCAGCTCCGCCACGTCCTCGGGATCGTAGCGATCGCCGGCGTTCCATGGAGCCAATCTGGCGATCCAGTCGGGTCTGGTCGGGCCGCGCGTCCGCATCTGGATTCCGTCCAGCCGAACCAGGGCACCCGAGGCGATGTTGAAATTGGGCTGAACGGTGAAGGTCGCGTGATCGACCACGACGCGGCGCGGCTCGGCTTTGGCGTCGGCGTAGCCTTCGCGCGTCAGGCCCGCCACGATCCGGCCTTCGGCGGCTAGGACGTCCGCGGCGCGGCCGGGGGCGCCCGGCGTCAGGTCGATCTCCTTGAGCACGGTCTCTTCGGTCACGGCGTCGGGGACAGGCGCGACCCAGTTGACCTTGGTCTCGCTCAGGACAAAGCGGCGGCCTGGCGTGACGGTGACGACGGCGACGGGCTTTTCCTCCCCCTCGACGTCGTCCTGAAGCGTGGGCTGGTAATAGCCTTCGGAGCGCAGCAGGGCCTCGGCCGATTCCATGGCGTTGCGCGCCCGTCGCCGGGCTTCGAACCGGTTGGCGGGGGCGCCGTCCACCTGGCCGACGGCCTGTTCCAGCTGGTGGCGCAGATCAGCGTCGAGCTCGCCGCGAATCTGGGCGCGAGGCTCGTCCGCGAGGGCGGCGTGGCCGCAAACAGCCCAAAGCGCCATACCGCCGAGAAGGGGGGCGGCGCGAAGAAGATGGGGCCTCGACGTCAATCTGGAGCCTTGGTTCAGGGCAGGACAACCGGGAGCGAACGCCCCTCAGGGCGGAATCAGTAGAACAGCGTATCGCTTTCCGGCTGAACCGTCTGTTCCGAGGTCCGCTCATCGTGCGGAATGGTGTCGACCGGGGGCGGGGCGTCGGTCGCGGCGGGGGCTTCGGCCACGGCAGGGGCGGCCGAGTCCTCGGCGGCGGGGGCGGCGGGCTCTTCGACCTGGATCTCGACGGTTTCGTGGTCGCGATCCGAACGCGGTTCGTCGCAGGAGGCCAGAAGGGCGGCGGCGCCGAGGCCGGCGGCCAGCAGCAAACGTTTTACAATCAAGTGGTTCATCGGATTTTCTTCCCCCTGTGGGGTGGCAAACGTCGTCTGCGCGGCTGGGTTCCGTCCCTATGTTGACTGAACGCGAATGAACCGCAACTGAACCTTTTACGTCACGCTGGAACCGGGTGCGTGCGCCCAGTCGGCCAGGGCCTGATCCAGCGGTAAGGCCCGGCGCTCGGCGCTGATCTCGGCGGCCTGGGCGGCGAAGCGCGGCGCGGGCGCGGGCTGGACGATTCCGGCCGCCGCAAAGGTCCCTCGCGCCTGGTTGTGCGGATGGTCGGCGGCCTCGGCCAGGGTCAGGACCGGGGTGACGCAGGCCTCGGTTCCGGCGAAATGGGCGGCCCAGTCGTCGCGGTCGCGCGTGGCGAACAGGGCTTTGAGCCGGGCTTGCAGGACGGGCCAGCCGTCGCGGTCGAACTGCGGCGCCTCGTCCGGCGTCAGGCCCAGACCGTTGATGAGGGCGGCGTAGAAGCGCGGCTCCAGCGCGCCGACGGCGACGAAGCCGCCGTCGCGACAGGCGTAGCAGCGATAGAAGGGCGTGCCGCCGTCCAGCAGATTGGCCTCGCGTTGTTCGCTCCACAGACCCCGAGCGCGCAGGGCGTGGAACAGGCTGGTCAGCAGGGCTGAGCCGTCGGTCATGGCGGCGTCGACGACGCGCCCGCGCCCGGTCGTTTTCGCCTCGAGCATCGCCGCCAGCACGCCGCTGACCAGCATCATGGCCCCGCCGCCGTAGTCGCCGACCAGGTTCAGCGGGGGGCAGGGGGGCTGATCCCCCGCGCCCATCGGATAGAGGGCGCCGGACAGGGCGATGTAGTTGATGTCGTGGCCGACCTGATCCGCCATCGGCCCGGTCTGGCCCCAGCCGGTGACGCGGCCATAGACGAGGCGCGGGTTGCGCGCGGCGCAGGCGGCGGGGCCCAGGCCCAGCCGCTCCATCACGCCCGGACGGAAGCCTTCGATCAGGGCGTCGGCGCCTTCGATCAGGGCCAGGACCTTGTCGCGGTCCTCGGCCGATTTCAGATCGACCGGCACGGCCGTGCGTCCGCGATGCAGAACCTCGCCGCCGACCTCGTCGAACACGGCGGCGGTGGCGGCGCCGCCCCGCGTCAACCGCAGCACCTCAGCCCCCATGTCGGCCAACACCATGCCGGCGAAGGTGACAGGCCCCAGGCCGTCGATTTCAATGATGCGCAGTCCGGAAAGCGGTCCCATGGGGGCAAGCTAAACCGGAACCCGCCCGAACCGACACGACATTTTCGACCGCGGCTGCGCCTTAGGGACCGGCTGCGGCTGAACTCTGGCGCGAGGCGGACGTTTTCCTTACAAAATAGGTATCTTCCGACATTGCAGCCCTTGACCTCCATTCGGGAATGAACCAGAAACCGCCTCCGCGAACCGGCGACAAACCGGCTCGTGGTGAGGCGACCTAAGTGGTTGTTTTCAAAAGTGTGCGCCCCTAGCTCAGTTGGTTAGAGCATCTGACTTTTAATCAGAGGGTCCTCGGTTCGAGCCCGAGGGGGCGTACCATCTCCCCTTTTTTCTGATCTCCAGGCCCGGCGGCGGAACGTCCGTCTGCGCCTCTGGTTCTGTTCAGGAAGTCCACGGGAGATCGGCCATGCCGCATCAGAACACCACGTCTTCCAACGCCACGTCGCAGAACGCGGTGAACGACCCCATCGCCCCGAACGATCAGGGGCGGGAGCAGAACCGGGCGGCTCATCCCGAGCCCAGTTCCTACGCCGCCCGCGACGTTGCCGATTCGACTCTGGCGGGGCCGGCGGCGGGCGAAGTCGCCGACTACGCCGACGAGGGCGAGGCCACGGGCGCGTTCGGCCAGCAGCAGGGCCGCAACCACAACACCCGCCCGATCCGCACCGAGGCCCACAACGGCCAGGGCAAGAAGACGCGTCAGGCCAACCACGAACGGTTCAACAACCGCACGCCGCACTAGGTCAGGCTGGCGGCTTCACCATGGGGGCGCGGCGTGATCTAAAGGGGAATGCGTCATTTTCCCCTCGCCGTCGCCGCCGTGTCCGTCTCGCTGGTCCTGACCGGCTGCAACGCCGGGGCTTCGGCGCGCGGCGGGGTCGAGCAGGTCGGAGCGGGGCTTGGGGACGCCGTCACGGCGCCGCTGGACGATCTGAACCTGCGGCGACAGGAGATTCCGACGATCCTGCTGCAAGCCGAATCCAATCCCTATGATCTGCGCAACCTGAACCACTGCCGCACCATCGGCGCCGAGATCGCGCGGCTGGACGAGGCGCTGGGGCCTGATACGGATGCGCCGCCGTCGCAGGACGGGTCCTATCTGAGCGAGCGCGCCGCCGACGCCGCCGCCTCGGCCACGCTGGGCGCGGTGCGGGACACGGTGACCGACTTCATCCCGGCGCGCAGCTGGGTGCGCCGTCTGACCGGCGCCGACGCGCACAGCAAGCACGTCCAGTCGGCCATTCAGGCGGGCCTGCGCCGCCGCTCGTTCCTGAAAGGCGTGGGGATGCAGCGCAACTGCGCCCCGCCGGCCGCTCCGGCGGGGTTCGTGCCGCGCCGGGCTCGGTCCTAGGCCTTCAGGTGGCGAGCGCGGAAGTCGCGGCGGAACTGCTCGAAGCGGCCTTCGCTGATCGCCTCGCGCATGGCCGCCGTCAGGGCCTGGAAGAAGGCGATGTTGTGCCAGCTCAGCAGCACCTTGCCGAGGATCTCGTCGGCGCGGATCAGGTGATGCAGGTAAGCCTTTGAATAGTCATTGGACGCGGGGCAGGGCACGCCCATGTCCAGCGGGTCCTGATCCTCGGCGAAGCGGGCGTTCTTCAGGTTGATCGGCCCGTCCCAGGTCCAGGCTTGGCCGTGACGACCGGCGCGGGTCGGCAGGACGCAGTCGAACATGTCGACGCCGCGCCAAACCGCCTCGACCAGATCGATCGGCTTGCCGACGCCCATCAGATAGCGGGGGCGGTCCCTGGGCAGGAACTCGGGGGCGAAGTCCAGAACCTCGCACATGGCCTCATGGCCCTCGCCGACGGCCAGGCCGCCCAGGGCGTAGCCGTCGAAGCCGATCTCCTGCAGGCGCTCCGAGGATTCGCGGCGCAGGTTCTCATAGGTCGAGCCCTGCTGGATGCCGAACAGGGCCTGCGCATCCCGCGTGCCGAAGGCGTTCTTGGAGCGTTGCGCCCAGCGGGCCGACAGCTCCATGCCCTGACGGGCGCGTTTTTCCTCGGCGGGCCAGGCGACGCATTCGTCCAGCTGCATGACGATGTCGGAGCCCAGGCGGTCGGCCTGGATCTGGATCGAGCGTTCCGGCGTCAGGACGTGTTTGGACCCGTCGATGTGGCTGGAGAAGGTCACGGCCTCCTCGGTCAGCTTGGCGATGCCCGACAGGCTCATGACCTGGAAGCCGCCCGAGTCCGTCAGGATCGGCTTGTCCCAGCGCATGAAGTTGTGAAGGCCGCCCAGACGCTCCATCCGCTCCGGGCCGGGGCGCAGCATCAGGTGATAGGTGTTGCCCAGGATGATGTCCGCGCCGGTCTGCTTGACCTGATCCACCGTCATCGCCTTGACCGTGGCGGCGGTGCCGACGGGCATAAAGGCGGGGGTGCGGATGTCGCCGCGCGGGGTCTTCAGCACGCCGGTGCGGGCGCGGCCTTCGGTGGCGGAAATTTCAAACGGGAAGGGCAATAAAAACTCCGGGGGAGGGTAGGCTAACGCAGGCTTTCCAGCATTTCGGCGCGTTGCAGGTCCTTGGGGCGGCCGAACAGGCGGCAGGTCTCGATCTGCTCCTCGATGGACGGCGTGAAGACGGTGAAGTCCTCCAGCACGATCGGCACGCGGGTGGAGAAGGTCACCGGAACCCAGTCGCCGCCGGCCCGAACGTCCATCCCCGCCATGACGTCCAGCGGCACGGGGGTGGTCAGGATCTGGCCGAACACCTGCGAGCGGAACAGGCCCTCGCCCGGATCGGGCGTGACCTGGCCGTGCAGGGCCTCGATCAGGCGACGCGCGTCACGCGGGCTGCACAGGATGTCGATGTCGGGCGCACGCCAGTCTTGCAGACCCCACAGCACCATGGCGGCGCCGCCGAAGATCCACCACGGGTCCTGCATCTCGCTCGCCGCCGAGGCGAGGATGTCCAGAGAAGCGGCGAAATCGTCGGGCAGGTCGTCGGTCAAGCGTCCTTCCTGAACAGCAGGCTCCCGTCGCCATAGGAATAGAAACGATAGCCGCTGTCGATGGCGTGGGCGTAGGCCGCGCGCATCGTCTCCAGCCCGGCGAAGGCGCTGACCAGCATGAACAAGGTCGACTTCGGCAGGTGGAAGTTGGTCATCAGCACGTCGCAGGCGCGGAAGCGGTAGCCCGGCGTGATGAAGATGGCCGTGTCGCCGTGGAAGGGTTGAACCACCCCGTCTTCGGTGGTGGCGCTTTCCAGCAGGCGAAGCGAGGTGGTGCCGACGCAGACGATGCGGCCGCCGGCGGCGCGAACGGCGTTCAGGGCGGCGGCGGTCTCGGGCGAGACCTCGCCCCACTCGGAATGCATCTTGTGGTCGGCGGTGTCGTCGGCCTTGACCGGCAGGAAGGTGCCGGCGCCGACGTGCAGGGTCACGGCGTGGGTCGAGACGCCGCGCGCGCGGATGGCGTCCAGCAGGGCGGGGGTGAAGTGCAGGCCCGCCGTCGGCGCGGCGACCGAGCCGTCATAGGCCGCGAAGACGGTCTGATAGTCCTTCAGGTCGCGGTCGTCCTCGGGCCGCTTGGCCGCGATATAGGGGGGCAGGGGCATGACCCCGACGTCGCGGATGGCGTCGTCCAGCGCCGGTCCGGCCAGATCGAAGCGCAGGGTGATCAGGCCGTCTTCGTTCTTGGCCTCGATGACGGCGTCGAGGCGGCCCAGTTCGCAGGCGCCGTCAGCCTGTCGTCCGAAGCGCACACGGTCGCCGACCTTCAGCCGCTTGCCCGGCTTCATGAAGGCGGACCAGACGTCGGGGGCGTCGCGGTGGTGCAAGGTGGCCTCGACCTCGACGGTCAGGGTCTCGCCCTCCGGCCCCCCGACCACGGGGTTCGGGCGCTGGCGCACGCCCGACAGGCGGGCCGGGATGACCCGCGTGTCGTTGAACACCAGGGCGTCGCCGGGTTGCAGGAAGTCCGGCAGGTCGCGGACGATGCGGTCGTCCAGCGCGCCGTCCTTGACCACCAGCAGGCGCGCGGAATCGCGCGGCTCGGCGGGGCGCAGCGCGATGCAGTCATCGGGCAGGTCGAAGTCGAAATCGGAGGTCAGCATGAGGTGGGGCAAAGGCCATGCCCGCGCCGATGGGTCAAGGGCGGGCTGCCAAGGGCCGGATTTCTGCTATCGTCGTTCGGCGTGGACTCAAGGGGGGCGTATGTCGCTCGCGAAGACCGGCGCCGCCCCGCGCGGCGGCTTCTATCTGGGCATGGCCCTGACCGGGCTGGCGGTGGTCCTGCTGGGCTTCTCCCGGACCTATATGGCTCCGATGGCGCGCGGCGACTTCCAGGCGGCGGCGGTGGTTCACCTGCACGGCGCCCTGGCCTTCGGCTGGGTCTTGCTGTTCGTGTTGCAGCCCGGCCTGATCCGGGCCGAACGTTACGGCGTTCACATGCGGACCGGCCTTCTGGGGCTGGGGCTGGCGGCGGCAACAGCCGCCACGGCGGTTCCGGTGGCGCTTCTGGCGGTCGCGCGCGACCTGGCGTCGGGGTTCGGACCGGGGGCGGTTTCCAGCCTGCCGGGCGTGCTGACGTCGATGGCGATCTTTCTCGGTTTGGTGCTGGCGGGGGGCTGGGCGGCGGCCCGAGGGCACGGGGGGACCCACAAGCGGCTGATGCTGCTGGCGACCATCGTCGTCCTGTGGCCGGCCTGGTTTCGGCTGCGTCACTGGCTGCCGGGCGTGCCGGATCCGCAGTTCTGGCTGGGCGTCGTGGCGGCGGATTTCCTGATGTTCGCGGCCATGATCCGCGACCGGCTGGTCGAGGGGCGGGTGCATCCGGTCTGGCTGTGGGTGGGCCTGCCGATCCTCGTCGAGCAGACGCTGGAGGCGGTGTTTTACGACGCGCCGCTCTGGCGGTCGGCCGCGACCTTCCTGTACGAGGCCCTGTCAGGTCAGGCGGTTCCGGTCGCCTGACGGCATAGTCGAGTGAGGAGCCGCCCCATGACCGATCGCTATCTGGACGACCTGAGCGTCGGTGAAAGCTGGGAGGGCGAACCCTTCGTCATCACCGAGGCCGAGGTGATCGCCTTCGCCGAGCAGTTCGACCCCCAGCCCATGCACATCGACGCCGCCGCCGCCGCCGAGGGCCGTTTCGGCGGCCTGATCGCCAGCGGTTGGCACGTCGCCTCGCGGGTGATGCGCGAATATGTCGAGGCCGCCCATTTCGGCGCCACGCCCATGCTGGGCATCAGCATCGACGACCTGCGCTGGCTGCGCCCGGTGCGGCCCGGCGACACCCTGATCGTCCGCCGCGAAATCCTGGCCGTCACCCCGTCGCAGAGCCGTCCCGACCGGGGCACGGTCAAGACCAGGACCTGGGTCCGCAATCAGGACGGCGACGTGGTCATGACCTTCGAGAACCTGATGCAGTTTCCCAAGGACGCCTCGGCGCGGCTCTGATCGCCCCGCTGCGGTTGACCGCGCGCGTTCAAGGCTGCAAAGCCCGTTAATGCTTCAGAACCTTGAAACCCTGTCCCGTGAGGCCCGTTCGTGGCCGTTTGAGCAAGCGCGCAACCTGCTGGCCCACGTGCTCAAGAAACGGCTGTCGGACGCGGAGCGCGATGCGGCCAAGCTGCTGATCGACGCGGGCAAGACGGACGAGGCTCTGGCGACCTTCGAGGCGCTGAACCGGCCGGTGATCCTGGAGACGGGTTACGGCCCGTCGGGCCTGCCGCACATGGGGACCTTCGGCGAAGTCGCGCGCACGACCATGGTGCGTAATGCGTTCCGCGCCCTGACCGGCGATCACTGGCGCACGCGCCTGATCGCCTTCTCGGACGACATGGACGGCCTGCGCAAGGTGCCCGAGGGGGTGCCGAACCCGGAGATGCTGCGCGAGGACCTGCACCTGCCGTTGACCAGGGTGCGCGATCCGTTCGGCACGCACGACAGCTTTGGCGCGCACAACAACGCCCGCCTGCGCGCCTTCCTCGACAGCTTCGGCTTCGACTACGAGTTCATGTCCTCGACCGAGACCTATCGGTCGGGCCGGTTCGACGCGACCCTGCTGACCCTGCTGGAACGCTTCGACAAGGTCATGGGCATCATGCTGCCGACCCTGGGCGAGGAGCGCCGCGCCACCTATTCGCCCTTCCTGCCGATCAGCCCGATCACCGGCCATGTGCTGCAGGTGCCGACGCTGGAGCGCAACGTCGAGCGCGGCACCATCGTCTTTGACGATCCTGCCGGCGGGCGCACCGAGGTCCCCGTCACCGGCGGCCACGTGAAGCTGCAGTGGAAGCCGGACTGGGCCATGCGCTGGACCGCGCTGGACGTCGACTACGAGATGTCGGGCAAGGACCTGATCGAGAGCGTGCGCGAGAGCGGCAAGATCTGTCGCGCCCTGGGCGGCACGTCGCCGGAAGGCTTCAACTACGAGCTCTTCCTCGACGTCGAAGGCAAGAAGATCTCCAAGTCCAAGGGCAACGGCCTGACGATGGAGGAGTGGCTGCGCTACGGCACGCCCGAGAGCCTGAGCTGGTACATGTTCCAGTCGCCGAAGTCGGCCAAGAGCCTGCACTTCAACGTCATTCCGCGCGCGACGGACGACTATCTGTCCTTCATCGAGCAGTACAAGACGCAGGAACCGGCCAAGCAGATCGACAACGCCGTCTGGCACATTCACTCAGGGACCCCGCCCGAGAGCGCCTCGCCGGTGTCCTTCGCCCTGCTGCTGAACCTGGTCGGCGTGGCCAACGCCTCCAGCAAGGACCAGTTGTGGGCCTATTTCGCCAAATACCTGCCGGACGCCACGCCGACGAGCGAGCCCGTGCTGGATCGGCTGATGGGCTATGCGCTGAACTACTACGAGGACTTCGTGAAGCCCTCGAAGACCTATCGTCTGCCCGACGACAAGGAGAAGGCGGCGCTGCTGGATCTGGCCGAACGCCTGAAGGCCCTGCCGGCCGACACGACCGACGGCGAGATCATCCAGGCCGAGGTCTATGCCGTCGGCAAGGCGCATGAGTTCGAGCCGCTGCGGGCCTGGTTCCAGGCGCTCTACGAGGTGCTGCTGGGGGCCTCGCAGGGGCCGCGCTTCGGCTCGTTCGCGGCCATCTATGGTCTGCCGCAGACCATCGCCCTGATCGAGGCCGGGGCGAACGGGGCGCTGGCCGAGGGCTGATCTTAACCAAGATGAACCGAATATAACGGCGCGGCCGGGGGAGCCTTCAGATTCGCCCGTGCATGGTCCGCGTCATCGACTTTTCGATGACAGGACTGAGTAAGTGATGACCAAGACCTTCAACGCGGGCCTCGCCGCCGCCGCCATGTTCGCCGCCCTGGCCTCGGCCGCCGTGCCGATGACCGCCAGCGCCATGCCGCAAGCCAATGGCGTCACCAACTGCGACGCGCCGGGCGGCCGTCAGCGCGTGGGCGCCGCGATCGGCGCCGTTCTGGGCGGCGTCGTCGGCTCGAACGTGGCGCGCAACGAGCGGACCCTGGGCA
>NZ_JBOHLI010000025.1:0-41660 GCF_050729455.1 Brevundimonas sp.
GGCCTGGCCGAACCTGACTTCGTGCTGATCGCGGAGGCCGCCGGCTATGTCGCCCTGCCCGAGGGCCTGGCCGAGCACGCCGGCGTCGCCGTGCCGCTGCTCGCGTCGGCCGCGCCGGCGCACCCGCTGCTGGAAGCCGCGGCCAGCGGGGAAATCATCCTGGCCGTCGGCCATGCGGTCAATCCGTTCGTGGCCCATGCGGACGCCGCCGGAGCGCTGCTTCTGAACCACGAGGGCGAAATCCATCTCGTCGAACGGGAGGCGGCGACCCTGACGCGCGAAGCCAGCATCGACCCCTTCCGGCGCCTGTTCCGCATCGACTGGACCCCCAGCGATGCGACCCGGCTCGCCACGGCGGAGACCGGCGCCCCCCTGTGGGACGCCGCGCTGGATCGCGGCGCCCTGTTCAGCGCCGCCCAGTGCCTGGGCCTGGCCCAGCGCTCGATCCACCTCGCAGTCGACTACGCCAGGGAGCGCCAGCAGTTCGGCAAGCCGATCGGCGGCTACCAGGCGGTCAAGCACCTGATCGCCACCGCCCAGGTCGCCGTCGAGTTCGCCCGCCCCGTCGTCCACGCCGCCGCCGCCGACCTGCATCGCGGCTCGCTCCAGTCGCAGGCGCGCGTCTCACACGCCAAGATCGTGGCGGCCGAGGCCGCCGACCTGGCGGCCCGGACCTCCATCCAGGTGCATGGCGCCATGGGCTACAGCTGGGAGGTCGACGTCCACCTCTTCCTCAAGCGCGCCCTCGCCCTGACCTACGCCTGGGGGGCGCCCGCCCTGCACCGCGCTCGCGTCGAGGCGCGCGTCTTCGGCCGGCCCGTCGGGGCCGACCAGACCTTTTCCCACGAGGCCGCGTGATGCCCCAAGCCTATCTCGTCGACGCCGTCCGCTCGCCCACGGGACGCAAGAAGGGCGCCCTGGCCGCCCTGCACCCGGCCGATCTCGGCGCCCATCCGATCAAGGCGCTCATGGCGCGGACCGGCATCGACCCCCGCGCCGTCGACGACGTCGTCTGGGGGTGCACCGACACCATCGGCGGCCAGGCCGGCGACATCGCCCGCACGGCCTGGCTCGTGGCGGGCCTGCCCGAGGAAGTGCCGGGCGTGACCGTCGATCGCCAGTGCGGGAGCTCCCAGCAGGCGGTCCATTTCGCGGCCCAGGGCGTGATGAGCGGCACCCAGGACCTCGTGGTGGCCGGCGGCAGTCAGGCCATGAACCGGATCCCGATCTCAGCGGCCATGTTCGCCGGCGCGCAGTACGGCTTCGACAGCCCCTTCCTGGGCTCGCCTGGCTGGGACGCGCGCTACGGCGCCGAGGAGGTCAACCAGATCCGTTCGGCCGAGATGATCGCCGAGAAATGGAGCCTCGGCCGGCGCGACATGGAGGCCTTCGCCCTGGCGTCGCACCAGAAGGCCCAGCAGGCGACCGAACAGGGCTGGTTCGCCAATGAGATCGCGCCCCTGGAGGGGCTTTCCCACGACGAGACCATCCGGCCGACGACTTCGATGGAAGGCCTGGCCGCCCTCAATCCCGTGCGGGAGGGCGGACGGATCACCGCGGGCGTCGCCAGCCAGAACTGCGACGCCGCCGCCGCCCTCCTCGTCGCCTCCGAAGCGGCCCTGAAGACCCACGGCCTGACCCCGCGCGCCCGCATCCACCACCTGTCGGTGCGCGCCGCCAATCCGGTCTGGATGCTCACTGGCCCGATCCCCGCCACCCGCTACGCGCTCGAGAAGTCCGGGATGTCGATCGACGACATCGACCTGTTCGAGTGCAACGAAGCCTTCGCCAGCGTGCCCCTCGCCTGGATGCAGGAGCTCGGCGTGCCCGCCGAGAAGGTCAATGTTCACGGCGGCGGCATCGCCCTGGGCCATCCGATCGGGGCGACGGGCGCGCGCCTGATGACGACCCTGCTGAACGCCCTCGAGCGCACCGGCGGGCGCTACGGCCTGCAGACCATGTGCGAGGGCGGCGGCCAGGCCAACGTCACCATCATCGAGCGCCTCTGACCATGCCGACCTACGCCTTCGAGGGTCTGGTCCCGGTCGTCGATCCGACCAGCTACGTCCACCCGCTCGCCTCCCTGATCGGCGACGTGATCCTGGGACCGGGCTGCTACATCGGACCCGGCGCCTCGCTGCGCGGCGACTTCGGACGCATCGTCGTCGAGGGCGACAGCAGCATCCAGGACAGTTGCACCGTCCATGCCTCGGCGGACCGCGACACCGTGATCCGCCGCGGCGCGACCATCGGCCATGGCGCGATCGTCCACGGCTGCGTCATCGGCCGCAACACCCTGCTCGGCATGAACGCCGTGGCGCTGGACAACGCCGTGATCGGCGACGAGTGCCTGATCGCCGCCCTGTCCCTGGTCAAGTCGGATATGCAGGTTCCCGACCGCAGTCTGGTCGCTGGCAATCCGGCCCGGGTGATCCGGACGTTCGCATCTCACGAGGTGACCTGGAAGAACGACGGAGCCGGCGAATACCAGAGGCTGGCACGCGAAAGCCTGGCCGGCCTCGTCGAATGCACGGCCCTGACCGAAGCCGAACCGGACCGCCCGCGCGTGACGTCCAGAGCGATCGGCGTCCGCCTGGTCGGACCGGCGGCGGCCGAACGTCAGAGGCGGATCGCGGAGCGCGAGACCGCCCATCCCCATGGAGATACGAAATGACCGGATTGTGTGAAGGACGGGTCGTCATCGTCACCGGCGCGGGGGGCGGCCTCGGCCGCGCCTATGCGCTCGAGCTGGCGGCCCAGGGCGCTCGGGTGGTCGTCAATGACCTGGGTGTGGGGACCCACGGCGAATCCGGCCTGAGCCAGGGCGCCGCCGACAAGGTCGTGGAGGAGATCCGCGCGGCCGGCGGCCAGGCGGTGGCCAATACCGACGATGTCGCGGACTGGGAGGCCGGAGCGCGGATCGTTCAGACCGCGATCGACGCCTTCGGCGACCTGCACGCGGTGGTCAACAACGCCGGTTTCGTGCGCGACCGGATGTTCGTCTCCTGCACCCCGGAAGAATGGGACGCGGTTCTCCGGGTCCACCTGCGCGGCCACTTCTGCACCAGCCGGCACGCGACGGACTACTGGCGTGCGCAGCAGAAGGCAGGGAAGACGATCAACGCCCGCATCATCAACACCACGTCCGGGGCCGGCCTGCAGGGCAGCATCGGCCAGAGCGCCTATTCGGCGGCGAAGGGCGGCATCGCCAGCCTGACCCTGGTCCAGGCCGCCGAACTCGGACGCTACGGGATCACGGCCAACGCCCTGGCCCCCAACGCCCGAACCCGCATGACCGCGACCGCCTTCGACATGACCGCCGACGACGGCGCCTTCGACGTCTACGCCCCCGAGAACATGGCCCCCCTGGTCGCCTGGCTGTGCAGCGCCGATTCCGCCGACGTCACCGGCCAGGTGTTCGAATTGAAGGGCGGCAAGGTCTTCCTGTCCGAAGGCTGGAGCGACAGCCCGGCCCAGGACAAGGGCGCCCGCTGGGAGGCGGACGAGCTGGGCGCCGTCGTGCGCGGCCTGGTGGCCATGCGCGCGCCGGCCAAACCCGTCTATGGCGCAAGCTGAGGCGAGGCCCGTGCATTTCGCCCTCACCGAAGACCAGCGCGCCATCCGCGACGCGGCCCAGGACTTCCTGTCCGGCGCGACGGGCGCCGAAGCCCGGACCGCAGCGCTCGAAAGCGCAGCCGGCTGGGACTCGTCCCTGTGGCGGGCGCTCGGGGCCGAACTCGGCTTCGCCGGCCTGATGACGCCCGAAGCCTACGGCGGCTCGGGCCTCGGCGCGGTCGAGATGTCGCTCGTCCTCGAAGAGGTCGGCAAGGCGCTGCCGGTCGTCCCCCTGTTCGAATCCGCCGTGGTCTCCGTCACGACGATCCTGGCCGCCGGCGACGAGGATCAGAAGGCGGCCCTGCTGCCCGGCCTGGCCTCCGGCGAGACGATCGCCACGCCCGTCTGGGCGCGCGAGGGCGAAACCGCTCCGGTTCTGACGCTCACGCCGGCGCCGACGCTTTCCGGTCTGGTCCGTTATGCGCCCTTCGCCCAGGCCGCGGATCTTCTGCTTGTGGCGTGCGAAGGCGCCGAGGGCGTCAGCCTGATCGCCCTGCCCGCCGACGCGCCGGGCGTGCGCGTCGAACGTCACGCCAGCCTTGACCCCACCCGCCCCCTGGCGACCGTGCATCTCGAGACCGTCGCGATCCGCCCGGAGTGGATTCTGGGCGTCCCGGGCGGGGCGGCGGCCGCCTTGCAGAAGAGCTGGACCGTGGCCGCCGGCCTCCTGGCCGCAGAACTGACCGGGGTCGCCGCCCACAGCCTCGCCTCCACGGTCGAGTATGTGCAGCAAAGGGTGCAGTTCGGGCGTCCGATCGGCTCCTTCCAGGCGGTCAAGCACACCCTGGCCGACATGATGGTCCAGGTGGAGGCCGCGCGTTCGGCCAGCCTCTACGCGGCGGCGGCCCTCGACCTGGGCGGAGACGAGGCGGTCGAGGCGGCTTCGGTCGCCAAGGCCTGGTGCGGCGACGCCGCCAACCACTGCGCCGGCGAGGCGATCCAGCTTCACGGCGGCATAGGCTTCACCTGGGAGCACCCCGCCCACCTGTATTTCAAACGCGCGCGCTCCAGCTCGGCCTGGCTCGGAAACGCCGCCCTCCATCGCGAGCTCGTCGCGGTCCGCATGGGCCTCGACGCGACAACCCCGGACCCCGCATGACCCTCTCCGCTCCCGCCTGTCCGCCCGCGCGCGGCCTCCTGAAAGACAAGACCGTCGTGGTGACCGCCGCCGCCGGCACGGGGATCGGCTATTCGGCCGCCCTTCGCGCCGCCGAAGAAGGGGCGCGCCTGCTGATCAGCGACTTCCACGAACGTCGCCTGGAAGAAGCGGCGGACCGCATCGCCGAGGCGACGGGATCGCGGCCGCAGACCGTGATCTGCGACGTGACGCGCCAGGCCGATGTCGACGCCCTGCGCGACGCCGCCCTGGCCGGCCTCGGAGCCGTCGACGTCCTGATCAACAACGCCGGTCTGGGTGGCGAAGTCCCCGTCGTGGACATGACGGACGACCAGTGGTCGCGCGTGCTCGACGTGACCCTGACCAGCGTCATGCGGATGACCCGCGCCTTCCTGCCCGGGATGTACGCCCGGGGCGGCGGGGCGATCGTCAACAACGCCTCCGTCCTCGGCTGGCGCGCCCAGAAGGGCCAGGCCCACTACGCCGCCGCCAAGGCCGGGGTGATGGCCTTCACCCGCTGCTCCGCCCTGGAGGCCGCCGAGCACGGCGTGCGGATCAACGCCGTGGCCCCCTCGATCGCCATGCACCCCTTCCTGGCCAAGGTGACGACGCAGGAACAGCTCGACCGGCTGGCCGCCCAGGAGGCGTTCGGCCGCCCCGCCGAGGTGTGGGAAGTGGCCAATGTGATGATCTTCCTGGCTTCGGACCTCGCTTCCTACATGACCGGCGAAGTGCTGTCGGTCTCCAGCCAGAGGGCCTGACCATGCCCGTCGTCTTCGAAACTCCCCGCGAGATGCTCGGCCAGGAGGGGCGCGCCCTCGGCGTCAGCGACTGGCTTCTCATCGACCAGTCCATGATCGACGCCTTCGCCGCCCTGACGGGGGACGACCAGTGGATCCACGTCGATCCGGAGCGCGCCGCCCGGGGGCCGTTCGGCAAGACGATCGCCCACGGTTATTTCACCCTGTCGCTGGTCAACGGCTTCCTGCCGCAACTGGTCGAGGTTCGCGGCTTCTCCGCCGGGGTCAACGTCGGCTCCGACTACCTGCGGTTCGTCGCGCCGGCGCCGGTCGATTCACGGGTCCGCGCCACGGGAGAGATCCGCAAGGTCGAGGTGGTTAAGGGCGACGCCGTCCAGGCGACCTACCGGATCACCGTCGAGATCGAAGGCGGCGAACGACCCGCCGTCGTCGTCGACGCCGTCGCCCGGTACTTCCCGTGACCAGCGCCCCTTCGCACGCCGTCATGACGGCCGCCGTGGAGGCCTATGTCTCGGCCTTCGACGCCGGCGACGCGGCGGCGGCGGCGGCCCTCTACGCGCCCGGCGCCGTGATCGAGGATCCGGTGGGTTCGCCGGTCGTCACGGGCGAGGGCGTTCTGGCGCTCTACGCCAACGCCATGACGCGCGGACTGAAGCTCGAGCTGACCGGGCCGATCCGCACCGCCGGCGACAGCGCCGCCTTTCCCTTCCGCATCCACTACCCGCCGACGGCCGAGCGCCGGTGCATCGACGTGATCGACACCTTCCGGTTCGACGCCCAGGGCCGCGTCATCGAGATGCGGGCCTTCTGGGGACCGGACAACATCCAATTTTCCAGAGAAAACCAGACTCATGCGTGAAGCCGTCATCGTCTCCACCGCCCGCACGGGCATCGGCAGGGCCTATCGCGGGGCGTTCAACGACACGGAAGCGCCCGTGCTGTCGGCCCATGTCGTCGACGCCGCCCTGGAGCGCGCCGGCATTGATCCCGCCCGGGTGGACGACCTCTACCTGGGTTGCGGCAACCACTGGGGCACGCAGAGCTACAACCTCGGCCGTCTGACGGTCCATGCGTCACGCCTGCCGGACAGCACCGCGGGGTTCACGCTGGATCGTAAATGCAGCTCGGGGCTCAACGCCATCGCCCTGGCCGCGCGCGCCGTCATCTGCAACGAGATCGACGTGGCCGTGGCTGGCGGGGTGGAGAGCATCTCCCTGACCCTCAACAAGCACGCGCCGACCTATCGCAACCGGTCGCAGGCGGTTCGGGCGGCCGACCCGACGGCCTATATGCAGATGATCGAGACCGCCGAGATCGTCGCCGAACGCTACGGCGTGACCCGGGAGGCCCAGGACGCCTTCGCCCTGCTCAGCCAGCAACGGGCCGCGGCGGCCCAGGCCGCCGGACGGTTCGCCGACGAAATCGCCCCCATCACCGTCGACAAGGCGCTGTTCGAGAAGGACGGCAGCGAGGCCGGACGTGAAACCGTGACCCTTGATCGCGACGAGGGCGTCCGGGCCGACACCACGCTTGAGGGCCTGGGCAAGCTCAAGCCGGTGTGGAAGGACGGCCTGGAGATCAAGGAAGGGCGCCACGTGACAGCCGGCAACGCCAGTCAGTTGTCGGACGGCGCCTCGGCCTGCGTTGTCATGGACCGCGCCGCCGCCGAACGCGAAGGCCTGCCGATCCTCGGTCTCTACCGCGGCTTCCAGGTCGCCGGGTGCCGCGCCGACGAAATGGGCGTCGGTCCGATCTACGCCATTCCCAAGCTGCTGGAGCGCCAGGGCCTGTCGGTGGACGACATCGACCTGTGGGAGCTGAACGAGGCCTTCGCATCGCAAGCCCTCTACTGCCGCGACGTGATCGGCATCGATCCCGAGAAGCTGAACGTGAACGGCGGCGGCATCGCCCTGGGACATCCGTTCGGCATGACCGGCGCACGCCAGGTCGGCCACGCCCTGATCGAAGGAAAACGTCGCGGCGCCAGGCGGGTGGTGGTGTCGATGTGCGTGGCGGGCGGCATGGGCGCCGCCGGCCTGTTCGAGATCGCCTGAGGCCGCCATGGACCTGAGTTTCGCGCCTGAACTCGAAACCTTCCGCGCCGAGGCGGCGGACTGGCTGGAGACGCAGCTCTCCGGTCCTTTCCGCCACCTGAGAGGGCTCAACAACCACGTCGACCTCATCGAGGAACGGCGCGCCTGGGAGGCCGCCCTCGGCGAGGCGGGCTGGAGCGCGATCGGCTGGCCGAGCGCCCATGGCGGACGCAGCGCCAGCGTGGCGGAACAGGTGGTGTTCGCCGAGGAGTACGCCCGCGCCCATGCACCCTCGCGGATCGGCCATCTGGGCGTCGAACTGCTCGGCCCCACCCTGCTGGCCCTGGGATCCGAAGATCAGAAGGCCCGCTTCCTTCCCGACATCCTGGCCGGACGCACCCTCTGGTGCCAGGGCTATTCCGAGCCGGGCGCCGGGTCCGACCTGGCCAACATCCGGACCCGCGCGACGCGGGACGGCGACGTCTATCGCATCGACGGACAGAAGATCTGGACGTCGATGGGCGCCATCGCCGACTGGTGTTTCGTGGTCGCCCGCAGCGAGGAAGGATCGCGCGGTCCGAAAGGCCTGGTCTTCCTCATGGTTCCGATGCGCCAGCCCGGCGTCACGGTGCGGCCCATCCGCCAGATGACCGGCGAGAGCGAGTTCAGCGAGGTCTTCTTCGACGGCGCGATCGCCCGGGTCGAAGACCGGATCGGCGCCGACGGCGAGGGCTGGTCGGTCGCCATGGCCCTGCTGGGCTACGAGCGCGGCGTCTCCACCCTGGCCCAGCAGATGCATTTCCGCACCGAGCTGGACGAGATCGTCGCCGTCGCCCGCCGGAACGGCAAGGCGACCGATCCCCTGATCCGCCAACGGCTGGCTCAGGCGCACATCGGGCTGAAGATCATGCGCTACAACGCCCTGCGCATGCTGGCCAACGCCGACAGCGGCGCCCTGTCGCCCGAGGCCTATACCTACAAGCTGTACTGGTCGATGTGGCACCGGGACCTGGGCGAACTGGCCATGGACGTGATCGGGCCGGAGGCAGAGATCGCGGACGCGGAAGGGCGGTTCGCGCCCCTGCCCAATATGTTCCTGATGTCGCGCGCCGACACGATCTACGCCGGCGCCAACCAGATCCAGCGCAACATCATCGCGGAGCGGGCCCTGGGCCTGCCGCGCGAACCTCGAGGCCAGTGATGTCGAGTCTGCCCGCCGATCCCTATCCCCTGCCCGCCACCGTGCCGCACGCGGCCCAGGCCGCCGCCGCTCGCTGGGGCGACGTCCCGGGCCTGATCGAGAACGGCCGGACCTGGACGTTCGCCGAACTCTGGGCCGACGCCCGCGCGGCGGCGTCCGCCTTCCTGGCGCGCGGCGTCAAAACCGGCGACGTCGTGGCGATCTGGGCGCCCAACCAGAGGGAGTGGATCCTGGCGGCCCTCGGCCTCCAGATCGCCGGCGCCGCCCTCGTCCCCCTCAACACGCGCCTCAAGGGCAAGGAGGCGGGCGACATCCTGCGCCGGTCTCACGCGCGGCTGGTCTTCACCGTGTCCGATTTTCTAGGGGTCGACTACCGCGCGCTCCTGGCCGGGGAGGCCCTGCCGGACCTGGAGGCCGTGCTCCTGCTTGATCCCGTTTCGTGGGACGCCTTCGTGGCCTCGGGCGCGGGGAGCGAAGACCCAGCGGTCGATCGCGCCCTGGCGGCGATAGGGCCCGACACCCGCAGCGACATCCTCTTCACCTCGGGCACGACGGGGTCGCCGAAAGGGGTGATCAGCACCCACTATCAGGTCGTCCGCCTGTTCCGCGACTGGGGCCGGGTCGTCGATTGTCGGGAAGGCGACCGGTTCATCATCGCCAACCCCTTCTTCCATGTGTTCGGCTACAAGGCCGGCTGGGTCGCGACCCTCACCTGCGGCGCGACCATCGTCCCCATGCCGGTGTTCGACGTCGTGCGCCTGGCGGAGATCATCGAGCGCGACCGCATCAGCTTCATTCCCGGTCCGCCGACCATCTACCAGATGCTGCTCGCCGAGCAGGCGCGCTCGCCGCGGGACCTGTCGTCCTTGCGGGTGGCGGTCACGGGGTCGGCGCCGGTGCCGCCGGCCCTGATCCTGAGAATGCGCGACGAGCTCGGCATCGAACGGGTCGTCAACGGCTACGGCATGACCGAGTTCGGAGCGATCAGCATGACGCCGGCCGATGCGACGATCGAACAGATATCGCACACCATCGGCAAGCCCCTGCCGGGCGTCGAGGTCCAGTGCGTCGACGCCGACGGCAAGGTCGTCGGGGCTGGCGAGACCGGCGAGTTCTGGTCTCGTGGCTATGGCGCCATGAAGGGGTATCTCGACGATCCCGCCGCGACCGCGGAAACCATCGACGCGGCGGGCTGGCTGCATACCGGCGACATCGGGTCGATCGACGCCGACGGCTATCTGCGGATCACCGACCGCAAGAAGGATATGTATATTTCGGGCGGCTTTAACTGCTACCCGGCCGAAATCGAGAAACTGCTCAACGACCACCCCCAGATCGAGGCCGCGGCCGTCATCGGCGTGCCCGATGAGCGCATGGGCGAGGTCGGCCGGGCGTTCGTCATCCTGCGTCCCGGCGAGAGCGCGGCGTCGGCTGACATCGTCGCCTGGGCCCGCACGCACATGGCGAACTACAAGGCCCCGCGCTCCGTCGTCATCGTCGACGCCTTCCCCCGGAACGCCGCCGGCAAGGTGCTTCGCGCCGAGCTGAAGGCGCTATGACCGCGCTGCGGATCACGGACCTGGCGGCCCTGGCCGGGACGACCGTACGCGCCTTGCGCTATTATGAAGACCTGGGCCTGCTTGAGCCGCAGCGCAGCGCGACCCGGGCCCGATACTATCCGCCGGACACGGCGGCGATCGCGCGCCAGATCGTCGATATGCGGCGCCTCGGCATTCCGGTCGCGGCGATCGCCGAAGCCCTGGACGGACTGAAAACGGATCGCCCGAGCCTTCTGGAGAATCTCCTTCTGAGGCGGCGAGAGGAGATGGAAGCCGAAAAGGCCATAATGACTGGCCTGCTGGAACAGGCTCGTCAGGCCACGGCGACGCGGCGGTCAAGCACGGTCGCTCCGGGCGGGGCGCGATGACGCCGCAGGGGCGCGGACCCGCCGCTGAGAGAGGATTCGCCATGGAAAGCGTCTGGACCCGTCGATCCCCCGACCTTTCGCGGAACATCGAGGGCGCCACGGCCGTCATCACCGGCGCGGGCAGCGGCCTGGGCCGGGCGCTCGCCGTCGAGGCGGCTTCCAGGGGTATGCGGCTGGTGCTGATCGACGCCTCGACCGAGGGCCTGCGTCAGACCGTGGACCAACTGCCGCAAGAGGCCGTCCTCGGATCGGAGGTCGTCGACGTTCGCTCGCCCGAGGGCCTGAGGAGCATCGCGGCCGGCCTCGCCTCCCCTCCCCTTCTGGTCTTCGCCAACGCCGGCGTCCTGTCGCGCGCCTCGCTGATGGATCAGGAGGCCGACGACATCCGACGCATCCTCGAGATCAACGTCATGGGCGCGGTGCACACCATCCAGGCCTTCGCCCCGGCCATGCTCGCAGCGGACAGACCGTCCCGGATCATCATCACCGGGTCCCAGGGCTCGTTCGTTTCCTTCCCGGGGCTCGGCGCCTATGGCGCCAGCAAGCACGCGGTGCTCGCCATCGCCGAGACCCTCGCCGAGGAGTGGGCGGGCGCCCCGGTCTCGGTGGCGGTGCTGGCCCCCGGCGGCGTCGCCACCGCCATCCTCGGCGCCGAGCCGTCCATGATCGCCGACCGCCTCATGCCGCCGACGACCGCCGCCCGCCTGGCCTTCGAGGGCGCCCTGGACGGGCGCTTCCTGATTTCAACCCACGCCGACCTCGCCGCCCTGGCGGCGCAAAGGGCGTCTAACGTCGCTCGGGCGCTGGCCTGACCGCCAGGCCTGGCGCCCAGCCCGGGTCTCACGGCCGCACGCGCCGGCCCAGGAAAATCACGCCTCAAACACCGCCGCTATCTTCTTCTCCGACGAGCGCTGCGGCACACTCGTCGTCTCAGGACAGGAGAGGCTGATGTTCAGATTGTTTGGCGCGGCGGTCCTTTTCGTCGCGGCGCTGACCAGCGGCGACGTCTTCGCGCAAGGACGGCCCGAGAGCAGCTCGGTCGAACTGGCGCGCGCGGCGGACAGCCTGGCGCCGGGGCAATGGGTGTGGGCCCCTGAAATCGCTCCGGCCGGTCCCCTGCTGGTCTATGTGAACCTGTCCGACCAGATCGCCACCGTCTATCGCAACGGCGTTCGCATCGGCGTCTCGACGGTGTCTTCAGGCAAACCGGGCCATGAGACGCCGACCGGCGTCTTCACCACTCTTCAGAAGGACGCCGATCACCGGTCCAGCCTCTATAACAACGCACCCATGTTCTACATGGAGCGGCTGACCGGGGACGGGGTGGCGTTGCACGCCGGCGGTCTGCCGGGCTATCCCGAGAGCCACGGCTGCGTGCACCTGCCGCTGGCGTTCGCCCGCCTCCTCTATGGCGAGACCTCGCTCGGCGCCACCGTGGTGGTCGCCGGCGACGCCGCCACCCATGTGGGCGCGCCCCCGGGCGGCGTGGCGACGCCGTTCAGCGCCGACAGGTCTCCGCAGGCGGCCGCTCAACTCGATGCTCAGCCATGGCGCTGGACGCCTGAACTGTCGCCTGTCGGGCCCATGACCATCGTCCTGTCGACGACCGATCAGGTCGCGGTCGTCCTGCGCAACGGCGTGGAGATCGGGCGCAGCCCCATCAGGCTGGCCGATGATGCCCCGGCCGTCCGGGTGCTCACCCTGGTCCAGGACGCCGCCAACGGCGACCGCTGGATTTACGCCGCCCTTCCCGGGAATGACCGACGAGCCGGACAGGCGCTGGAGCCGGCGGCCCTGGACCGTCTGCACGCCCCCCTGCCGTTCTACACGGCCGTTCGTTCAGCCCTGCGTTCGGGCGACACCATCCTGATCACGCCCTCGCCGGTCGGCGAACACACGACCGGGCGTCGCATGACCATCCTGAACACGGAGCCCGGACAGTGAACGGGTCATGCGGAACGCCTCGTCGCTCTAGAAGACCACGGGCACCCGCAGCACGAACCTCATGTCCGGCGCGTCCTCGGTGACGCCGAACTCGAAATTGCCGTTCAGAGAGAAGCGGTCCGTGATGCGATAGGACATACCGAAGGTGAGGGCGCCGACCTGAAGGTCGTCGGACTTCTCGGTGATGTCGTTCAGTTCGGTCGTCGTCGGCCGGATATAGTTGTGCTTGTAGCCCAGCGAATAGGAGAAGCGCTGGTTGAGCGCGAAGGCGAAACCGATGCCCAGGCCGATGGAGTCGCCGGGATCGACGCGTCCGATCTGGATGTCGCCTTCCGTCTTGTCGATGTCCTTGGGCAGATGGGCGAAATAGCTCAGGTTCGCGAAGATGACCGCCGGGTCGCTGGGATACAGCATGCTGAGGCTGGGCTCGATCCCCCAGAAGCCGGACCCCGTCGCCAGCCGGGTGGCCACGCCGAACTCGTCGCGCGGAATCTCGAACGGCCCCTCGCCGGTGTCGCTCTTGACGCGCAGGCCGGCCACGAAGACGGGGCGGCCCTTCTCGCCGCCGTTGATCTGATAGCGGACGCCCGCCTCGACATCGCCAAGACCGTCGCCCTTGAGGTTGATGGTGCGGGTCACGGCCTCGTCGCGTTGCTGCACCGTGGTGATGGTGTCGTTGCGCTTGAGATAGGGAATGCGCGCGTCCACCTCGATCCGGTCGGTGACGCCGTAGCGACCGGCGATCGTTGCGCCGAAGGTGTCGCGGTCCGCCTCGCTGGCCTCGATGACGCCGATCTGGAGACCTGGCACGATCTCGACGCCACGGAACACCAGTCGGTTGGCGGACGAGCGCGTATATTCCGTGGAGAGGTCGATCGTCGCCCGACCCGCCGGGCTGAGCACGGCCACTTCCTCGGGAACCGCCGCCAACTGCAGACGCCGCTCGTTCAGGGTCGGCGGCGGCGGAGCCTGGATGGGCGAGCGCACGTCGGGGTTCTGCCCCGCGCGCCAGGCCTCCAGGCCGGCGTCCCCCAGAACCGTCGTCCCGGACAGGGCGACCGGTCCCGCCGGACCTTGCGCCAGAGCCGCCGATTCAGTGAAGTGAGGGTCGACACGCCAACGCTCGTCAATCCGGCGCGACTGCGCCTCGAGCAGTTCCGCCTGGCGCGCCAGCAGGGCCTCCTGCTCGTTCAGGCGGCGGCTCTGTTCCATCACCAGCGCCTCAAGCCGCGCCAGTCGCGCCGCCGGGTCCTCGTCCTGGGCCCGCGCCATCCCCTCGGAGGCGCAGACGAAGACGATCGCCAGCGAAGACGCACTCAACAAATGAATGGCTTTTCGAAAATACACGCCAGCCTCCCTTGCCAACATTCGGCAACCAAACACGCATCCCTCCCATGCGCATTGCTTATTGATAATGAATCAGACCTAGAATCGCATAGAAATCGTCATTCCATCATTTCACGGACAGGATAACGAGGCTGGTAATCACATATGAATCTCAGGCGAGCGACGTCCAGCAGATCGACCCAGCCGCGCTTCATCTCGATCAAGCGTTCGCGCTTCATATGCTGAAGGGTGCGGTTGAGATGGACGATGCTCAGCCCCAGGGCGTCGGACAGAACCTCCTGCGTCAGCGGCATGGGGAAGCGCTCGCCGTCGCACAGGCCGGCGATCCGGCATCGCTGTCGCCACTCCAACAGAAAATGAGCCGTGCGCTCGTGCGCGGACTGACGCCCCAGCCGCACCACATGGTCGAGCAGGCAGGCTTCCTCATAGCGGCGCACGGCGGCCAGCGCGTTCTGAAGCCCCGCGTGACGCCCGTCCTGAATCGCCAGGATTTCACGCAACATCAGGGCGTCCACGCACTCTATCCGCGTCACGGCAACCGTCGACACCTCGTCCAGAGGTCGAGCCTTGAGGCCGATACCGATCGTGTCCCCGGCCATCAGGAAGCCGAAGATCTGACGCCTCCCGTCCGGCAGAGATTGCTGGCGGCAGGCCCAGCCGCTGACGATAAGGCGCGCGGGCGCCGGCTCGCCTTCACGCGCGAACTCGGCCCCGGCCGGTATGGACTCGCGATAGAGGCAGAGCTTGCGGATCAGAGACCGTTCGTCCTCCGTCAGGGTCGTGATGGCGCTCAACACCTTCAGGGCCGCGACATCGGCCGGGGGGCGGAGCGGTCGGCGCAGCGTGGCGCGCGCCGAAGGCGCCGCACGCGGAACGTGACGCGCGGCTTCAGGATAACCCGCGTGGGGAACGCCCATATGCATTATCACCCCTCCCCGGGCCCAAACGCATTTGTTTAACGAAAGGTGAAACGACCCGAAGTCTATCCAGTTCCAGATCGGCCCGCCTCAAGGGAACATGGTTCGAAGATCAGCGCCCGACGCCCTGGACGCTGCCCCAGTCAAGATCTCCAGAGATCTGGGAGCCCAGCCGACTGAGCGAGAAGTCCCGCTGCATGGCGTCGAAATTCGGCAAGGTGAGCATCACCTGCATATCCTGGTGGATGTCGCGGTTATTGGCGGCGTTCAGCACCATATTCTGCAGCTGACCGTTCATGACGTTATGGATCAGAGCCGTCGATCCGTTCGCATCCGTCAGGACCAGACCGCTGGAGCCCGGCGGCAAGCCTGTCAAATCCAGCCCGCCCGCCTGAGCGGCGGCGGCGCCGTCCGCGAGGGAGGCCCATCCGGGCAGGGCGCCTGTGACCTGGGTGGTCACGGGACCGGAAGGCGTCCAGGTCAGGCGCGTCTCCAGGGCCAAGGCGCCGCCGACATAGGTGCGCACGATCGCGCCGAAGTCGAAAACCACCCCGCCGGCGGTGAGAAACCCGCCGCGCATATCCGCCAACTCCTCGTCGGTGAGGGGAATGGGCGCATCGAACGTCGATGCGGACTGGCTGAGCGCCGGCTGCGCCAACAGCAGCGCAGCGGCGCAAATACTCAGACTGAATACTCGGACACGAAACATCTTCATCACCGCAGATAGGGATCTAGCGAGAAGGTCGTCGTGATCTGGTAGAGCGGCGGCAGTTCGCGCGTCAGCTCGGCCAGAGAGCCCGTCGGCAAGGCGCGATCCATCGGCGCCTTGGCGAACGGCCGCCACTCCTCGGCTGTGTTGAAACGGTCGGCGGAATCGCGGATCAGGAAGGCGATCCCGTTCCACATCGACTCAAATTCGGCGCGGCCGTAGGCCTTCAGCCCCAGGGCGGGATCGCCGATCAGCACGCGGTCGTCGGCCATGCCCTTCACCACCACGAAATGCCGATAGCCCTGCTGGTTGACGACGACGATGGCGGGCGCGCCCGCCTCCTCCAGCGCCGACAGGCTCATGCGGAAGCCGTCCGCCTGGAAGCCATGGGTTTCGAGGTAGCGTTTCATGTCCAGCAGAGAGAAGCCGACGCGCTCGATGGCCTCGCGGTTTCCGTTCTCGTACATGGACACGAACACCTCGCGCTCGGCGACGTCGCGGCCGTAGGAATAGCGTAGAAGCGTCGCCAGGGCGGCCGAACCGCAGCTGTAGTCGTATTCCTGGCGCACCACCGTCCTGAAGGGAATGTCGCGGTAGCTGACGACCTGTAGCGAATATGTGCCGCCGCCCTGGCTGAACGTGACCTGAGCCGCCGCCGGCGCCCCGCACGCCATAGCCAGCAGGGCGACCGCCCCCACGCCCAGAGAGACTCCTGGGGACCGGCTAGTCATTGCGGCGTCACAAGGATGATGCTGAGCGACCCTTGCAGATTGTTGTTGTGGCCGCTGTTGACCACGAAATTGCCGATGCCTGCGAAGCCGGCGAACGCGCCTTCGGTGAGCGCGATATTGCCCGACCCCACGCTGTCGGCCTTGATGGTGTTGCCGGAATTGACTGCGGACAGATTCTGGTTGGAGCCGGCATAGATGTAGATGCCCTGACGGCCGCTCTCCTCTTCCAACTCCTCCAGGCTGAGCGCCTTCGGTTCGTCCTCGACCCTGGCAGGAACCTGCCCGATCGCCGCGGCCACGAGCGGCGCGCCCGGGACGGACGTCGGAGCTTCCGGTGCGACCTGGGCCGCAGCGACTGTGGCGATCATGACGATCGGCGCGCCGACGACGACGCCTCTCAGATAGCGAAACATCGCACTCACCCTCCTCTAAAGCCGGAAAGAAGACCGGCCAGACGATCGTCTGGCCGGTTCAGTCTTTTCAGCTTCAGCCGCCGTTGCCGAAGGTGACGTTGGCGTTGGCGCTGATCGCCGTCGCCGCCTGGTTGGTGGCCGCGAAGCCGGTGTTGTAGGTCGCGGTCTGGATGCCGGCGAAGCCGGCGAAGGCGCCGCCCGAGTTGCTGATGTCGCCGGTCTTCAACTCGCCAGCCTTGTGATGGCTGCCGCCAACATCGAACTCGAAGCCGCTCACGCTCGCTTCGAGGTTCTGAAGCGACAGGGCGACCTTGATGTCGGTCGTCGAATGATCGGAATTGTCGTTGTTGGAATCATTCGTCGAAGAATCGCTGTTGTAGGAATCGTCAATATCAGTGTTGAACGAGTCGTCGTATTCGCGCTCATCATTGAATGAATCGTCGTAATCACGATTGTCGTTGAACGAGTCGTCGTAGTCGCGGTTGTCGTTGTTCGAATCGTTCGTCGAATTGTCGTTGAAAGAATCCGTGACATCGACATCGAGGTCGGTCGAATTGTCGTTATTCGAGTCGTTCGTCGAATTGTCGTTGAGCGAGTCGGACACATCGACATCGAGATCGGTCGAATTGTCGTTGTTCGAGTCGTTCGTCGAATTGTCGTTGAGCGAGTCGTCCAGATCGACGTCGATGTCAGTCGAGTTGTCGTTGAACGAATCGTCGATGTCAGGACCGCCGATGGCGAAGGCGGCGGTCGCCGGCAGACCCAGAGCCAGAGCCGCCGTCAGAGCGACGGCCGACGTCATAAATTTACTGGTCACGATGAACCCTCCGATAGCTGGTTAAAGGAAGGCCCCTCGGCCTCCGATACCAACAATCGCAGCGATGCGGTCGCGTTCCCCCTGCTCCATTCAGCCCAAAAGCGTTCGAAACTGGCCAGAAGCAGGCGAAAACCTACTCGAACTGATCATTTGTTCTTTTTAACACCGCCCGCCGCCCCCAGCAGGAAGGAATTGAGAGCGGAATTCTTAGGATAAAACCTTCGTTTTTAAGTCGAATAACACGATCGTTACCCCAAAAATCCAGTATTCGATACAATCAATCATAGAACCTTGGCGGTAAATTTCTCTTCGGCGCCGCGTCTTCGCGACTCCTCATGCATCTTCATGAAGAGACGCGCGTTGGGCTTTTGGTGATCGCCCCGCTGGGGGGCTCTGAACCAAGCGACGCCGCTCGGCGTCAGTCAGTCTGGAGGGGAGTTTTCCAGGTGAACGCCATCGATCTTTTCTCAGGCCAGAATATCTGGCTGACGCTCTTCGCCGTCGCACAGATTCTGTACGCCCTGACCTTCCTGGTGGACCTCTACCTGTTCACCCGCCCGGTGAACCTGGTCAGCTCGGAGACCGCGCCGCCCGACGACGAGACGCCGCCGATCCTGCTTTTCTATCCCGTTCTGCACGAGCTGGAAGAAACGATGCGCACGACCTTCACGGCGCTGTCCCGGCTGGACTATCCCAAGGATCGTCGGCGCGTCGTCGCCATTCCCAACGCCGACGACCATGCGACCATCGCCAGTCTGGAGCGCCTGCGGGCCGAGTTCGACTTCCTGAGCATCATGGAGGTTCCGCCGACCAGCCATCCCTCGTGGGACATCGTTTGGAAGGCCTGGGACCAGAACCCTCATGCCTATTGGTGGCACAAGGGCCCGCGCGCGCTTGACCGCAACCTGCCGCCCAAGAAGACGCGCCAGTTGATCTACGCCCTCTATCATGCGCTCGAGGATGCGCCGCACGGCGAAGATTTCCTGATCGACTACATCGACGCCGACAGCTGCCCCCCGCCCGACCATTTCCGCGCCGGGGCGGCCGGGATGCTGACCCACGACGTCATCCAGGCGGAGAACGTCGCCGGCAATCTCAACACCAGCCTGGCGGCCAGCTGGCACGCCTTCGACCATATGGCCTGGGACGGACGCAAGTACCGCCACCTGACCGCCGACGGCAAACATCCCTACTGGATCCTGGGCAAGGGCGTCTTCTTCCGCGCCTCGGACCTGCAGACGCTCGGCGGCTTCCATCCCTGGCTGGCGATCGAGGACCCTGAGGTGGGAATGCGTTTCTGGGCCGCCGGCAAGCGGCTGGGCGTGGTCCAGGCGCCGCTGATCGAAGAAGTGCCGATCACCTTCGGCCGGGGGATCACCCAGCGCAAACGCTGGGTCTGCGGCTTCTTCCAGAGCCTGGGTCGCCCGCTGGGCGAACTGGGCCTGTCGCCCATCCAGAAGCTGAAGGCCTGGACGAATTTCCTGCCGTGCGCCTCGCTCTGGGTCAATGCGATCGGCTTCCCCACCGGGGTCTGGGCGCTGACGCTGGGCTACCACAACGACGCGATTCCGCCCTGGCTGTTCTGGCTGTCGCTGATCAACGTCACCGTCTTCGCGGTCACGCTGATCGGCCTCTACGTCAGCACCTGGAAGCGGACCGCCCTGGTGCTGAACCGCACCTCGGACCGGCTGGCTTATATGCTGAAGGTCAACCCGCTGTTCCTCATGACCTGGTGGGTCGTCTGGCTGGTCCCGCTATGGCTCGGCTTCTGGATGTATATGCGCGACGGCGGCCTGATCTGGGAACGGACCGAGAAGATCAACGCCAACGAGGCCCTGATCCGATCGGAGGGACGTGAACAGGCCCCGGCGATCAGCGGGTCGTAAGCGTCGTCGGAGCCTTGGCGCCGGACATGGCCTGCTGGATCGCCCAGTAGACCGGCTTCGGTTCCAGGGCGCCGTCGTAGGGCAGACCTCGGTTCATCCCGGCCGGATTGGCCGACGGGCGGACAGGCTGTTTCTGCAACCAGGAATGGCGGTCGCTCAGCCCCCAGGTGGTCAGACCCGTCACCGACTTCTGTTCCAGGGCGATGTCGAGATAGGCCTGGACGTGATCAGCGACCCGCTGGTCCCGCTCGGCCACGTCGCCCCGCAGAGTCTCTTCCTTCACGTCCAGTTCGGTGATGGCGATGGTCAGGCCCAGATCGGCGATGCGGGTGAAAAAGGGCGCCAGGATTTCACGCTTCAGCGGCCCCTTGCTCAGATCGAGATGAGCCTGGACGCCGACCCCGTCCAGCGGCGCCCCGCTGGACTTCAATTGCTCGAGAAGCCTCAGGAAGGCCGCGCGACGCTCATGTTCGACCGGATTGTCATAGTCGAAGCCGTAGTCGTTGATGACCAGGCGCGCGTTCGGGGCATGGGCCCGCGCCTCGTGCAGGGCGCGCTCGATATAGGTCGGCCCATAGGCCTTCTTGAACACGGTGGCGCGCAGGTTGTCGCGGGCCTGGGTGTCGATGGGTTCGTTGACCACGTCCCATTCGCTGACGGCGGCGCCGTAGCGGCTCAGCACCGTCTCGAAATAGTCGGCGACGATCTTCCAGTCGCCCGGGTTCCGTTCCAGCCGCGCCCGCGCCCAGGCCGGGGTGCTCTGGTCCCACAGCAGGGTATGGCCGCGCACCGCCAGCCCATGGCGGCGGGCGAAGGCGACCAGGCCGTCGGCCAGCCCCGTGCGCCAGTCCCCTGGCCCCGGCTGAAGCGCGTCCCATTTCATGTCGATCTCGGGCGTCAGCGAGGCGCAGTCGCGCAGCACCGCCTCCGCCAGCCGGGGATCGGCCTCGATCTGGTCGATCCGAACCGCCGCGCCCAGATAGGGGCCGAGCGCCCGTCGACTTTTCGCAGCGTCCATCCCGGTTCTCGCTTCGGTCAGACCCGGAACGCCCATGAGGACAGGCGCGGCGAACACGCCGCCGAGAAAGCCTCGGCGTGTCGAAAGAAGACGCATCGATCCGGTCCGTCGGTGATGTTGAAGACAGCCTGCCCGACCAAACTTAATGAGCAGTGCACGCCCCCCAGGGTCAGCATGGCTGAAATCAGAGCGCTCTGTTCATTTCATGTCAAATGATAGGGCGGAACTGTGGCTTCTGGTGGAACGTTCGGGACGGTCGCCGTCTGCTGGCGACCGAACCCCCTTGAGGGAGGAATATCGTCGATGTCAGTTGCATTGCGTCTCAGCCAGCCGAAGCTCGCGTTCGCCGCAGTCCTGTTCGGCTGCAGCCTGTTCGGGCCGGCGCTGGCCCAGGACAAGCCCGCCATCTTTGGCGGCGGCTTCGTCGCCGACGACCATTTCGGCTATTTCGGCGCCCTGGTTCCCTTGCCGGGCGCGCGTCCCGATCAAGGCTGGGCCGTTCGGCCGATCGCCTCGGCCGGCGCCTATGACTATCGGCGCGGCGCCGCCGAATTTGACGCCGACTACGTCAATCTGGAGCTTTCGCTGGTGCACCGCCGCTCGGGTGAATGGGGCTACCTGAACCTGGGCGCGGGCGTGCGCTATTCAAACACCGACCTGTCGCTGGACGACCCGCTGAACCCCAGGGAGGGCGAGCAGTGGGATGGCCTGGTCTCGATCGACGGCGCTAGGCACCTGGGCGATTGGCGCGCGGGCGGCTACGCCTCCTACGCCTTCGACATCCAGGACTACTATATCCGCGGCGAGGTCACCCGCGCCCTTCGGCCGGGAGGCCTTCGCCTGGGCGTCGAGACGATCATCGAGGGCGACCCCACCTACGACCGGCAGTCATTGGGAGCCATGGTGGCGTTCGAACCCATGACGGGGACCGAGGTGCGCCTCTCGGTCGGCGGCCGCATGGGCGATCGCGACACCGAACCCTATGTGGCGATTGGCGCCAGCCGCAGCTTCTAGGGCCTGAGTTCGCCCCGCCGAACAGACCGCCGCCCCCGGGCTACCCCGGGGGCGGCGAGTCGATGCGCGGGGCCCGGCGGGGCGCGTCCCCTCAGATGGTCAGGCCGACGCCTGAAGTCGCCCGGGACGGCCGCGAGCGGGCCTGCTCGTCGAACCAGTCGATGGTCGCGTTCAGCCCCTGCCTCAGCGGCGTGGTCGGTCGCCAGTCCAGAACGGCGGCGGCCTTGGAGATGTCGGGGCGGCGCCGCTTGGGATCATCGGTCGGCAGCGGCTGATAGACGACCTCGGACGACGACCCTGTCAGCTCCAGCACGACATCGACCAGGTCGCGAACGGTCAGTTCCGTCGGATTGCCCAGATTGATCGGCCCGGGCTGCGGGCCGTCATGCTCCATCAGCGCCATCAGCCCGCCGACCAGATCGTCGACATAGCAGAAAGAGCGGGTCTGGCTGCCGTCGCCGAAGACCGTGATGTCGGCCTGCGACAGGGCCTGGCTGACGAGGTTGGACACCACCCGGCCGTCTTCGGCCGACAGGCGCGGCCCATAGGTGTTGAAGATGCGCGCCACGCGCACCTCGCCGCGGCCCGCGCGGTCGAAATCGAAGCTCAGCGTCTCGGCGCAACGCTTGCCCTCGTCGTAGCAGGCGCGCGGCCCCGTCGAGTTGACATGGCCCCAATAGGTCTCGGGCTGCGGGTGGACGTGCGGATCGCCATAGATCTCGCTGGTCGAACTCAGCAGGAAGCGCGCGCCCTTGGCCTGGGCCAGATCCAGCAGGTGCTTGGTGCCCATGACGCTGGTCAGCAGCGTGTGCTCGGGATCGGCCTGATAGAGCGGCGGCGACGCCGCGCAGGCCAGATTATAGATGCGGTCGAACCGCCGACGCGTCACCACGCCCGGCATGGAATTGACCACGTCGGCCCGGACGAACTCGAAGCGGGGATGGCCCAGGGCCCGCTCCAGATTGTCCATGCTTCCGGTCAACAGATTGTCGAGGCACATCACCCGCGCCCCCTCGGCCAGCAGGCGGTCGCACAGATGGGAGCCGAGGAATCCGGCGCCGCCGGCGACGAGTATGGTCTGGTTACGGATTCTGGACGTCATCGGCCCCTCGTACGTTCCGCGATACTCGGCGATCCTGCCGCCCATCATGTCGTCAATGGCCGGGGTCACAGCACCAGCCCCCGCATCTCGAGTTCCTGGCGCGCCTCGATCACGCGATCCTCGGCCTCCTGGCGCGCCACCCATTCGGCGAGTTCGGCCAAGCCGTCCGAGAAGTCCTGACGCGGGGCATAGCCCAACACGGTCCGCGCCTTGGTCAGATCGGGGATATTGTGGCGAATGTCGCCGGCGCGGGCCTGCTGGGTGATCAGCGGCTCCAGATCGGCCCGGCCCATCGACGCGGCCTGAAGACGCGCCACCTGCTCCACCGACCGATCCTCGCCGGAACCGATGTTGAAGGTCTCGCCGTTCGCCGCCGGTTCCTCCAGCGCCAGCAGGAAGGCCCGGGCCACATCCGAGACATGGACGAAGTCGCGCCGCTGACGCCCGTCCTCGAAGACCATGGGCGGGTGGCCGTTGGCGATGCGCGAGGCGAAGATGGCCAGGACCCCGGTATAGGGGTTCGAAAGCGCCTGCCCCGGCCCGTAGATGTTCCACAAACGCAAGGCCACGCCCTCCATCCCGTACTGGGCGGTCAGGGTCAGGGTCAGCAGCTCCTGGACGTATTTGTTGATCGCATAGACGCTCTTCAGCGTCGGGGTCTTGGTCTCGGGCGTCGGCGCGGGGATCAGAGCCCGGCCTTGCGCGTCCTGCGGGTCCCAGGAGCCGTCGGCGTTGCGGCGCCCGCGCACCACGTCCTGCCTCAGTTCGCCGTCGACGGTGCGATACAGCCCCTCGCCGTAGATGCTCATGGACGAGGCGACGACAACCCGCCGCACCGGCCGGTCGATCAGTTGCTGGAACAGGACGGCGGTGCCGTAGTCGTTGACCGAGGTGTAGCGGTCCACCGCATACATGCTCTGGCCGACCCCGACCTCGGCGGCCAGGTGGATGACCTTGTCGACGCCCGCCACGGCGCGGCGCACCATGGTCTCGTCGCGAATGTCCCCGACCAGAAGCTCGACCTCCGGGTCCAGGTCGGCGGGCCGAACGCCCGTCGGGTGAACCTGTTCGATCAGGCTGTCCAATGCCCTGACCCTATGCCCCTGCTCCAGCAGGGCCTTGGCGACGTGGCGGCCCACGAACCCTGCGCCGCCGGTGATGAGAATGGTGTCTCCCATGGCCATTCCCCGCCTCAGACGCCGAAGAACAGTGTTGAGACGTCGCCCTTGCTCGATGTCGCACCGGAAAGCTCAAGCTTTTTTCCAGTCTTCAAGCAAGAAACCTTCGGGCCGACTCTACAGTCGAGCCGATATTGTCGATCGCACATCACATCCCACTCCCAGCCCAAACTTCGATTCGGCAACGCCGGCTCGGTTCGAACAGTTCCGGGACAGTTAATGCGCCATTAATAAATCCAGCATCGAGAAATCAAAAGATAAGACAACGACGGTTTCTCTGCCCAATTAACAACCGACGCGCGAAATCGAACGACAGCTTGACGTTTCGAACCCGCAGACGCGCCCAGTCGCCCTGCCCCACGCCTCGGCCCTCGTCGCCCGCCGCGCGGCCCCTGCGCCGTTTTCATGGCGTTCCAGCGCTGCGGATGCTAAGCGCGCCGGACCATGACGACGCCCCCTATCGAACGCATCCGCAATTTCTCGGTGGTCGCCCACATCGACCACGGCAAGTCCACGCTGTCGGACCGGCTGATTCAGCACACCGGCGGCCTGACCGCGCGCGAAATGTCGGCGCAAGTCCTTGATAACATGGACATTGAGAAGGAGCGCGGCATCACCATCAAGGCGCAGACCGTGCGCCTGCACTACAAGGCCCAGGACGGGCTGGACTATGTGCTGAACCTGATGGACACGCCGGGGCACGTCGACTTCGCCTATGAGGTGTCGCGCTCGCTGGCCGCGTGCGAGGGCTCGCTGCTGGTAGTGGACGCCTCGCAGGGCGTCGAGGCCCAGACCCTGGCCAACGTCTATCAGGCCATCGACAACAACCATGAGATCGTGCCCGTCCTCAACAAGATCGACCTGCCGGCCGCCGAGCCGGAGCGGGTGCGGGCCCAGATCGAAGACGTCATCGGCATCGACGCATCGGACGCCGTCATGGCCAGCGCCAAGTCGGGCATCGGCATCGAGGACGTGCTGGAGGCCATCGTCACCCGTCTGCCGGCGCCCAAGGGCGACATCAACGCCCCGCTGAAGGCCATGCTGGTCGACGCCTGGTACGACCCTTATCTCGGCGTGGTGCTGCTGGTGCGCGTCTTCGACGGCGTGCTGAAAGCCGGCCAGCGGGTGCAGATGATGCAGTCGGGCTCGACCCATCTGGTCGACCGCGTCGGCGTCTTCCTGCCCAAGAACACCCCCGTGGACCAGCTTGGCCCGGGCGAGGTCGGCTTCATCACCGCCCAGATCAAGGAAGTGGCCCACGCCGCCGTCGGCGACACCATCACCGATGAAAAGAAGCCGACCGCCGAACCGCTGAAGGGCTTCAAGGAAGTCCAGTCGGTGGTCTTCTGCGGCCTGTTCCCGGTCGACGCCGCCGACTTCGAGGACCTGCGCGCCGCCATCGGCAAGCTGCGCCTGAACGACGCCAGCTTCACCTTCGAGATGGAATCCAGCGCCGCCCTGGGCTTCGGCTTCCGCTGCGGCTTCCTGGGCCTGCTGCACCTGGAGATCATCCAGGAGCGCCTGAGCCGCGAGTTCAACCTGGACCTGATCGCGACAGCCCCCTCGGTCGTCTACAAGATCCAGAAGCGCGACGGGACCGAGATCGACCTGCACAACCCGGCCGACCTGCCCGACGTGATGCAGATCGAAAGCATCGCCGAACCGTGGATCAAGGCCACCATCCTGACCCCCGACGAATACCTGGGCGGCGTCATCAAGCTGTGTCAGGATCGCCGCGGCACCCAGATCGAGCTGTCCTACGTCGGCAGCCGCGCGCTCGTGGTCTATGAGCTGCCGCTGAACGAGGTGGTCTTCGACTTCTACGACCGCCTGAAGTCGATCTCGAAGGGCTACGCCTCGTTCGACTACGAGCTAACGGACTACAAGGTCGGCGATCTGGTCAAGATGAGCATCCTGGTCAACGCCGAGCCGGTCGACGCCCTCAGCATGCTGGTCCACCGCGGCCGCGCCGAGACGCGCGGACGCGGCATGGTCGAGAAGATGAAGGAGCTGATCCCGCCCCACATGTTCGTCATCCCCATCCAGGCGGCCATCGGCGGCAAGATCATCGCCCGCGAAACCGTCCGCGCCCTGCGCAAGGACGTGACGAGCAAGTGCTACGGCGGCGACGCCACCCGCAAGAAGAAGCTGCTGGAGAAGCAGAAGGCCGGCAAGAAGCGCATGCGCCAGTTCGGCAAGGTCGAGATCCCGCAGGAGGCGTTTATCGCTGCCCTGAAGATGGACGAGGATTGATCCTCGGCACGCGCCTTCAAAATCAGAAAGGGCGGAAGGCGATGCTTTCCGCCCTTTTTCATGTCTGCAGCCCGCACACTGGCGTTGTCACCACGTCGTGCGACCCGGATGAAAACTCAGATCTTCTAGCGCTTGCGGAAGCGCGCCGCGTCGGCGGCCAGACCCGCGCCCCAGTCGGTCGTCGGGTGGTCGGGCTCAGCCACGAAGGGCAGTTCGCCGGCGAGGCCGCGCACGGCGAGCGCCAGCGGCAGGGCGTAGTGGGGCAGAAGCCGCAGGGGCTTGCGGCGCTTGTCGGTCACGTCCCAGCCCAGCGCCTCGAAGGCCTCGGCCAGGTCGGCGCCGGACAGGCGGTGAATGTCGTCCCAGTATGCGGGAAGCGCGACGGCCTCGGCTTCGTCGCCGGTCAGGCCGAACAGGGCGCTGGTCAGGGCGTCGATCTCCGGGAACTCGTCACGGGCGTCGGGATCGGCGTAGCGCGGCTTCATCAGCGCCTTCAGTTCCAGATCATCGACGCCGGGCAGGTCGATCAGGCGGCGCAGGGGGGCTTGGGTCATGGCGTCCCTTAGCACGAAGGCCGCCGGCTGAGCGCGCTCTGAAGCGCTGCCATTCAGATAACACTGTTGCCACAACGAGAGATCGAGGGCAGGGTAGGTCCTTGCTCTAATGATGGGGAGAGACCGTCATGCTGCTGATCGCCGTCGCCGCCCTGACCCTGCTCGGTGCGCCCGCCGTCCAGACCGGAGAGAAGCCGGCCGCGCGGCCGCGCGTCGCCTCCAGCACGCCGTCCCGCGCGATTTCGGCCCGCGCCCCGTCCCTGCCGGACGGTCCGACGCGCGAGGTGTGCAGCCGCGAACGGGCCTTGGACAGCAACATCATGCGCCGCGTCTGCCGCCAGGTTCCCGTCAACAGCAGCGAACGCGAACGCATGGCCAGCGACATGTTGAAGGATATGCAGCGTCTGGGCATCGCGGAACGCCCCGTTCCGCGCTCACCCGGCGGCCGATCGGTCAACTAGGATCGGACCCCATGCTGGTTGCGACCCTGATGATGCTCGCCCTGTCCCAGTCGCCCGAGGCCACCGAGGTCGCGCCGGTGCGCCCCGTGCCCGCGCCCCGCTCGCCGGCCAGGGTGATCACGGCGCGGGCCCCGTCCCTGCCGGACGGTCCGACGCGCGTGGTGTGCGGCCTTGAGCGGGCGATGGACACCAATATCCAGCGCCGCGTCTGTCGGCGCGTGCCGGTGAACAGCAGCGAGCGCGAACGCATGGCCAGCGACATGATGAAGGATATGCAGCGCCTGGGGCGCATCGAAGGCGACTGATCGATCCAACTACAGCACGAGGAACTGATATGCTGACTGCCGCCCTACTCGCCCTGGCCCTGTCCGGCCCCGTCGCCGCGCCGCTGCACGTTCAGTCGGCTTCTTCCATGCCCGTCGGCGGGGTGGTGCGCGACCGCTCGGCCGGCGCGCCCGGCGAGGCGACCCGCGAGGTCTGCCATCGCGGCAAGCCGACCGGTTCGAACGTGACGCAGGATCTCTGCCGTCAGGTTCCCGTGGCGCGCGCGACGGAGCGGTCGGCCGACGCCAAATTTTGAACCCATGAAAGTGATATAGCTTTCAACTTCAAATACTTGCCTTGATCAAGCCTATCCCGAGTTCTCTTTCCCCAGAAGAAACTAGTCTCCAATGTCCATGATCCTTCTTGCCTCGCTCGCCGCCTTCGCCCTCGATCCGGCCCCGGGGCAGCCCTCCGCCCAGCCGGCAAGGCCCGCCGCCCCCGGCATGATCATCGCCGCGACCCCGGCTGTTCCGCCCGGCGCGCCGATGCGCGAAGTCTGCCGCCGGGAGCGTACGGCGGGCTCCAATCTGTCGCAGCGCGTCTGCCGCATGGTCCCGGTGAACAGCTCCGCCCGCGACCGCTCGGCGGGCGATCGTCTGCGCGAATCCCAGGGCGCGAGGATGCCTGAGGGCATCTAGCCCGCGGGCTTTTCGCGCCCCGAGGCCGGACGCCCCCTTTCCCCGCGCGCGGGGTGGTCTATGTGTGGGGCATGGCCGCCGCAGAGACCCCCGCCGAGACCTTCAAGCGCGCGCTGGCGCACGCCGCGCGAGCGCTGGCTGAGCAGGCCGAGCTGGAGGTGACCTTCGGCTCGGACGGGCCGCGGCTGTCCAACGGCGTCCTGACCCTGCCCCATCCGCCGCGCGATCCGGGCGCGCCCGAGAGCGCGGCCCTGCGCGGTCAGGCCGACCGCCTGGCGCTGCGGCTGGCCAATCACGACGAGGGGCTGAACGCCCGGCTGCGCCCGGTGGACCAGACGGCGGCCGAGGTCTTCGACGCCGTCGAGCAGGCAAGGGTCGAGGCGGTCGGGGCGCGCGAACTGAAGGGCGTACGGCGCAATCTGGACGCGGCCCTGCTGACCCGGCTGGAGAAGTCGGGCGCGCTGCGGGCCGAGGCCGAACGGGTGCCGGTGGCCGAGGCGGCCGCCCTTCTGGTGCGCGAGCGGCTGACGGGCGAGCCCGCGCCGGACGGGGCCAAGACCATGCTGGATCTGGTCCGGTCCAATCTGGAGCTGAAGGCGGGCGCGGAACTGGACGCCCTGGCCGCCGTGGCCGACGACCAGACGGCCTTTGCGGCGAGGCTGAAGGACGTGCTGCGCGCGCTGGACCTCGATCCCGGCGACGGTCAGGCCGAGGACGCCAATGACGAGGAAGGCCAGGACGAGCCCGACCAGTCACAGCAGGACACGCCCGACGAACAGGAACAGGAAGAAGAGGACGGCGGCGAAGGCGGCCAGTCGCTGGAGGGCACGGCCGACGACCAGTCCGCCGAGGACGAGCGCCAGACCCGCCCCGACGGCGCCCCGGCCGAGCCCGACGGCGAGGCCTCGGACGACGGCCCCGAACTGAACGAAGGCGCCCTGCCCAACCGTCAGGACAGCCTGGACGACGGCCGCGCCGTCGACGCCTATCGCGTCTTCACCTCCGCCTACGACGAGACCATCGGCGCCGAAGAGCTGTGCGATCCGATGGAGCTGGACCGGCTGCGGTCCTTGCTGGACGCCCAGCTGGCGACCCTGTCGAGCGTGGTGTCGCGCCTGGCCAACAAGTTGCAGCGCCGCCTGATGGCGCAGCAGAGCCGCAGCTGGGCCTTTGATCTGGAAGAAGGCGTGCTGGACACCGCGCGCCTGACCCGCGTCATCACCGATCCGACCAGCCCCCTGTCGTTCAAGATGGAGAGCGAGAGCCCGTTCCGGGACACGGTCGTGACCCTGCTGATCGACAACTCCGGCTCGATGCGCGGGCGGCCGATCATGGTGGCGGCGGTCTGCGCCGACATTCTGGCGCGGACACTGGAGCGGTGCGGGGTCAAGGTCGAGATCCTGGGCTTCACCACCCGCGCCTGGAAGGGCGGGCAGAGCCGCGAGGCCTGGATCAGCGCCGGCAAGCCCGCCAACCCGGGCCGCCTGAACGACCTGCGCCACATCATCTACAAATCGGCGGATGCTCCGTGGCGCCGGGCCAAGAAGAACCTGGGCCTGATGATGCGCGAGGGCCTGCTGAAGGAAAACATCGACGGCGAGGCCCTGACCTGGGCGCACGAGCGGCTGCTGGGGCGCACCGAGTCGCGCCAGATCCTGATGGTGATTTCGGACGGCTCGCCGGTTGACGACTCGACGCAATCCGCCAACGCCGCCCTCTATCTGGACAAGCACCTGCGGCAGGTCATCGAGCAGATCGAGACCCGCTCACCGGTGGAACTGATCGCCATCGGCATCGGCCACGACGTGACCCGCTGGTATCGCCGCGCCGTGACCATCGTCGACGTCGAGCAGCTGGCCGGGGTCATGACCGAGAAGCTGGCCGAACTGTTCGAGGCCAAGCCCAAGGCGGTGACCAAAACCCCGAGGAAGCGCGCGGCGTGAACCGACGGATCTATGTCGCGGCCCTGGCGGCGCTGACGCTGGCCGCCTGCGCCAGCGCGGTGGTGACGTCGCGTCCGTGGACGCCGACGATCGAGACGGTCGGCTGGAGCGCGGTCGAGGCCTCGACCCGCGCGGTCGGTCTGGGCTGGCCGGGCCGGGCGGTTCTGGCCCGGGGCGTGCGCTACGCCGGGGGCGTGACCGTTCTGGCGGGAACCGACTCGCCGCTGCACAGCCTGTCGGACCTGAAGCTGACCGGCGACGGCGGCTTCATCGCCGTGTCCGACGTCGGCGATCTGGCGCGCGGGACGCTGGCGCTGGACCGGCGCGGGCGGCTGATCGGGCTGGAGGGCCTGCGGGTGCGCCGTCTGACCCTGATGGACGGAACGCCGATCAGCCAGAAGGCCGAGGGCGACGCCGAGGGGCTGGCCGTCACCGCAGGCGGCGACCTGTTGGTCAGCTTCGAGCGCGACCACCGCATCTGGAACTACGGCCCCTTGGCCGCGCTGCAGACGCCGCAAGCCGTGCGGCGGCCCGACGTCCCCTTCCCCGAGAACGACGGGATGGAGGGGCTGGCGGCGTCCGGCGACGGCTGGCGGGCGGCGGGCGAATCCGGCGGGGTCTGGGACTGTTCGGCCGCGCGCTGCGCCGTGGTGAGCGCGCCGCCCGAGACGCCGCTGGCCGAAAGCGACTATCGCATCACCGGCATGGACCGCGACCCGGCGGGCGGCTGGTTCGTGGTGCAGCGGTCCTATCGCGCCCCGGTCGACGTGCGGGCGCGGGTGCGGCGCATGGCGACGGACGGGACGTTGGGGCCGGTGCTGGTCGAACTGAAGCTGCCGGGCACGACGGATAATTTCGAGGGCATCGCGGCCGAGCGGCGCGGCGACCGGACGCGGCTCTACATCCTGTCCGACGACAATTTCAACGCCGTGCAGCGGACCATGATGCTGGCGTTCGACGTCCGCTAGAGCGGCGCGTCAGATCCGTTCGCTGATCTTGATGGCCGCCTTGCAGCCGACCTTGATGACGCTCGAGAGCAAGCGGTAGGCCGGGGCCTCGCGGCTGCCGTGCGCGACGGCGTGATCGTGGTGAGCCAGTTCCTCTTCACGGAACTTGGTCAGTTCGGCGGCCAGTTCGGGGTCGCGTTCGCGGACCTCCTCGATCTGGTCGGCGTAGTGCTGCTCGATGACGCTCTCGACCGCCTCGGTGCAGGCGTGGGCGGCCTTCTCACTGATCAGGGCGGTGCCCGCGCCGAGCGCCGTGGCGGCCAGCTTCCACAGCGGGATCATGGCCGTCGGGCGCACCCGGTGTTCGGTCAGCAGGGCCTCGAACCGCGCCAGGTGGACGGCCTCGTGGCCCTCCATCTCGGTCAGGTCGGCGGCGATGGCGGCCTTGCCCTTGCGGCCTTCCAGCACGGCGCGCTGGGCGCGGTAGATGTGGACGGCGGCGAACTCGCCCGCGTGGTCGACGCGCAGGATTTCGGCCATGCGGGCGCGGGTCTGGCCCACGCCGGGACGCGGCAGGGGAATGCGGCGGGCGGCGGCGACGGTGTCGGATGCCTCGGTCATGATCGCCTCTTTACCCTCTGGGCGCGCGCGCGTCCTTGGGACGTTTCGCCGCCAGCAGGCTGAAGACGGCCAGCGCCAGCGAGATGAAGAAGTTCCAGCCGGCCATCGAAATCCCGAACAGGCTCCACGACACGGCGTCGCAGCCGACGATGGGCTTGATCTCGGCGGTGCCGGCGGCCAGGGCGTTCAACCCCTCCAGGCTGAAGTCGGCCGGATTGCCCGCCATGCAGGTCGCCGGAAGCGCCCACCATTTCAACTCGCCGCCCGCGTGGAAGCCGGCGGTGATCGCCCCGGTGAAGAAGACGGCGGCCAGCAGGAAGGAGGCGATACGCGGCGTGCCGCGGCTGGCGCGGCTCAGCACGGCCCAGAAGGTGGCCGCCCCGGCGATGGCGACGGCGGCCCAGTAGACCTCGCGCTGCTTGAGGCAGAGGTTGCACGGGTCCATGCCCCCGAACCGCTCGAAAGCGTGGGCGGCGGCCAGCATGGCCAGCGACGCCGCCAGCGCAAAGGCGGTCCACCAGCGGGTCAGGAGGAGGTAAAGGCGCGACATGGTGCCTTTCTTAGACGCAGCCGGGCCCGGCGTCGATCAGTGTCCGATCAGCCTGACCGCAAAGAAGGCGCCGACCAGCAGAACCAGGAAAAGCACGGTGAACAGCGCCAGCCTTTTCTCGATGACGGCCAGCATCGGCTCGCCCCAGCGTTTCAGCACGAAGGCCACCAGGAAGAAGCGGGCGCCGCGCGTGACGACGCACAGGGCGATGAACAGCGCCAGATTGAACTGGAAAATGCCCGAGGCGATGGTGATCAGCTTGAACGGGATGGGGGTCAGGCCCTTGATCAGAATGACCCAGGCGCCGTGCTGCTGGAACAGGGCCTTGGAGGCCTCGAACGCATCCGCCTTGCCCAGCAGGGACAGAATCCACATCCCGACAGGCTCGAGGAAATAGCCGATGGCGTAGCCCAGCAGGCCGCCCAGCACCGAGGCGATCGTGCAGACCGTGGCGTAGAAGTAGGCGCGCTCGGGCCTGGCCAGCACCATGGGGGCCAGCATGACGTCCGGCGGAATGGGGAAGAAGGAGCTTTCCGCGAAGGAGACCACGGCCAGCGACCGGGTCGCGTGACGATGGCGGGCCAGAGAGAAGACCCAGTCATAGAGCTTGCGAAGCATACAGGCGTCCCGGTTGAGCCGACGGCTCTAGCAGGCCGAAACGCCGCGCGCACCCGCTGATCGGCGGCTGCGACACCGCAACGTGTGCCGTTTCAGACCAGCCCCGCCTTGCGCCCGACGGGGGGCGCCCATTAGGTTCCGCCCCAATCGGCGGCCCAAGCCTGAAGAATGGGCCGCCCCAAAAGACAGTCAGAGGAGACGCGTCATGAATGACGCCGCCAAACTCGATCAGGAAAACCCGCTGGGCGTGGACGGTTTCGAATTCGTCGAATTCACCGGACCCGAGCCGGAATCCATGATCGCCCGGCTGGAGCTGATGGGCTTCACCCGGACCCATGTGAACCCGACCACCGACGCGGTGCGCCTGAAACAGGGCGACATCACCATGCTGGTCAACCGCACGCCCAAGGGCCAGGCGGCGGACTTCGCCCGTGACCACGGCCCCTCGGCCAACGGCATGGCCTTCCGCGTCGCCGACGCCAGGGCCGCCTATGAGGGCGCGCTGGAACGCGGCGCCCGCAAGGCCGAGGGCGTGCACGGCGGGGCGCTGGGCGCCGACTATCCCTACATCCTGCAAGGCATCGGCGGTTCGCTGCTCTATGTCATCGACCAGTACGGCGAGCACGGCTCGCTCTATGACGCCTGGGACGAGATCGAGGGCTGGGAAGAGGCCGAGCGCAAGAACTCCATGGGCCTCGAGGTGCTGGACCACCTGACCCACAACGTGCGTCGCGGCGAGATGCGCACCTGGTCGGGCTTCTATGGCCAGGTCTTCAACTTCGAAGAGCAGAAGTATTTCGACATCAAGGGCAAGGCGACCGGCCTGTTCTCGCAGGCCATGATCGCGCCCGACCGCGCCATCCGCATCCCGCTGAACGAGAGCCAGGACGACAACTCGCAGATCGAAGAGTTCCTGCGTCGCTACAACGGCGAGGGCATCCAGCACATCGCCCTGACGACGGCCAATATCTACGAGACGGTCGAGGCCATGAAGGCGCGCGGCGTGGCCTTCCAGGACACGATCGAGACCTATTTCGAACTGATCGACAAGCGTCTGCCGCACCACGGCGAGGACGTTGAACGGATGCGCAAGAACCGCATCCTGATCGACGGTTCGGACGAGGAAGGCCTGCTGCTGCAGATATTCACCCAGGACACCTTCGGCCCGATCTTCTTCGAGATCATCCAGCGCAAGGGCAACGAAGGCTTCGGCAACGGCAACTTCCAGGCCCTGTTCGACTCGATCGAGCTGGACCAGATCCGTCGCGGCGTCATCAAGGTCGACGCCTGAATGAAGGTCCGGCCGCCGCACTGGCTGCCCTGGCTCGGCCCGCTTCTGGCGGCCGGGGCCGGGGCGCTGGCCGGGGAATACTGGCTGGGGGGAGGCTTCTGGGTGGTGCTGCTGGCGGCGCTGGTCTGCGGCTTCGCCCCCATCCTGGGCTACCGCGTCTGGAAGCGACTGCACCACCGGCGCTGAGGGGCGCCGTCAACCGGGGAACCGCCGATGAAATCCGTCCTGACCGCCGCAGCCGCCCTGACCCTGCTGGCGTCGCCCGCGTTCGCGCAAGAGGCCCCGCAATGGTCGCTGGCCATCCACGGCGGCGCCGGCGTCATCGAGCGCGCCGGCCTGAGCCCGGAACGCGACGCCGCCTATCGCGCGGGGCTTCAGGCGGCGCTGGACGCCGGCTCGGCGGTGCTGGCCAACGGCGGCTCGGCTCTGGACGCGGTTCAGGCGGCGGTCGAAACCATGGAGGACAATCCCCTGTTCAACGCCGGGCGCGGGGCGGTCTTCACCGCCGCCGGCAAGAATGAGCTGGACGCCGCCGTGATGAACGGCGTCGACCGCAGCGCCGGGGCCGTGGCCGGCCTGACCCGCACCCGCCACCCGATCGCGGCGGCCCGCGCGGTGATGGAGCGATCGCCCCACGTCATGCTGATCGGCGAGGGCGCCGAGAGCTTCGCCGCCTCAGTCGGTCTGGAACAGGTCGAGCCGGGCTTCTTCTTCACCGAGAGCCGCTGGCAGGCCCTGTTGAAGGCCCTGCGCGACAAGGGCCTGCCCCTGCCGCCGCGCCCGGCGGGCGCCCCGCCGGAACCGGCGACCCTGGCCCGGCCGGTTCCCCTGGCCTCCCTCAACGAAGCCCCGCTGGACGAGCGCAAGTTCGGCACGGTCGGCGCCGTGGCCCTGGACAGCCAGGGGCGACTGGCGGCGGCGACCTCGACCGGCGGCATGACCGCCAAGCAATGGGGCCGGGTCGGCGACGTGCCGGTGATCGGCGCGGGCACCTACGCCTCCAACGCCGACGGCTGCGCCGTCTCGGCCACCGGCTCGGGCGAGTACTTCATCCGCGCCACCGTGGCGCGCGACATCTGCCACCGCACGGCCGAGGGCATGGGCGTCCAGGCCGCGGCCGACGCCGAGATCGCGGACGTCGGCTCGATCGGCGGCGACGGCGGCGTCATCGTCATGGGCAAGGACGGCGCGGTCGCCTTCTCGATGAACACCTCGGGGATGTATCGCGGCGAGGCCGGGTCGGGCCGCGCCTCGCGCGTCGCCATCTACGCCGACGAGGAAGCCCCACGATGACCGGCAAGGTCGTCGATCTGGAGCAGAAGTTCGGCGGCTTTTCCGACCACTGGCGGCCGCGCGTCGCCGCGCAGCTGAACGGGCAGGACGTGCGACTGGTCAAGGTCCAGGGGGTCTTCCCCTGGCACAGCCACGCGGACGCCGAGGAGATGTTCCTGGTCTGGAAAGGCCGGTTCCGGGTCGAGTTCCGCGACCGCGTGGAAACGCTGGAGCCCGGCCAGTTCATCGTCGTGCCGCGCGGCGTCGAGCATCGCACCGCCGCCGACGAGGAAGCCGAGGTGATGATCTTCGAGCCGTCCGAGGTGATCAACACCGGCGACGCCCCGACCTCCGACTTCACCGCGCCGACGGGGCAAACCATATGACGACACGCGACCACCCGGGCGTCATCGCCCCGCCGCCGCTGATCTATCTCGGCTTCCTGCTGGCCGGGTTCGTGATCGGGCGGCTGGTCAGCGAGCCGTCGCTGGGCCTCGACGTCGATCTGCGGCGCGGCCTGGCCTTCGTCCTGGTGATCGGCGGCCTGCTGCTGGACGGGATCGCGGCGGGGACCTTCCGCCGTCTGGGCACCCCGCCCGAGCCGTGGAAGCCGACCACGGCCCTGGCGACGGGCGGCCTCTATCATTACAGCCGCAACCCCATCTATGTCGGCTTCGCCATCACCTACGCCGGGTTCGCCGTGGCCATGGACAGTCCGGTCGCCCTGGCCCTGCTGGTTCCCTGTCTGATCGTGGTCGACCGCTTCGTCATCGCCCGCGAGGAGCGCTATCTGACGGCGAAATTCGGCGCCGAATACGAAGCCTACAAAGGAAAGGTCCGCCGATGGCTGTGACCCCCAACATCCCCGCCCCGCACGCCGACGAACTGTCGGAAATGGCCATCGAGGAGCTGGACGCCGCCTGCGGCCTTTTGTGGGTCGAGATGAAGGCGATCACGCCGTGGGGCGACACCTATGAGGGCATGGCCCCGTCCGGCCGGGCGGTCGAGATCGAGCGCCGCTACCTGTGGGCGCATGAGCCCGCCGGCGCCATCACCGTCGAGGTCGAGGTGCGCGACCCGGCCCTTCGTACCGGGGCCGAAGCCCGCGCTGTCATCTCGCCCCCGAATAGTTGATCGAACGGCGTCCGCGCCGGTCATGTCTCCGCTTCCCAATCCTCTCGCCCAAGACTAGCTTCGCCCTATGAAACTCGCCTCGCTCAAGCACGGCCTTGACGGCCGCCTCGTCGTCGTCTCCAACGACCTGAACTGGTTCACGGACGCCTTCCTGATCGCCCCCACGCTGCAGGCGGCGCTGGATGACTGGGACCACTGCGAGCCCCTGCTGCGGGCCCTGGCCGAAAGCCTTGAGCACGAAGCCGTGCCGCGCGGCCGCTTCCACGAGCGCGACGCCGCCGCTCCCCTGCCCCGCGCCTATCAGTGGGCTGACGGCTCGGCCTATGTGAACCACGTCGAACTGGTGCGCAAAGCCCGCAACGCCGAGATGCCGGCGACCTTCTGGACCGACCCGCTGATGTATCAGGGCGGCTCCGACCACTTCATGGGTCCGCGCGACGCCATCCCGCTGAAGGACGAGGCCTGGGGCTGCGACCTGGAGGCCGAGATCGTGGTCGTGACCGGCGACGTGCCCCTGGGCGCCAGCCGCGACGAGGCCCTGGCCTCGATCCGTCTGGTCGGCCTGGTCAACGACGTCAGCCTTCGCAACCTGATCCCCGGCGAACTGGCCAAGGGCTTCGGCTTCGTCCAGTCCAAGCCGGCCAGCGCCCTGTCGCCGGTCTTCGTCACGCCCGACGTGCTGGGCGACCGCTGGAAGGACGGCAAGCTGTCGGGCGCCCTGTCGGTGCAGCTGAACGGCAAGGACTTCGGTCAGGCCGACGCGGGCGTGGACATGACCTTCGACTTCGGCGTGCTGATCGCCCACCTGGCCAAGACCCGCGCCCTGATCGCCGGGTCGATCATCGGCTCGGGCACGGTGTCGAACAAGGACGCTGACGGCGGCCCGGGCAAGCCGGTGGCCGACGGCGGTCTGGGCTATTCCTGCATCGCCGAGGTCCGCACCGTCGAGACCATCCTGACCGGCGAGGCCAAGACCCCCTTCCTCAAGCACGGCGACACCGTCCGCATCGAGATGCTGGACGACAAGCACCACACCATCTTCGGCGCCATCGAACAGACGGTGCAACCGGCCTGATCCGTCAGGCGGGCGCCGCCCCGGCGGCGCCCGCCCAAGGACGACAAAGGCGAGCCCGAGGCCTGATCTTCGCCTTCGTGCAGGGTCACGGCCAAGCCTGTGGAGCGTTTCCGCGCCTGCTGGCCGATATCGTCGATCATCGTGTAGAGGCTGCGGCATGAAGACCGCGCTCGTTCTGGCGACCTCGCTCGCCATCGCTCCGCCCGCCCTGGCTCAGGACGCAGCCGACGACTGGGCGCTCACGGTCAAGCCCGAGGACAGGCTGACGCTCGCCCATACCGAGTTCGACAACGGCTTGCTGCTCGCCGCGCGATGCCAGGCGGACACGTTTCAGGTCCTGATCGGCGGCCTGCCCGAGGCCCCGGCGGCACGCGACCTGATGAGCGCGCGGCGCGTGCTCGGCGTCGGCTTCGGCGACAAGCCGGTCTCGGACGAGGGGTTCATGATCGGCGATAACCGCCATGTCGCCTTCGCCGAGCTGCCTGCCCCACTGGCGCGGAGTATGCGCGAGGGCGGTCGAATGCAGGTCGTCGTCGCCGGGGGCGCCGAGAACGGGGGCAACCTGCGTTACGTCGTCGACCTGCCCCCGTCCAACGCGGCGATCGATCAAACCCTGAGCGCTTGCGGACGCCCCCTGGTCGACCCTCGCGACGAGGAATTAAAGGCGCTGGGAGACGATGGCCTGCCGGTCGATATCGCCTGGCGGAGAATGCCGGAAACCGACTATCCCGAAGGCCGCACCTTCACCGCCGGCTTCGCCGTTGCGACCTGCCTGGCGCGCCCGGACGGGCGCGTGTCGGACTGCGTCGTGGAAACCGAGTTTCCGGCCAACGGCGGTTTCGGCGCCGCCGTGCTGAAGGCCGCGCAATCAGGCCGGCTGGAAAACCGCGACGGCGGCCCCGTGCCGCTGACCCGAATCGTCTATCGCACCAACTTCCGCATGGGCGACAGCATGGGAACAACGGGGGCCAGAATTCGCGGTGGTCGCAGCGAATAAGCTCGCTCCCGGCGCTGCAGTTCAGAGATTGACCCGGCGGTTTCCGCCGCTAGATTGCGCGGCCTCCCAGACCTGTGCGGGTGTGGTGGAATTGGTAGACGCGCTGGATTCAAAATCCTGTTCCGAGAGGAGTGCCGGTTCGAGCCCGGCCACCCGCACCACGTCTGGATGAGCGCCTGTCGGCGCCTTCCTCCTCTTGCCTCCTGACATCGCCATCGCCCGGAACGCAGCCCTGGCCGTTCTGGCGCATTCCGCTTGGCGAGGAGGATTTCGCGCGCCCTGCACACGATGAAACAAAGAATGAGTTCGATCCGGCTTGATTAAGCGGACACGAGTGTCCACTTGGCGATCTTCATGACCCGTCCTTTGAGAAAAGACGCCGCTGAACGCCGCGAGGCGCTGCTGAAAGCCGCCGCCGAAGCCTTCGCGCGCGACGGGCTGGACACGCCGCTGCACGTTATCGCCGAGCGCGCGGGCGTGGGGCGGGCGACCCTCTATCGCAACTTCGCCGACCGGTCGGAACTGGCCGTGGCGGTCTTCGTCGGTCAGATCGACGACCTGGGCCGCCGCACCAAGGAACGACTGGATGACCCCGAGGTCTTCCTCTGGTTCCTGGGCCAGATGGTCGAGCTGATGATCCAGAGCGCGGGCCTGTCGACCGCCATCCGCGACCTGCGCGACGAGGCCCTGGCCCCGATCCGCGCAGGACTGAAACAGGCCGGCGGCGAGGCCCTGGCCGTGTCGCAGAAGGCCGGGCGGGTGCGGCCCGATCTGGCGGTCGAGGACATTCGCGTCATCGCCCTGATGCTGGGGGCGCCGTCACGCACGGCCGCCGCCGGGGATCGCGACGCCCTGAGCCGCCGGACGCTGGAGCTGGTGCTGGACGCTGTGCGGCCGCAAGGGGGGCGGCCCCGATGAGCCGCCGCAACTGGCGCCTGCCGTGGGACGAGTATCTGGCTACGCTGAAGCCGCACGAGCGGCCGGTCCTGCCCGGATCGCCCGCCACGCCGGACCATTCGACGCCGATGCGCTGGGCCTATGCCGCCGTCGGGGTTCTGGTGGCCCTGACCGGCAGTCTGGGCAATGCGGCGGTGACGGCCAATATTCCCCAACTGGCCGGATCGCTGGGCGTGACCACGACCGAGGCGGCGTGGCTGCCGGTCGTCTTCGTCATGACCAACGCCTGCATGAACCTGCTGCTGGTCAAGTTCCGGATGCAGTACGGGCTGCGGCTGTTCACAGAGATCGTGCTGATGGTCTTTCTGGCGACTGCGGCGGCGCACCTGTTTCTCGAGGACTTCGGCTCGACCCCGGTGGTGCGCGGCATCGCCGGGATTGCGGCGGCCGGGATGTCGACCCTGGGCATCCTCTACATCATCCAGGCCTTCCCGGCGCAGCACCGTCTCAAGGGCATCATCATCGGCGTCGGCCTGTCCAGTCTGGCCATTCCCCTGGCGCGGCTGGGGGTCGGGCACCTGCTGGATCATGACCTGTGGCGAGCGGTCTATATGTTCGACTTGGGGCTGGTGCTGATCGCCCTGCCCGCCGTCTTCGCCCTGAAGATGCCGCCGTCGCAGCGGGTCAAGACCTTCGAGAAGCTGGACTTCGTCACCTTCGCCCTGTTCGCGCCGGGGGTGGCCCTGCTGACCGCCGTGCTGGGGCTGGGCCGGATCGTCTGGTGGACCGAGGCGGCGTGGATCGGCTGGGCCCTGATCGGCGCCCTGATCCTGCTGACCGCCGCCGTCGTCATCGAATACAATCGCACCAATCCCTTGATCGACCTGAAGTGGCTGGCCGGGCGCGATCTGGTGCGGCTGATCCTGGCCATCGTCCTCGTGCGGATCGTTCTGTCGGAACAGACGACGGGGGCGGTCGGCTTCCTGCAGCAGATGGGTCTGGGCAATGACCAGATGCGCGGTCTGTTCTGGGTCATGCTGTTCGCCACGGCGGCGGGAACGGCCGTCAGCGCCCTGACGCTGAACCCGACCAAGCTGTGGAAGCCCATCTCGATCGCGCTCGGCCTGATCGCCGTCGGCGCCTTCATGGACAGTCATGCGACGGTGCTGACGCGGCCGGCGAACCTCTATTTCAGTCAGGCGCTGCTGGCCTTCGCCGCCGCCTTCTTCATCGGCCCGACCATGATCATCGGCTTCGGCAAGGTGTTGCAGGGCGGGGGCAAGAACATGGTCAGCTTCATCGTCGTCTTCTCCATCGGCCAGAACATCGGCGGCCTGATGGGCTCGGCCCTGGTCGGCACGGTCCAGACGATCCGCGAGAAGTATCATTCCAACCAGCTGGCCGAGCACATCGACCTGGGCGATCCCGAGGTGGTGCTGCGGCTGCAGCAGCTGGGCGGGGCCTACGCCCACACGATCGGCGACGCGGCCCAGAGACAGGGCGCGGCCCTTCGCCTGTTGCAGCAGCAGGTCAGCCAGCAGGCCCAGGTCCTGGCCTACGACGACGTCTTCCTGCTGATCTTCGGCGCCGCCGCCGTGGGCGCCGTCTGGGTCGCCCTCAACCATTTCCGCCCCCGTATCGAGGCGCGCCGCGCCGCCCACCGCCAGGCGGCGCAAGCCGCCGCCGCAGCCGCCGCTGTCGACTGACCCGGACCCGACCATGACCGACGCCGTCCCTCCTCCCGCCGCCCCTGCCGCCGCCCCGGCTGCTCCCGCTGCACCGCCGCCCGCCGTCGCCCCGCAACCGTCCAGCGGACGTCGGGTCATGTGGAGCGTGGTGATGGTCCTGATCGCGCTCGTCGGGGTCGGTCTGATCCTGCACGCCTGGCGGCTGCCGCCCTTCGACGGCGGGCCGCAGACGACCGACAACGCCTATGTGCGCGGTCAGGTGACCATCATCAGCCCGCAGGTCAGCGGCTATGTCACTTCCGTCGAGGCGCAGGACTTCCAGACCGTGCGGCAGGGCCAGTTGCTGGCGACCATCGACGACCGCATCTATCGTCAGCGGCTGGGTCAGGCGCAGGCGGCGTTGCACTCGGCCGAGGCGGCCCTGGCCAACTCGGCCCAGAGCCAGGCCTCCGCGCGCGGCTCGGTCGCCCAGACCCGCGCCTCCATCGCCGGGGCCGAGTCCGTCGCAGCCAAGGCCCGCGCCGACGCCCGACGCGTCCGCACCCTGTTCGCCGGCGGCTGGGTCGCCCAGGCCCAGGTGGACGCGGCCCAGAACGCCCTGCGCGCCGCCGAGGCCCAGCTGGCCGCCGCCCGCGCCGCCGAGGGCGTGGCCCAGACCGGCGTCACC
>NZ_JBOHLI010000026.1:0-41573 GCF_050729455.1 Brevundimonas sp.
GATGCTGGCGGGGGCGGTCGGCGCCGCCTCGGCCCGGCGCGTCATCGCCGCCGCCCTGGCCGCCGGGGGCCGCGCGCCCGAGGACGTGGTGCGGATGCTGGACGAGGCCTCGCAGGCGGTCCAGTTCAACCGCGACCTGTTGCAGACCACGCTCGATAACATTGACCAGGGCGTCAGCGTGGTGGACGAGGACCTGCGCCTGACCGCCTGGAACCGGCGCTATGTCGAGATGTTCGACCTGCCCGCCGGCTTCGTCCACGTCGGCCTGCCCGTCGCCGCCGTCTATCGCCTGAACGCCGAGCGCGGCGAGAGCGACGCCGACGTTGGCGACATCGAGGCCTGGGTCGAGCGGCGGCTGGAGGCCCTGTCGCGCCGCATCCCGCACGACCACGAACGCGAGCAGCCCGACGGCCGCATCCTGCGCTCCTCCGGGGCGCCCATCCCCGGCGGCGGCTACGCCACCAGCTATACCGACATCACCGCCCTGCGCCGCGCCGCCCGTGACCTGGAGGAGGCCAACGAGCGGCTGGAGGCCCGCGTCGCCGACCGCACCGAACGGCTCGAAGAAGCCCGCCGTCTGGCCGAGGACGCCACCGCCTCCAAGACCCGCTTCCTCGCCGCCGCCAGCCACGACTTGCTGCAGCCCCTGCACGCCGCCCGTCTGTTCATCGCCGCGCTGAAGGAGGAGCCGGCCCTGGCGCCCGGCTCGGCCGCGCGCGGGCTGGCCACCAACGCCGACCGCTCGATCGACAGCGCCCACCGCCTGCTGACGGCCCTGCTGAACCTGTCGAAGCTGGAGGCGGGCGGGGTCCAGCCCGCCGTGGCTCCCCTGTCGCTGGACGCCCTGTTCGCCGAGCTGCGCCGCGAGTTCGCCCCCATGGCCCGGGCCAAGGGTTTGCGGCTGACCGTCATGCCGTCGGGCCTCTGGGTCGCCTCGGACCACGACCTGCTGCGCTCCATGCTGCAGAACCTGATCGGCAACGCCATCCGCTACACCGACCGGGGCCGGGTGCTGGTCGGGGCGCGGCGCGACGGCGAGACGGTGCGGATGCTGGTCTGCGACACCGGGCGCGGCATCCCTGACGCCGACCGCGAGAACGTCTTCGGCGAGTTCGTGCGCCTGCCCGGCGCCCCCGTGGACGAGCCGGGCGCGGGTCTGGGCCTGGCCATCGTGCAGAAGCTGTCGAACCTGCTGCGCCACCCGCTGTCGATGGCCTCCCGCGTCGGGCGCGGCACGACCTTCCGCGTCAGCGCCCCGCGCGCCGCAGCACAGGTCGTGATCGCCCCGCTCGCCGAGGGCGACGCCCGCCTGCCGCTGGCGGGGCTGCGGGTGCTGTGCGTGGACAACGAGCCCGCCATCCTCGACGCCCTGTCCGCCCTGCTGAGCCGCTGGGGGGCGCAGGCGACGACAGCGCGGACCGTGGCCGAAGGCATCGCGGCCCAAGGGCCGTTCGACGCGGCCCTGGTCGACCTGCATCTGGGCGACGGGGCGGACGGGCTGAGCGTGGTCGCCGCCCTGAGGGCGCGCGGCCTGCGCCGCATCGGCCTGGTCACCGCCGACACCCGCGAGGGGCTGAAGGAGACCGCCGCAGCGGCGGGCGCGACGTTGTTGCCCAAGCCGGTCAAGCCGGCGGCGCTGAAGGCCTTCCTGTCGCGTTAGAATCCTTCTCCCCTTGAGGGAGAAGGCGCGTCGGGGTTTTCCAAAATCCGCTCATCCCGGCGAAGGCCGGGATCCAGATCATTTGACGGGAGGCTGGCTTCAAATGGCGCTATGGCGTCACCTGCTGTCAGCAGCGCGCCTTACAATCTGGATCCCGGCCTTCGCCGGGATGAGCGGTTTCTGAAGGACGCTCCCGGACGGGCCACCTTCTCCCGCAAGGGGAGAAGGGAATTACAGGTCGATCGACTGCGCCAAAATCACCGCTTGCGTCCGGTTCTGCACCCCCAGCTTGCGGAAGACGCTGGTCAGGTGGGCCTTGATTGTGGCTTCGGTGACGCCGAGGTCGAAGGCGATCTGCTTGTTCAGCCGCCCGGCCTTGAGACCTTCGAGGATGCGCAGCTGGGACGGCGTCAGGCTGGCGATGCGGGCTTCCAGATCGCCCTCCTCGGGACCGGCTGCGCCGACATCGGGCGCCCAGGCCTCGCCGGACAGGATGGCGTGGATGGCCTCGACCATGACCGGCAGGGCGGCGGACTTGGGGATGAAGCCGGCGGCGCCGAGGGCCAGGGCGCGGCGCACGGTCGGCGGCTCCTCGCTGGCCGAGACCACGGCGACGGGCACGGCGGGGTGCTCGGCGCGGACGCGGCTGAGGCCCGTCATGCCCTCGCTGTCCGACAGCTTGAGGTCCAGCAGCAGGAGGTCGGTCGCGGCTTCGGCCAGGGCGGTCTGAACCTCGGCCAGACTGGCGCATTCCGCAATCATGGCGCCGGGCGCGGCCTTTTCGACGGCCGATCTGAGCGCCGCCCGAAACAAAGGGTGGTCGTCGGCGACGACGATGCGATCCATGAACGTCCTTCCCGCGCGCGGTTCTTTTTCGGGTCGAGGCCGCGCTGTGACGACACCATGCCGCGCCTCGACTTTGGTCGAAACTAGACCAATGGCTAATGGCCGCAAACCGCCCTCGCGCGGAATGCTGCGGTCTCGAGGTTCGCATCAGATGAACCCGGGAGGATAACGACATGGGAAGACACCGCCTGCTCGGCGGCGCGGCTGCGGCTGCGCTTTTGTTCGCGCCCGGCGCCGTTTGGGCGCAGGACGCCAATGCGGCCCTCGAGGCGCGCATCGCCCAGCTCGAGGCCGAGCTGAACAGCCTGAAGGCCGAGGTCGTCGCCGCGCGAACCCAGCAGACGACGCAGTCCCAGGCCATGGCGCAGGACATCATCCGCCTCGAAGCTCGCCCCGCCGCGACGCCCGTCTCCGCCCCCGCCCCGCGCGAAGAGGGCTTCCGCATCGGCGACCACACGGTCAGGTTCGGCGGCTTCATCAAGGTCGACGCCACCGCCTCCAGCTATTCCGGCGGCGATCCGGCCAACGGCGACCTGCTGCGCGACTATCACCTGCCCGGCTCCATTCCGGTCGGCGGGGCCGAAGAAGACGCGGCCACGGACTTCAACGCCCGTCAGACGCGCTTCTGGCTGACCACCGACGGTCTGGTCGGCGGCCACAAGGTCGGGACGCGTCTGGAGATGGACTTCCAGAGCCTGCCCGGAACCGGCGACCAGCGCATCACCAGCGCCTCCACCCCCGCCCTGCGCCGCGCCTTCGTCACCATCGACAACTGGCTGATCGGTCAGGAGTGGACCAATTTCCAGAACACCGCCGTCCTGCCGGAATCGGCCGACTTCGTCGGCGCTGCCGAAGGCACGGTCTTCGCCCGCCAGGTGCAGGTCCGTTACACGCGCGGCCCCTTCTCGATCGCGGTCGAGAACCCCGAGACCACCGTCACCCCCTTCGGCGGCGGCGCACGCATCATCGCCGACGACAACAGCCTGCCCGACCTGACGGCCCGCTACGCGATCAGCCGCCCCTGGGGCGACCTGCAGTTCGCCGGTCTGCTGCGTCAGCTGAAATACGAGAACCCGGCCAGCGCCGTCGACGACACGGCGACCGGCTGGGGCCTGTCGGCCTCGGCCAAGCTCAAGGTCGGCGCTCAGGACGACCTGCGCTTCATGCTGTCGGGCGGCGAGGGCGTGGGTCGCTATCTGGGGCTCAACTTCTCCAACGACGCGGTGCTGGACGCCTCGGGCGAGCTGGACGCCATCGGCGTGATCGCCGGCTTCGCCGCCTATCGCCACGTCTGGACGCCGGGCTGGCGCTCCAGCCTGGTCTGGTCGGCCCAGCGCGTCGACAACGACGTCCTGCTGACCGGGACCGGCGCCAACCGCTCGGCCCAGAGCATCCATGCCAATCTGATCTGGTCGCCGGTAACCGCGTTTGATATCGGCGCCGAACTGATGTTCGCTGACCGCAAGCTGGAGTCGGGACTGGACGGCGACATGACCCGCCTGATCCTGTTCGCCAAATACGGCTTCTGAATAAGAAAAAGAACGAGACTGGAGGAAACGCGTGTCCACTGATCCGGAAATCTATCCCGTCCCCGCCGACCTGGCCGCCCGCGCCCACATGGACCGCGACGCCTATGAGGCGGCCCGGATCGCGGCGCGTGAGACCCCCGACGCCTATTGGGGCGAGCAGGCCAAGCGCCTCGAATGGATGACCTTCCCGTCCAAGATCAAGGACGTCTCCTTCAGCAAGGCCGACTTCCGCATCCGCTGGTTCGAGGACGGGGTGCTGAACGTCTCGGCCAACTGCATCGACCGCCACCTGCCCCATCGGGCTGACGACACGGCCATCATCTGGGAAGGCGACGAGCCGACCGACAGCGAACACGTCACCTACGGCCAACTGCACGAGCGCGTCTGCCGCATGGCCAATGTGCTCAAGGCCAACGGCGTCCGCAAAGGCGACCGCGTCACCATCTATCTGCCGATGATCCCCGAGGCCGCCTACGCCATGCTGGCCTGCGCCCGCATCGGCGCGGTCCACTCGGTCATCTTCGGCGGCTTCTCGCCCGACAGCATCGCCGGGCGCATCGAGGACTGCGGCTCGACCTTCGTCATCACCGCCGACGAGGGCTGCCGCGGCGGCAAGAAGGTCCCGCTGAAGGCCAATGTCGACAAGGCGCTGGAGAAGGTTTCGGGCGTCGACGGGGTCCTGCTGATCCGCCACACCGGCGCGGACGTGGGCTTCGTCGAGGGCCGCGACCGGGACTATGAGACCGAGGCCGCCAAGGTCACGGCCCACTGCCATCCCGAGCCGATGCAGGCCGAGGACCCGCTGTTCATCCTCTACACCTCGGGCTCGACCGGCAAACCCAAGGGTGTGCTGCACACCACCGGCGGCTACCTGTTCTGGGCCAGCTACACGCACGAGCTGGTGTTCGACTACCGCCCCGGCGAGGTCTTCTGGTGCACCGCCGACGTGGGCTGGGTGACCGGTCACTCCTATGGCGTCTATGGGCCGCTGGCCAATGGCGCCACGACCCTGCTGTTCGAGGGCGTGCCCAACTATCCGACTGTCAGCCGCTTCTGGCAGGTCATCGACAAGCATCAAGTCGAGATCTTCTACACCGCCCCCACGGCCCTGCGCTCGCTGATGCGCGAAGGCGACGCCCCGGTGAAGGCGACCAGCCGCAAGAGCTTGCGCCTGCTGGGCTCGGTCGGCGAGCCGATCAATCCCGAGGCCTGGCGCTGGTATCACGAGGTGGTCGGCGACGGCCGCCTGCCCATCGTCGATACCTGGTGGCAGACCGAGACCGGCGGGGTGCTGGTCTCGCCCCTGCCCGGCGCGACGGACCTCAAGCCCGGCTCGGCGACCAGGCCCCTGCCCGGCGTCGAGCTGCAGATCGTCGACGCCGAAGGAACGGTTCTGGAGGGCGCGACCGAGGGCAATCTGTGCATCACCGACAGCTGGCCGGGCCAGATGCGGACGGTCTACGGCGACCACCAGCGCTTCTTCGAGACCTATTTCTCGACCTATCCGGGCAAGTATTTCACCGGCGACGGCTGCCGCCGCGACGCGGACGGCTACTACTGGATCACCGGCCGGGTCGACGACGTCATCAATGTCTCGGGCCACCGCATGGGCACGGCCGAGGTCGAGAGCGCCCTGGTCCTGCACGACGACGTGGCCGAGGCCGCCGTGGTCGGCTTCCCCCACGACATCAAGGGTCAGGGCATCTACGCCTATGTCACCCTGAACAAAGGGATCGAGCCGACCGAGGCCCTGCGTCTGGCCCTGGTCGCCCAGGTCCGGCTGGAGATCGGCCCCATCGCCGCCCCCGACGTCATCCAGTGGGCGCCGGGCCTGCCTAAGACCCGATCCGGCAAGATCATGCGGCGCATCCTGCGAAAGATCGCCGAGAACGAGATCGGGGCCCTGGGCGACACCTCGACCCTGGCCGACCCTTCGGTCGTCGACGACCTGGTGAAGAACCGGGCCGCCTGACGACCCTCCCCTGCTCTCCCCGGAGCAAGCGGCCGGCGTTCCTGAAAGGGGGCGTCGGCCGTTTCGTCGTTTGAGCCCGAGCCAAGGCGGCGCTAGACAGCCCCGACAGCGAACAGGAGCAGACCATGAGCGGAACCGTCCTCATCACCGGCGCCACGGCGGGCATCGGACAGGCCGCGGCGCGCCGCTTCGCCTCGGCGGGCTGGAAGATCATCGCCACCGGCCGCCGCGCCGACCGACTGAATGATCTGGTCGCCGAACTGGGCGCCGAGGTGGTCCATCCCCTCGTCTTCGACATCCGCGACGAGGCCGCCATCGACGCCGCCCTGGACGCCCTGCCCGAGGGTTTTGGCGACATCGACGTCCTGATCAACAACGCCGGGCTGGCGCTGGGGACCGCCGCCGCCCAGGACGCCGATCTGGACCAGTGGCGTCAGATGATCGACACCAACATCACCGGTCTGGTCACCATCACCCGCCGCCTGCTGCCGCGCCTGATCGCGCGCAAGGGCGCCATCCTGAACATCAGCTCGGTGGCCGCGACCTATCCCTACAAGGGCGGCAACGCCTATGGCGGCACCAAGGCCTTCGTACGCCAGTTCTCGCTGGGCCTGCGCTCGGACCTGCACGGCACCGGGGTGCGCGTCACCTCCATAGAGCCGGGCATGACCGAGACCGAGTTCACCCTGGTCCGCACCAGCGGCGATCAGGCGGCGTCCGACGCCCTCTACGGCGGCGCCCAGCCGATGACCGGCGAGGACATCGCCGAGACCCTGTTCTGGGTCGCCAGCCTGCCGCCGCACCTGAACATCAACGCCCTGGAGCTGATGCCGGTCAGCCAGTCGTTTGCGGGATTCCAGGTGGCGCGGGACTGAGGTTCTTCTTCCGTCATCCCCCGGTCTCGCTCCGCTCGCCGGAGGATGACGAAACAAGGGAGTGCTCAGGCGCCCCAGCTTCGCCGCTTCCGGGATGACGGCGAGGGGCCTAGAATAGCCCCATGGCCTCGCCCGCGACCGAAACCGAACTGAAGTTCCGGCTCGGACCGGGGGCGGTCGTGCGCCTGTCGGGGCATCCGGCGCTGCAAGGCCCGCAGACCAGCCAGTCGCTCCGCTCGGTCTATTTCGACACCCCCGACGGCGTCCTGCGCGCGGTGGGGTGCGGCCTGAGGGTGCGCGCCACGCCGGGCGGCTTCGTCCAGACCCTGAAGCGCCAGACCGCCCCCGGCCAGACCGCCCGCGACGAGTGGGAGGTTCCTGTCCCCACGGAAGCCCTGGACCTCGCCGCGCTCAGGGCCACGCCCGCCCACAAACGGCTGAAGGGCCGCCGCGACCTGTCGCCCCGCTTCGCCACGACGGTGGTGCGCCGCATCCGCATGGTCGACTGGGAGGGCGCGCGAATCGAGGTCGCCTTCGACGCCGGTGACCTGTCCGCAGGCGACCGCCGCGAACCCATCTACGAACTGGAGCTGGAGTTGAAGGCGGGCCAACCCGCCGCCCTGTTCAGCCTCGCCCGACGGCTGGCGCGCGACCTGGCCATCGTCCCAGTGTTCGAGAGCAAGGCCGAGCGCGGCTGGCGCCTCGCCGACGGCGAGAGCCGCAGCCCCCGACGCGCCGTCGCCACGCCCCTGTCGCCCGACGCATCGACGGCGACCGCCTTTCGCCGCATCGCCATGGCCTGTCTGGCCCAGGTCTCGGCCAACGCCGAGCTGCTGCGGGTCGTGCGCCGCCCCGAGGCCGTGCATCAGATGCGCGTGGGCCTGCGCCGCCTGCGCGCCGCCGTCGGCGTCTTCAAGCCCCTGCTGGCCGAGGCAGAGCGCGAACGCGTCGAGACCGAACTGAAGTGGCTGGCGCGCGAGGCCGACGCCGCGCGCGATCTCGACGTCTTCATCCGCGACGTCTTCCACCCGACGGCGCTGGCGGCGCCCTCGCCGGACCTCGCGCCCCTGGGGCGTCATCTGCTGACCGCGCGCGGACAGGCCTATGACCGCGTGCTCAAGGCCGTCGCCTCGCCGCGCTACGCCCTGCTGATGCTGGAGGCGACCGCCTGGATCGAGACGGCGGCCCTGCCCGACGAACCCGTCGCCCCCTTCGCCGCCGAGGCCCTGAACCGGCTGCACCGTCAGGTCGAAGAGCGCGCCCGCGACCTGTTCAATCTGGACGCCGAGGCCCGCCATCACCTGCGCATCCGCGCCAAGCGCCTGCGCTACGCCGCCGAGTTCTTCGCCGACCTCTTCCCCGCCCGCCGTCGCCGCCCCCGCTATCTGAAGGCGTTGGAACGGCTGCAGGACCGACTCGGCGCGCTCAATGATCTGGCCGTGGCGCGCGACCGAATCCCCGGCGAGGCCCATCTGGACGACGCCGCGGTCGCCTTCGCCGCCGGGCGCGTCATCGGTCGGCGCGAGCGCGACGAAGCCGCCCTGCTGGCTGCCGCGCTCAAGGCCTGCGGGCGTTTTCACGACGCCAGTGAGTGAGGACAGGACTGGCTAGAGTCACCGAAAAGGGCGGGATGGGCCGGGATGGGTCGGGACCAGGCGGGACCAAAACCCCGTAATCATTGCCTTTCCCGACCCATCCAAAAAATTTTGTTCGCGGTCGTCGTTCGAAAGCAGTGTCTAGAGAGGCCCGCGATTTAGACACTGGCGGGACAGGACATGCCGGAGTGGCCGCCTGGTGGCAAGCCGGTGCTTACGGCGCTCTTAAGTCGGTCCTGAAGGCCTATTAGGCCCGCGATAAAAGGGTTTGAGCCGGATCGCTTTGCCGGGCGCCCTAGCTCTTACGCCGCCCGTGATGGTGCTTCTCTAGACGCGAACCGACGTCTAACTGGGACTGCAAGCGTCCCAGTTCATTCAAAAACGCGAAAGGCCCGGATTTCCGGGCCTAGACGGTGAAGAGGCGGGGTTTGCGGGCGGGCGGGTAGGCGGCGGAACTGGGACTCGGTTTTCGGCCGCCTCTAACAGATCGTTGGCGCGCTCAAGGCTGCGTCGGATGCGCCTGGCGGCGTCGGGCATGGGGGCCCGCCGCGAGGATCAAGCTTCAGGCGAAGACCAAGGCCTTGCCATTCGAGCTTCCCGCTCTTTGCCTGCTTGGTCCATGCGAACCCCAAAGCTGATGATGGCCGCGCATCCCAGGATCGCGACAAGACCAAAGGCAAGGCACAGGGTTAGTTGAGTTCGGTTCAGCTTGGTCTTCATAGGACGCTCCCAGTCCAAAGCACTGCGCCAATAATCACCACTTCATCCGCATCGTCCCCTTTGAGGACTTCGGGCGGGTAGCGCTCATTATCCGACCGTATTTCGATGCCATCGACTAGCCGGCGAAGCCGCTTGATCCTTAGCTCGTCGCCTGTTCGAAAGGCGAAAATCCCCTCCCTCAGGCGCGTATCCTTGAGGTCGGTAAGGACGCGAGCGCCATCTTGGATCGTGGGCCACATGGAGTCGCCTTCGGCCTGGAACACTGCAAGACCTTCTGCCGAGGATCGGCCCAGGTCCCGGAGCAGCTGACGATCAAAAGGCATTTCGCCTATCTGGTCGGCTGCGTCCGAAAATGACGCAACACCAGCTGCTAATCGAACATCATAGATGGGCACGGCTAGGTAGCCGTCGTTAGCAGCGTTCGGACTTCCTACACCCGTCGCCAACCATGCAGGGTCCACGCCAAGCGCGCGGGCCAGCCTGATCCCGTCAATGAACTTGGGCACCCGAGCGCCCTGAACATAGAGCGACATCGACGTCGAAGAGATGTCGGCGCGCTTCCTGACGTGCGCTTGGGGCGTGCTGCCCATGGCGGCCCTCAATCTTTCCCCAAAAGAAAGCGCATCCGCGTCCGTATGTGGCGCAGTCATTGTTGACTAACCCTTTTTAGGGATACATTGTCCCTACAAGCGGATTCGCCCGCGAGGCGAGGGACATGATTTCGAAGTCGGTACACAAAGAGGACATCAAGGGGGCGCTCAGAAAGCGCTATGGCACCCTGATCGCGTTCGAGCAGGCCCACGATCTGCCGACGCAATCCGTCAAGGACGTCCTTCGCGGACGCGCATCTGCGCGGGTTGAGCAGGCTATTGCTGATGATCTGGAGCTTCCGCTTCATCGTCTCTTTCCAGGGCGTTACGTCGCCGCACAGGCGGGAGATTCGTCCCTAAAGAGGGATAATAAGCGCACTAAGCGAAATGCGCACCGTCTATCGGCGGAGGCCCGTTAGACATGGGTCGTCAACGTCTCCCCAAAGCCAGCCTTCGCGCCCAGTTGGTCGCGGTTCGGCGGGCGGCCAGCTCGGCCGCCCTGGAGTGCCGATCGAACGGCGACCGGCTGCGCAGCCACCTGACCAAGGCCGAGAACCACCGCGACAGCCTGACGGCCGCAGCCGTGACCCTGTCGATGGTCGAGGCCAGCCGCGAGGCGCTGGACGTGTTGCCGGATACACAGCGTGACCAGCTGGCGATCCGACTGACCGCGCTCGGCCTGCAGGCCGTTCGCATCGACACCCCGCATGAAGCGCCGGAGTTGAAGCATGTCTGACGCGCTGCCGGTCGCCCGCACCATTTATGTGGTCGATATCGACCAGATCGACCCGAGGGGCGGTCTGCGCCCGCTCAACCAGGCATGGGTCGAGGCTCTGGCCGCGCTGATGAAGCGTGACGGTCAGGACGAACCTATCGAGATCTACCGCACCAAGGGCGGCGGCTTCGGCATGACCGCCGGTCGCCACCGCCTGGCGGCGGCCACCCTGCTGGGCTGGAAACAGATCGACGCCGACATTCAGGACCGCAACGCCCTGGACCGTCAGGCCCGCGAGATCGGCGAGAACCTGTTCCGTCAGGAGCTGTCGCCTTTGGATCGCGCTGCCTTCGTGGCCAAGCAGATCGAGATTGAACGCGCGCGGGCGGGCGTTTCAGAAGACGCCACGCCTCAATCTGTCGCGGCTCAAGCACGTTGGTCAGATCGCCTGAAAGCTGACGCGCAAGATGCGAGTGCAAACCTTGCACACGCATACCGTTTCACCGAGCAGGTCGCTGAAACGCTCGGTCTTTCCAAGCGGTCGATTTATCTCGACCTTGAGCTACATCGCGGCCTGAACCCCGATGTAGCGACCACCATCCGGGCAACAGCCGTCGCTGGCAACGCCTCGCAGCTGCGCGCTCTGGCGCGCATGTCGGACGCCGACCAACGACTGGTCGCGGGACTGATCGCGGAGGGCACCGCCAAGGGCGTCACCGACGCCGCCGCCACGCTGAAACAGGCGCCGGTGAAGTCGCCGGTTCAGAAGGCGTGGTCAGCCATCGTGTCGAACTGGTCCCGCCTGGGCTCGCGGGATCGCAAGGACGTGCTGCGCCAGCTGGCCCAGGGCGAACTGCCCAAGGGCGTGGTCATCACGATCGACGGCGAAACGTTCGGAGGGACGCAATGACCGCCGCCCGCCGCGCCACCGCTATCGACATCATCACCTCGACGGACGGCGACATCTTCATCCGCTTCTACGACGGCGCCGCCATTTACGCGGTGGCGGGCCTGACCCTGGAAGCCGCATTGGCGGTCAGCGAAGCGCTGGCGGCCAAGTTTGAAGCCCTGATCCTGCAGCGTCCGGACGACGCGCCGGTGGTGCACTGATGCGTCCGTGGGATGACGAAGAGCTGGCCTGGGCGAAGGAATGCCTGGGCGCGGGCGACACCCATGAGGACATCGCCGAAATGGCGGGCCGTTCCGTTCGTGACGTCCGGCTTGCGCTGTCCGGCATCCCCCCGCTGACCGCCCGCGAGCGGGAAGCCGCCTCGCTCTTCGCGGCGGGTGTGCAAATCCGCGTCATCGGCGCCCTGATGAAGCCTGATACCCGTCGTCCCGACAGCCTGGGGGCCGGTTACATGCGCCGGGTCCGCGAGAAGGGCCATGTGACGACCTATGGCGAGCGCTGGAGAGCGATGCGCCATGGCTAAGCGCAAGCCCGCCCTTGATCCGGCCCAGATGGCCTTCACCTTCAACACGCCGCGACCCGACGTGTCGGAGGGCGGTCTGGCGCATATGGAGCGTGAGGTGGCCTCGGCCGTCGCCACCATCCTGCGCGAAGATCCGCGCAACCGGTTCGAGGTCGCCGGCCAGCTCAGCGCCCTGATGGATGCTGACATTTCCAAGTTCATGCTCGACGCCTATGCGGCCGAAGCTCGGGACGGACACAATGTGTCGTTCTCGCGGTTCCTCGGCCTGATCGTGGCCACTCAGCGCTTCGACGTGCTGGACGCCCTGCTGCGCAAGATCGGCTGCGCCGTGGTCGTCGGCGAAGAAATCCTGCTGGCCGAGATCGGCCATCTGGAAACCCAAAGACGCAACATCGAACAACGCCTGAAGAGCCTGAAGGCCGAGGCGCAGCCGCTCACGCGCGGGGGCATTATCCGATGACCATGACGATGGGGGGCGGGGGTCCCAGGGTGTGGTGGACGGCGGCCGAACTGGCTGCTCTGCGACTGCCCGGCCTGTCCACGGCCAAGCGCAAGATCAACGAGCTGGCCCAATCCGAACGCTGGGCCTTGAAGACGGATCGGGGCGGCTTCCCTCTGGCGCGTCCGCGTCAGGGACGCGGCGGCGGACTGGAATACAATGTGGCCGTCCTGCCGGCCCAGGCAACCACCGCCATGGCGCGCATGGGCCTGATCGGTCAGGTCCGTGCGGTGGCCGAGGAAACCCCGGCCAACGACGGCGCCGCGCCCGCGCCCCAGGCCCAGCTCTGGAACTGGTTCGACCAGCAAGGCGAGCCGGTGAAGGCCGAGGCCCGGTCGCGCCTGACCATGCTGGACAAGCTCGACACCCTGGAAGCGGCCGGCCTGACCCGGACGGCGGCTATCGCCACCGTCGCGGCCGATCATGACGTCGCAGAATCGACCCTGTGGGGCTATCTGACCCTTGTCGCGGGCGCCCAGCGGGGCGATCGGTTGCCGTTGCTGGCTCCCCAGCGCAAAGGCGGCGGCAAGGCGGCCGAGGTGGACGCCGACGCCTGGCAGTTTCTGCTCAGCGACTATCTGCGCCCCGAACGGCCGACCTTCGCCAGCTGCTATCACCGGTGCCAGCGCGAGTTCTGCGCTCCGCGGGGGCTGAGCCTGCCTCATGTGAAGACCCTGCAGCGCAAGCTGGAGCGTGAGGTGGACGGACGGGTCATCGTGGCTCGCCGCGAGGGCATGGACGCCCTGCGCGCCACGATCCCGCATCAACAACGCTCGGTCGCCGACCTTCACGCCCTGGAGCTGGTCAACATCGACGGCCACCGCTGGGACGTCTTCGTCCGCTGGCCGGACGGCACCATCGCGCGGCCCATGATGGTCGCTATTCAGGACGTTTACAGCCGCAAGATCCTGAGCTGGCGGATCGGTGAAACCGAGTCCGCCGTGCTGACCAGGCTGGCGTTCGCCGACCTGTTCGCTGACTACGGCATCCCCAAGGCCTGCCTGATGGACAACGGCCGCGCCTTCGCCTCGAAGATGATCACCGGCGGCGCCACCAGTCGCTTCCGCTTCAAGATCAAGCCGGAAGAACCCACGGGCCTGCTGACCGATCTGGGCGTGAAGGTGCACTGGGCTCTGCCGTTCAGAGGGTCGTCGAAGCCCATTGAACGGGCCTTCAGGGACCTGTGCGACAGCGTCGCCAAGCACCCGGCTTTCGCGGGCGCCTATACCGGCAACCGCCCTGACGCCAAGCCCGAGAACTATGGTTCGAAGGCCATCGACCTCGACACGTTCCGCCGCGTGGTTCAGTTGGGAATCGACGCTCACAATGCACGGTCAGGACGTCGGACGGAGGCCTGCGCAGGGCGGCTCAGCTTTGATGAAGCCTTCAACGCCTCTTACGCGGTGTCGCCAATCGGCAAGGCGCGTCCGGAGCAGCTGCGTCTGGCCCTTCTGGCGTCCAAGACGGTGTCCACCGACCGCAAGGACGGTTCGGTCGGCGCCTATGGGAACATCTGGTGGTCGCCGGCCCTGAGCGCCTTCGCCGGCCAGAAGGTGATCCTGCGCTACGACCCCGACAATCTGCATTCGGACGTCCACGTCTATGCGCTGGACGGGCGTTATCTGACCTCGGCGCCGTTGCTTGAGAAGACCGGCTTCCTCGACGCCGCCGCCGCTGGAAAGCGGGCGCGTCAGGAAGGCGAACTACGCAAGGTCACGCGCCGCGCGATCGAGCTTCAGCAGCTGCTCACGGCCGAAGAACTGGCTGCGATGATGCCGGACCTTCCGGAAACCGAGGAAGAGGCGCCCGAGCCCAAGGTGGTTCGTCCAGTCCGTCAGCGCGGCCTCACCGCCGCCGCCCTCAAGCCGACCACCCAGACCGTCCAACAGGCGGCGGAAGAGCCGGTCAGCACCAACGATCGAATGACCATGGCGATGGAGCGTCTCGCTCGATTCAGGGTCGTCGAATGAAATGGGGCGCGGCGGGTTGCCGCCCGTCGCGCCCTGAAGTCCAGGCCCAAAAGGCCTCACACGTAAGGAAGCGGTTAGCATGAACATTGATCGGGGCAAAGAGAGCTTCACGGACGCGGAAATCCAGGAACTCCGCGTTCAGCTGAAGGCCTACAAGGACTACGGGGACCTCAGCTGGACAGACCTGCACAAGGCGACCGGCGTGGGCGCCACGACGCTGTCGGCGTTCGTGAACAACACCTACAAGGGCGACAACGCTGGCATTGCGTGGGCGGTCAACCGCTTCTTCCTGGCCGAAGAGGCCCGGCAGGAGCTGGAGCTGAAGGCGCCTATCGTTCCGCCGTATCAGGTCACCCCGACTTCGCGTCAGATGATGGCCCAACTGCAGTTCGCCCGGCGTGGCAAGCTTGTGGTGATCGCCGGCAACCCCGGCGTCGGCAAGACCGCCACCTTCGACCAGTTCTGCAGCCAGACGCCTAACGCCTTCAAAGCCACCATGGACCCGGCCAACCGCAGCCTGACGTCCATGCTGCAGGCGGTTCTGAAGTCCTGCGGATCGACTTCGAAGTATGGGGGGCGCGCCTTCAACCTGGTGGAGGCGATCTGCGATCGCCTGGACGGCATGAACGCCGTGATCATCGTCGACGAAGCCCAGCTGCTCGACGACGATTCCGTCGAACAGCTGCGGGCGATCCATGACCGCCTGAAGTGCGGACTGTGCCTGGCGGGCAACCCGGAGATCATGAAGCGGGTGCAACGCGGCGCGAAGACCGCCGCCTTCGCCCAAATCCACAGCCGCGTGGCCTGGCCCGCCTATTACGGCAATCCGACCGCCGCCGATCTGGACGTGATCATCCGCGCCTGGGGCATCGAGAAGCCCGCCCAGGACAAGTTCCTGCGCACCATCGCCCTGCAGTCGGGCGGTCTGCGGACCATCGCCCAGGTCATGGAAATGGCCACCCTGACGGCGCGCGCGACCGATGAGGACGTAACGCTCAGCCACATCAAGGCCGCTTACCAGCAGCGTCAGCTGACGCATCAGGCTGCTTGAGGAGGGATGCATGTTGAAGATCAACCCCTATGCCCGCGAAACCCGCGATCAGCTCATGGACGGCCTCCTGGCTGACATCGGCACGGTCTGGCGGCGTGGCGTCGAGGAGAACCTGACGGAGGCCGACTTCTCCCTGCTGATGCGGCGGATGCGCGACCGGGCCTCGGCGGTGCGGGACCTCGACCAAGCCGAAGACAGGCCCATTGTCCTGACCGACGCCGGCTTGGCCGCACTGGCCACCCAGCGCCCCGGTCGCTCGATGCTTCCCCACCTGGTCCGCCGCCTGGGGCTGATGACCGGGCGACAGCTGGCCGCCCAGACGGCCCCCAACCGGATGCGCCACGTCCACGGCCTCGGCGTCATCGACGGAGGCCGGGCATGAGGCGCCCTTCGGCTCTGCGCCGTTGGGGTCGCTTCATCCGGCTGATCTGGCTGCGCCGCCCCCTCGAAGTGCCCCTGACGGGCCGTTTCACACCCTCTTCCGGCTCCAAACCCAACCTCTGAAAGACCCGAAATCATGATCGAACAGACTGCAAACACCGCCATCGAGGCCGCTCCGCAACCCAACGGGCGGGTCGTACTCGACGGCAAAACCTACTGGACCGACGCCAAGGGCGCCCTGATCCCGGCCGAGCTGGTGAAAGCCAGCGACCAGCTTGTTGACGACATGGTCCGCAAGGTCATGGGTCACGCCGAAGAGCTGTCAGCCCAGATCGCCCGGTTCAAACAGCACACCCTGGACGACGTGGCCGACCTGCTGGCCGTCCTGTTCCAGGAACACGGCGCCAAGCTGGGCGGGGAGAAGGGGAACGTCACGCTGACCAGCTATGACGGCACCCGTCAGGTCCGCCTTCAGGTGCAGGAACGTCTGACGTTCGGACCGGAACTGCAGGCGGCCAAGGCGCTGGTTGACGCCTATCTGACCGAACTGACCAACGACAGCGGTCCGGAGCTGCGCGGCATCGTCCACCATGCCTTCCGCACCGACACGGCCGGGCTGGTCAACCGCGCCGAGCTGTTCCGCCTGCTGCGCTACGAGATCGCCGACGACCGGTGGCAATCGGCCATGCGCGCGATCAAGGATTCGATCCGCGTGGAAGGGACGAAGGAACACGTCCGGTTCTATCGCCGCGACGACGCCCGCTCGAAGTGGACGCCGGTCACCATCGACGTGGCGGACGCCTGATGGAAACGGTTCTGGAAACCCCCGCGCCGCGCCCCAACCGCCGCGCCTTGGCCAAGGCCTCCACGCGCCAGAAGGCGCTGGATTCGGCACAGCGTCTTTTCGCGGCCGAGGGCGGCTACGCCGCCGCGACGATCCGCACCATCGCCGATGACATGGGCATGTCCACCGGGGCGGTCTTCGCCAACTTCAAGGACAAGGCCGACCTCTATCAGACCATCTATGGCCACCAGCCGGTCACGCCCGAAGCCGGTCACGCCCTGTTCCTCGCAACCCGGCAGATGGTGGCGGACCTGACCGCCGCCCTCGGCGCGCGCGAAGCGGTCGAGCGCTTCCCCGCCGTCAAGGACATCATCGCCAGCTTGGCCCAGATTAAGGGGGGTGACCGCTGATGTGGTGGGTCTATGCCGACTACTTCCTGCAGCTCTTGATCCACGCCCTGGCGTGGTGCCTGGCCGTCGCCCTGACCTTCGGTTTGACGGCAGTCGTCATTCATCTGGTCATGCGCCCTGCTTTCGGGGCCAAACGATGAAGGGCGGACTGAGCCATGAGCAGTCGGTGGCGTTGCTTCGCGCCGCCGTCCTGCTGGGCCGCCACGGCGCCATCCTGTCGGACTTCGAACGGGAACTTGTCGAAACCTGCATTCTCAGGCTTCGCGACCAGGGCGACCGCGCCACGGTGACGTCCAATGAGTGGACGGTCATCCAGGAGGCGGTGGCCGGCATGTCAGCCGCCCGCGAAGACGCCTTGAGGCTCGCTTCAGCGAAGGCGGGGGGCTGACATGCCGGTGACCTATCCCGCCCATGTAGAAGCGGCCTTCAATCGCTTCTGGTCGGCCTATCCCCATCGTCCGGTGAACCCGCGAGCGCCTGCGCTCGCGGTGTTCGCGCGTCTGCTGAAGGCTGGTGAAAGCGCCGACGCCTTGATCGTCGCGGCGGGACGATACGCCGCCGTGGCGAAGGCCGAAAAGCTCGATCCCGTGTCGATCCCCCATGCCCGGAAATGGCTGAACCAGCGCTACTTCGACGACTACATGACCCCGGATGTTCCGGCGCCGGCTGAGCCCGCTCAGCCCGCGCCCGAACACCCGTTCGACTGGGCTCGCGGGCATATGACAACCGCGACCTGGACCGCGTGGTTTGAACGTCTGGAACTGGAAGAAATCGACGGCGCCGTCGTCATTATCGCCCCAACCAGGTTCGCTCGCGACCGCATCAATCAGGAGCATGGCCATCTGCTTCGTCGCCGATACGGCGGCGTGGTCTGGCGCATCAGGGGGGACGCCGCGTGATCCAGCCTTTGACTTCCGACATGGTGGCGCGCGCCATCGTCGCCGCCGCCTTCGCACTGGGTGACGATCCCGTCGTGGCGTTGACCTCGGCCAAGGCGAAGGGTTCGCCCCTGCGTCGCAGCCTGATCCCCGCCGTTCGCGCCGTCGCCGACGTCACCGGATGCAAGAAAAAGCGTCTTTGCTTGACCTTGGGCGTCGATCCCACGGCCTTGTCAAAGGTCGGCCGCCAGAGCCCGGATGCTTACGCCGCCGCTCTGGCCGCCGTAACTGGCGAACGGCCCGTCGTCGCCCCGTCGCGCCCTCAGGCCGAGGTCACGCCCGCCCCGGCGAAGCGCCACGACCACACCGACATGATCCGCGCCGCCCTGGCCAACCGGCCGCGCCATCAGGCTCCTGCGCCTCAGGCCGAGAAGGCCGCCGCCACCTGCAGCTGGCCGGTCGGAGACCCGGCCTCTCCAGACTTCCACCTTTGCGGCGAGACGGCCGTGGAGACGCGGCGCTACTGCGCCAACCACTGCGTCGCCGCCGGTCTGAAGCCTGTCCCCAAGCCCCTCGCGACCGTGGGTCGCGTCGCCATGCCCTACAGTTCCAGGAACGACGCCTGATGGCCCGCCGAACCACCCGCCGCAAACCACAGAAGCCGCAGATGATCGCTTGGAAGGACAGCTTCGCGGAGCTGTTCAAGCTGGGCCTAGCCTGGACGCCCCCGGCGCATGTCCAGGTCCGCCGGACCCAGCTTGGCGCGACCTTCGTGGCCATCTTCCAGGATGATGGCGGCCGGCCGTTCCGTCTCACTACCCGCATCGAGTTCGATGACCTGGACGGCCCGATGTTCCTGGTCGACCAGAAGCTGACCATGACCGCGCGGGTGCGCGGCGGCGGACAGGTTGCCAAGCAGGGAGCGGACGCATGACCCGCCGCGCCAACGTCGCCAAGGTGCAGATTGCCCGCAAAGACCTCGGGCTGGATGACGTCGCCTATCGCCTGATGCTGGAACGCCTCACGGGGCATACGTCCTCGGCCGACTGCACCGACGCTCAACTGGGCCTGGTCCTGGATGAAATGAAGGCCAAGGGCTGGACGCCGAAGGTGGTGACAGGCGGCCGGATCGGGCGCCGTGCCCGACCTGTCGCCGACCATCCCAGCGCCAAGAAGGCCCGCGCCCTGTGGCTGTCCCTGTGGCATCTGGGCGAGGTTCGCGACCCGTCCGAACCGGCGCTGGAAGCCTTCGCCCGACGTCAACTGGGCGTCGAACAGCTCCAGTGGGCCGATCAGGCCCAGTGCTACAAGCTGATCGAGGCCCTGAAGGCCATGGCCGAGCGCGCCGGCTGGTCGCAGGACACCTCAGGCCTGCCGCGTGGAACGGACCTGGTGAAGGTCCTGAAGGTCGGGCTTCTGCGCCTTCAGGCCAAGAGACTGGGCATGAGGCTGGCGATCGACCGTCAGCCGGGCGCCATCTTCCAGGCGGACCATTCCGCCCTGGACCAGGCCATCCGCTCGCTGGGCGATCAGATCCGCGCCGCCGCGACCGCCGACGCCGGGTGATGCATGAGCCTGGACCTGATGTCATGGCCGGAGCTGAGGGACGCGGAAGCGGACCTTGCCTCCGCTCATGCCCAGCAGGCCGAGGCGACACGCCGGGTCCGCTGCGCGCCGCATGGCGAGATCAGCGCCCGTCAAAAAGCCCTTCAAGAGGCCGTTCAACGGTCTCTTCAGGCGGAACTGCACCTGCACCAGGTCCGCGCCGCCATCCGTCGATCCAGCGCGGAGTGACGCCGTGCGGATGAACGATCTTCCTGACTGGCAGAAGCTGCTGAAACTGATCGGCGAGGACGAAGCCGCCGCCCTGTCGGCCCTGTTCGGCGGCGGCCGCCTGTATGTGCCCAAGTTCCTCGGTGCCCATCACCCGATCACGGAGACGGTGGGCGCCAAGGCGGCGGCGATCGTCGCGGCCGAGTTCGGTGGCGGCCATATCGAAATCCCGATGGCTCTGGGCAAGCGCGCGCAAGTGGCCCAGCTGATCGAGGCGGGCCGATCGGTTCCAGAGATATGCCGACGTGTTGGCGTCTCGCGCCGACATGTGTTCTATGTAAAGGACGAGCTGAACGGCGGCCCCGGTCGCAGCGGCCGTCGTGATCAGCCAGACCTGTTCTGAGCCGGTCGCTCAGGGTGCACCGGTGCACCCCTCTCAGACCCCGCCCATACCCGTAGCTTGAGGCCTCAACTCGGCCGCCGCGAAATCGTTTCGATCGGCGGCCTTTCGGGGCCTGAAATGAAGCCGATCCGCCTGCTCGTTGTCCATTGCTCGGCAACGCCCGCCAACCGTGACCTCGGCGTCGCGGAAATCCGCGCCATGCATAAGAAGCAGGGGTGGCGCGACGTCGGCTATCACTATGTGATCCGACGCAACGGCGTGGTCGAGAAGGGACGGCCCGACAACGTCATCGGCGCCCATGTCGCCGGCCATAACGACGGTTCCCTGGGCATCTGCCTGGTCGGCGGCGTCAAGCCGGACATGACCGCCGAAACCAACTTCACCCCGGCCCAGTATGACGCGCTCAGGACCCTGCTGCAGGAGCTGACGGGCCGCTATCCCGCCGCCCGCGTCTGCGGCCACCGCGACCTTTCTCCGGACCGGAACGGCGACGGCAAGGTCACGAAGGGCGAGTGGGTGAAGGATTGCCCGACCTTCGATGTCGAGCCGTGGTGGGCCGCCAACAAGGGGCGTCAGGCATGACCGACCTTCGTGTCCAGCCCGCGCCTCGCCTCAACGAGATCAACTGGTTCTGGCGCCGCCTCTGGAGCTTCAGCGTCACCTTCGTCGCCCTGGCTATCGTCGGCGGCGTCGTCTGGACGTTGCGGGCGCCGCATATCAGCGCCGGCCAGGCGATGGCCCTGCAGAGCATCGCCTATGGCCTGATCGGCACGGTCGTCTTCGTCGGCCTGATCTACGTCGTCGGCGCCACCACCTATGAGCTGGCCCAGCTGGCGGCGGCTCGACGTGTGGACGTCGCCCGCGCCGGCGTCGGTATTCCGGCGGACCAGGCATGATGCGCGCCCTGACGATCCTGTCGGCGGGCGGCCTTTTGTCCACCGCCGCCTTGCTGGCCGTGATCAACGCCAAGAACGTCGAAGAGCGCGGCCTGCGGACCTCGATCGCGGGACATGAGGCCTGCGATCGCGCCCTGGACCAACAGGACCCTTCGGTCTCGGCCAAAGCCTGTCCTGCGCCGGTCGCCGCCGTTCATCGCCGCGCTGTGCAGGCGGCGACCTGCGATCAGGCTCTGACCAATGGCGACCTGTTCGCGCTGCGATCGGCCTGTTCCACGCCTGTGAAGACCCTAACGGCCCAGCGCGACGCCGCCCGGACCGAACGTGACGACGCAAACGCCGCCCTCGACCAGCTCCGCGCCGATCAGGCCGGCGCCATCGCCCGCGCTGAAGCGCGCGGCCGCACCCAGACCCAAAGGATTCAGAGTGCCCAAAACGATCTCGCTTCCGCTCCGCGCAATGATGCTGGCCTCGGCCGCTGCGATGCTGACTGCCTGCGCGACCTCGGCCGATCGGATTGAGCCGGCGTCGGTCCCGGCCGACCCCGTCATCGAGACGCGGCGCGAGGTCGTGACCACCTGTCCGGCCGAACTTCTGAACGCGCCGGCCCAACGTCCTCAACCCGCCGCCGACGCCGTGGTCGAATACAACCCGGCCGGAGGTGCATGGCTGGCCCAGCTGATCGCCTGGGGCGAGGGCGCGGTTCAGGCGCTGACCGACGCCCGCGCCCAGTGCCCCAAGCCGGAGACTGCGAGGGGCTGATGGACGACGCCGACCACGCCTCGCGGCTGACGGATCAGGAGGTTGATCGCCGCCTGGCCGAGATCCGCCGCCAGAACGCCTCCCACAAGGGCGAGCCGCCAGCTCTGCGCATCTGCACGGACTGCGATGATCCGATCGAGGCCGCCCGACTGGCGGCCCAACCTCAAGCCCGCCGCTGCATCGCCTGTCAGCGCCTGACCGAACGCCGCCCGACCGGAGTAGCCGCGTGACCCTGCCCGAGACCCTGCAGTTTGTGACGGCCTTCTGCGCGGTCGCCTCCGCCGGCTGCGCCGTCCTGGTCGCCCGCCGTGCCCAGCGGTGGCGCGACACCGACGAAGCCCAGAAGCTGATGGATCGCATCGACGAAGCTGAAAGCCGCCTGGACCGTGTCGATGGCCGGCTGGCCGACGTGCCCAACAAGGCGGATTTGGCCACGGTACGCGGCGAAATCCACGCTGTGGCGCGCACCGTGGATCAGCAGGTGGTTCCCGGCCTTCAGCGCATCGAAGGTTATTTCCTGGAAGCCGGAGTGCGGTCGAAATGAGCTACAAGGACCACTTCGCCGAACACCTCAGGATCGCGCTTTTGCGGGCGTTGCTGGACTGTCCTGAGTGCAAGGCCAACGATTCCATCCTGCGCGACCTGGTTGCGACCGTGGGCCTGTCCGCCACCCGTGATCAGGTGCGCGGCGTGATCGCCTGGCTGAGCGAACAGGGCCTGACCCGCCACACCGATTTGGGCGGCCTCTATGTCGCCACCCTGACCGAACGCGGCGAGGACGTGGCCATGGGCCGCGCCACGGCGCCGGGCGTTCGCCGTCCCACTCCGCGCGGCTGACCATGGCCCGTTCCTCGATCGAGAAACTGCCGCCGGATGTCCGGGACAGGCTTGAAGACTGGCTGCGGGAGTTTCGCGCCGGCCGGCTGGAACTGGACGAGGTCATGCACCGCATGGACGCCCAGTTCGCCGACCAGGACGTCCCCCTGCCGTCGCGCTCGGCTGTCCACCGTCACAGCCAGAAGGTTCAGGCCCTAGCCGAGCGGGTTCAGCAGTCACGCGATGTCGCTAACCAGGTCATCGCCCAGATCGGGCCGGACCTGACGGACGGCAAGGGGTTCCAGGTGCTGGTCCAGGGGTTCCAGTCGCTGGCCTTCGACCTGATGGCCAACCTCGGCCCAGGTGAAACCCTGGACGCCGAGAATCTGATGTTCCTGTCGCGCGCCATCCAGGCGGTGACGTCGGCGCGCAAGACGGACGCCGACCTGCATATGCGCCTGAAGCAGGAGGCGGCCAAGGAAGCCGCCGCCGCCGTGGATCGTGTGGCCAAGCGTGAAGCCGGACTGACGTCCGACACGGTGGACAAGATCAAGCGCGAGATCCTGGGCATCGACGACTGATGGCGTTCGACGGCGAGATCATCACCGAGGCGCAATGGGCCGAGGCCCGCCGGGCGGCGACGCAGGCCATGCCGGCCATGTTCGACGGCAAGGCTCTGCCCGACATCCTCATGCCGTCGCAGAAGGCCCTGCTGAAGGCGACGGCGACCCACAACCTGGTGGTTTCGGACAAGAGCCGACGCATCGGGTTCACCTGGGCGGTGTCGGCCGACGCCGTCCTGACCTCGGCCAAGCGCAAGGCCGACAAGGGGATGGACACCCTCTATATCGGCTACAACCTCGATATGGCGCGCGAGTTTATCGACACCTGCGCCATGTGGGCCAAGGCGTTCGACCATGCCGCGACCGAGGTGTCCGAATTCGTTTTCGCCGATGGTCCCGACAAGGACATCAAGGCGTTTCGGATCGCCTTCGCCTCTGGCTTCGAGATCGTCGCCCTCTCCAGCCGGCCGCGCTCTCTGCGCGGCAAGCAGGGTTACGTCATCCTGGATGAGTTCGCCTTCCACGATGACCCGGACGGCCTGCTGAAGGCCGCCATGGCCCTGCTGATCTGGGGCGGCAAGGTCCTGGTCATCTCGACCCACAATGGCGAAGACAACGCCTTCAACGTCTTGCTGAACGATATCCGGGCCAAGAAGCGGCCCGGCGCCGTTGTCCGGTGCACCTTCGACCAGGCGCTGGAAGAAGGCCTGTATCAGCGCGTCTGTCTGATGACCGGTAAGGAGTGGTCGCCCGAGGCCGAGGCCCAGTGGCGATCAGAGATCCGCGCCTTCTATGGCGCCGACGCCGCCGAAGAGCTGGACTGCGTCCCGTCGCAAGGCTCCGGCATCTATCTGTCGCGCGCCGTGATTGAGGCCTGCTCGACGGCGGGCGGACCGGAAAAGGTCCTGCGCCTGGCGTGCCCGCCGGGTTTCGACGTCAAGCCGGTGGCCGAGCGCCGGTCCTATATCGACGCCTTCCTGGAACAGTCCGTGGCGCCCCAGGTCGCGCGCCTGGACAAGAACCTGCGCCACACCTTCGGCCAGGACTTCGCCTTGACCGGCGACGTGTCCTCGATCGCGCCTGTCGCCCTGGAGCGCAACCTGGTCAGGACTGTGCCCTTCGTCATCGAGATGCGGAATGTTCCTTACGACCAGCAGAAGCAGGTGCTGTTCTGGCTGGTCGAACGCCTGCCGCGCTTCTCTGGCGGCAAGCTGGACGCCACCGGCAACGGCGCGACGCTGGCCCAGGAGACGAAACAGAAGTTCGGCAGCGGCCTGATCGAAGAAGTGAAGCTCAGCCAGGACTGGTACCTGAATAACATGCCGCCGCTGAAGGCGGCCTTTGAAGATCGCACCATTGCGATCCCGGCCCATTCCGACCTGACGGACGACATGCGGCAGGTCCGCATGATCCGGGGCGTGCCCAAGGTCCCCGACAACGCCCATACCAAGGGCACTGACGGTCTGCAGCGGCACGGCGACTTCGCCGTGTCCCTTTGCCTCGCCTACACGGCCAGCTGCTCCGATCCGATCACCTATGGCGGCTACGAGGGCCTGCCCGGCCGTCATGCCCCGGAACCTGCGACCGACGAAGACGGCCAGACCCAACCCGCCTGCCTGCAGCGGGCCTTCGCGGAAGCTGATGAGACAAGACGAGGCGGCGCATGGTGACCCCGACTAAAAACCCCGGCCTAGTCGATCACCTCGGCCGTCCGGTCAGCACCCGGCTGCTGAAGGAAGAGATTTCCGGCGCCACCACGACCGGCGTCCGCTCGATCCTGAGCGGCCATCCTGAAGTCGGCATGGACCCGGTGCGCCTGGCCAGCATCCTGCGCGCGGCCGAGCATGGCGACGCCACTCGCTATCTGGAGCTGGCCGAGGCGATGGAGGAAAAGGACCTTCATTACCTGTCGGTCCTGGGCACCCGTAAGCGCGCAGTCTCGCAGCTGCCCATCACGGTCGAGGCCGCCGACGATACGCCGGAGGCCGAAGCCGACGCCAAGCTGGTCCGCGACTGGCTGAAGCGCGACACCCTGGAAGACGAGCTTCAGGACATCCTGGACGCCATCGGCAAGGGCTACTCGGCTTCCGAAATCGTCTGGGACATGTCGGAACGCCAGTGGTGGCCCAAGCGCTTGATCTGGCGGAACCCCAACTGGTTCCAGTTCGACCGGGTGGACGGCGAGACCCTGCGTTTGCGCGACGGTTCGGCTGACGGCGTCGATCTGGAGCCGTTCAAGTACCTGGTCCACCTGCACAAGGCCAAGTCGGGTCTGCCGATCCGGGGCGGCCTGGCCCGCGCCGTCGCCTGGGCCTATCTGTTCAAGAACTACTCGCTGAAAGACTGGGTGGCCTTCGCCGAGGTCTATGGCATCCCGTTCCGCCTCGGCCGCTACGACACAGGCGCCTCGGCCGATGACCGACGCGCCCTGTTGCGGGCGCTGGCCTCGATCGGGTCCGACGCCGCCGGCATCATTCCCAAGACCACGGACATTGAGTTCGTCGATGGCAAACAGGCCGCCAGCGACGGCGCCCTGTTCCAGAACCTGAGCGAGTACCTGGACCGCCAGATCTCGAAGGCGGTGCTGGGCCAGACCGCGACCACGGACGCCGAGGCCGGCGGCCTGGGCGGTTCGCAGGGGACGGTCCACAATGACGTCAGGGGCGACATCGAGCGCGCCGACGCCAAGCTGCTGGCGGCCACCCTGAACCAGCAGCTGATCCAGCCGTTGGTCATGCTGAACCATGGCGCACGTCCGGCCTATCCGCGCCTCATCATCGGTCGCGAAGACGCCGTTGACCTGGCCGCCATCACCAGCGCGACGGACAAGCTGGTGCGCCTGGGCCTGAAGGTGCCCGCCTCCTGGGCCAGAAAGCTGATCCGGTCGCCCGAACCGAAGGCCGACGAAGAGCTGTTGACCTCGCCGGAAGCGCCATCCGTCCCAACGCCTCAGGAAGGCCCTGAAACGGGCGGGGTGGTGCCGACGCCCGCAAGAGGCCCGGAGAAGGCCCAGAAGCCCCTCTTAAAGCCTCTTACGCCGGCGCCGGAGCCCAAGGCGGTCCATGCCACGACCGATCAGCCGGCCGAAGACGCCATTGACCTGTTCGCCGTCGCGGTTCTCGACGCCGGATGGGAAGCCCTGGTCGCTCCCACCATCGACCCGCTGAAGAAGATGCTGGCCGAAGCGTCGTCGGTGGAAGACGCCCGCGACCGGCTGCTGGGCGTGTTCGAGCAGATGGACGGCGAACAACTGGCCGATCTGCTGGCCCGCGCCGGCTTCAACGCCCGCCTGATGGGCGAGGTCGGCCAGTCCCTGGACGGCGGCCCCGCATGACGCCGCTGGTGGGGCTGCCCTTCGCCGAGACCTTCACCTTCACGCGCAGCTGCGCGGCGACGGTCCGCGACGCCAACGGCGCGCCGGTCGTGGTGGGGGTCAATGCGCCCCGGTTCGACTACCTGGCGCCGGGCCTTCGGGGCGGGCTGCTGGTTGAAGGTCCGCCCTTGATCGCGGCGGCTGATCGGCTGCGAGTGATCGAGGGCGACTGGGCCGTGCCGCCCTCGACCATCCTGCATGTCTGGCGACCGCCGGGCGGCGAGGTGACCTATCGGGCCTGGTACGCCGGCAGCAATCAGGCGGCTTCGATCGTCAACGCCTGTCTGGCCCAGCGCGGCCACCACCGCGAGATCACCAGCGTCCCGCTCCACTTGCCGAACGAGGGCGGCTTCGTCCGCTGGCGGGACCAGTCCTGGTCCCTCGGCGGTCTCATCCTGGCCGAAGCGGGCGTGGCGCTCGGCCAGACCCCTGATCGCATTCTTCTGGAGGGCTGATGTCCGACACCCTTATCACCCGCACCCTGGACCAGGTGGGCGAAACCGCCTCGCTGGAATCGAGCGACCGCATCCTGATGCAGCGTGGCGAAGGCCCCGCCACCACCATTGCGGCCGAAGCGCTGCTGGCCTGGCTGGCCGACGCCGGACTGGGGCCGGTCGTGTTGCGAGCCACGCGCGCCGAGCTGCTGGCCGTCGAACCGGTCGGCGTCGCCCCCCGAGGCGAGGTGCATGATGATCCGGCCGGCGATGTTCCAAACGGCAACGGCGTCTATGCCGGCATCGCTGGTGCATGGGTCTGGGTCGGCCCCAATCTGGCGCTGGTCCTGGCGACGGCCGAACAGACCTTGCAGGGCCAGGGCTCCGACCTGGCGGTGTCGCCCGTAAACCTGCGCACGGCCCGCGAGGCTGACCGTGAAGAGGTGCGGGCCACGGTCGGCGCCGGCATCGGCGGTCGGGGCGGCTTGACGCCAGTGGTGCGGGGCTTGGACGGCCGCGCCCTTCAGTGGGTGGATCAGCGCACCGGCCTGCTGCGCAGTTTCGGCGATATGCACACGGGCGGCCAGATCAGACGGTCGGGCTGGATCGCGCCCTTCATCAGCCAGGAGGGTGCGGCCATCGGCGGTTTCGGTCCTGACGGCGAGATCTATGCGCCGGCCGCCGTTGATGCGCCGATCGCCTATCCTCTGGACGTGGTCGATGGCGCTCTGACCCGTCGTCAGGCCTTTATCGCTGATGGCTCGGCCGAGCGCCGCCTCTCGATCTTCGACCAACCGGTGCGGGCGGTGAAGGTGGCGGCCCCGGGGCTGGTCCGGGCGGTCTGTGCGGACGGTACGATCCGCCACGCCTCCTATCGCGGCCGGGGCTCCGAACCCGTTGACGCCTTCCTGCGCATCATCCTGATCATGGGCCAGAGCCTGTCGGTCGGCGGGGTCGATAACGGCGCGGCCAGCTATCTGGCGGAGCCGCCCTCAAGCGCCGTCCTGATGTGGCAACAGGGCGTCCTGCCGGCGGGCATCGCCGCCGCCGCCATCACTCCCGCGTCCCTGACGACGCTGGTTCCTGCCTATGAACAGACCCTCAGCCCCAACTTCGGTGAAACGGGCTGGGCCTCATTGGGATGGATGCTGAACGGCCCGGCCGGCCGGGCGGGCGGGTCCACCTATCATGTGGCCAGCTTCGGCAAGGGCAACTCGGCCTATGCCGCCCTGAAGAAGGGCACGACGCCCTACGCCAACGCCATCGCCTCGCTGACCGCGCTGAAGACCTGGTGCGCCGCCAACGGCAAGACGCCCCTCCTGGAAGCGGTGATCTGGGACCACGGCGAAAACGACATCAACGACACAGAGGCGGCTTATCAGGCCAAGCAGCTGGAGCTGCTGACCGACCTGACCGCCGACGTCGTCGCCCTGGGCGGCATCACGGGCGCCGCCACCTTCAACATGTACGTCATGCAGCGCGGCCTGTTTGTCGGCGGCGTCCTGTCCGGACCTTCGCTGGCCCAGGCCAACGCCAACGCCGCCAACTCGCGCATGATCTGCGTCGGTCCCCAGTATCAGTTCGGGCCGTATCAGGACCTCTTCCATCCGCCGTCCGCCACCCATCGTCAGCGCGCGGCGGCCTTCGCCCGCGTGATCCGCGACCGTAATCGCGCCTTCGACAACCCCCGGCCGCTTCGGATGCTCAGCGCCGAGATCAACGGCCTGGCCTTTTCGATCCGGTTCGACGTTTCCAACCCGCCTCTGCAGCTGTCCCAGCGCCTGGTCGATGATCCGGGGGCGTTCGGCCTGAGCTTTATCGACAGCGCCGCCTCTCCAGTGGTGGTGCCCGGAAGCCTGCGCGTGTCAGACGACGGCGTGAGGATCGAAGGCGCCCTGAGCGGCCCCACGGACGGCGTCCGGAAGTTCAGAACCGCCTGGTTCGCGGGAACAAACACCCGGCAGGGATCAGTCGCGGGGCCGCGCAGCTGCATTCATGACAGCGCCCTGGAAGCCTGCCCCGCCTCTGGCCAGCTGCTGCCCAACTTCGCCCTTCATCAGGAGATCATCGTATGAGCATCGCCGTTCGCACCGGCGCCCGGTCGAGCCTGGGCATGTCTTTGCCTTCTCTTTCCGCCCTTGAGGTTCAGGCGCTTGAGGTGCCGGGACTGGCGTGGCGATTTTCCGCGCGGGACCTTGATCCGACCGGGCGGGGGGTCTCCTACCGTGATGGCGTCGGTCCGGGCGTCTTCACTTCCCAGGGGGCTGTATTCCATGGAACGGTCGGCGCCCCGGCCCGTCCAGCAGCACGGTTCAATGGCAGTGCTCCTGCGGCCTGCGTCGGACAGGTCATGATCCCGTCGTCCTACACCCTGTACTGCCTGGTCACGCCCAATGCCGACGCTTCATTCCAGACCCTGGCGGCGTCCAGGACATCGACGGGGGATCGGGCCTGGTTGGTCAGCGACGTGAACCGTCGTCTTCGTCTGATCCATGGCGGCGGCGAGGTCATCAGCCCGACCACCTACACCTCCAGTCAGCCCTATCTGGCCATCGCGGCCTACAACCAGGCATCGGGCAAGGGCTCTGTGGGGCTGAACACCCTCAACAACTTCGCGACGGGCGACCTGATCGCCCATAAGGCCGAGCTGGCCAGCGCTGTCGGCGGCATCCTCAACGCCGGTGGCGCGGGCACCAACAACATGAACGGCTGGATCGAAGAGGTCTGGGCGTTCGAAGGCTCCCACGTCCAGCCTGGCCTGGAGCATTACCGGGAAGCCGTGGGCGCCTTCCTCGCCGGCCGCGCCGGCATCGCCTTGGCCTAGATCGAGCCCCTGAGCCATGGCTGACCCTGCCGCCCTGAAGCCCCTGCCGCCGGAAGAGGCCATCACCTACTTCCGGTCGAAGGGGCTGGCCGAATCCTATGCCTGGGAGGACGTCTGGCAGGAAGAACACGCCAAGGCCTTCACCGTGGCCAAGGCGTTGCAGCGCGAGGTCCTGGAGGATATCCGCGCCGCCCTGGACAAGGCGCTGACCGAAGGGACCACCCTTCAGCAGTTCCGCCAGGAACTGACGCCCCTGCTTCAGGCGCGGGGCTGGTGGGGCCGCCGGGACATGGCCGATCCCCTGACGGGCGAGGTTCGCGAGGTGCAACTGGGCTCGCCTCGCCGACTGCGCACCATCTTCGACGTCAACATGCGCAGCGCCTATCAGGCCGGCCGCTGGCAGCGCATCGAGCGCGTCAAGGCGGCCATGCCCTATCTGCGCTACGTGGCCACCATGGACGATCGAACCCGTCCCCAGCATCGCGCCTGGCACGGCGTCGTCCTTCCGGCCGACGATCCCTGGTGGAACACCCATTATCCGCCGTGCGGCTGGCGCTGCCGTTGCACGGTAACGCAGATGAGCGCGCGGACGCTGGAGCGTCGGGGCTTCACCGTGACGCAGAACCCGCCCCGCTTTCCGTCTCGGGCCTACACCAACCCTCGCACAGGGGAGGTCACCACGGTCGAAACCGGCATTGATCCCGGCTTCAACTTCAATGTCGGCAAGGCCTACCTGGACGGGGTCACGCCCCGCCCGCTGCCCGATGCGCCGGACGCCGCCGGTTCAGATCGGCCCGAGATCAACGCCGCCGGTGGGCCGCGCGAGGGTCGTCTCCTGCCGGCGGACGTTTCGTTCGAGGAGGCCGCCGCCGCCTTCCTCGGCCGCCTCGATGCGGCGGGCGGCCGGGTGCTGAAGGACGTCGCCGGCGATCACCTGGTCGTGGGGCCGGCCATGCTGCAGCGGCTGGACGGCGTGGAACCGCGGTGGCCCCAGCTGCGGCTTCGCAGCCTGGAGCTGATCGCCCGCACGATCGCTGAGCCGGATCAGATCCGGGTGACCTGGCGCGAGGCCGAGAATGGGCGACGCCAGCTGGTCCGCCGCTACATCGGCGAATGGGCCACCCCGGACGGCCTGATCGAGACCATGGCAGAGTTCGGATCGGACGGCTGGCGCGCCCGATCTTCAGCCGAACCGGACTTTCATATCGTCGCCGTCCTGTCAGGCGATGTAGCCTATCGCAGATCGGTCGTTTAAGAGGGCTGTGAAGGCCTCTTAAGCCGAGGCGGGACGGGGTGCACCGGTGCACCCTGAAGCCCCCCCGCCGGTTCCGGCATGTTCCCTGAGAAATCGGGGACCACCTTCACTTGAAACCTTCCAACACCATCGTCGTGGGCGCCGCTGTCGCGGTCATGTCCGCCGTTGCGATTGCCTCGGGCGAGCCGACCGACTGGGTCCAGCTGATCCCGTTCGGCAAGTTCGGCGGTCGTGACGGTCGCGGTCCCTATGAGCTGGCCGACGCCGCTCACGCCGCCCAGGTCATCGCCGCCACCAGGACCTACGCCGGCTCGGCCGACCCCGTCGTCGACTACGACCACCAGACCGACTTCGGCGCCCAGAAGGGCGTCGGCGGCCGCGCGCCGGCGTCCGGTTGGATCAAGGAACTGCAGGTCCGTGAAGACGGCATCTGGGGCCGCGTCGAATGGACGGAGAGCGCCCATGCCCAGCTGAAGGCGGGCGAGTACCGCTACATCAGCCCGGTCTTCACCCACGAGAAAACGTCGGGGCGCGTTCGCGCGATCCTCCGCGCCGGGCTGACCAACAGCCCCAACCTGGAACTGGCCGCCGTGGCCAGCGCCGAACACCCCCAAGATGGAGACATCGACTTGGACAAGAGCAAGCTCGCCAAGGCCCTGGGCCTGGGCGAAGACGCGACGGAGGAGCAAATCCACGCCGCGATCACCGGTCTGAAGACGACCGGCGCGGGTCTCGCCACGGTCGCCCAGGCGGCCGGTCTGGCTGCTGACGCGCCCGCCGCCGAGATCGTGACGGCGATCAACACCGCCCGCGCCTCGACCCCGTCGAGCGAGACGATCGTGGCCATGCAGGCCGAGATCAACACCCTGAAGGCCGGCACCGCCAAGCGCGACGCCGAGGCGGCCGTGGACGCCGGCATCAAGGCCGGAAAGATCACCCCGGCGGCCCGCGAAGACTTCATCGCCCTTCACAGCGCCGACCCTGTCCGCTTCGCCTCCATCGTGGACAAGGCCCCCGTCATCGTCATTCCGGGCGCCAAGGACCCGAACGAGGACGCGCCGGCCAAGGGTCACCTGTCGGCGGCCGAAAAGGCCGTCTGCGCCACCATGGGCTGGGACGAGGCCGAATTCGCCAAGGCCCGTGATGAGGAGGCCGCCTGATGGCCCTGACCAAACCCCGCAAGATCGTCTCGCTGGCTGGCGCGGGCCTGTTCCGCGTTCCCATCGCCGCAGGCGTGACGATCATCCAGTCCGGCCTGGTCATCCTGGCGGCGGGCAAGGCTCGCCCCGGCCGTGAGGGGCAGGGCGCTGACAACGCCGCCAAGGCCGCCGACGCCGCGACCTATGTCGCTGTCGGCATCGCGCAGTCCACCGAGAAGGGCGGCGCGGCGGACGGCGACGTCAGCGTCATGGTGGACCGCAGCCGGCCCTACGCCTTCAAGAACTCCGCCGCAGGCGACGCCATCACCGCCGCCGACATCGGCAAGGCCGCCTACATCGTCGATGATGACACGGTGGCCAAGACCTCCCCCAACTCGACCCGCGCCAAGGCCGGGGCGATCGAAGACGTCACCGCCGAGGGCGTTTTCGTGTCCATCGGCAAGCCCGCCTGGGCCTAAGGAGCGACCCTCTTGATCATCAACCGCGCAAACCTCGAAGCCCTGCGCACGGGCTTCAAGACGAACTTCCAGGCGGGGATCGCGCTGGCGGCGCCCGCCTCTGGTCCGCTCACCACGGACGTGTCGTCCAGCACCAAAATCGAGACCTACGGCTTCCTAGGCGATCTGCCGATCTTCCGCGAATGGATCGGCGAAAAGAAGATCCGTTCGGTCGAGGAGAAGAGCTACCAGCTCATCAACCGCGACTTCGAAGCGACCCTAGGCATCCACAAGACCAAGATCGAGGACGACAACCTGGGCCTCTACGGTCCGATCGTTTCGGGCTGGGGTCAGGACGCCGGCAACCTGAAGGACCAGCTGGTCTTCGAAGCCCTGAGCCTGGGTCATGCCCGCGCCTGCTTCGACGGTCAGAACTTCTTCGACGACGAACATCCGGTCGGCGAGGGCGTGGCCAGCAACGTCAGCGGCGACGGTACGACCGCCGCCTGGTACCTGGTCGATCTGTCCAAGGCGCTGAAGCCGATCCTGTATCAGGCCCGCAAGGCGCCCAGCTTCGCCATGGTCACCGATCCTGAAGACAGCCACGTCTTCAAGACGGGCGAGTATCTGATGGGCGGCGAGGCGCGCGGGGCCGCCGGCTACACCCTGTGGCAGCTGGCCCACCGCTGCACCGGCCCTGTCAACGCCGCCAACTACGAAGCGGCCTACAACGCCATGGCCGGCCTGAAGAATGACGAGGGCGAGCCCCTGGGCATCCGTCCGACGCACGTCATCCACGGCACCTCGACCCGCGCCGCCGCCCGGACCCTGTTCGAAGCCCAGAACAAGGCCGGCGGTGAATCCAACATCTACTACAAGGACGTCACGCTGATCGAAGCGCGGCGTCTGCCCTGAGGCGCGCCATGACGGACCTTCTCATCCGCATCAAGGCGTCCAGGCAGCCCTATCGCCGGGGCGGGCTGGAACTGGGGACCCAGTGGCTGGAGGTCGAGACCTCCAGCCTGACCAGCGAGCAGAAGCGCGCGCTGCTGCAGGACGATGTCCTGGTTATCGAGGGGCACAACGACGACGGCAGCTGGTCGCGGCTCGATGGCGCCCTGCGCGACGGTCTTCTGGCCGTTCTGGCCATGGAAAGCGGTCAGCAGACGCTGGACGCCAGCGGCGTGCCTACCAGCCTGACCGCTGCGGTGCTGGTGAACGCTCAGGACCTGTTTGTCCTGGGTATCAGCATCGCCGAGGACCGCCAGCACCTGGTGATCCCTGAACTGGTCGAGCTGATCACGACCGAGCGCGCCCAGTTCGCCGCCGCTGTCGAGGACTTCGAAACCCGGATCGAGGTGCTGAGCCAGCAACTGGCCGCCGCCCTGGCGGTCCCTGTGAATACCGTGAGCGAGCAGACGGCGATCGAGGGGAGCGGCGATCCGGTCGCTCCCCCGCCGGAAACGGTCGCCGCGCCCCCCGCCGACCCCGCTTCGAGCAGCGGTGAAGACGGCCCGGCCGAGGGGGAAGCGCCGCCGCCCGCCGCCGCACCCAAGGGCGGCAAGTCGACCAAGAGTAGGGCCGACTGAGTAAGCGCCGGCGGGGTTCGCCCCGCCGGCGTCCTCTCCGGAGCCTCCGGTCTGTCCATCCCAGCGTGGCCAGCCCCGAGCCCCCGGCTCAAACCACCAGGAACTGACCGCCGTGTACGCCACCATCAACGATCTGATCGCCCTGTGCGGCCTGGAGGAGCTGGTCCAGCTGACGGACCGCGCCGATCCGCCGACCGGCGAGATGGACCAGGCCGTCCTGACCAAGGCGCTCGAAGACGGCGCCGCCGAGATCGACGGCTATGTCGGCGCCCAATACAAGCTGCCGCTGGCCAGCGCGCCGAAGATCCTGAATGGCCTGAACTGCGATATCGCCCGTTACCGCCTCTACACGGCTCAGGTCACTGACTCGGTCCGTCGCCGGTACGAAGACGCCATCAAGACCCTGACCAACATCTCCAGGGGCGTGATCACCTTGCCGGTCGAGGGCGACGCCGGCGGCGCGACTGAACCGGCCGGCCGTGACGACGTCATGGTCATCGAAAGCGAAGACCGGATCTTCTCGCGCACCTCCATGCGGGGTCTGTGATGGTGTCGTCCGGCATCACCCTGGACGGCATCGTCCGCGCTCAGCGCACCATGGCCGAGCTGCTGGACCGCACAGGCGATCTGGAGCCGCTGATGGGCCGCATCGGCGCCTATGGCGAGGAATCGACGGTCCACCGGTTCGAAACCCAGAAGGGGCCTGACGGCGACCCGTGGGAGCCTAGCCTGCGCGCCAAGGCTACCGGCGGTCAGACCCTGGTGGACAGTGGCCGTCTGCGTCAGAGCATGACCTGGAACGCGAGCCGGGACTCGGCTGAGTGGGGCACGAACCTGATTTACGCCGGCGTTCACCAGGACGGCGCCACCATCGCGGCCAAGGGCGACGGCCATCTGGGCTTCGTCATTCCCGGCATCGGCTTCAGGTCGCCGAAGGAAGTGGTGATCCCGGCGCGGCCGTTCCTGGGCGTTGACGCCGACGACGAAGACGAGATCGACGACATCGTCCAGGACTACATCGCCGAGGTGCTGCCGTGACCGGCATCGCCGAGATCGAAAACGCCATTCTGGCGCGGCTTCAGGCCGCTGGCGACCAGAGCGTCCTGGGCTACCGGTTCCGGACCCTCGAATCCTACCCCGAGGAGTTCGACGCCTATCTGAAGAACACGATCAAGGCGGGGCACGTCTTCCCCGGCGCCTGGGTGGTGTTCGGCGGGTGGCGCCGCCCGACCGACGCGGGCAGCAGTCTAAACGCCGAAGCCGTGTTCATGGTGGTGGTGGCCGCGAGGAACCTGCGCAACGAGAAGTCCCAGCGGCACGGGGCGACTGACAAGGAAGTCGGCTCCTACCAGCTGCTCCTGGACGTCTCGCGCCTGCTCCATGGCCAGCGCCTCGGCCTGGACATCGGCGCCCTGCAGCTGGGGCCGTGTCGATCAGTGCGGCCGACCCAGACGATCACCGAGAACCAGCTGTCGGTTTATGCCCTGGAGTTCTCGGCCGCCCTGCCCATCGCCATCGGCGGCGGCCTCTCCGGCCCGCTCGACGACTTCTCGACCTTCCACGCCAACTGGGACGCTCCGCCCTTCGCCGACATCGAGGCGGTCCCGGCCGACGACCAGGCCAAAGCCACCGACCACCTGCAGCTGGAGACCCAATGAGCAGGGCCAAATTGAAACCCGCCCCCGGCCGCCGGCCGCTTCACCCCGAAACGGGCCGGCCGCTCGATCTCGCCGGCGAGACCGTCGAGCTGACCGCCTACTGGCAGCGCCGCATCGCTGACGAAGACGCTGTCGTCGTCGGCAAGACCAAGGAAAGCTGATGTCCATTTCGTTCAACTCGATCCCGCTCGATCTGCGCACCCCCGGCCAGTATCTGGAGTTCGACGCGTCGCGCGCTCGCTCCGGCGCCGGTGTCCAGCCCCAGCGTGTCCTGGTCGTGGGCCAGAAACTGGCGGCCGGGCTGGCCAACGCGGGTCAGCCGACGCGCATCGCCACCGCCGATCAGGCCGTCCAGCAGTTCGGTCGCGGCTCGATGCTGGCCCTGATGTTCGCCGCCTTCCTGACGGCCAATTCCACGGCTGAAGCCTGGGGCCTGGCGCTGGCCGACAACGCCGCCGGCGTCGCCGCGACCAAGACCGTCACGGTTTCGGGGCCGGCCACGGCCGCCGGCATCGTCAACCTGTATGTGGCCGGCGTTCGCGTCCAGGCGGCGGTTGCGGCGGCCGACACCGCGACGGTCGTGGCCACCGCCCTGGCCGACGCCATCAACGACAATCCGGACCTGCCGGTGACCGCCGCGTCGGCCGCCGCCGTCGTGACCCTGACCTGCCGCCACAAGGGCGCGGCGGGCGAGGCGCTGGACGTGCGGGTCAACTACCGCAGCGGCGAAACCCTGCCGGCCGGTCTGGCCGTCGCCGTCGCCGCCGGCGCGACGGGCGCGGGCAACCCCGACATGGCCGCCGTCTTCACCGCGATCGGCGACGACTGGTTCAACACCTTCGTCAATCCCTACACCGACACGGCCAACCTGGACCTGATCGACGCCGAGCTGGCCGAGCGGTTCGGCCCGCTGAAGATGATCGACGGCTTCAGCTACAGCTTTAGCGCCGGGACCTTCGGCGCGCTGACCGCCCTAGGTTCGACCCGCAACGGTCCGCACGTCTCGATCGGCGGCCTGAAGGGCTCGCCGACCTGGTCGCCGGTCATCGCGGCCGCCTATGCCGGCGTCGTGTCCTATCACGGCGCCATCGACCCGGCCCGACCGTTCCAGACCCTGCCTTTGCCGGGCGTTCTGGCCCCCACGGTCAACGACCGCTTCACCCGCGAGGAACGGGACCTGCTGCTGCGCGAGGGCATCTCGACCTTTACGGTGGACGCTGGCGGCCAGGTGCTGATCGAACGGCCGATCACGACCTATCAGACCAACGCCTTCGGCCTGCCCGACACGGCCTATCTGGACGTCAACACCCTGCTGACCCTCAGCTACCTGCGCTGGTCCATGCGGGCGCGGATCGCCACCAAGTACGGCCGCCACAAGCTGGCCAATGACGGGACGCTCTATGGCAGCGGTCAGGCCATCGTGACGCCCAAGGTGATCAAGGCCGAGCTGATCAGCCTGTTCAGGGAGTGGGAGACGGCCGGCCTGGTCGAGAACCTACCCCAGTTCATCGCCGACCTGATCGTCCAGCGCGACCCCAACGACCCGAACCGCCTCAACGCGCTGATCCCGCCCGACCTGGTCAACCAGTTCCGCGTCTTCGCCGGGCAGGTCCAGTTCCGCGTCTAATCGCCCGTTTAGCGCCCGCTGAGACGGGCAAAAGGAGAACACACAATGTCGATGCGGGTCATGGGCCGCGCCCAGATCAAGGCCAACGGCAAGCTGCTGGACACCCTGCCGGGGGCGTCTCTGGATATCGGCGGCGAGAGCCGAGAGACGGTCGCCGGCGCCAACGCCATTCACGGCTACAAGTCGTCCATCGTCCAGTCGAAGCTGGAATGCGAGATCTCGGTGAAGGAAGGCACCTCGCTGGACGAGATCCGCAGGTGGGCCGACGTCACCTTCACCTTCGAGGCGGACACCGGTCAGACCTGGGTCGTCGCCAACGGCTGGAACACCACGCCGCCGACCGCCACGGACAACGACGGCAAGGCCAAGATCACGATTGAAGGCCCGCCGGCTGAGGAGATGGTCTGATGGCCGCCATTCCTGTCGAAACCATCACGCTGAAGGAACCGATCGAGGTCACCCTGAAGCCTGCGGGCGGCGAAGAGCGGGTCGAGACGATCGGCGAGCTGGTCCTCTACAAGTTCAAGGCCAAGGACCTGCGCGCCCTGGACGGCCTGCCCGAGGACGCCAGGGGCTCGCAGCTGCTGGCGCTGATCGCCCGTATGACCCGCCAGCCGGTCAAGGTCATCGACGAACTGGGCATGGAGGACCTGCAGACCTTCGGTTCGAAGGTCGAGCGTTTTTTGCCGAATGGCCCCGCGACTGGGCAGACAGCTTAGGGGACCTGGTGGCCTTCGGCATTCAGCCCCCCACCTTGTGGGAGATGGAGGCGGACGAAGTCCTCTTCTGGCTGAAGCAGGCCCAGCGCATTCATGGGGCAGCTCAATCTTAGAGTTCTGATTCAGGCGGTGGACCGGGCGACCGGTCCTATCCGCAGGATTGCGCGCTCGTTGCGCATCGAGCTGCCTTCGGCCGCCCGGATCGGCGGCGCCGCCCTGTCGCGGCTCACAGGTTTGGCGGCTAAGGCGGGCGCCGCCCTGGGCGCCCTGTCCGGGCTCAGCTTCGGCGCCTTGTCTGTCGGGGCGGTCAAGACAGGGGCGAAGTTCGAACAGTTCGCGGCCGTGCTGGAGACGATCGAGGGATCGTCAGAGAAGGCGCAGGCCTCCATGCGCTGGGTCGAGAACTTCGCCAAGACCACGCCCTACGAACTGGACCAGGTAATGCAGGCCTTCGTGGCCCTGCGCGCCTATGGCATCGACCCCACGGACGGCTCGCTGCGCACCCTGGGCGACGCCGCCAGCGCCATGAACAAGCCGCTGATGCAGGCCGTTGAAATGCTGGCGGACGCCCAGACCGGCGAGTTCGAGCGGCTGAAGGAGTTCGGCGTCAGGGGCAGCGCGGCCGGCAAGGCGGTGGCCCTGACCTATCAGAAGGCCGGCCAGGAGGTCACCGTCACCTCGCGCAAGGCCGCAAACGACATCCGCACCAACCTGCTGAGCATCTTCGACAGCCGGTTCGCGGGCGCTATGGATCGTCAGGCCGGGACCATGAACGGCCTGTGGTCCAACCTGATGGACATGCTGACCAGCTTCCAGCGCCAGATCGCTGACGCGGGTCTGTTCGACTTCGTGAAGGTCGAGCTGGCCGCCTTGCTGAGCCAGGTGAATGCGGCGGCCGCCAACGGCGATCTGGCCAAGTGGGCCAAGGAAATCAGCGTCGGCATGGTCCAGCTGCTGACGTCGCTGAAGGAGCTGGTCAGCAAGGTCGATTGGGTCGGTGTGGCCCAGGGCGTGATTGCAGTAACCAACGGGTTCATCGACTTCATGAACGCCATCGGCGGATTGCGGGGTCTGGTCGATGGCGTTGGCGCGGTCGCCATCACCTGGCTGACCACGGCCCTGATGTCCCTGGGCGCCACCATCGCAGGGGTCTTGGGCGTCGCCGCCGCCCCGGTCGTGGCGGTCATCGCGATCATCGCGATCATCGGAGCTTTGGCCGTCGCCGGCTGGTTCGTCTATCGTAGCTGGGACAAGATCGTCGCCGGCCTGAAGAACATGTGGTCGGGCTTCGTCGATTTCCTCGGCAACGTCTGGAAGGGCATCAAGTCCATCTTCAAGGCGGGCGTCGATCTGGTCTGGAACAGCCTGCCCAAGTGGTTCCGCATGATCCTGACCGGCGCAGGCTTCATGCTGAAGGTCGCCACCAACGCGGTGAACAATCTGCGTCCGGGCGGCGATCCCCCTGCAGGCGGCGGCCGTCCGCGCCCTGGAGCGCCTGGCGGCGGTCGGCCGGCCAATGGTCAGGTCGCTGTCGATGTCCGTGTCCACCAGGACGGCCGGCCCGCCTCGGTCACCGCGCGCTCCAGCTCGGCGCAGGTGCCGGTGAACACCTCGGCCCAGTATCGTGGGGCGAACGGACGATGAGCTGGCGCGACCAACTTCGACCCGGCAGCTTCCGCGAAGCCGTCTTCCATATCGAGTCGGCCGACCAGGACGGCGGCCGCCGCGCCGTCGTGCATGAGTTCGCCCAGCGCGACGACGTCTTCGTCGAAGACCTTGGCCTTGGCCCTGATGAGTTCCGCCTGGACTGCTTCGTCCTGGGCGACGACTACATGGCCCAGCGCGACGCCCTGATCGCGGCCTGCAAGCAGCCGGGGCAAGGCACTCTGGTGCATCCCTATCGCGGCTCGCTTCAGGTCAACTGCGACCGCTATTCGGTGCGGGAGAGCAGCCAGGACGGCGGCATGGCCGCCTTCTCGATCATCTTCATCGCGAGCGGCGTGGCGGCCCAGGCCGGCCCGTCAGAGGACACGGCCGCTTCGGCGGCGGTGGCGGCTGAAGCAGCGTCGATCGAGGCTGAAGAGGGCTTTGAAACGGGCTTCAACGTCGGCGGCTTGCCCAGCTTCGTGGCGGACGGCGCGGCCGCCGAGATCCAGTCGCTGGGTGGCCGCCTTCAGTCGGGCATGGCCCGCCTGGGCGGGGCGCAGGACGCCTTGTCGTCAGCGACCCTGCGCGTCCAGGCCCTGCGATCGAACGCCTTGTCGCTGGTCCGGTCGGCGCCCGATCTGGCGGGCGCCGTGACAGGTCTGATCACCTCGTTTCGACTGCTGGCCAGCACCCCCGGCGCCGCGTTGAACGAACTGCGCGCCCTGATCGGTTTCGCCCCGTCGTCGGAACCCTGGGCGCCCACGCCGGCGCGCCAGGTGCAGAGAGCGAACAGTGACGCCGTGGCGCGGCTGGTGACGCTAACGGCTTCGGCCGAGGCGGTTCAGGCCGCGACCGAACTGACGTTCGATTCCTATGACGACGCCGTCGCGGTGCGTGATGATCTGGCCGACCGGATCGACGACGCCGCCTCTTTCCTGGCCGACGCCGGCGACGATGCGGGTTATGAGGCGCTGACCGCCCTGCGCCTGACGCTGGTGCGCGACGTGACCCGTCGCGGCGGCTCGCTGGCCCGCCTGTATAGCTACAGTCCCACGGCGACAGAACCGGCCCTGGTGACGGCCCAGCGCCTGTATGGCGACGCCGCCCGCGCCCAGGAGATCGTGGACCGCAACCGGATCACCCATCCCGGTTTTGTGGCCGGCGGCGCAGCCCTGGAGGTCCTGACCGATGGGTGATGTCGTGGTCCTGAAGGTCGGCGGCCGCCAGTTCGACGCCTGGACGTCCGTCAGCGTGTCCAAGGGCATCCGCGACGTCGCCGGGGCCTTCAGCCTGGAATACGCCGAACGGACGTCCGAGGCCGCCGAGCCGCGCCAGATCAAGCGGGGCGATTCCTGTCAGGTCCTGGTCGGCGGCGACGTCGTCATTACCGGATGGGTCGATGTGGCCGCGCCCAGCTTCGACGCGCGCAGCCGGTCTCTTTCGGTCGAGGGCCGCGACAAGGCCTGTGACCTGGTCGACTGCTCGGCCATGAACACGCCCGGTGTCTGGAAGAACCGGACGCTGTCCCAGATCGCCAACGACCTGATTTCGCCCTTCGGTCTGGCGGTCGAGGTCCGCGCCGACGTCGGCGCCGCCTTCAAGCGCTTCGCCCTGCAGCAGGGCGAGACGGTATGGGAGGCGGTCGAGCGTCTGGCCCGGTTCCGGGGTCTGCTGGCCATCTCCACGGCGACCGGCGGCGTCGCCTTCATCACGCCTGGTCAGCGCAGGG
>NZ_JBOHLI010000027.1:0-39955 GCF_050729455.1 Brevundimonas sp.
CTTTTGAACCCCGGCCTGCCGTCGCCGACGGGGGCGGTCTACCGCGCCTATGACGACGCGCCCGCAGGCGGGGCGGACTGCCCGGCCGCCCCGAGCGACTGGTCGCTCGCCGCCGTGATCGACTGGCTGGCGGCTCAGCGCAATGATCTGGAGGCGCCCGCCCTGCGCGTCACGCCGGGCATCGGTGAGGCGCTGGCGGCCATGCGCGCCGCTTCCGGCTGTCGCCTGACGCGGATGTCGGGCTCGGGCGCAACGGTTTTCGGTCTGTTCGACGACCGCGCGGCGGCGGTTGAGGCCGCCGTCGCCCTGGATCGGCCGGGCTGGTGGGGGCGTCCGGCGGTGCTGGGCGCGGCCGACGCCGAACCGCCTGCGGCCGATTAACGTCATATTGAAGCGTAGCAGCTTCAACTGAGGCCATGCTGACCCTGACGCCCGAACAGATCGCCGCCTTCCGCCGGGTGCTGGACCGGCTGACGCCCGAGGATCGCGCGCGGGGCGACGCCCTGGCCGGACCGGCCGCCGCCGCCGCCGCCGCCGCCGCCTCGCACTGGGATTTCTGCCTGCCGGCCACGGCGGTCGACGGGCTGATCGGCGACGGGCCGGCGAATGAGGCCACCGCCGAGGTGCGGCGCGGCCTGATCGCCCGCTGGGCGCTGGCGCTGCCGGAGCGCGTCGCCGCCCTGGCCCTGCCGCCGCAGTCTCTGGAACTCTATCCTGACCATGTGGACCGTCTGGCGGCCTTCCTCGAGGCCGCGACCGGCGCCTATGACGACGACTATTGGGCCAAGGATGTGCGGCTGTCGCTGGCGCTCAGCGTGCCGGGCGCCCAGACCCAGGTCATCGACCTGTCCTCGCCCCTGGGGGCGGGCGGCGTGGTGCGCAACGGCCGTGACGGCTACGGCTGGTCCCAGACGCCGCAATGGATCGCCGCGCAGGGCTGGCGTCCCTGGCTGGAGGTTCACACCGAGGCGCGTCATCTGTCCGACTTCACCGAGGCGGGATGGGATCGCGCCTGGTCGACCGCCGCCGCCATCCTCAAGACCCGGCCGCACATGGCCGGCATGATCGGGTCGAGCTGGTTCTACGATCCGCCGCTCGAGACCATCAGCCCGCGTCTGACCTATCTGCGCGTCAATCCGCTGAAGAACGGCGCCTTCCTGCTGCATCAGGGACCGGCGGAGATTCACAGCCAGCGGGCGGCGGCCTCGTCGCCGACGCGCCGCGCCATGATCGAATCCGGCGAATACACGCCGCGCTCGTGGATCGTGGCCTGGCCGCGCAAGGCCCTGATCCGCTGGGCCGAGGCGCGCGGGGCGATCTAGGCGTTCGCGTCGCTCAACCTCGCCCAGGCCGCGCCGACCGGCAGAATGTCCAGCCCGGCCTGCTGGGCCAGACGGATCAGGCGATCCAGGTCCTCGGGCGTGCAGCCGTAGGGGGTGGGGTCGCGCTCGACGTCATGGCCGTAGGCGATCAGCCAGCCGGACGTGTCCGCCGTCCGGGCGACCAGGGCCTCCAGATCGTAGTGGGGCAGGCGGCGCGATTCCAGGCCGATGGCTTGCAGGTTCACCCGGTCCGCGCGCCCGGCGTTGACCCCGTCGCGCACGCCGCGTCCCAGCAGAAAGCGCTGGTCGATGACCGGCTTGGCCCCCAGCGCCACGTCGCCGAAGGGCCAGGCGAAACTGGTCATGACATGGCCGTCCAGCTGTTCGGCGACCCAGGCGGCGTTCTTCGCCAACTGGTCCGTCAGGCCTTCCGGCGTCAGTCGCAGGGCGCTGACGTGGTCAAAGGTGTGGCAGCCGACCTCGTGCCCGGCGGCGTGCGCGGCCTGCAGGTGTTCGACCTCGAACTGGGGCTTGCCGATGTTCTCGCCGCCGCACAGGCCGCCCGCGACATAATAGGTCGCCCTGATCCCGTGCTCGGCCAGGATCGGCCCGGCCTCGGTCCAGGCGCTGGCCGGAAAGTCGTCGAAGCTGAGGCTCAGTATGCCGCGTGCGGGCGCGACCGTCACAGGCCGCACACCGAGGTAGCGCGCCGCGCGGCGGCGCATCTGATCGATCCGTTCCTTCATGGCGGTCTTCTAGCCCCATCCCGCTTGCGGAAGATTTAAGCTTTGCGCCGCCTCGCCTTGCTGGGAAAGCGTGGCGGCCCTATGGTCCGCGCCTCCCGAAATCGGACCGAAATCGACCGTGGCCGCTGCTGAACCTCTCTCGTTTCAGGACCTGATCCTGACCCTGCACCACTATTGGAGCGACCAGGGCTGCGCCATTCTGCAGCCCTATGACATCGAGGTCGGGGCTGGCACCCTGCACCCGGCCACGGTGCTGCGCGCGCTCGGTCCCAAGCCGTGGAAGGCCGCCTATGTTCAGCCCTCGCGCCGTCCGGGCGACGGCCGCTATGGCGAGAACCCCAACCGGCTGCAGCACTATTACCAGTATCAGGTCATCCTGAAGCCGAACCCGGACAACCTGCAGGAGCTGTATCTCGGCTCGCTGGCCGCCATCGGCATCGACCCGAAACTGCACGACATCCGCTTTGTCGAGGACGACTGGGAGAACCCCACCGTCGGCGCCTGGGGCCTGGGCTGGGAGGTCTGGTGCGACGGCATGGAGGTGACGCAGTTCACCTATTTCCAGGGCGTCGGCGGCATCGAGGTCGACGTGGTGTCGGGCGAGCTGACCTACGGGCTGGAACGTCTGGCCATGTATGTTCAGGGCGTCGACAACGTCTATGACCTGAAGTTCAACAAGGAAGGCCTGACCTACGGCGAGGTCTTCCTCGAGAACGAGCGCCAGCAGTCGGAAGCCAACTTCCACGGCTATGACGTCGCCGCGCTGAAGCGCCGCTTCGAGGACATGGAGCGCGAGGCAGCCCACTTCCTGACCATGAAGGGACCGCAGGGTCAGCCGCTGGTTCTGCCCGCCTATGACCAGGTGCTGAAGGCCTCGCACCTGTTCAACCTGATGGACGCCCGCGGCGCCATCGCCGTCGCCGAACGCCAGAGCTACATCGGCCGCATCCGCGACCTGTGCAAAGCCTGTGCTCTGGCCCAGGTCGAACACGAGAAGGCGACGGCGTGAGCCCTGTCTCCCTGCCGTCATTCCGGGGCGGCGCAGCCGAACCCGGAACCCAGGCGCCGGCGCTCCGCACGGCTCTTTCCGCTTTGAACTCCGCCGTCTGGGTCCCCGGATCGGCGTCGCTCCGCGACTTGTCCGGGGATGACGGAATTTAATCGAATGCCTCAGCTTCTCCTCGAAATCTTCTCCGAAGAAATCCCCGCCCGTATGCAGCAGGGCGCCGCGCGCGACCTTGAGCGCATGGTCTCCGAGCGCCTGAAGGCCGCCGGCCTGACCTGGGAGGCGCTGAGCGTCTTCGCCGGTCCGCGTCGCCTGACGCTGGTGATCGACGGCCTGCCGACCGCCGCCGAAGACCGCAATGAAGAGGTCAAGGGTCCCAAGACTTCGGCCCCGGCGCAGGCGCTGGAAGGCTTCCTGCGCAAGACCGGCCTGACGCAGGACCAACTGGTCGAGCGCGACGGCGTCTGGTTCGCCGAGATCAGCAGCAAGGGCCGCCAGACGACCGAGGTCTTCGCCGAGGCGGTGGATCAGATCGTCCGCAGCTTCCCCTGGCCCAAGTCGATGCGCTGGGGCACGGGAACCCTGCGCTGGGTGCGCCCGATCAAGCGCATCATCGCCCTGTTTGACGGGGCGGTGGTGCCGTTCGAAATCGACGGCATCCAATCCGGCGACGTGACCGAGGGGCACCGCTTCCTCGGCAGCGGCAAGCCGTTTGCGGTCAAGGACTTCGCCGACTATCGCGCCAAGCTGGAACGCGACTTCGTCCTGCTGGATGTGGCCGACCGCAAGCTGCGCATTCTGGAAGCCGCCAAGGCCGCCTGCGCCGCGCGCGGTCTGGTGCTGGTGGATGACGACGGCCTGCTGGACGAGGTGGCGGGTCTGGCCGAATGGCCGACGCCGATCCTGGGCGACATGGACCCGCAGTTCCTGTCCCTGCCGCCCGAAGTGGTCCGCCTGTCGATGAAGGTGCACCAGAAATATTTCGCCGTGCGCGATCCGTCGAAAGACGGTCTGGCCCCCAACTTCCTCGTCGTCGCCAACGTCGAGGCGACCGACGGCGGTCAGGCCCTGGCCACCGGCAACAGCCGCGTTCTGTCGGCCCGTCTGAACGACGCCCGCTTCTTCTGGGACGAAGATCAGAAGGTCGGCTTCGACGCCTGGAACGACAAGCTGAAGGGCGTCACCTTCCACGCCAAGCTGGGCACCCTGTCCGAGCGCGTCGACCGCATCGCCGCTCTGGCGCGTGAAATCGCCCCTCTGGTCGGCGCCGACGCGGCGCAGGCCGAACAGGCCGCGCGCCTGTCCAAGGCCGATCTGGCCTCGGGTATGGTCAGCGAGTTCCCGGAACTTCAGGGCGTCATGGGCGGCTATTACGCCCGTCTGGCGGGCTACCCTGACGCCGTGGCCGACGCCGTGCGCGACCACTACAAGCCGCAAGGTCCGGGCGACAGCGTCCCGACCGCGCCGGTCACGGTCGCCGTCGCCATCGCCGAGAAGCTGGACACCCTGGTGGGCTTCTTCGCCATCGACGAAAAGCCCACGGGCTCGCGCGACCCCTACGCCCTGCGCCGCGCCGCGCTGGGCGTGATCCGGCTGGTGCTGGAGAACGGGGTGCGCACTCCGCTTCGCGAATTGACGCTGCAAGCCATCTTCGGCCTGACCAACATCACTCGCGTTCTGGACGTTGTCGCGCGGTTCGAGGATGGCGGAACCTCCACGTCTGGCGTCGGCGCACCCGCTGAACTTTTGGCGGATGCCGTCGTCGGCCTCTACCTTGCTAAGGCGGAAGGCGATCTCCCCAGCCCTCGGCAGGTTTCAGCTGATGTGTTGGCCTTCTTCGCCGACCGCCTGACCGTTCTCTTGCGCGATCAGGGCCAGCGCCACGACCTCGTGGCCGCCGTCTTCGCTCTGGGCGACGACGATCTGGTGCGCATCGTGCGTCGAGTGGAGGCGCTGGCCGCCTTCCTGGCCACGGACGACGGGGCCAATCTGCTGGCGGGCTACAAGCGGGCGTCCAACATCCTCAAGGCAGAGGAGAAGAAGGGGCCGCTGCCGGAAGGCGCCGTCGCCACCGGCCTGGCCAACCAGCCGGCGGAAGAAACCGCTCTGGCCTTCGCCGCCGCCGCCGCCGCGACCGCCGTGGACGCCGCGCTGGAGACCGAAGACTTCGCCGCCGCCATGACGGCCCTGGCCGCCCTGCGCGGTCCGGTGGACGCCTTCTTCACCGGCGTCATGGTCAACTCCGACGTGGCCGAGGAGCGTGAGAACCGCCTGAAGCTGCTGGGTCAGGTGCGGGCCGTCATGGGCCGGGTGGCGGACTTCGGTCAGATCGCGGGGTAAAATCTGACCCTTCTCCCCTTGCGGGAGAAGGTGGCTCGCGGAGCGAGACGGATGAGGGGTTGCGCGACGTCAAAGTCACGCAGCCCCTTTTTCGTGTTGAGAGACCCCTCATCCGCCCCTGCGGGGCACCTTCTCCCGCAAGGGGAGAAGGGAAAGAGACACATCCTCACACGGATTGTTACGCCCACGGCCTCGCCTTCGCGCTTGCAGCACGCTAGTCAGGGCCACCGTGCGCGGGACTCGATCCCTCGGCGGCTAGACCACGGCTCAGGGACGGCAAGATGACCAAGTGGGTGTACGGCTTCGGCGGCGGCTCGGCTGACGGCGACGCGTCGATGAAGAACCTTCTCGGCGGCAAGGGCGCGAACCTGGCCGAGATGTCCTCTCTCGGCCTGCCGGTGCCGCCCGGCTTCACGATCACGACGGAAGCCTGCGTCCACTATTACTCCAACGGCGAGACCTATCCGGCCGAGCTGGCCGCACAGGCCGCCGCCGGTCTGAAGACCGTCGAGGGCATCGTCGGCAAGACTTTCGGCGACCCCGCCAACCCGCTGCTGGTCTCGGTGCGCTCGGGCGCGCGGGCCTCGATGCCGGGCATGATGGACACGGTGCTGAACCTGGGCCTGAACGATCAGACGGTCGAGGGTCTGGCCAAGTTGTCGGGTGACCGCCGCTTCGCCTTCGACAGCTATCGTCGTTTCATCACCATGTATTCCAATGTGGTTCTGGGCATCGGCCACGATCAGTTCGAGGAGGTTCTGGACGACCACAAGGATCGTCTGGGCGTCTCGGTCGACACCGAACTGACCGCCGAGAACTGGGAAAAGGTCGTCGCCGACTACAAGGTCCTGGTCGAGCGCGAACTGGGCCGCGCCTTCCCGCAGGACCCGCATGACCAGCTGTGGGGCGCCGTCTCGGCCGTCTTCGCCAGTTGGATGAACGACCGCGCGAAATTCTATCGCCGCATGCACGACATCCCCGAAAGCTGGGGCACCGCCGTCAACATCCAGTCGATGGTGTTCGGCAACATGGGCGAGACCTCGGCGACGGGCGTGGCCTTCACCCGCAACCCCTCGACCGGCGAAGCCAAGCTGTACGGCGAGTTCCTGATCAACGCCCAGGGCGAGGACGTGGTCGCGGGCATCCGCACGCCGCAGTCCCTGACCCAGGCGGGCCGCGAGGAAATGGGCGAGACCGCGCCTTCGATGGAGGAGGCCATGCCGGTCGTCTTCGCCGAGTTCGTCGAGGTCGTGAACCGGCTGGAAAGCCACTATCGCGACATGCAGGACATCGAGTTCACGGTCGAGCAGGGCCGGCTGTGGATGCTGCAGACCCGCAACGGCAAGCGTACCGCCAAGTCGGCGCTGAAGATCGCCGTGGACCTGGCCTCCGAGGGCGTGATCTCTCAGGAAGAGGCCGTGTCGCGGGTCGAACCCGCCGCTCTGGACCAACTGCTGCACCCGACGCTGGACCCCGACGCCGCCCGTTCGGTGGTGGCGGCGGGCCTGCCGGCCTCGCCCGGCGCGGCCACCGGCAAGATCGTCTTCGACGCCGACGAGGCCGAGCGCCTGTCGCAGGTCGGCGACGCCGTCATTCTGGTCCGCGAGGAAACCTCGCCCGAGGACATCCACGGCATGCACGCGGCGCGCGGCATCGTCACGGCGCGCGGCGGCATGACCAGCCACGCGGCCGTCGTGGCGCGCGGCATGGGCCGGCCCTGCGTCTCGGGCGCCGGAGAAATCTCGATCAATGAGAAGGCCGGGACCTTCACCGCACGCGGCCGCACCTTCAAGGCGGGCGAAGTCATCACCATCGACGGCGGCAAGGGCGAGGTCCTCGAGGGCGCCGTGCCGATGATCGAGCCGGAGCTGACGGGCGACTTCCAGACCCTGATGGCCTGGGCCGACGGCGTGCGCCGCCTGAAGGTTCGCGCCAACGCCGAGACCCCGCTGGACGCCAAGACCGCGCGCGGCTTCGGCGCCGAGGGCATCGGCCTGTCGCGCACCGAGCACATGTTCTTCGACGAGGCCCGCATCGCCGCCGTGCGCGAGATGATTCTGGCCGACGACGAGCAGGGCCGCCGCGTGGCTCTCGCCAAGATCGCGCCCTTCCAGAAGGCCGACTTCGCCGAACTGTTCACCATTATGGCCGGTTTGCCGGTGACGATCCGTCTGCTGGACCCGCCGCTGCACGAGTTCATCCCGCACACGGACGCCGACATCGACGCCCTGGCCGCGGGTTCGGGTCTGGACGCCGCCAAGCTGAAGCGTCGCGCGCGTGAACTGCACGAGACCAACCCCATGCTGGGCCACCGCGGCTGCCGCCTGGGCGTGGCCTATCCCGAGATCTACGAGATGCAGGTCCGCGCCATCCTCGAGGCGGCGCTGGAAGTGAAGAAGGCGTCGGGCCTGGCTCCGATCCCGGAGATCATGCACCCGCTGGTCGCCCTGGGTCTGGAGATGAAGTTCCTGCGCGAGCTGACCGACCGCACGGCCAAGGCCGTCTTCGCCGACGCCGGCGACAGCGTCGACTATCTGGTCGGCACCATGATTGAACTGCCGCGCGCCGCCCTGCGCGCCGCCGATCTGGCGGAGTACGCCGAGTTCTTCAGCTTCGGCACCAACGACCTGACCCAGACCACCTTTGGGATCAGCCGCGACGACTCCGGCCACTTCCTGCAGGCCTATCTGGACAAGGGCATCTTCGAGACCGATCCCTTCGTGCGTCTGGATCAGGACGGCGTGGGAGATCTGATCCGCATCGCCGCCGAGCGCGGTCGTGGCGTGAAGCCGGGCATGAAGATGGGCATCTGCGGCGAACACGGCGGCGACCCGTCGTCCATCGCCTTCTGCGAGAGCGTCGGCCTCGACTACGTGTCGTGCTCGCCCTACCGCGTGCCGATCGCCCGTCTGGCGGCGGCCCAGGCCGCCCTGGCGGCCCGCTCGGGCGAGGAGCGCGAAAAGGACCGCTAAGACCTGTTTCAGGGCTGAGCGTGCAAAGGTGGTCCCTCGGGGCCGCCTTTTTCGTGCCGAGATAAGGTCGCGATCAACGTAACAATGTATGTGTCTGGGCGCACACAGTTACGCCTGTGTATTCCCCTGCCTCTGGAACGGCTGGACGGGATACCCATTTAACTCCGTGCTGGATGGGGCCGGTGACCGCAGAAGTCACCGCATCTAGTTCTACTAGGAGTTATAGAAACAATGCGTAACATTCTTCTCGCTGCTGTCGCCATTTCTGCAATCGCCGCTCCGGCCTTCGCTCAATCGGGCCCGGACGCCCGCGGCTATGGTTCGCTGGGCTACACGCATGTTGAAGGCGACACCGCCACGACCGGCGCCGTGACCGGCCGCCTGGGCGTCAACCTGAACCGCTACCTGGCCGTCGAGACCGAAGCCTCGGTCGGCGTCAAGGACGACGACTTCACCATCGCCGGCGTCGACGGCTCGATCAAGCACGAGTGGGACGCCGCCGGTTACGTGGTGGGCAAGTACCCCGTGAACGACAAGCTGGAGCTGTTCGCGCGCGGCGGTTACGGCCACACCGAGCTGAAGCAGGAAATCGCCGGCGCCAACACCGACATCGGCGGCGACAGCTGGAACTACGGCGTCGGCGCCAACTACTACCTGGACGGCAAGAACGGCGTCCGCGCCGACTGGACCCGTCGCGACTTCCGCGACAACGGCGGCGAGGCCGACGCCTATTCGATCAGCTACATTCGTCGCTTCTAAAGCCTGTTTTCCAGTCTGGCGCTGGATACGACGAAGGCCCGCTCTGGAAGGAGCGGGCCTTTTCGTTTGTCTGAGAAGGGGATTAGGCCAGGCCGGGAGCCAGGGCCCATCGCAGCGAGTTCTCGCCGAAGGGCTTGATGAAGAAGTCGCGGTAGCGCTCGAAGACCTCGATGATCTTCATCTTCAGGTCGTGGGCGACGGACTCGCCGCGCTGACGCTTCATGGCCGCGACGCAGTTGACCACGATGTCCATATGGGCCGATCCGCCCATATGTTTCAGCACCGTGGCCACGTCGTGGGCCAAGGGGTCGCTGAGCTTCTCCGCCCAGGGTGAAACTGTCTGAGTCATTCGGGCGTCGTCCCCCACGTTCTCGACACCTCTAACGGTTTGCAAATTTTTCCGAACAGTGCAAGCGCTGCCCGAAACAGTGATTCCTGTTATCTCAATCAGCCGCGCTTTCGCACAAAGACCGTGCCCGCCGAATAGCCCGCGCCGAAGCTGCAGATCAGGCCGACATCGCCCGGAGCGAAGCCGTCGTGGTGCAGGTGGAAGGCGATGATCGACCCGGCCGAGGAGGTGTTGGCGTAGTCGTCCAGGATGATGACGTTCTCTTCCGGCTCGGGTTCGCGGCCCAGCACCTTCTTGCCGATCAGGGTGTTCATGTTGATGTTGGCCTGGTGCAGCCACATCCGCTTTAGCCCGTGCGGGTCCAGGTTCAGTTCGGCGGCGTGGTCCAGGATCATGTCCGAGACCATGGGCACCACCTCCTTGAACACCTTGCGGCCCTGCTGGACGAACATCTTGTCGGTCAGGCCGTCGGACGATACCGGCTCGTTGGCGCCCGTCGGCAGGGCGGCGCGGTTCAGGAAGCCGAAATTGTTGCGGATATTGTTCGAGAAGCTGGTCTTCAGGCGCGTGCCGACGATGTCCCAGCCGCCCGGTCCGGCCTGGTCCTCGGCCTCGACGATGACGGCCGTGGCCACGTCGCCGAAGATGAAGTGGCTGTCGCGATCCTTGAAGTTCAAATGGGCTGAGCAGATCTCGGGATTGACCATCAGCACGGCCTTGGCCGAGCCCGAGGCCACGAAGTCCGCCGCCGTCTTGATGCCGAAGGTGGCCGAGGAGCAGGCCACGTTCATGTCGAAGGCGAAGCCTTCGATCCCCAGCGCCTGCTGCACCTCGATGGCCATGGCGGGGTAGGGACGCTGCATGTTCGACGCGGCGCAGATGACGGCGCCGATCTCGCTGACCGACTTGCCCCAGGCCTTGATGGCGTCCTGGGCGGCCTTCACCGCCATTTCAGCCAGGATCGACAGTTCGTCGTCGCCGCGTGCGGGCAGGTTGGGCAGCATCCGTGACGGATCGACGATGCCGCTCTTGTCCATGACGAAACGCGACTTGATGCCCGAGGCCTTCTCGATGAAGGCTTCCGACGAGGGGGTCTTCAGCTCCAGTTCGCCGGCGGCGATGGCCTCGGCGTTCTCGGCGTTCCAGCTGTCGGCCCAGGCGTTGTAGGCGGCGACCAGTTCCTCGTTCGTGACGGACTGCTCCGGCGTGAACAGGCCGGTGGCGGAGATGACGGCTTTATGCAACTTCTTGGTTCCCTAACGCTCAGCGCGCGGCGCTTCGCTGCATGAGGGAGTGTGCTCCCTGGTGGCGTCCGTTTTAGTGGGCGCGCGTTGCGGCGAAGTTCGGGCGCCTCGCGGCCGGACAGGTCCGTAGCGATAACGAACCTCCTCAATAGGCCGGTGGAGAGCTCCGGTCGAGACTGGCCTTGATGCCGCGCCACCATCTGTTGACGCGCCCGCGCGGCGGGGCGGGCAGGGGATGGTCGCGCGCCGCGATCAGGGCCTCGACCAGGTCCTCGGCCTCGCACGGCCAGCCGTCCGGCGTGACATAGACCGGATAGCCGATCAGGGCGGCGTGGATCAGGCTCTGCAGCGATGCCCGACGCGTGCGGCGCTCGAACGTCAGCTGGTCGTCGGTCAGGCCCCAGCCCGCATAGAAGGGCCGGCCGTAGACGCTGACGGGCTTGCCCCGCATCAGGGCTTCGAACCCGGTCAGCGAGGTCAGGGTCGCCAGCCGGTCGCAGGCGTTCAGGCAGTCCACGATGTCGAGGTCGTCGGCCGAGGCGTCGACCTCCTCCATCGCCGCATGGTCCAGCAGGCCGGGCCGGTTGCCCGCCGTCACGTCGGGGTGGTTGCGATAGATCAGGAAGGCGTCGGGATGGTCGGCCCTCGCCGCCTTCACCAGACCCGAGTTGGTGCGCAGATCAGGCCCGCAGCCCATCATGATCGAGCGGTCGTTCTCGACCTGCCCCACGACCATCAGGATGGGCCTGTCCTTGGGCCAGTGCGCGGGGACGCCCGCGCCCTTCAGATTGTATTTCGACAGGCCCGCCTCGACCACGCGGGCGCGAAGCGCCTCGGCCCGCGCGGCCTGATCCGGCGAGGGCTCGCCCGCTTCGATCAGACTCTCCAGCCGGCTGGGCCGGGTCGGGTCGTAATAGACGCCCTGATCGTCCAGGGCGACGGACAGGGCGCCGAAGAAGTCGGACCCCAGGCCGCGCGAGCGGATGAAGCCGTCCTCCATGCGCACGGCCGGGCCTTCGAAGGCGTCGGCGGCGGCGCGGATCTGCGGCGTCTCCTTGCCGGCCCACCAGATCAGCTTGCCGCCCGTGGCTCGCGCATGGGCGACGGCGGCGCTGGCGCGCCAGAAATAGCGGACGCGGCCCTTGGGGCTGTTCAGCAGACGACGCACCGGCGGGCGCTTGGCCGGGGCGAAGCCGACGGCGGCGAAAGCGCCCGCCAGCCGGTCGGCCCGGTCGCGCAGGGCGATCAGCCGCTCCAGCGCCGCTTCCGCCTCGCACCTCTGGCCGGTGACCGGATCGACGTAGCGCGTGTAGGCGATCAGCGCCGCCGCCGCGACCTGTTCCAGGTCGCGCGCCGCGCCACGCCGCCCGGTCTCGACTGCGTCCGTCGTCAGCCCCCAACCCGAATAGAAGGGGGCGCCGAAGCAGCGCACCGGCAGGCCGCGCAGCAGGGCCTCGAACCCCAGGGCCGAGGTCACGACATAGACCGCATCCACCGCCGCCAGCAGGTCGGCGGGCCGCACGTCCGTATCGATCAGGGTGACTCCGTCCAGTTCGCTGGCCGGGATACAGCCCTGTTTCCGCCCCGCCGCCACCGCCGGGTGGCGCTTGACGATCAACTGGGCGTCGGGCTCGTCGCGCCGCGCCGTCGCCAGCATGTCCGAGAAGCTCTGTTGGGTCGCCAACCCATAGCCGATCGAGGCGTCGCCAAACGTCTGGTCCACAATCAGAACCCGTCGCCCGGGCTTCAGCAGCCCTGCATCCAGCGGCCCTCCCATATTGGTCTTGGACACGCCCGACGCCACGATGCGGTCGATTAGGCCGCGGGCACGGGCCAGCATGGCGGCGTCGCACCAGTCGGGCGCGGTGGCGATCAGTTGCTCCAGCCGACTGGGCCGCGTCGCGTCGTAATAGACGCCCAGGTCATCGACGATCAGGCTGAGGCTGGTCGCCCCGCTCTCGCCGATCCCGACCGAGCGCAGGAATCCGTCTTCCAGCGCGATGTAGGGCTTGCCGTGTTTCTCGGCCCAACGCCGTCCAGTCGCCGCCGTCGGCTTCATGCCCCAGCCCAGCACGGCCTCGGTCTGCGGCCCCGGCAGGGGCGACAGCTCGTAATCGGGCAGGAAGGCGGACAGGAAGGGCACCTTCAGCACCCCCGGCGCGCAGACCCAGGCGCGAGTTTTGGACGGGGGCGAGGGCAAGGGCGGCGTGGTCATGCTTGTGCGTGTCTAAGGTGCGCCGCCCGTCAGGGCCAGCCTCAGAGGCTGGCCAGCAAATCCTGCGCGGCTTCAAGGTGCAGCCGCTCCACCATCTCGCCGTCGAGGCGGATGACGCCCAGTCCCTCCGTCTCAGGCGCAGCGAAGGCGGCGACGACCTTGCGCGCCCATTCCACTTCTTCAGCCGACGGCCCGAACGCCGTGTTGGCCCCCTCGATCTGCGACGGGTGGATCAGGCTCTTGCCGTCGAAGCCGTAGAGCCGTCCTTGCGCGCATTCGGCCTTGAAGCCCGCCTCGTCCTGGATGCGGTTGAACACCCCGTCGATGACCGTCAGGCCGTTGGCGCGGGCGTGGGTCACGACCGCCGCCAGCCAGGGCTTCAACGGCTCACGATCGGGCGAAGCCCCGGTCTTCAACTCCTTGGCCAGGTCGTTGACGCCCAGCATCAGGCCGCTGAGCGCCCCGCCCGCCTCGGCGATGGCGCGCAGGTCGATCAAGGCGCGGGGCGTCTCGATCATGGCCCACAGGGTGACGCCCGGACGCATCCCGTCCGACAGGGCGCGCACGCTTGAGGCGCTCTCGACCTTGGGCGCGACGATCAGATCGACCGGCGCATCCCGCAGCGCCGCCAGGTCGTCGGCGCCCCAGGGCGTGTCCAGCCCGTTGATCCGCACGCCCAGTCGCGGGCCGAACCCGCCTTGATGCGCCGCCGCGACCGCCACCGCGCGGGCCTCGGCCTTCATCTCGGGCGCGACCGCGTCCTCGAGATCCAGCACCGCCACGTCGCAGGAGAGGCTTCGCGCCTTATCTAGCGCGCGGGCGTTAGAGGCGGGCAGGTAGAGAACGCTGCGCGCGCGCGCCGGACGCTGATGATTCATGTCGCTTTCCAGATGTTCGAGGCGGACCATAGCGGGCCTCGAACTCGGATCAATCGGCCCAGAGCCTTGAAGCTCCGCGCACGCCGGAGGAATCGCCCCATTTCGCCGGGACGATCCGCCCGTCCCAGTGGTCGGAGAAGATGTAGCGCCCCACGACCTCGGGCAGACGGTCGTACAACTCCGCGACGTTCGACATCCCGCCGCCCAGCACGAAGACCTCGGGATCGGCCAGATTGACGACCATGGCCAGGGCCCGGCCCAGCCGGTCGACGTAGCGGTCCAGAGCCGTCGCTGCGCCCGGATCGCCCTGACGCGCGGCCTCGACGATCGCCCGAGCCTTCCACGCCCGGCCGGTCGTCGCCTCGTGATCGCGCTGGAAGCCGGAGCCCGAGACCCAGGTCTCCAGACAGCCGTTCAGCCCGCACCAGCAGGCGGGACCGGGCGCTTCGTCGACGGAAGGCCAGGGCAGGGAGATGTGGCCGATTTCGGCCGCGACGCCGTGAGCCCCCTCGACCAGCTTGCCGTCGATCACCAGTCCGCCGCCGCAGCCCGTGCCGAGTATGACGCCGAAGACGCTGGCCGCGTCGGCGCCCGCTCCGTCGACGGCTTCCGACAGGGCCAGGCAGTTGGCGTCATTGGCCAGTCGGACCGGGCGGCCCAGCGCGCCCTCAAGGTCCTCGGCGAACCGGCGGCCGTTCAGATAGGTCGAGTTGGCGTTGCGGATCAGGCCCGAGCGCGGCGACGGCGACCCCGGAATGGCCAGACCGACCGAGCGCGCCGGACCGGTTTCCGCCTCGACCCGAGCGATCAGGTCGGCGACCAGCATCAGGGCGCCGTCGTAACTCCCCGGATTGGGTTCGCGGATCCGCGCGGCGAAGGCGCCGGCGTCGTCCAGCGCCGCCGCCTCGATCTTGGTGCCGCCGAAATCGACCCCGATCCGCATCAGGCGGCGAAGACCCTGGCCATCAGCCGTTCCAGCGCCGCTGCGTCCACGGCGTCGAAGGCGGATTTCTCGGTCGCATCCACATCCAGCACGGCGATCAGATCGCCCGCCGCATCTAGCACCGGCACCACGATCTCGCTGGCCGAGCGGCTGTCGCAGGCGATGTGGCCGGGGAAGGCGTGGACATCCTCGACCACCTGGGTCTGGCGCGTTTTCGCCGCCGCGCCGCAGACGCCGCGTCCGAAGGGAATGCGCAGACAGCCCAAGGTGCCCTGATAGGGGCCGACCACCAGCTCCTCGGGCTTGGTCGCGTCCACGACGTAGAAGCCGGTCCAGAAGAAGACGGGAAAGGCGTCGGCCAGCATCGAGGCCACGGTGGCCATGCGCGCCGTCCGGTTCGGCTCGCCGTCCAGCACCGCCAGAACCTCGGCCTCGACCTCGGCGTAGCGTTCGGCCTTGTCGGCGGGGCGGTCGTCGCGGGCGACATAGGACATGGCGGCTCTCCTTCAGGACACCGCCATATAGACTCCATCCTCGCGGCACAAAGGGTCGGGGCGCGCAGCGGCGGACGGTCGATGGAGATGGTGGTTGATGGTGATCCGTTGTCCGGCTTGTTCGCCTGCCCCCAAGCATCTAACCACTGCGTCGTCCCCGCCGTCATTACACCGATTTAAGCGGCGCAACCGCAGCTTTGCCTTACACATGTCGCATCGCGTTCGGTTTGGGGGAGGTCTGATGTCCAGCGCAGGTGTTTGCGGCGGAGTTTCGGCGCAAGGGGAGCGGCGTCTGGCGGGTCAGCGCATGGCCGCCCGCATCGGCGGCGGTGTCATGCTGCTGGCGATGGCCGTGTCGTTCTGAGTTGAATTCGTTGGTTTCGGCCCGATCGTGATCTCCGACGTGGCCAGAGAGACCGCCGACAGCCTGCGGTCGTCGGAACCCCTGAGGCGTCCTTCTCCAACTCGTAGGTTTCTATGATTAGATTTCCCTTCTCTGCCGCACGCATCGCCGCCTTGCGTTGGGCGACAAACGCAACGCGATTGAACACGAGGGTGTGCCTGCTGGCGTGTGGACTAGCATTTTCAGGCCCAGTCTTTGCAGGAGCGGAACCCGCAACCCCCTCGCAAGCACGTGCCCCTGTGCACGCAAACGCCATTCAGCGCTTCATGTTTTCCGTCGAGTCTTTCGCAGCTGTCATGGCGGCGTTCGCCGAGCGCAATGTCGTCTTCGCCGACTTACCCGAAGCGCCTGGTACGGGCGAAACCACATGGGCGACCGGGACGGGCCCGAGTGGGTTTCCCATGCTCTATAGGATTGATCACGTTGGCGGAGGCTTTCATGTCTATGCCGAGCGGCGACGCCCTCAGAACCCTGTCGCGCCTTTGCCATACGTTTCGCAGGACGTCATCTTCGATGCTCCGGATCCGGATATTTCGCCGGTGGGAACGCTCACCTATCCGCTATCGGGGCGCTCCTTTCCAGCGGTCGTGCTGGTTGCGGGAAGCGGCCCTCACGATCGCGATGGCGGCATGTCTCTACACAAAACGCTACTTGTGCTGGCGGACCATCTGACGCGTCAGGGTTTCGCCGTCTTGCGTTACGACAAGCGGGGTGTGGGCCTCACTGGGGGCGAACGGCATCCGGGCTCCACGACTGATGATTATGCCGCCGATGCGCTCGCCGCGGTCCGGTTTCTGGCAAAGCAGCCGAACATTGATGCTGGGCGGATTGGCGTCGTGGGGCACAGTGAAGGCGGAATTGTCGCGGCCATGGTGGCGGCCGAGGCACCGGAGGAAGTGGCGTTCATCATCATGCTCGCGGGCACCGGCCTGCCGGGCATCGAGATCAAGAGCTTGCAAGATGCCGCGGCCAGGCGGGCAGACGGGATGCCGGAACCGCTGGTACGCCTCAACCAAACGCAGGAGCGGGGCCTGCTCGAGATTGCTGCAAGCGATCTAGGGCACCAGGAGGCGCTTGCGGCCATGGCCACAGCAACCAGAGACCTGCCGGAAGACGTCAAGGCCACGCTTGAGATCCCCGAGGAGGGAATTCCCGTCGACGCCTACGAAGAATTGCTGACGCCATGGTTTAGGCGGTTTCTGGAACTGGACCCCCGCACTTATCTCGAGAAGGTGACAAGCCCGGCGCTCGCGCTCGGGGGAGAACTCGACCTACAGGTGCCGGCCTCCCGAAATCTGGAGGAAATTTCGCAGGCTCTTACGCGCGCTGCCAATCCTCGCATGACCGTGCGCCTGCTTCCCGGCGTCAACCATAATCTGCAGACAGCGCGAACTGGAAAAGAAAGCGAATACTTCCTGATCGAGGAGACCATTTCACCGTCAGTTTTGGCAGTGGTGTCGGCATGGCTAGAAGATGTTGCGCAAGACAGGAGATAGAAGAGATAACGCTTATTATCTCTTTTTACAGGCGGCCTCTACCTTCCTTGTGTTTGCTCACGGTGCGTTCAATTGGCGGTCCTGGGCGTTTAAACTCCAATGACGCTCAGGTCCGCAACAAGTTCTACACAATCCAAGCAGCGGCAATCTAGCGCCTGATGGGGCGGCCTAGGCTGATCCGCCTAACCGCGCTGGGTAGCGACCAATAGACGAGGCAAAGGCAGCCTACGCATCAAAAGTCGCTCCAGGGAAAAAGTCACCGCCTTGAAAGTTCGCAACGGGTCGGTTTGCGACCAGGCTTTCGGCCTGTACGCGGGCACTCGCGCGTGGCGACCATCCATCCCGCTAGTGGACTCTTGGATTGACCGAAATGAGTCAAAGTCCGACACTTCAAGGCGAGCTCGATCGGGTGTAATCGGCGCTTGAGCCACCCTTAACTGGTTTTGAGGCAGTTCTAAGTGGTCTCGACAAGGGATTGGTAGGCCCGGAGGCACAATAAAAATGTTGTTTATTAAGGGAAATATTCATTACATGCCCCCGATTATGCCCCCAAAGTCGGGGATGTATTGGGACGTATGAGGGGGCTTTGGGGTTAGCTTCTGAAGGGGCGGAGACGCTCAGCTTGTCCGCTTACAGACCGAACTCGACGATGCCCTGGATGCGATGGAACTGGCGGCCTCCGGCAACCTTGATCTGCTGAGGGGCCGATCACCGTCGAGAGCAACCATTTGCCATCCACGCGACGAGCTCCCGGCTGGATGACGAGCTGAGGCGCCGCGGTATTCAGGTCCACATGGGTTCAACTTAGGAGATGAAGGTCCTGACCCGCGCCGAGGCGGGCGAGAGGGGGACTGGCGAGCGTCCGCCCGTCGGCGTCAAAGGCTTCAGCGCCTAAGAGAAAGGCCCGCCCCCGGCGAACCGGAGCGGGTCCAGTATGCTTGATGTTCGTCGCGGCGAATGACTGCTTGACGCAGGCCGTTAGTGTTCAGAACTGCCACTGAATGCGCAGAGACTCCATGTGGAGACTGCTAGCGCGTGCTTCAAACGTTACGTGCGTGCTGGTTTTGGAAACTGTGAGGGCGATGTCTTCGACGACATTCTCGCGAATGAGGAACCCTCTGATGTTCCCATTGCTCGGCTCGGCCCCGGCGACGAAGGAGACGCGTATGTTGGTGCGAGAGATGGGGTATTTTGTAGAGTTTACCGAATAGACGCCCTCTGGTCCGTCAAACTCGTTCTGAAGGTTGACCTCCCCTGTGCGGGTGACGACCACGTTGTCAAACAACCATGCCTTATGGAGGGCGCAAACAAACCAATTCGGTAGGTATGTGGCAAAAACGTTTCTAGGAAGCTCACGATCAAAGGTCTCAATAACCTCCAAATTCGAGTCTCCACCCCGCATAATAAGTTCTTTAGTCACTACTTTATTGGCAACCTGTGACTCTTGCGTCATGGATGCACGAATAATCCGGCCTGTCGCAGTGTCAGTGCCCGTGTCGAGGCGATAGGCGGTGATGCCGGAGCGATTGGCGTGGAAGGTCTGCCGCCGCTTGATGGTGGCCATGGACCGTGCAGCATCGTGCATCACCACTTCCATCTCTGTCTCAAGGACCGAAATGCCGACGCGAGAATTTTGGAAGTAGTCATTAATGGCGCGGACCCACTGGATCAGGACCACCACCAGGGCCGCCGTCACCAAGATGAATATCCATCCCAGGATAGGCTCGTCGTAAATGGCGCCCTTGAAGCGCACCAGTTCCCATACGACCTCCCCAAAGGAGGTGTCCGCATTCTGCTTGCGATAGAATGCGATAGGCGGCCAGGCAAACTGCCACCACCCAACGATCGTCGCGATTACAGCGAGCGCCTTCAGCACCCGCCGCACAACCCCTTGCCCCCGCTTCTTCAAAGTGCCCTCGAATCCAGTTTCGCCCCAACGTGTCGTTGTAGCGGAATGCAAAAAGGCCGCAACCAATCGGTCGCGGCCTTAGAAAACTGGTTATGAACCGTGGGTCAGACGGTCGTGTTGGCTCGGAGCGGCTTCATTGCAGTGTTTCCCTCTTAAGAGTGGCGCGGCTTAAACCGCGTCACGAGCGACGTGTCAACGTTTCTGCTACTCTGGCGTTCCAAAGCTCGCCAAGTCTCGATACGCCGATCGACGTTAACCGGGGATGAACCACCCAGGGTGTCGATATGACGAAGATGGGGTCAGGTTGACCGCATGGTCAAGCCGCGCGGATCACAAAGATCATTAATGATCGTAAATGACCTGCGTGATCCCTATCCAGGGCAATCCAGTCCCTTCATGCCCATCTCGTCGAAGAAGCGGCAGAGGCGGCCAACCTAAGCCCATCTGGCCTCGCCCCAAGTCTCGACGACGTTGTCGTGCTTCTCGCCGGCGACACGGCTGGTCAGTACATCGTCGGACGGCGCCGGCTTAGGTAGGACCCTCAAGTTCTCGGCACGCGGCAGGGCCGCGCCCGCCGCTTTCTCGCGGTCGAAGCTGCCTTGACTTGACGGCCTGCCGGTCCCTCGATGTGCACAGTAGCCGCCGACGATCACGAAGGGGGCGAGCAGTGCGAACTCGGCCTAGGTGCGGGGCGGGAAGTGGTGGGCGGTGCGAGGAGATGGTAGCGCCCCAGGGACTCGAACCCGCAACGACAGGGACTCGAACTCGACGAAAGAGTCCTTTTGAATCAAGTTATTGATTTAGAGTCGAAATTCTCGATTTGGGGGCATCGAGGTGTGGATGCCCCCAAATGTGCCCCCAAGAGAGATTTCTTCCCTTAGGTAAGTTTTCGCTATGGCATTGATTAAATTACTGAATTTGCTTGGAAATTTCTATCGCGACATTCACGTAAGTTATTGAATTATAATAACTTTTTTCCGTCGGTAGGCCCGGAGGGACTCGAACCCCCAACCAGACCGTTATGAGCGGTCGGCTCTAACCATTGAGCTACAGGCCCCCGAGGGGAAGCCGTGCCTAGCAGGCGTCGCGCCTGCTGCAAAGACGCCTCGGACCTGTCACGCTTGTCATGCTGATGAACGGAACCTGCATGGGGGTCTTTTGCGTTCGTTCAGCTTGAAACGGCCAAGGTAGGGTCGTGGCTGGCGAACACGTCCGGCCGATGGACTTCCACGGAGACTATGATGACCCGCACCGCGCGCGCCCTGATGCTGGGCACGGCCCTGATGACCCTGGCGGTTCCCGCCGTCGCTTCCGCCCAGACGGGCGCTTCCCCCATGCAGGTGCACGCCATGGCTCAACAACCCGCCCTCAACCTGTCCGCCTATGGCGAGGTCAAGGTCGCTCCCGATCAGGCGACGATCAACTTCGGCGTCGTCACCGAGGCCGCCACGGCCCAGGAGGCCATGACCCAGAACGCCCAGCAGATGACCCGCGTCGTCGCCGCCCTGCGTCGCGCAGGGATCAATGAGCGCGACATCCAGACCTCGGGCCTGAATCTGTCGGCGCAGTACGACTATCAGCAGAACCAGCCGCCCAAGCTGCGCGGCTATCAGGCCCAGAACCGCGTCACCGTGGTCATCAACGACCTGACCAAGGTCGGCGCGACCGCCGACGCCGTGGTGACGGCCGGCGTCAACCAGATCGACGGCATCGCCTTCGGCCTGAAGGACGCCAAGGCGGCCGAGGATCAGGCGCGCCAGCTGGCCGTGCGCGCCCTGCAGGACAAGGCGCGGCTCTACGCCCAGGCCCTGGGTGTCCAGTTGGGCGGCGTCCGTTCCCTGACCGAGGGCGGCGGCTATGCGCCGGAGCCGCGCCCGATGTACGCTCGCGCCATGGCCATGGATTCCGGCGGCGCCTCGACCCCGGTGTCGGCGGGCGAGCTGACGGTCCGCATCGACATCAGCGGGACCTACGACATCGGTCGCTGATCGACGGGTCTTTGACGAACAGGAGAGGGTCTGCCGGCGACGGCGGGCCCTTTTCCGTCTTCATTACCGCGCCTTCATTTGACGCCTTGCGTGCGCGCCCTATGCTCGCGGCAGGCCGCGCGTGGCCCACTGACCGGACGGCCGCCTTTTTCATGAAACAGTTCTTCCTGACCATGCTCGGCGTCTTCGCCGGGCTCGTGGCCTTTTTCATCGTCCTGCCGATCGCGGCCCTTCTGTTCTTCGCGGCGGCGGCCGGCGCCTCCAAGCCGACCACGCCCGCCAATTCGGTGCTGGAGCTGGACCTGCGCGAGGGGCTGACCGACCAGCAGCCGACCAATCCCTTCGCCGTCTTCGGCGGTTCGGGCCTGTCGGTCGTTCAGATCGTCGACACCCTGGCCCAGGCCGAGAAGGACGACAGCGTCAAGGTCCTGCTGTTCCGCGCGCCCGAGACCGGCATGACGCCCGCCGCCGCCGACGAGGTGCGCCAAGCGATCAACCGCTTCCGCGCCTCGGGCAAGACGGTCGTCGCCCACAGCCAGGGCTTCATGCCCATCGGCGCGGTGGTCTCCAGCTATATGGTCGCGGCGAGCGCCGACCAGCTGTGGATGCAGAACACGGCCAGCTTCCAGGCGACCGGCCTGTCCACCGACAACATCTTCCTGGGACGCGCCTTCCAGAAATACGGCGTCCAGCCCGAGTTCGAGCAGCGCTACGAGTACAAGAACGCCGTCAACGAATACACGCAGAGCGACTTCACCGGCCCGCACCGCGAGGCGATGGTCGCCTGGATGACCTCCATCTACGACAGCGCCCTGGCCAACACGGCGCGCGACCGCAAGACCACGCCCGAGGCGCTGAAGGCGACCATCGAGGCCGGTCCCTATTCGGCGGAACAGGCCCTGTCACTGAAGCTGGTCGACAAGATCGGCCAGGTCGAGGACGCCGAGGCCGCCGCCAAGGCCAAGGCGGGCAAGGACGCCGAAATCATCAGCTTCGGCGACTACGCCTCGATGCAGGGCGCGCGCAACGGCTCGGGCAAGTCGGCCATCGCCATCGTCGGCGGCGAGGGCGCGATCATGACGGGGCGCGGCGGCGACGCCTCGCCCTTCGGCTCTGGCTCGGACATCCGTTCGGATGATACGGCCAAGGCCATCTACGACGCCATCGAGGACGAGGCGGTGAAGGCCATCGTCTTCCGCGTCTCCTCGCCGGGCGGCTCGCCCGAAGCTTCGGAACAGATCCTGGCCGCCGTGCGCGCGGCCAAGGCGGCTGGCAAGCCGGTGGTGGTGTCCATGGGCGCCTATGCGGCGTCCGGAGGCTACTGGATCAGTTCGGAAGCCGACTGGATCGTGGCCCAGCCCTCGACCCTGACCGGCTCTATCGGCGTCTTCGGCGGCAAGTTCGTGCTGGCGGATGCGCTGGGTCGTTTCGGCGTCGATATGCGCGGCCTGTCGGTCGGCGGCGACTACGCCGACGCCTTCTCCTCGACGCAGGGCTTCGATCAGGGCCAGCGCGCCGCCTTCGCCGCCTCGATGGACCGCGTCTACGAAGAGTTCATCGCTCGCGTCTCGACGGGCCGGAAGCTGCCGGTCGAAAGGGTGCGCGAGATCGCAAAGGGTCGGGTCTGGACCGGGGCGCAGGCCAAGGGCCTGGGTCTGGTCGACGAACTGGGCGGGATCAACGAGGCCATCATCAAGGCCCGCAAGCTGGCCAATATCCCGACCAGCGAGTCGGTGCGGTTCAAGCGCTTCCCGACCCCGCAGTCGCCGTGGGAGGCTCTGGCCAGCGCCTTCGGCGCCTCGGGTCAGGCGGCGGACGCCATGATCTCGGTCGGTCGCGTCATGGGCGATCCGGCGGCCCAGGCCATGCTGAATCGTGTCGAGGCCGAGCGCCTGCGCAGCCGCGGCGCCGTCGTCCTGGCCGAGCAACCGGCCTTCTGAGGCGGTTCCTGACTGATGCGTGATGTCGCAGTCCATTGACCGTTCATGTCGATGGACCGACATTGAGGTTCAGGCGTTCCTTCACTGGCGCGCTGTGAGAGGCAGTTCCATGATTCAGTCCGACCCCTTCGCCCAGATCGACTTCAACGCTCGCCGTCGCTCCGGCGGCTTTTTGGCGCCGATCGTCTGGCTCGGCGGCCTGATCGCCACGGCCCTGGCCGTGACCGTGGGCGCCGTTCTGGCCGTGCTGACGGCCGCCGCCGTCGCCGTGATCGCCCTGGTGGCGGGCGTGGTCGTTTTCTTCGCCGGCTTCGCCTTCCGCGCCCGTCGCGCCCGCAGCGCCCGCGCCCGTCAGGATGAAGGCGTGATCGACGCCCAGAAGGTCGGCGACACCTGGGTCGCCTACGGCTGGGAACGCGAAGGGCGCTGATCGGGCGTCATGCTGAGTTTCACCGACGCGCCGTCCCCCAACTTCAACGCCCGGCGCGGTCCGCCGGATATGTTGATGCTGCACTACACCGGGATGCGCACGGCCGAAGAGGCGGTCGCTCGTCTGCGCGATCCCGCCGCCGAGGTCTCGGCCCACTATGTCGTCGATGAGGACGGCTCCATCCTGCGTCTGGTGCCCGAGGAGCGCCGCGCCTGGCACGCCGGTCGCGGCGTCTGGCAGGGAGAGACCGACATCAACGCCGCCTCCATCGGCGTCGAGATCGTCAATCCGGGCCATGAGTTCGGCTATCGCGCCTTCCCCGAGGTCCAGATCGCCACGGTGATCGCCTTGATCGCCGACATCCGCTCGCGCTGGACTATCGCCGACACCCGCATCATCGGCCATTCCGACACGGCCCCCGACCGCAAGCAGGATCCGGGCGAACTCTTTCCGTGGAAGCGTCTGGCCGAGGCGGGGCATGGCCTGTGGTTCGAGCCCGCGCCCGAACGCGTCGCCGCCCTGGGCGCCGACCTGTCGCCGGGCGACGAGGGGCTGGGCGTCATCGTCCTGCGCTCGGGCCTGCACCGGCTGGGCTATGGGCTGAAGCCAGGCGGCGAATACGACGACGAAACCCGCCTGACCATCGAGGCCTTCCAGCGCCACTGGCGGCCCGACCGCATCGACGGGATCGCCGACGGCGAGACCCGCGCCCGCCTGGTCGGCCTGCTGCAACTGGCCTCGGCCGGCAGCGTCACCGGCGTTCTGGATTGACGCGCGGCGCGTTCGCGCGCACTTAGCCCCCGCCAGACGGCCGGGCGGTCGCGGCGAGAGCTTGCTCTTGTCGAGGAAAGTCCGGGCTCCACGGTGAAGAGGCGGCGGGTAACTCCCGCCCGGGGCGACCCGAGGGATAGCGCCACAGAAAGCAAACCGCCTGGGCTCCGGCCTGGGGAAGGGTGAAAGGGTGGGGTAAGAGCCCACCGCGTCGGCGGCAACGTCGGCGGCATGGCAAGCCCCGCCTGGAGCAAGACCGAATAGGGACGTCGCGCGGTTTCGGCCGCAGGGTTCACCGCCCGAGGCGTCCGGGTAGGTCGCGAGAACCGCTCAGCAATGGGCGGTCCAGAGGAATGATCGTCGCCGCCTTTCGGGGCGGAACAGAACCCGGCTTACAGGCCGTCTGGTATTTTTAAGGGGCCTATCGGCCTTCGGCCTACTTGAGGCCGGTTAAGCATCTCCCTCTCCCGGCGGGAGAGGGCTTGAGCCTCCAAGAGCGAAGCGATTGGAAAGGCGAAAGGGTGAGGGGCTACGTCGTCATTCGGCATAAGCCGCAGCGCGACGGCTTACGCCGACGGCAGCCGAGAAACCCTCATCCGGTCCTACGGACCCCCTTCTCCCATTGGGAGAAGGGGGCAAGCCTTGCTTCAAGCGACGCCCATTAACCCCTGCGTTGAAAACATGGCGGAAAAAGCGGTCCACAGGCTGTGAACTCTTGTTGTTGCTTGTATGTTCTCGTTTTCGACTGTCCAGATCGTTCGGCGAACTGCAAATTTGGTTAAAGGGTGTCAACTAATCCCATTGAGGCCCATCTGATCCCATGCTATCCCACAACCTCATGAGTAGGGGCTGTCGCCCGGCGCGTGGTGTCATCAACGGACTTTCAGAGGCGGGCCGCGGGGCTCGATTGGGCAAGGCGTGTTTCTCTCGACCTACGAGAAGCAGCTGGACGGCAAGCGCCGTCTCTTGATCCCCCAGGAATTCCGCACGGCTGAAAACGGCGCCGAGCACGGCGTCTTCTGCTTCCCCTCCATCGAAGCCGACTGCCTGGAAGCGGGCGGCGACAAGTTGTTCGCCGAATACCGCGCCGTCATCGAAAGCCTGCCCTTCGGCGATCCCTACCGCTCGGCGCTGGAGGCCTCGATCTTCGGCGAGCAGAAGCCGCTGTCCTATGACTCGGCGGGCCGCATCACCCTGCCGGAGCACCTGTGCGCCGAGGTCGATCTGTCCGACACGGTCGTCATCTACGGCGTCGGCGAGCGTTTCCAGATCTGGAACAAGGACAAGTGGGCCGCGCACCGCGCCGAGCAGCGCCGCATGGCGCGCGAGGGGCTGAAGCAGTTCGGTGAAATGCGCCGTCAGGCCTCGGCGGCCAAGACCGGAGGCGCAGCATGACGTCTCCGCACGCGCCCGTCCTGCTGGCCGAAGTTCTTGAAGCCCTGAACCCGCAGTCAGGCGATGTCATCATCGACGCCACCTTCGGCGCCGGCGGCTATACGCGCGCCATTTTGGAGCGCGGCGCCCAGGTCATCGGTCTGGACCGCGATCCGACGGTCCAGCCGCACGCCGACGCGGTCGCCGCCGCCTATCCGGGCCAGTTCCAGCTGATCCGCACCCCCTTCTCGGGTCTGGCCGAGGCCTTCGCCGAAAGCGGCAAGGCGCAGCTGAACGGCGCCGTCTTCGACATCGGCGTCTCGTCCATGCAGCTGGATCAGGCCGAGCGCGGCTTCTCCTTCATGCGCGACGGTCCGCTGGACATGCGCATGGGCGATACGGGGCCGACCGCCGCCGACATCGTCAACACCTGGGATCACGGGCCGATGGCCCACATCTTCAAGCAGTACGGCGACGAGCGTCAGTCGGGCCGGGTGGCGACCGCCATCCTGCGCCGCCGCGTCGAGCAGCCGTTCAGCCGCACCCTGGATCTGGCCGAGGTGGTCGAAAAGGCCCTGGGCGGTCGTCGCGGCGCGCCGATCCATCCCGCGACCCGCGTCTTTCAGGCTCTGCGCATCGCCGTCAACGACGAGCTGGGCCAGCTGGAGCGCGGTCTGGAAGCCGCCGAGGCGACGCTGGCGCCCGGCGGGCGTCTGGTCGTCGTCACCTTCCACTCGCTGGAAGACCGCATCGTCAAAGCCTTCCTGACCGAGCGCACCGGCAATGCGCCGGGCGGCTCGCGTCATGCTCCGGTCGCGGTGGAAACCCGCAAGCCCAGCTTCGACCTGATGTTCAAGGGCGCACGCGAGGCGGGTGAGGCCGAGCTGGCCGCCAACCCGCGCGCCCGCTCGGCCCGGCTGCGCGCCGCCGTCCGCACCACGGCCCCGGCCTGGGGCGCGATTGGAGGGAAGCGCGCATGATCGCTGTTCCCGCTCCGGTGAAGCGCCTGTTCGACTGGAAGGTTCGCGGCGTGCGCTGCGTCGAGATCATCGGCGTGGTCTGCGTCGCCGCCCTGGTCTTCTCAGTCTACATCGCCAAGGCCGCCGCCGCCCGCGAAAGCGCCGAGATCAGCCGCATCGAAGGCGAGATCCGCGAGAACCGTCAGCGCGTCCGTCTGCTGCGCGCCGAGGCGACCCGGCTGGAGCAGCCCGCGCGGCTGGAGGCCCTGTCGCGCGAAATCGGCCTGGGGCCGGTCGATGTGAAGAAGCAGGCGGTCGAGGCGGGTCTGCCCGCCATCGCGCCGCCGCCGGTCGTCGCCGCGCCCGCGCCTGTGGCCGTCGCGCCTGCCGCGCCGGTCGCTGAACCCGTCGCCGGGGAGAGCCTGCATTGAGCGTGCATGATCACCACGGCATGGACTATCGCCGCCCGGCGCCGGGCCGTCCGCAACCGCGCCCGCAGGGGCCGTCGGTCGGGGGCCTGTTCGCCGCCTGGGGCCGCTGGGTCGCCAACTGCGTCTGGTGGATGGAGCACTCGTTCGAGCGCGCCCGCGCCGATGGTCGCCCGGAAGAAGACACCCGCGTCCGCATCTTCCTGATCCTGGCGGTCTTTTCCGCCGTCTTCGCCTGTCTGGCCCTGGGCGCGGCCCACGCGGCCCTGTTCGCGCCGCGCGGCGCGGCGGGCGCAGGCTTCAACCCGAACGCCTTGACGCGCGCCGATCTGGTGGATCGCAACGGCCAACTGCTGGCCACCAACATCACCCACTACGGCCTCTATATCGACCCGAACGAGATCTGGGACCCGGCCGCCGCCAAGGCCCAGTTGCGCCGCGCCCTGCCGCGCCTCTCGGCCCAGCGTCTGGATCGCGTGCTGGGCGGCGAGCGTCGCCTGCTGGTCCTGAACGGCCTGACCCCGTCCGAGCGCAGCGCGGTCCACGCCCTGGCCCTGGGCGGCGTCTCGTTCGAGCCCGAGGATCGCCGCGTCTATCCGCTGGGCACCTCGGCGGCGCACCTGATCGGCCGGGCCGACACGGGCGGCGAGGGCGTGTCGGGCACGGAGCTGGCCTTCAATCAGGAAATCCGCGCGGCGGGCGCCGCCGGCGAGGACTTCCAGCTGTCGATCGACCTGCGCGTCCAGGGCGTGGTCGAGAACGAACTGGCCGCCGCCGCCGAGGCCGCCGGGGCCAAGGGCGCCGTGGCCGTGGTCACCGACGTCCAGACCGGCGAGGTCCTGGCCATGGCCAGCTGGCCGACCTACGACGCCAACCGCCGCAACAGCGCGCCGGAAGAGGCGACGCTGAACCGCGTCACCTCGGGCCACTATGAAATGGGCTCGGTGTTCAAGAGCTTCACCGTCGCCGCCGGCATCGACACCGGCCGGGCCGACATGAACACCCTGTTCGACGCCTCGCAGGCCCTGCAGATCGGCAAGCGCCGCATCAAGGACTTCCACGCCACCAACAAGGTGCTGACGCTGGAGGAGGTCTATCTGCACTCGTCCAACATCGGCACCTCGCGTCTGGCCGTCGAAATGGGCGGCGACGTGATGCGCGACTACTTCCAGCGGTTGGGCCTGCTGGACGCCGCGCCGATCGAGCTGAAGGAATCGGCCCGCCCGTCGCGGGTGCGCAAGTGGGACGACAGCACCCTGGCCTCGCTGTCCTTCGGCTACGGCATCATGGTCACGCCGATCCAGTACGTGGCCGCCTACGCCTCGCTGGCCAACGGCGGGCGCTATGTGCCCCTGACCCTGCGCAAGGGCGGTCTGCCCAACGCCCGCACGCGTCAGGTCGTCTCGCCCGAGACCTCGGCCACCATGCTGGACCTGATGCGCCGCAACGTGACGCGCGGCTCGGGCCGGTTCGCCGATGCGGCGGGCCTGCGGGTCGGCGGCAAGACCGGCTCGGCCAACAAGCTGGTCAACGGCCGCTATGACCCGACCCACGCCGTCGGCTCCTTCGCCGCCGTCTTCCCGGCCGACGGCCCGGTGACGGCCAAGCGCTATACGATCTTCGTCCTGGTGGACGAGCCGTCCTCCTATCCGCGCACCGGCGGCTATGTCGCCGCGCCCGCCGTCGGCAAGATCGCCGACCGCATCGCCCCCTTCCTGGGCGTCGAGCGCAAGGCCGACCGCTGGTCCACCGCCCTGGGCGAGAAGATCCCCGAGTTCCAGGACGTCGAGGGAGACGGCCGATGAGCGCCCTTCGCCTGTCCGAAATCCTGCGTCGCGACGTCAGCTCGGACCCCGAGATCACCTCGGTCACGTCCGACAGCCGCAAGGTCGCGCCGGGCGCCCTGTTCGTGGCCCTGCCGGGGTCGGCGGCGGACGGCCGCGCCTTCATCCCGCAAGCCCTTGCTCGCGGCGCCGCCGCCATCCTGGCCCCGTCGGACACGCCCGCCGGCGCCGCGCCGCTGCTGGTCACGTCGGGCGACGTGCACCGCGCCTACGCGCTTGCCGCGCGCAGCTTCTATGGCGCTCAGCCCAAGACCTGCGTCGCCATCACCGGCACCAACGGCAAGACGTCGGTCGCTAACTTCTGCCGCCAGATCTGGGCTGGCCTCGGCCACAAGTCGGCCAGCATGGGCACGCTCGGCGTCGTCGGTCAGAAGGGCGAGCAGACCTACGCCCTGACCGGTCCCGGCCTGACCAGCCCTGACGCCGCCGAGGCGGCGCGCCTGCTGGCCGAACTGGCCGCCAAGGAGGTGACGCATCTGACGCTGGAGGCTTCGTCGCACGGCATCGAGCAGCGTCGCCTGGACGGCGTGGCCATCCGCGCCGCCGGCTTCACCAACCTGACCCAGGACCACCTCGACTATCACGGCACGATGGAGGACTACCGCGCCGCCAAGCTGCGCCTGTTCGAGGCCCTGCTGCCGCGCGGCCGCACCGCCGTCCTGAACGCGGACTCGGACGCCTATTCGGCCTTCGCCTCGGCCTCGATCATGGCCGGACTGGGCGTCATGGGCGTGGGCGAGCGCGGGCGCGACCTGAGCCTGCTGGCGCGCCGGGCGACGCCGGAAGGCCAGCGCCTGACCATCGATGCGCGCGGCCGTATCCACGACGTCCTGCTGCCGCTGGCCGGGGCCTTCCAGGCCTCGAACGCGCTTGTCGCGGCGGGCCTGTGCATCGCCGGCGGCGAAGACCCCGACCGGGTCATCCCGGCGATGGAGTTCATTCGCGGCGCCCAGGGCCGTCTGCAACGCATCCCGGGCGAAGGTTCGCGCGGCGGCGAGGTCTATGTCGACTACGCCCACACCCCCGACGGTCTGGAGACGGTGCTGAACGCCCTGCGTCCCCACGCGACGGGCCGCCTGATCGTCGTCTTCGGCGCCGGCGGCGACCGCGATCGCGCCAAGCGGCCGATGATGGGCGAGATCGCCGGGCGTCTGGCCGACGTGGCCATCGTCACCGACGACAATCCGCGCTCGGAAGACGCCGCGACCATCCGCGCCCAGGTCCGCGCCGGCTGCCCCGACGCGCTGGAGATCGGCGACCGCCGCGAGGCCATCCGCCACGCCGTATCGCTGATGCGCGAAGGAGATGTGGTGGTGATCGCCGGAAAAGGGCATGAACAGGGACAGATCGTCGCCGGGGTCATCCATCCCTTCGACGACGCCACCGAAGCGACCGAAGCCCTGCGCGATCATGCCTGACACCCAAACGCCGCTCTGGACCGCCGAAGCCATCGCCTCGGCGACCGGCGGCCAGCTCCACGGACCCGACGCATCTGTTTCGGGCCTGACCTACAACAGCCGTGAAATCCAGCCGGGCGACCTCTTCCTGGCCCTGCACGGCGCGCGCGACGGGCATGAGTTCGCCGCCGCCGCCTTTGCCGCCGGGGCCACCGTCGCCCTGGTCGATCGTCCGGTCGAGGGCGGGCCCTATGTTCTGGTGCCCGACACCCTGAAAGGGTTGGAAGCCATGGGCGTCGCCGCCCGCGAGCGCGCCCGTCTGCGCGGCGCCGTCACCGGCAGCGTCGGCAAGACCAGCGTGACCCAGGCGATCAAGGCGGGCCTTGATCTGGCCGGTTCCAGCCACGCCTCGATCAAGAGCTACAACAACCATATCGGCGTGCCGCTGACCCTGGCGCGGATGCCGCACGGCACCGAGCGCGCCGTGTTCGAAATCGGCATGAACCATCCGGGCGAGATCGGGCCGCTGTCGGCCTTCGTCCGCCCGCACGCCGCCTGCGTCACCACGGTCGGCCCGGTGCACATCGAAGCCTTCGCCGACGGCGAGGCGGGCGTGGCGCGCGAGAAGGCCGCCATCTTCCAGGGCCTGATCCCCGGCGGCGTAGCCGTGGTCAACGCCGCCGACGCCCATGCCGACATCGTGCGCCAGGGCGCGCTGGACGCCGGGGCGACGTTGCGCACCTTCGGCCGCGACGCGGGCTGCGACGCCCGCCTGCTGGACTTCGTCGCCGACAGCGAGGGCGCGACGGTCGTCGCCGAGCTGGACGGACAGCGCATCGAATATCGCCTGGCCCAGTCGGGCGTGCACTGGGGCCTGAACAGCCTGTGCGTCATCCTGATGCTGCAGGCGCTGGACGTGTCGCTGGACACGGCCTTGCAGGCTCTGGCCGGGTTCCAGCCTCTGGCCGGGCGCGGGCAGATGAAGACGATCGCCATCCCCGGCGGCGCCTTCACCCTGATCGACGAGAGCTACAACGCCAATCCCCTGTCGATGAAGGCGGGCTTCGTCAGCCTCGGCGCCAAGCCGGTCGGGCAGGGCGGTCGTCGCGTCGTGGTCCTGAGCGACATGCTGGAGCTGGGCGACCATAGCCGCGCCCTGCATGAAGGTCTGGCCCCGGCCATCCAGGCCGCGGGTCTGGACATGGTGCATGCGGCGGGACCGCAGATGCGCCAGCTTTACGACATCCTGCCGCCTTCGCTGCGGGGCCAATGGCGCGAAACCGCCGCCGAACTGGCCGCCGAGGCCGCCAGCCTGGTCCAGCCCGGCGACGTGGTCATGGTCAAGGGATCGAACGGGTCGCGCGCCGCTCTGGTCGCGGCCGCGCTTGCAAAACTCGGCCCCGCCGAACAAGAGGCGCGCGACGCCGCCGAGGACCAAGGAAAGTCCGCTTAAATGTTCTACCTGCTCTATCTCTATTACGCGGACATCGCGCAGGAATATCCGCTGCTGCACCTGATCCAGTATCAGACGGTGCGCGTGGCCCTGGCCATGGCCACGGCCATGATCGTCGCGGTCGCCATGGGCAGCCGCTTCATCAACTGGATCCGGGCCAAGCAGGGCCGGGGCCAGCCGATCCGCGAGGACGGCCCGGTGTCGCACCTGTCCAAGGTCGGCACCCCGACCATGGGCGGCCTGATGATCCTGGCGGGCATCGGCGTGGCCGTCCTGCTGTGGGGCGACCTGACCAACCCCTACATCTGGATCGTCTCGGGCGTGACGGCGGCCTTCGGCGTGCTGGGCTTCATCGACGACTACGCCAAGGTGACCAAGCAGACCTCGGCGGGCCTGACCTCGAAACAGAAGCTGGCGGCCCAGGCCGTGGTGGCCGTGATCGCGGGCGTTCTGACCGTCGTCTGGATGACCTATTCCCCGACCTCGCCGGGACTGGAAACCTCGATCGCCTTCCCCTTCCTCAAGGCGGTGCTGCTGAACATCGGCTGGTTCTATGTGGCGTTTGCGGCCTTCACCATCATCGGCTTCTCCAACGCCGTGAACCTGACCGACGGTCTGGACGGCCTGGCCATCGTGCCGGTGATGATGGCGGCGGGCGCCTTCGGCATCATCAGCTACCTCGTCGGCAACTTCGTCTTCGCCGAGTATCTGCAGGTCCACCACGTGCCCGGCTCGGGCGAGCTGGCCATCTTCTGCGCCGCCATGATCGGCGGCGGCATGGGCTTCCTCTGGTACAACGCCCCGCCGGCCAAGATCTTCATGGGCGACACCGGCTCGCTGGCGCTCGGCGGCGCGCTGGGCTCCATCGCCGTGGCCACCAAGCATGAGCTGGTGCTGGGCATCGTCGGCGGCCTGTTCGTGGTCGAGGCGGCCTCGGTGATGATCCAGGTCGGCTACTTCAAGCTGACCGGCAAGCGCATCTTCCTGATGGCGCCCATCCACCACCACTTCGAGAAAATGGGCTGGCCGGAATCGACTGTCGTTATCCGCTTCTGGATCGTTGCCGCCATGCTGGCGCTGCTCGGTCTGTCCACGCTGAAGCTGCGCTGATCCCATGATCCCGGTTCCCGGCTTCGAGGGCAGACGGGTCGCGGTCTTCGGCCTGGGCCGGTCCGGGATCACCGCCGCGCGCGCGCTTCAGGCCGGCGGCGCCGTTCCGATCCTGTGGGACGACGGCGTCTCGGGCCGGATGCAGGCCGAGGCCGAGGGCTTCGTGGTCGAGGACCTGACCCGCGCCGACTGGTCGGGCTTCGCCGCCCTGGTCCTGTCGCCGGGCGCGCCGCTGACCCATCCCAAACCGCACTGGACCGTCGAGCGCGCCCATCAGGCGGGCGTGCCGGTCATCGGCGACGTCGAGCTGTTCGCCCGCGCCCTGGACGCCCTGCCCAAGGAGCAGCGCCCGCGCGTGGTCGCCATCACCGGCACCAACGGCAAGTCGACCACCACGGCCCTGATCGGCTGGGTGCTGAAGTCGGCGGGCTTGAGCGTCCACATCGGCGGCAACATCGGCATCGGCGTCCTGGCCCTGCCGCAGCCGACGCCCGAGGCTGTCTATGTCATCGAGGTCTCGTCCTATCAGCTGGACCTGACCACCAGTTTCGCGCCCGATGTGGCCATCCTGACCAACATCAGCCCCGACCATCTGGACCGCCACGGCGGCATGGAAGGCTATGTCGCGGCCAAGCAACGCATCTTCCAGGCGCAGGGAGCGGAGGCGCTGGCCCTGGTCGGCGTGGACGAAGCCTGGGGGCAGGGGATCGCGGCGGACCTGCGCGCGCAGGGACGGCGGGTTGAGACCGTCTCGACCGGCGCTGTCGTTGAAGGGTATCAGGCCGCGCCCGGCCAGTTGTCGCTGAACGGCCAGCCCGTCGCCGACCTTTCCGCCGCCCGCTCTCTACCCGGCCGCCACAACGCCCAGAACGCCGCCTTCGCCTATGCCGCCGCGCGCGCGCTGGGCGTGTCGCACGAAGCGGCGGTCGAGGGCCTGCTGAGCTTCCCCGGTCTGGCGCACCGGATGGAGGCCGTGGGCCGTCTGGGCGCTGTCCGCTTCATCAACGACTCCAAAGGCACCAACGCCGACGCGGCGCGTCAGGCCCTGGCCTCCTACCCCTCGGTCTTCTGGATCGCGGGCGGCAAGGCCAAGGAGGGCGGCATCGACAGCCTGCGCGACCTCTTCCCTCATGTGGCCAAGGCCTATCTGATCGGCGAGGCCGCCGACGCCTTCGCGGTCACCCTGGCCGACACCCCGCACGTCGTGGCCCACACCATGGAGCGCGCGGTCGAACTGGCCGCCGCCGACGCCGCCAAGGCTGGGGGCGAGCAGGTGGTCCTGCTGTCGCCCGCCTGCGCCAGCTTCGACCAGTTCCCCGATTTCGAGGTGCGGGGCGAAGCCTTCCGCGCCGCCGTCCTGGCGCTGGGCGCCCAGCCTGAGCCCGCCGCATGAGCCAGAGCTACAGCCACCCCTTTTCGCGCAATGACCAGAGCCTGATCGCGCGCTGGTTCTGGACCGTGGATCGCGGCCTGCTGGGCGCGGCCCTGACCCTGGTGGCGCTGGGCGTGTCGCTCAGCTTCGCCTCCAGCCCGGCGGCCATTCTGGCGGATGAATCGATCACCGATCCCTTCCACTATTCGTGGCGGATGATCGTCTGGGCCAGCATGGGCACGGGTCTGATGCTGACCACCTCCCTGCTGTCGCCGCGCGGGGTGCGGCGGATCGCGGTCCTGGCCCTGTTCGGGGCCATCGTGGTCATGGCGGCCCTGCCTTTCATCGGCGATACGGTGAAGGGCGCCGCGCGCTGGGTGAACCTCGGCCCGTTCAGCCTGCAGCCGTCCGAGTTCGCCAAGCCCGGCCTGATCGTCTTCGCCGCCTGGATGTTCGCCGAGGCCCAGAAGGGGCAGGGGGTGCCCGGCGTCAGCATCGCCTTCGGCCTGTGGGCCCTGACGGTCGGTCTGCTGCTGATCCAGCCGGACATCGGTCAGACCCTGCTGATCACCACCACCTTCATGGCCGTCTTCTTCATGGCCGGGGTGCCGCTGAAATGGGTCGCCGTCATCGCCGCCATGGGCGCGGGCGGGGTGGTGTCGCTGTACTTCACCTTCAGCCATATGCGCGACCGTCTCAGCCGCTTCCTCTCGCCCGAAACGACCGACACCCACCAGATCGACCGCGCCTCCGAGGCCATCCGCGCCGGCGGCCTGGTCGGGCGCGGCATCGGCGAGGGCGTGATGAAGCGCCGGGTGCCCGACCTGCACACCGATTTCATCTATTCGGTCGGCGCCGAGGAGTTCGGCCTGATCCTGTCGCTGTTCATGATCGGCCTCTACGCCTTCATCGTCATCCGCGGGATGAAGAAGGCGATGAAGCTGAACGACCCGTTCGAGCAGACGGCGGCGGCGGGCCTGTTCATGCTGATCGGGCTGCAGGCCTGCATCAATGTGGCGGTGAACCTGAACCTGATCCCGACCAAGGGCATGACCCTGCCCTTCATCAGCTATGGCGGCTCGTCGATGATGGCCATGGGCCTGACCATGGGCTTTGCTTTGGCCCTGACGCGTCGTCGTCCGGGGGCCTATGAGCCGGGCTCCAACATCTCCCCGCCGCGCCGTCGCCTGCTGCCGTAAGAGAGTCTCGCCCATGACCCCCAATTCCAGCAAGGTCTGCGTCGTCGCCGCCGGGGGCACCGGGGGCCATATGTTCCCCGCCGAGGCCCTGGCCCGCGAACTGGCCTCGCGCGGCTGGCGCGTGGTGCTGGCCACCGACGCGCGCGGCGAGCAATACGCCCACGCCTTTCCCGCCGAGGAACGTCTGGCGCTGGACGCCGCCACGGGTTCCGGCCCCATCGGTCTGCTGAAGGCGGGTCTCGCCATCATGCGCGGCGTGGCGCAGGCCAAGTCGGCCTTTGACCGCACCGGCGCGGACGTGGTGGTGGGCTTCGGCGGCTATCCGTCGGCTCCGGCTCTGGTCGCCGCCATCCTGCAGAAGCGCCCGACCCTGATCCATGAACAGAACGCGGTGCTGGGCCGCACCAACCGGATGCTGGCCCCGCGCGTCGGCGGCGTGGCCTCGGCCTTCCCGACGCTGGGCCGCGCGCCCGAGGCGGTGAAGGCGCGCGCCCAGGTCGTCGGCAACCCGGTCCGCCCCGACATCCGCGCCCTGTTCGAACGCGCCTATGTCGCGCCCGAAGGCGACGGCCCGATCCATGTGCTGGTGACCGGCGGCAGTCAGGGTGCCCGCATCCTGTCCGAGACCGCGCCGCGCGCCCTGGCGGCCCTGCCCGAGGCGATCCGCAAGCGCCTCAAGGTGCAGCAGCAGTCGCGGTCAGAAACCCTGGAAAGCGCCCGCCAGATCTATCTGGAGGCGGGCATCAACGCCGAGGTCGCCCCCTTCTTCCGCGACATGGCCGAGCGCCTGTCCAAGGCGCATCTGGTCATCGGCCGCGCCGGGGCCTCGACCTGTTCGGAACTGGCGGTGGCGGCCCTGCCGTCGGTGCTGATCCCGCTCAAGATCGCCATGGACGACCACCAGACCCTGAACGCCCGCGCCCTGTCCGACGCCGGCGCCGCCCGCGTCATCGCCGAGGACGATCTGACGGTGGCTGGCCTGACCGCCGCCCTGAGCGACATCCTGTCGGACCCGGCCAGGCTGGCGGCCATGTCCGCCGCCGCCCGCTCGGTGGCCATCCCCGACGCCGCCGCGCGTCTGGCCGATCTGGTCGAGGCCGCCGCGCGCTGACCTTGGGAAACACGGCGAAGCTGGCTAGGCTGCGCTCATGCCCCAGTTCGTCGTCGACCTGACCAACTCCGTCTTCGTCCTGTGGAATCAGTTCCACTGGCTGCCCGAATGGGCCGTGGTGTCGATCATCACCGCCGTCTTCGTCTTCATCGGCTGGGCGGCGAATCAGGTGGTCTTCGCCTTGCTGAAGCTGCTGGTTCGCCATCGCGACGTCTTCTGGCGGGGGATGGTCGACCGCGCCCGGTTGAAGGTGCGGATCGCGGTGATGATCATCGCCCTGGCCCTGGCGGTCACCGTCTCGCCGCTGGATCCCGAGCCGTCGCTGTTCATCCGGCGGACGCTCCTGTTCGGATTCATCCTGGTGTGCGGATGGATGCTGGCGGGCGCGGTGGACATGGGGGCCATCGTCCACCTCAAGAAGTTCGACATGGCCGACGAGGACAACCTCCTGGCCCGCAAGCACGTCACCCAGACCCGCATCCTGCAGCGGGTGGCGGCCATTCTGATCGGCTTGATCACCCTGGGGCTGGCGCTGCTGACCATTCCGGGCGTGCGGCAGTGGGGGCTGTCGCTGCTGGCCTCGGCGGGGGTGGTGGGCATCGTCGCCGGTCTGGCGCTGCAGCCCTTCCTGACCAATCTTCTGGCGGGCATCCAGATCGCCACGGCCCAGCCGATCCGCCTGGACGACGCCGTCGTCGTGGAAGGCGAATGGGGTCGGGTCGAGGAGATCACCTCCACCTATGTGGTGGTCAAGCTGTGGGACTGGCGGCGGATGATTCTGCCCCTGACCTATTTCATCCAGAAGCCCTTCCAGAACTGGACCCGCGAGGATTCCCGCCTGATCGGCGCCGCCTTCCTCTATGTCGACTATGAGGCGCCGATCGATCGGCTGCGGACCAAGCTGGAAGCCATCGCCCACGCCTCGCCCCTGTGGGACGGCGACGTGGTGGCCTTGCAGGTGACGGACGTCACCGAGCGCGTGGCCCAGGTCCGCTGCCTGACCAGCGCCAAGAACGCCTCGGTCGCCTTCGACCTGCGCTGTGATGTGCGTGAAAAGATGCTGGCCTTTATGCGCGACGAGTGCCCGCAGGCCCTGCCGAGGGATCGGGTGGATCTGGATCGGAATGGTCAGGGAATTCTCCCTCCCCTTCATGGGGAGGGTGGCTGAGCCCGAAGGGTGAGGCCGGGTGGGGGCGCTTCGGCTGATCAAGCGCCGCGTTCCGTATCGCCCAGTCCTCCCCACCTGGTCGCTTCGCGACCACCCTCCCCATGAAGGGGAGGGAGAGGCGCCATCAGTCCTTCATTCGTTCGCGCCCGATACGCACGGCGTCGGCCGTGCCGACCGCATCGGTCGCCCGCGCCTCGGCCCCGCAGGCGACGGCCGACAGCTCCGCCGCGTCGCCGCCGGGCGCGATGGCGTAGGGTGGGGCGTTTTCCGGCGTGACCGGCCCCTCGACGCCGTCGGCGCGCAGGGAGGCGAAGTCCAGCCGGTCCGCCGTCTGCGCCGCGCAGTCGAACCGCCACCAGGACCAGCCGCCGGCATAGGCGACGCCGCCGATGACCAGGTCCTCCTCGCTGACCTGCAGCGAGCGCATCCGCACCCAGTCACCGTCGGGCGTGATCGAGGCTGTGTCGGCGAAGATGGCGAACCGCCCGACGCCGGTCAGGGTCAGGGCGTGATCCTGGGCCGCAGCCGCCGTCGCCAGCAAGGCGCTGATCGTTATCGCCAGCAGGGCTCGCTTCATTACCTGATCCCGTGTTTCATTAACCGCATCCGCAAACCGCCCGTTGAGGCGCTGCGTCTATAGACAAGCCATGTATCAGGAGCCGCTCGGAGTCGATGCCGCCACCGCCCCGCCCGACCGGCGGGCGCGCGAACGTCGTCCGTTCCGTCGGGTTCGCCGCCCCGAAGAGCGCGTCCGCATCCTCGGCGAGGCCGTCGATCTGATGCGCCCCGAGGAGGTCCTGCTGCACGTCGAGCGCTGCATCGAGGCGGGCCAGCGCAGCATCATCGCCAACCACAATCTGCACAGCCTCTACCTGTTGCCGCGCACGCCGGGGATGCGGCGGCTGTACGATCTGGCGGACGTGGTCGAGCTGGATTCCACGCCCCTGATCCATTTCACCCGGCTGCTGAGGCTGCACAGCCGGCCCTTCCATCGCTGCACCTATCTGGACTGGCGCGACCAGTTCTGGAGCATGGCCGACCGCAAGGGCTGGCGCGTCCTCTATGTCGGCGGCGCCGACGGGGTGGCGACCACGGCGGCGGAGCGTCTGACGGCGCGCTATCCCGGCGCCGCGATCAAGGGCCTGTCGGGCTATTTCGACGCCACGCCGGGATCGCTGGGCAACACCGCGATCCTTGCCGCGGTGCGTGAGTTCCAGCCGAACGTCCTGTTCGTCGGCATGGGCATGCCGCGTCAGGAGCTGTGGATCGCCGACAACGTCGAGGCCCTGCCTCAGGCCGTCATCCTGCCGGTCGGCGCGGCCTTCGACTACGAGGCGGGCGTGCAGAAGGCGGCACCCCGCTGGATGGGGCGGCTCGGCGTCGAATGGCTGTTCCGCCTGTTCGCCGACCCGAAACGTCTGTTCGCGCGCTACTGCGTCGAGCCCTGGTTCCTGATCGGCCCGGCGCTGGGCGATGTGCGTGCCGCGATGCGGCGGCGCAAGGCCAAGCCTTAAGCCGCCACGATCTGTTCGGCCTGGTTCAGGTTGACGCTGACCAGTTGGCTCATGCCGCGCTCGGGCATGGTGACGCCGTAGAGGCGGTCCATGCGGCTCATGGTCACCGGGTTGTGGGTGATGACGATGAAGCGGGTGTCGGTGCGGCTGCGCATTTCGTGCAGCATCCGGCAGAAGCGGTCGACGTTGGCGTCGTCCAGCGGCGCGTCCACCTCGTCCAGCACGCAGACGGGCGCCGGATTGGCCAGGAAGACGCCGAAGATTAGGGCCGCCGCCGTCAGGGCCTGCTCGCCGCCGCTCATCAGGCTCATGACCGACAGCCGCTTGCCGGGCGGGCAGGCGTAGATCTCAAGGCCCGCTTCCAGCGGGTCGTCGCTCTCGACCAGCTTCAGCTCGGCCTGACCGCCGCCGAACAGGGCCTCGAACAGGGCCTTGAAGTTGGCGTTGATGACGTCGAACGCCGCCACCAGCCGCTCACGACCCTCGGCGTTCAGTTCGTCGATGCCGTCGCGCAGCTTGGCGATCGCCTGGGTCAGGTCGATGCGTTCCGACTTCATGGCGCCCAGACGTTCGCCGTATTCGGCGGCCTCTTCCTCGGCGCGCAGGTTGACCGCGCCCAGGGCCTCGCGCTCGCGCTCCAGCCCGGTCAGCAGGCTTTCGGCGCCGGCCGTGTCCGGCGGGCGGGCGATGGCGTCGTCGATCAGCTTCTGGCCCAGTTCGTCCGGCGATATCTGCGCCGTCTCGCGGACATTGGCGTCGGCCTCGGCCAGACGCTCGGTCGCGGCCTCGGCGCGGGCGGCGAGGCCAGCGCGGGCCTCGCG
>NZ_JBOHLI010000028.1:0-38907 GCF_050729455.1 Brevundimonas sp.
TGCCAGGACAACGCCAACAGCGCGCCGGGGAACTCGGGCAACCAGAACTTCAAGTTCGTGCGGCTGGAGCAGCTGCTCGATGCCCCGTCCGGATCGGGCCCCCCGCCCCCGCCGCCGCCCCCGCCCCCGCCGCCGCCTCCGCCGCCTCCGGCCAAGCCGGCTGCGCGTCAGTTCGTGGTCTACTTCGACTGGGATCGCTCGGACCTGACGGCGGAAGCCCGTTCGGTGGTGACGCAAGCCGCCAACTACGCCAAGTCGGGCGCGCCGACCCGCATCCTGGTCGTCGGCCACGCCGACACCTCGGGCAACGCGGCCTATAACGTGGGCCTGTCCAACCGTCGTTCGCGCACCGTCGCCGACGCCCTGGTCGCCCAAGGCGTCAACGGCGGCGTCATCGCCCTCGACGGCAAGGGCGAAACCGCCCTGGCCAAGCCCACCGCCGACGGCGTGCGCGAGCCGCTCAACCGTCGCGCCACCATCGACATCAACTTCTAAGATCCAAAGGGACCGGCTTCGGTCGGTCCCGATGATCTTGAAGGTCGATAAGATTGAGGGCGGTCGATCCATGCGGATCGACCGCCCTTTTCTTTTGCCTGTCGTTCGGCAAGCTGGCTGGCAAAGGCCGTGCTTGAACGCTATTTCGACCTGACAGCACCAAGAGGATGACCGTATGCGCGTCGCAATGATCGGCACCGGCTACGTCGGGCTTGTTTCCGGGGCCTGTTTCGCCGACTTCGGCCATGTCGTGACCTGCGTCGACAAGGACGCGGCCAAGATCGACCAATTGAACGCCGGACAGATGCCGATCTATGAGCCCGGGCTCGAGGATCTGGTCGCCGCCAATGTGCGCGACGGGCGGCTATCCTTTGCGCTCGACGGCGCCGAGGCCATTCGCAAGGCCGACGCCGTCTTCATCGCCGTGGGCACGCCTTCGCGTCGCGGCGACGGCCACGCCGACCTGTCCTATGTCTATGCCGCCGCCGAAGAGATCGCGGACCTGATCGAAGGCTTCACCGTCATCGTCACCAAGTCGACGGTTCCGGTCGGCACCGGCGACGAGATCGAGCGCATCGTCCGCGCCCGCCGTCCGGACGCCGATTTCGCCGTGGTCTCCAACCCCGAGTTCCTGCGCGAAGGCGCCGCCATCGGCGATTTCAAGCGCCCGGACCGCGTCGTGGTCGGCCTCGAGGACGAGCGCGCCCGTCCGGTCATGGCCGAACTTTATCGTCCGCTGAACCTGAACGAGACGCCGATCCTGTTCACCGGGCGCCGCACGTCGGAGCTGACCAAATACGCCGCCAACGCCTTCCTGGCGCTGAAGATCACCTTCATCAACGAGATGGCCGACCTGTGCGAGAGCCTGGGCGCCGACGTGCAGCAGGTGGCGCGAGGCATCGGGCTGGACAACCGAATCGGCTCGAAATTCCTCCACGCCGGGCCGGGCTACGGCGGCTCCTGCTTCCCCAAGGACACCCTGGCCCTGGTGCGGACGGCGACCGACGCCGGTTCGCCCTTGCGTCTGATCGAAACCACGGTCGAGGTGAACGACGCGCGCAAGAAGGCCATGGCCGACCGCGTCGCGGCGGCCCTGGGCGGCACGGATCTGAAGGGCAAGACGGTCGCCCTGCTGGGCCTGACCTTCAAGCCGAACACGGACGATATGCGCGACGCGCCGTCGCTGGACGTAGCCCCGGCCCTGATCGCCAAGGGGGCGACGGTCCAGGCCTTCGATCCCGAGGGGATGGAGGAGGCGGCCAAGCTTCTGGACGGCGTCGTCTTCCGCGACGGTCCCTATGACGCGGTGGAGGGCACCGACGTTGTGGTCATCCTGACCGAATGGGATCAGTTCCGCGCTTTAGATCTGGACCGGATCAAGCTGTTGCTGAAACAGCCCGTCATGGTCGATCTGCGCAACGTCTATCGCCCCGAGGACATGAAGGCGCGGGGCTTCCGCTACACCTCCATCGGCCGGCCCGAGAGCGCCCGCTAGAGGCGATCGAAAAGCAAAAAGGGCGGCGCCGAAGCGCCGCCCTTTGTCGTTCCAACGGCTGTGGCCGCCGGATCAGCCCGTGAACGGACGGATCAGGATCTCGACGCGGCGGTTCTGCGCCTTGCCCTCGACCGTGGTGTTGTCAGCGATCGGATTGCGCGCGCTCATGCCGGCGACATAGAGGCGCTCGCGGATCACGCCGTGGTCCATCAGATAGGCGGCGACCGACGAGGCGCGGCGCTCCGACAGCGGCTGGTTGATGGCGTCGCCGCCCGAGGCGTCGGTGTGGCCGATGACGTCAACCATCGAGCGGTCGTACTCGTTCAGCACACGAGCCACGTCGTCGAGGACGGGCAGGAAGCGGCTGTCGAGGCTCGACTGGTTGGTGGCGAAGGTCACGTCCGACGGCATCCGCAGCACCAGGTTGTCGCCCTGACGCGCCACGCCGACGCCGGTGCCCGACAGCTCGGCCTCAAGGGCGCGCTGCTGGCGGTCCATGTACTGGCCGACGCCAGCCCCGGCCAGAGCGCCGATGCCGGCGCCGATGAGGGCGTTCTTGCGGCCCTGTTCGCCGCTCGAGGTGTTGGTCAGATAGCCCAGAAGGGCGCCGCCCAGAGCGCCGGCGATGGCGCCGGTGCCGGTGTTGTTGCGGCGAGGCGTCGAGCTGTAGGGGTCGGTCGTCGTGCAGGCGGAAGCGCCCAGAAGGGCGGCGAGGCTGACGCTGGTGACGATGAGCTTGGCGCGCATAAAAGGTCCTTTGCAGATGGAGCGGTCAGGCCGCGTGAACGCGTCCCTACTGTGAAGGCTCCGACCTGTATGTCACGTGAACAATTGCAACGCCTGGCTGCGTGGTTGACCGCGCGGCCCCGCATGACCATCTGTGGCGGACGGTCGGGCGCCCTTGCCGCTTCAGGGAGGGTGTAGACGGCTAAGGTCGCTTGTTTGCGAGGGCCCATGACGACGCGCACCATCCTGTTCGACAGTCCTTTCCTGTTGGGCTTCGACCATACCCGCGCCCTGATCGATCGCGCGGCCAAGGCGGCGGCCGAGAGCTATCCCCCCTATAACGTCGAACAGCGCGGCGAGGCGGCGGTGCGCATCAGCCTGGCCGTGGCCGGCTTCGCCCCGGACGAACTGGCCATCACCCTGGAAGGCCGTCAGCTGACCATAGCGGGCAAGCGCGAGGACGCCGGCAAGGGCGAACAGGCCTTCCTGCATCGCGGCATCGCGGCGCGCGGCTTTGTCCGCAGCTTCGTCCTGGCCGACGGGCTGGAGGTGGCCGAGGCGCGGCTGGAACACGGCCTGCTGCACGTCGATCTGGTCCGGCCCGAACAGGACCGCAGCGTTCGGCGCATTCCCATCACGGCGGGCTGAAACCAGCCGTCGAACCGGCCGGCTTGCCGGACGTTTAGTCAAGCGTAAGGAGGCGGTCCTATGACGCCTGAAATGAACAAGACTGATTTCGCCGGCCTGGGCGCGCCGGACCTCGTTTATGTGCGCGCCATCCGCGCTTCGGACCTGATGGCGGACGCCCATGTCGAGGTCGGGCCGGGCCTGGACATCGACCCCGACCAGATCCTCTACGCCGTTCACGGCGCCGACGGCGAACGGCTGGCGGTCATGCTGGACCGCGAGACCGCCTTCGCGGCGGCGGCGGCGCACGAACTGGCGCCCGTGTCGGTTCATTAAGTTGAGAGCGCTATCGGCCGTTCGGTCTACTTGAGCGCATAGTTAATACGCCAATGGGCGTTCGCTATGCCTGAGCGCAGGCTGGATCGCTTCAGGCGGCGGTGGCCGGGACGTCCTTGACGAACAGGGCGCGGATGGCGTCGACGGTGCGGGCCTGGCGCAGATGCTCGCGCAGTTCGGGCGAGCGCATGGCGCGCGACACCGCCGCCAGGGCCCGCAGGTGCTCGGCGCCGGCGTTCAGCGGCGCGAACAGGGCGAACATCAGGTCCACCGGCCGATCGTCCAGCGACTCATAGGCCACCGGCGTCTCCAGCCGCACGAAGACGGCGCAGACGCGTTCCAGTCCCTTGATTCGGGCATGAGGCACGGCGACGCCGGAGCCCAGGCCGGTCGAGCCGAGCGCCTCGCGCTCCAGCAGGGCGTCCAGAGCCCGGTCCTCGTCAATGCCCAGGGCCACCGACGCGGCCTCGGCCACAGTGTGCAGCGCCTGACGCTTGGATGACACGCCGCCGCGCAGGACGATCCCGCCCGACGACAGCAAATCAGCGATGTCCATGATGACCCCGAAGCTCGAACCCGACATTGCGGAAGGGCGAGGCGTCTTCTAGCGCCTTCGCCCCCCGCGTGGAAGCCTTACGATCCCGCGCCGTTTCCAGCGTTCTTGAGCGTGCGTTCGGGGTCGATCCAGCCGACATTGCCGTCAGGGCGGCGATAGACGACCGCCAGACCGCCGTGGGCGGCGTTGCGGAACATGACGATCGGATAGCCGGTCATATCCAGTTCCAGCACCGCCCGGCCGACCGTGATGGTGCGGATCTCGGATTCGGTCTCGGCGATGACCATGCCAACCGGCGGCGGCTCGTCCGGGCGTCCCGGCTCGCCGAAGGCGTCGTCCTCGACCGTGTCGGGATTGCGGAAGACCGTCATGGCGGCGACTTCGCGGGCGGCGTCCTCGGTCTTCTCGGGCGACAGGCCCTTGGGACCGATGTGGTGATCCTTCAGGCGGCGCTTGTAGCGGCGGACCCGCTTCTCAAGCTTGTCCAGACTGTCGGAGAAGGCCCCCTGGGCGTCGCCGCCGAAACCCGCGGTCACCAGGCTCTGGCCCGAGGCCAGGCGGACCCAGCAATCGACGCGGAACCCGTGACGATCCTTGGACACCACGACCTCGGCGTGTTCGCCGCCACGGGCGAAATACTTGCCGACTCCCTCTTCGAGTTCCTGGGAGATGCGCGAGCTTAGCGCTTCGCCGACATCCACTTGCTTGCCGCTGACTTGGATCTGCATAGGCATAGAACGCGACGGGTCGCGTTTGGTGTCAACGCCGATCACCGATTTGTGGTGACGCTTCGCCGCAGCGTGATCAGCCGGCCTTCAGCAGACGGCGGCGCTGGACGGACGACGGAATTCTCAACGCTTCCCGATATTTGGCGACGGTGCGGCGGGCGATGTCGATGCCGGTCTCGTTGAGGATCTCGACGATCCGGTCGTCGCTGAGCACGTCGCCGTCGGCGGCTTCGCCGTCGATCATGGCCTTGATCCGGTGGCGCACGGCCTCGGCCGAGTGAAGCGCGCCGCCGTCGGACGACTGGATGGCGGCGGTGAAGAAGAATTTCAGCTCGAACACGCCGCGCGGGGTGGCGACGTATTTGTTCGAGGTGACGCGGCTGACCGTCGATTCGTGCATGCCGATGGCGTCGGCGACGGTCTTGAGGTTCAGCGGCCGCAGGAACTCGACGCCGAAGGCCAGGAAGGCGTCCTGCTGACGCACGATCTCCGAGGCGACCTTGAGGATGGTCTTGGCGCGCTGGTCCAGCGACTTGACCAGCCAGCTGGCCTGGGCGGCGCATTCGGCGACGTAGGCCTTTTCGGTTTCGGAGCGCGCGCCCGCCGCGACCACGCCGTGATAGCGCTTGTCCATCAAGAGGCGGGGCAGGGTGTCGCTGTTCAGTTCGACCCGCCAGCCGCCGGCCGGATCGGGACGGACGTGGACGTCGGGCACGACTGTCTGGGCCGGCTCGCCGCCGAAGCCGGCGCCGGGCCGGGGCGTCAGCCCCTTCAGCTCGGCGATCATGTCGGTCAGGTCCTCGGCGTCGACGCCGCAGACCTTGCGCAGGGCGGGCAGGTCGCGCCGCGCCAGCAGCTCGAGATTGTCCAGAAGCGCTTCCATCGCCGGATCGAAGCGGTTGCGCTCGATCAGCTGCAGCTTCAGACACTCGGGCGCCGAACGGGCCATGACGCCGGTCGGCTCGAAGCCGTGGCAGGCGGCCAGGACCGCCTCGATCCGTTCCAGATCGACGCCCAGCCGGTCGGCGATCTCTTGAAGCTCGCCGCGCAGATAGCCGCCCTCGTCGGTGGCGTCGATCAGGGTCAGGGCGATGGCGTGCTCGGCGGGGCTGAACCCGGCCGAGGAGGCCTGGGCCTGCAGATGCTCCCACAGCGTCAGATCGCGCGTGTCAGGGCGTTCCATGCCCTCGCCGTCGATCCCGCCGCCGCCGGCGCGGGACCAGTCGGACAGGCCGGGCTGCTCGCTGGCTTCGCCCGCGTCGCGCTTGCGGTCGGCGTCGCGTTCGCCGGGCGGGGCGTCGTCGTAGAGGTCGTCCGATCGGGCATCCATGGCGCGTTCGGCGTCGCCGGACGGCTCGGTGAATTGCAGTTCGTTGGCGTCGCCAGAGGCGGGTGCGTCAGACGATTCCGGGGCTTCGCCGCCCGGCTCGCCCTCGTCGCGTTGCAGCAGGGGGTTCCGTTCCAGTTCGCCCTCGACGAAGGCTTCCAGCTCGAGATTCGACAGTTGCAGCAGCTTGATCGCCTGCTGCAGCTGGGGCGTGATGACCAGCCCCTGCCCTTGTCTGACCTCCAGCCTCTGACCGATCACGGCGCTTCAATCCCTCCCACGGGCGTTTGGCCCGGTTCTTGCTGGGATCGTGGGGCATAGAGTTTAACGTCTGGCGAACGGCGCGTTCGCCAGAGGATTACGCGCGTCAGGCGTACATTTCGCCCAGATAGACGCGGCGCACCTCGGGGTCGCGAACGGCCTCGTCCGCCGTGCCCTCGAACAGCACCGAACCGGCCGAAATGATCGAGACGCGGTCGATGATGTCCAGGGTCTCGCGGACGTTATGGTCGGTGATCAGCACGCCGATGCCCTGGCTGGACAGGTAGCGGATCACATGGCGGATGTCGGCGATGGCCAGGGGGTCGATGCCGGCGAAGGGTTCGTCCAGCAGCATGAAGCTGGGGCGGGCGGCCAGGGCCCGGGCGATCTCGACGCGGCGACGCTCGCCGCCCGACAGGCCGGTGGCCGGGGCGTGGCGCAGATGGTCGATGCGCAGCTCTTCCAGCAGGCGGCTGGTTTCGTCGCGCACGCCGGCCGCGGTCTTCTCGTGCAGTTCGACCACGGCCTTGATGTTTTGTTCGACCGTCATGCCGCGGAAGATCGAGGCTTCCTGCGCCAGATAGCCCAGACCCATGCGGGCGCGCTGGTACATGGGCTGCTGGGTGATTTCTTCCCCGTCCAGCCAGATCGCGCCGCTGTCGGCCGGGATCAGGCCGGTGATCATGTAGAAGCAGGTGGTCTTGCCCGCGCCGTTGGGCCCCAGCAGGCCGCAGACCTCGCCGCGCTGGACGGTCAGGGACACGTCCTTGACCACCTGACGCTGGCCGAAGCTGCGGGCGATGTGCTCGACGCGCAGGCCGGTGTGGCGCGCGGTCTCGACCTCAGGCGCGTCGTCGGCGGCCATTTGGTCGAGGTTGAGGGCTGAGAGTTCCTTGCGCGCCAAGCGGGGTCAGTTCCCTTGCGGGTAGAAGACGCCCTGGACGCGGCCGGAGCCGCCTTCCATGCGGGCGGTCTCGGTGCGGACGTTATAGACGAGACGGTGGCCGGTCAGGACGTTCTTGCCCTGGGTCAGGATGACGTCGCCCGTCACCACCACCTCGGCATTGCCCAGGGTATAGACGGCGCGGTCGCCGCGCATGCTCTGGTCCGGGGTGACGAAATAGACGTTGCCCGTCGCCTCGACCCGGCTCAGGTCGCCGTTGGTCGTGACCCCGGTGATGGCGTCGGCGCGCAGGCGGTTGCCGCCCTGGGTCAGTTCGGCCCGGCCGCGCAGGGCGAAGCCGTTGGGCGTGTATTCGCCGCCGTCGGCCCCGTACTGGACCGGCTGCTTCGAAGCGTCGGCGCGGCTTTGCGCGCCGGATGACGCCGGGACCGTCAGGGCCAGCAGCAGGGCGGCGCCTGCGATCATGGTGTTCGACTTGGACATGGTCACCTGCCGGATCCCGCGGGGTTGATGGTGCCCCGCATCTTGTTTTCGCCCTGGCCGCTGAAGACGACCCGTTGGCCCTGATCATAGATCGCATAGGACGAAGCATCGATGGTTCCAAGGGGACCGCGCCCCTGGACGCCCTTGTCGCCCGTCACTACGCCCGTATTGGTGTCGACCACGGCTTCCGGCGTGGTCAGGACGAAGCCGGAGCCCCCGTCCGAAATCTTCACGTTCGGCCCGATCACCACCTTGCGGCTCGCCTCGATATAGGTGCCGCCGTCGGCCGTCAGTTCGGTGACCTTGCGGCCGCCCAGGTTCAGGCGGAGCAGGGGCCCGACCAGGCGGAAATGACCGGTGGCCGGATCGCGGATCGCGCCCTTGGCCCCGATGACGAACGAGCGCCCCTGGGCGTCCTGGCCGTGGAACATGGGGTTGTCCAGGCGGATCTCGCGCGTCTCGCTGGCCTTGCGCTCGACCCCCGACATGACGGTGCGGAACACGGTCCAGGTCAGGGCACCGCCGGCCAGCATCAGGATGACGATGGGCAGGACGCGACGATACAGCTTCACCCGCTTGGAGCGCGCGCGCCAGCGCTCGCCCGCCTGGGCGACCCGGGCCTCGTCGGCGCGTTTGCGCGCTTCCTGGGCGTCGAGGTCGCTCATGCTGTTCCTCAGGCGTGCGCGAAAATGTCGATCTCGTCCCAACCGGCCAGGTCGAGACGCGAACGGGTGGGCAGGAAGTCGAAGCAGACGCGGGCCAGCTCGGCGCGGCCTTCGCGCTCAAGCATATCGTCCAGCCTGGCCTTGATGGCGTGCAGATACAGAACGTCCGAGGCGGCGTAGTCCAGTTGGGCCTGCGACAGGACCGGCGAGCCCCAGTCCGAGCTTTGTTGGGCCTTGGACATATCGATCCCGGCCAGTTCCTTGGCCACGTCCTTCAGGCCGTGACGGTCGGTGTAGGTGCGGGCCAGCTTGGAGGCGATCTTGGTGCAATAGACCGGGCGGGTTTCGACGCCCAGGTGCAGGTCGAACATACCGATGTCGAAGCGGCCGAAGTGGAAGATCTTGAGCACGGCAGGATCGGCCAGCAGCCGCTTCAGGTTGGGGCAGTCGTAGTCGGGGCGGTTCAGCCGCACGACATGGGCGTCGCCGTTCCCCGAGGACAGCTGCACCACGCACAGGGGGTCGCGCCGGAAACGCAGGCCCATGGTCTCGGAATCGATCGCGACCTCGGGGCCGAGATCGAGGCCGTCGGGCAGGTCGCCTTCGTGCAGGTAAACGGTCATGCGCAGAAACTCGGGTGGTCGATCAGGGCGACAACATAGACGAACCGCGCGCTATCGCTAGGACGCAGCGCCAACCTTCGCCGTTATGAATGATGAAGCAGGGGGCTGAAATGACAAACGGCGCCGCATCCGTTGGGATGCGACGCCGTTTGAGAATATGGTGCCCAGAAGAGGACTCGAACCTCCACGACCGTTAAGTCACTGGCACCTGAAGCCAGCGCGTCTACCAATTCCGCCATCTGGGCCCGGTGGGTCGCCCCGCCGAGGGCCGGACTAATAGGGGGGACCCCGGAGGCGGTCAACAGGCTTTTTTCCGATTTCGGAAAAATCTGCTCAGCTGACCAAAAGCCCCGGAAATTCCGCGTCCTATCAGGCCAGCCAGACCATCATCCGCGTATCGGCGATCTCGCCGCGGGCCTGGCTGAAGGCGGGGCGGGTCTCGCCCGTATAGAGGAAGCCGGCCTTTTCCAGCACGCGGCCCGAGGCGGGGTTGTCCGCGAAATGACCGGCGACCAGGGCGCGACGCTTCCACCGCCTTGAGGCCCAGACCAGGGCGCCCTCCAGGGCCTCGGTGGCGAAGCCTCGGCCCCAAAAGTCGCGGCCGATCCAGTAGCCGGCCTCGGGCACGCTGTCCTCGCCCTCGAACAGGCCGATGACCCCGACCGGCCCCAGGTCCTCGTGTTCGATGACGAAGGTGTTGGCGCGCTTCGGGTCCTGGGCGGCGACGTGCAGGACGAAGTCCTCAGCGTCCTCCACCTGGAAGGGGTGAGGCATCCGCTTGGTCATGCGCGCGATGTCGCGGTCGTTGGCCAGGGCCGCGATGCGGCTGACGTCCTGGGCGCCCGGCGCACGCAGGATGAGGCGCCGGGTTTCGACGACGGGAGAAGTTTCAATCACGCACATGGGTCACGCCCCTTTGGTGCGACCGCCGTCCTTGTTCATCAGGGCTCGGGCGGTCAGCGAGGCGGGGAAACGCAAACGGGGAGCCTGGTGATCCAGACTCCCCGCGGAAAATTTCCCTGGTCCGGATCGCGGCTTCTTGAGCAACGCGATCCCGGATTTTGGTCCAGTTCGCGTTACTCGGCGGCCATAGCCTGAGCGTCGTCGTTGGCCGCGAGAATCGACACGTAACAACGACCGCCACGTTTGGTGGTGAATTTCACCGAGCCGTTCACCGTGGCGAACAGGGTGTGGTCGCGGCCCAGGCCGACGTTGTCGCCCGGGTGGAAGGTGGTGCCGCGCTGACGCACGAGGATGTTGCCGGCCAGAACCTTCTCGCCGCCGTACTTCTTCACGCCAAGGCGCTTCGACTCGGAGTCGCGACCGTTACGCGACGAACCACCGGATTTCTTGTGAGCCATCTTGCTGCTCCTCTTCTTGGGGCGCTACCGGCCATTCGGCCTACTTGAGCGCACCCTGACGATCTGGTCTGGCGCTGATCCAGCGCCGGTGGAAACTCTTAGGCTTCGGCGCCTTCAGCCTTGGCGGCTTTCTTGGCGGGAGCCTTCTTGGCCGGAGCGGCTTCGACAGCTTCGACGCGCGGGGCGAGGCCACGGGCGCGAGCGTTGATCTCGGCCTTGGTGATCAGCTCGACCTTGCCGTCCCACTTGGCCTTCTCGCCGGCGCCTTCGATGCCGGTGATGCGCAGGACCGATTCCATCTGGCGGTGGCCGTTGGTGCGGCGGTAGCCCTGACGACGGATCTTCTTGAAGATCTTGATCTTCTCGCCCTTGCGGGTCTCGATCAGCGTGGCTGCGACAGCGGCGCCGTCGATCAGCGGAGCGCCGACCGTAACGCCCTTGTCGCCGCCCAGCATGAGGACTTCACCGAAGTTGACGGCAGCGCCAGCGTCGCCGTCGAGTTTCTCGACAACAATCACATCGCCCGGTTGAACCCGGTACTGCTTTCCGCCGGTCTTGATCACCGCGTACATTTGGAAGCCTCAGCGTGAACGCAAAAAAGAATGCGCCCGTCAGGAAACCCTGCGGGCGAAGAGCGGCGACATATACGGAAGGGCGCGCCAGAGTCAACGTGCCGGGGGTGAAAAGCCCGAGCGACCGCCGAATTCCTCGGTCAGGCTAGCTCCGCGCCGCGGCACGTGTAATTGGCGAACATTGTTCGAGGAGGGGGCTTCATCGTGGACAAGACCGCTGACCGTCGCATCGTCGCCGCGCGTCGCATCGTCGGCCATATCGCCGATCATCTCAAGGCCGACCTGTCGGTGCGCCTCTGGACCGGAGAGGTCCTGCCGCTGGGGGCTGGCGCGCGAGACGATATCCAGATCGTGATCGCCCGGCCCGGCGCGGTGCGGCGGCTCATCCTGAAGCCGACGCTGATGACCTTGTTCGAGCTGTTCGGCTCGGGCGACCTCAAGGTCGAAGGGGGCAGTCCGCTCGAGGCCGCCGACCGCTGGGATCACGGACGGGCGGTGCATCTGACGCGCTCGCTGGACCGCTGGCTGATCGCGCGCGAGGCCCTGCCCTTCCTCCTGGGGCGGGGCGAGGGCGGGGCCGAAGCCCTTCCGGCCTGGGACGCGACAGGCGACGACGGCGTGGGCCGGGATCGCAGCGGCCGGCGCGACCAGGACTTCATCCAGTTCCACTATGATGTCGGCAACGACTTCTACGGCCTCTTCCTCGATCCCGAGATGGTCTATTCCAGCGCCTATTTCACGGCGCATGAGGCGACGCTGGAAACGGCGCAGCAGGAAAAGCTGGACCGCATCTGCCGCAAGCTGCGGCTGCAGCCCGGCCAGCGCCTGCTGGACGTCGGCTGCGGCTGGGGCGGTCTGGCCTGCTGGGCCGCCGGCAACTACGGCGTCCATGTTCACGGCGTGACCCTCAGCCAGGCCCAGCTCGACTACGCCCGCGCCAAGGTCGAGCGGCTGGGCCTGACGGATAAGGTGACGCTGGAGCTGATGGACTATCGCGAGGTCGGGGGCGACGCCGCCTATGACGCCATCGCCCAGGTCGAGATGTTCGAACACGCCGGCTTCGCCAACCACGAGCGGCATTTCCAGCAGATGCGCCGCCTGCTGAAGCCCGGCGGCCTCTATTTCCATCAGGCTTCGGTCCGTCGCGGCGGCAAGGGCGAACTGCGGCCCACGCCCACGACCCGGGTCATCACCCGCTTCATCTTCCCGGGCGGTGAACTGGACACCATCGGCATGACGGTGGGCAACCTCGGTCGGCTGGGCTTCGAGACGCTGGACGTCGAGGATATGCGCGAGCATTTCGAACTGACCCTGCGCGAATGGACCCGGCGCCTCTATGAGCGGCGCGAGGACGCCTATCGCCTGGCCGGAGAGGCCCGCGCGCGGCTGTGGCTCATCTATTTCGCCCTGTTCGCCAAGGGGTTCGAGCGCGGCTCGGTGCTGGTCTATCAGACCGTGGCCCAGAAGCGCCGTCCCGGCCCCTCGGGCCTGCCCCTGGACCGGGCCAGTCTCTATCGTTAGTCGGCGAAAAAGGGTCGACTGTTACAAAGTAACACGATATAGCGGCCGGAATGTCGCCGCCCGATCTCCAGCAACCGGTTCTGCTCTCCCTTCTGGGCGGGGGATTTGTCGCGGCCTTCCTGCACGCCGCCCTGCCGACCCACTGGCTGCCCTTCGTCCTGGTGGGCCGGGCGCAGCGGTGGAGCCTGGCGCGGGTCATGACGGTGGCTGTGACGGCGGGTCTGGCCCACATCGCTTCGACCGCCCTCGTGGGGTCGCTGATCGTGGCGGCGGGGCTGGCGCTGAACGCCTGGATCGGGGGGCTACTGCCGCACCTGTCGGCGGCCCTGCTCTTTATCTTCGGCGCCTTCTATCTGGCGCGAGCCTCCTTGCAGAAGCCGATCACGGCGACGGGACCGGAGGCGGAGGTTCCCGAGCCCGCCGTGTCGGACCGCGCCGCCTTCTGGGGCCTGGTGCTGATGATGGCGGTGACGCCGGGCGAGGTGCTGCTGCCCATCTATCTGTCGTCGGCGACCGAGGGTGTCATGGCCCTGGCCCTGCTGACCCTCAGCTTCGCGGCGGGGACCGTCCTGGGCATGACCCTGCTGGCGGCCTTGGCCAGCGCCGGCTACTCCATCCTGCGACTGGAGCGCTGGGCGCGCTATGAGGGCGCCATCCTGGGCGTCGCCCTGATCCTGATCGGCTTCTTGGTGATGACCCATCAGCACTAGGTGTGTGATAGGTTATATATTTACATTCAATGACTTATCTTCGATGTCGTTGACGCGGGGCGACGGGCGGGCCTAGAGGGGTTGCATGGCTCACGATCACGCACACGACCATGACGGCCACTCGCACGCGGGTCACGACCATTCGGGTCACGACCATTCGGGTCACGACCATTCGGGTCACGACCATTCGGGTCACGACCACTCCCACTCCCACTCCCACTCCCACGGGATCGGCGGCCATCACCATGGGCCGGTGGACACGGGCGACTGGCGCTACGCCGTCGGCTTGATCCTCAACCTGGCCTTTGTGGCCTGCGAGTTCGGGGCCGGGATCTGGGCCGGATCGACGGCGCTGATGGCCGACGCGGGCCATAACCTGTCCGATGTCCTGGGTCTGGCCATGGCCGGCGGGGCCGCATGGCTGGCGCGGCGCGCGGCGGGTCCCAAGCGCACCTACGGCTACGGCAAGGCGACGGTCCTGGCGGCGCTGGGCAATGCGCTGCTGCTGATCTTCGCCTGCGGAGCCATCGCCTTCGAGGCCGTGCGCCGTCTGGCCGAGCCTGCGCCGGTGGCGTCCGGCGTCATCATGGTGGTGGCGGGCATCGGCTTCTTCATCAACCTGGGCACGGCCCTGTTGTTCATGAAGGACCAGCACAAGGACCTGAACGTGCGCGGGGCCTATCTGCACATGATGGCCGACGCGGCGGTGTCGCTGGGCGTGGTCATCGCCGGCGCCGTCATCCTGCTGACCGGCTGGGCCGTGATCGACGCCCTGGTCAGCCTGGCCATCGTCGTCGTCATCATGCTGGGGACCTGGGGGCTGCTGAAGGACTCCGTCAATCTGGCGCTGGACGCCGCCCCGAACGGGGTCGAGGTGGATCAGGTCCGCGCCGCCTTCCTGGCCCTGCCGGGCGTCAGCGCCGTCCACGACCTGCACATCTGGGGTCTGTCGACCACGGACACGGCCCTGACGGCGCACCTGGTGCATGACCGGGCCGACGCCGACGCCCTGCTGGCCGAGGCGCAAGGGGTGGCCCGCAGCCGCTTCGACATCAGCCACACCACCTTCCAGCTGGAAAGCGGCGCCCTGCCGGATTGTCCGACCTGTTAAGCGCCCGGCGCCTCTTCCCTTCCAGCCTTTCAGCCGCCATCTAGCCGCCCATGACCCAGAAGACTCCCGTCACCGTCCTCACCGGCTACCTCGGCGCCGGCAAGACCACCCTGCTGAACCGCATCCTCACCGAGGACCACGGCAAGCGTTATGCCGTCATCGTCAACGAGTTCGGCGAGATCGGCATCGACAACGACCTGGTGGTCGGCGCCGACGAGGACGTGTTCGAGATGAACAACGGCTGCGTCTGCTGCACGGTGCGCGGCGACCTGATCCGCGTCGTCTCGGGCCTGATGAAGCGCCAGCGCCCCGGCAAGCCCGCCTTCGACGCCATCATCGTCGAGACCACGGGCCTGGCCGACCCCGGCCCGGTGGCCCAGACCTTCTTCGTCGACGAAGAGGTCAAGGCCAAGACCCAGCTGGACAGCGTGACCGCCCTGGTCGACGCCAAGCACGTCATGGCGCGTCTGGACGACAGCAAGGAAGCCCGCGAGCAGGTGGCCTTCGCCGACCGCATCATTCTGAACAAGGTCGATCTGGCCTCCGAGGACGAACTGGCCGCCGTCGAGAGCCGCTTGCGCGCCCTGAACCCGCTGGCCCCGATCATCCGCGCCGAGCGCGCCAATGTGCCGCTGGATCAGATCCTGGGCCTGCACGGCTTTGATCTGGAGCGCATCGTCGAGGTCCGCCCCGACTTCGTGAACCCGCCCCATGGCGCCGAAGGCCACGTCCACGACGAACACTGCGGCCACGACCATCATGACCACGATCACGACCATGTTCACGATGAGCACTGCGGCCACGATCACGACCACGATCATCACGAGCATGGCCCGCGCGGTCACGCCCACAACGACGACATCAAGGGCATCTCCCTGACGCTGGACCGTCCGTTGAACGGGGCGAAGTTCACCGCCTGGCTGGACAAGCTGCTGGGCGAGCAGGGTCAGAACATCCTGCGCGCCAAGGGCATCATCGACGTGGACGGCGAGGATCGCCGCCTGGTCTTCCAGGCCGTGCACATGATCCTGGAAGGCGACCTGCAGAAGCCCTGGGGCGACAAGGAACGCCGCTGGAGCCGCGCCGTCTTCATCGGCCGCGACCTGAACGAGGCCGAACTGAAGGCCGGGTTCGAGGCCTGCGCGGCATGAACCCGCCGCCCAGAGCCCGGGTCGAGGCCAAGCTGATCTACGGCACGCCCGAGTTCGAGATCATCAAGGGCGGCGACCATGTGGTCTGCGCCATCTCGGGCGCGGTCATCCCGCTGGATATGCTCAACTACTGGAGCGTGGAGTTGCAGGAAGCCTACGCCACGCCCGACCTGATGACCCAGCGCTGGGTCGAGACGCATAGGTAAGACCCTCTCCCGGCGGGAGAGGGCTTGAGCGCACGAGAGCGTAGCGATCGTTCTTGCGCGAAAGGGTGAGGGGCTGAGGTGTCAGTCGGCGTCAGCCGTCGCGCCACGGCCCTCGGCCGACTTCGACCGCGAACCCTCACCCTTTCGGCTGGCGGATCGCCTTCGGCTCTCCGAGCCTCAAGCCCTCTCCCATCAGGAGAGGGTTTTCAGCCAGTCCGTCATCACCTTGGCCAGGGCCTGCGGCTGCTCCAGCGGGATCATGTGGCCGCTGTGCGCGACCGTCTCCAGCGTCGAGCCGGCGATCCCCCGACGCAGTTCTTCGGCCTCGTCCGCGCCACGCAGGCGGTCGGCGTCCGCCGCCACGATCAGGGTCGGCTGGGTGATCGCGTCCAGCCGGTCCAGGTCGCCGGCCCGCGCCATGGCCGACTGGCGGTGGAAGACCTCGCCGCCCAGCCGCAGCCCCATGTCGCGCACCCGCGTGATCATCGCCTCGTCCCCGGCCAGATCGGGATGCAGCGACGAGACGATGGCCGGGCGGCTCAGGCCCTTGAACGCCTTGGGCGCGGCCTTCAGGGCTGAGCGGCGCAGGCGGATCAGTTCCTCGGTGTCGCCGCGCGCCGAGGTGGCGATCAGGATCAGGGCCGTGACCCGCTCGGGCGCGATCCGCGCCAGCTCGCGCGCCACATAGCCGCCCATCGAAAAGCCGACGGCGACGAAGCGATCGGGCGCGTCGGTCAGGATGGCGGCGGCCATGCTTTCAATATCCTCGCCCCGGCTCAGGTCGGTCGCGACCAGCGGTCCGAACGGGACCAGGTCGTCGGTCATGGCGTCCCACAGGGTCGCGTCGGCCATGAAGCCGGGAATGAGCAGCAGGGTCATGGGCGTTCTATAGGCCTGCGCCTTCACGGGCGACAGCGCCGGGCGGGGGCGTTATGAGGCGTGCCGACCGTTTCTTCGCTGCGAGCCGCCCATGACCACCTTCTCCTTCGACGCCCAGGTCACCGCCGCCCTGTTCGACAAGACGGGCGCGATCTTCGCCCTGGGCGACGGCTCGGTGCGCTTCGAGAACGGCGCCCGCAGCGAGGTCCATGACGGGGCCGTCCTGTGCGCCGCCGTCCACCCCTCGGGCGAGGGCATCGTCACCGGCGGCGACGACGGCAAGGTGGTGTGGAGCCGCGAGGGCGAGGCCGTCCTGCTGGCCACCGCCAAGGGCCAGTGGATCGACTCCATCGCCGCCTCGGCCGAGAGCGGCCTGATCGCCTTTTCGGCGGGCCGCACCCTGTCGGTGATCGACAGCAAGGACGCCGTCTTCCGTCGCGACTTCCAGCACGAGCGCACCGTCTCGGGCGTGGCCTTCGACCCCAAGGGCCGCCGCATTGCGACCTCGACCTATGGCGGGGCCTGGTTGTGGTATGCGCGCATCGAGCAGCAGCAGCCGGTCAAGATGCCCTGGGCGGGCTCGCACCTGGCGGTCGGCTTCTCGCCCGACGGCGCCTTCGTCGTCACCGCCATGCAGGACAACCAACTGCACGGCTGGCGCATGAAGGACCAGAAGAACATGCGGATGGGCGGCTATCCGTCCAAGATCAAGAGCTTCGCCTTCCTGGCCAAGGGCCAACTGCTGGCCACCTCGGGTGCGCAGGGCGTGGTGCTGTGGCCCTTCATCGGCGCCAACGGCCCGATGGGCCGCGAGGCGACCGAGATCGGCTTCGACGAGACCACCCTGATCGCCCAGGTCGCCGCCGCGCCCGCGCACGGCCGTCTGGCCGCGGGGCTGGAGGACGGCCGCGTCTGGTGGGCCGATCCGGCGGGGCAGGGGCTGGACTTCATCAAGAAGGACAAGGGCGCGCCCATCGTCGCTCTGGCCATGAGTTCGGGCGCCGCGCGCGTCGCTTGGGCCGACGAGGACGGCCAGGCGGGCGTGGTCTCGCTCTGAGATCGCGCTTGCGCTGACGCTTGAGCCCGGCAGGATAGCGGCATGACCCGTGCGAAGACTCGTAGGCGGCGCCCGCTGCTGACCCTGCTGCTGATCCTGGCCCTGATCCCGATCGGCGGGGTGGTGCTGCATCGCTTCGTGCCGCCGCTGTTCACCATCCTGATGGTCCAGCAGGCGGTCGCGGGTCACGGCATGGACTATCGCTGGCGCTCGCTGGACCACATCTCGCCGCGTCTGGTCGAGGCGGTGATCGCCGCCGAGGACGCTCGCTTCTGTCAGCACCACGGCTTTGACGTCGAGGCTATCCAGAAGGCGATGGAGGCCAATGAACGCGCCGAGCAGCGCGGCTCGGACAAGCGACGCGGCGCCTCGACCATCAGCCAGCAGACCGCCAAGAACGTCTTCCTCTGGCCCAGCCGCGACTGGGTCCGCAAGGGTCTGGAGACCGGCTACACTGGCCTGATCGAGTTGGTCTGGGGCAAGCGCCGGATCATGGAGATGTATCTGAACGTCGCCGAATGGGCGCCGGGCGTCTATGGCGCCGAGGCCGCCTCGCGCCACTGGTTCGACAAGAGCGCCGAGGATCTGACGGCGCGCGAGGCCGCCCGCCTGGCCGCGATCCTGCCCAGTCCGCGTCGCTACAAGGCGGCCTCGCCCGGCCCCTATGTGCGCCGTCGCGCCAGCCGCATCCAGGCCGCCATGGGCACGGTGCGCGAGGCCGGACTGGACCGCTGCGTCGACCGCTGAAACGCGGCGTTAACCTTCAGCATAGGGCCAAGCCTTAACCGAACCGCGTCACCCTGGGCTGGAATGTGGACCTGCGTCCGCTGCGGAATTCAGGGGCCGAGACGGTGACGAACGGGCTGACGAACGGATTGAACCGGCTGACGCGCAGGGCACAGGCCTTTGCGGTGCGTTTCGCGGCGGCCACGCGCGGCAATGTGGCGATGATGTTCGCCCTCGCCCTGCCGGGCTTGTTGATGATCACCCTGGGCGCAGTGGACATCCACCAGGCGTCCAAGGTCAAGGCCACCTTGCAGGATGCGCTGGACGCCGCCGCCCTGGCCGCCGCCCGTTCAAGATTCACCGACAGCGCTGAAATCAACCGAGTGGGCCTGGCGGCGCTGAAGGCCAATATGCCGGCCTATTTCAAGCCCGGCTCCGCCGATACGGCCAGCTTTGTCCTGCAGGGTAACAATATTGTCGCCGACGCCCGCGTGAACGTGAAGGTGCTGGTCGCCAACATCGTCCTGCCGCCCTACGGCAAGCTGCTGGACGACTATCTGCCGGTCGGAACCCATTCCGAGGTCCTGAGGGCCTCGCGCGACGTCGAGGTGGCGCTGGCGCTGGACATCACCGGCTCGATGGCGGGGCAGCCCCTGACCGACCTGAAGGCCGCCGCCAGCGAGCTGATCGACATCGTGGTGCAGGACCAGCAGACGCCCTTCTATTCCAAGATCGCCTTGGCCCCCTATGCGGTGGGCGTGAACGTGGACACCTATGCGGACCAGATCCGGGGGACGCTGAACGGCGCGTCGAAGTCGATCACCGGAGCCAGCTGGGTCACCGGCACGATCCGCACGGTGTCGGGCATATCCAAGGCCAGCACGGCGACCGTCTCGGCCACCGGCCATGGCTTCGTCAACGGCGACAGGGTCGTGATGTGGAGCGTCAACGGCATGAGCCCGCTCAACGGCGTGCCCTATCAGGTCCAGCGCACCAGCGCTGATCAGTTCCGGCTGTACCCTCTGACCAGCACGGGCGCCGCGTCGTCCAGCTATCTGAACACCTCGGGCCTGTCGAACTTCTGGGGCTCGGCCTATGTGGCGAAGTGCGTAAGGACAGACTGCGGCGTCGTCCTGAACGTCGCCGGCCATGGACTGGTCGAGAACGACTATGTGCGCCTGGCCGACATCGGCGGCCTCAGCCAGTTGAACGGCTCCACAAACTATAACGGCGCGGGCTTCCGCGTGACCAAGAACTCGACCGCGGGCCAGCTGGTGCTCGACGCCTCGCGCAGCCTGGGCCTGATCGACGCGGCCAAGGGCGGCAACGCCTGGACAAGCGGCGGCAAGGTGTTCAACGGCGCCGACGGCCATCTGTGGCGGGTCTTCCCCACCGTCAGCGGCATGGTGGCAGTGCACGCCGCCAGCACCTGCGTCAGCGAGCGCGTCGGGGCCCAGGCCTATACCGACGCCGCCCCGACCAGCGCCGCGCGCGTGGGCCGCAGTTATCCCGACAGCGGCAACGCCTGTCCGACTGCGACCCTCACCCCCCTGTCCAGCGATCGCGCCGCCCTGAAGGCCGCCGTCGCGGGGTATGAGGCCAAGGGTTCGACCGCCGGCCAGATCGGCATCGCCTGGGGTTGGTACATGGTGTCGCCGAATTTCGGCGCGCTGTGGCCCGCCGACAGCCAGCCCGCCGCCTATAACCCGTCAAGGACCCTCAAGGTCGCGATCCTGATGACCGACGGCGAGTTCAACACGCCGTTCCGCGACGGCGTCATCGCCAGCGACGCCGGCTCGGGCAGCAGCGGGACGAACGCCCGCATCAATCTGACGGCGTCGAACGGCGACCCGTTCAGCCAGTCGGTGGCCATGTGCCAGGCCATGCGCGCGCAGAGCGTCGTAGTCTATGCGGTCGGTTTCAACATCGACGCTTCGGAAGGCGGTCCGGGCATCGATACCGCCAGGGAGGTCCTGGCCGCCTGCGCCAGCAGCCCGGCGCACAACTTCCTGGCCAACAGCGGCGGGGATCTGAAGGAGGCCTTCAAGGCCATCGGCCGCGACATCACCCGGCTGCGCATCGCGCGCTGACGGGGCCCTTGCGGACCAGCAAAAAGGGCCGGCGGAAACGCCGGCCCTTTCTTCGTTCTGGCGATGACGCCGATCCGTCAGATCAGGCGAATCTCCTTGAGGCGCTCCATCAGGAAGTCCTCGGCCAGGATGGTCTTGCCGGCGTAGCGATCCGGGTTTTCCGGGGTGATCGTCGACGGCAGGGTCTCGATCGGGAAGTCCGGGTTGAAGTGCAGGAAGAAGGGCGTCGAATAGCGGGCGAAGCCGCGACGCTCGGGGGCCGGGTTGACTACCCGGTGCGTCGTCGACGGCAGGACGTGGTTGACCAGCCGCTGCAGCATATCGCCGATGTTGACCACCAGGGCGCCCGGCGGCGGGGCGATGTCCAGCCATTCGCCGTCGGCGTCCTTGAGCTGTAGCCCGGCTTCCTCGGCGCCCAGCAGCAGGGTGATGACGTTGATGTCCTCATGGGCGCCGGCGCGCACGCCCGGCGCGTCGGCGGGGACGGGCGGATAATGCAGCATCCGCAGCACGCTGTTGCCCAACTCGACCTTGTCCTCGAAATAGTCGTCGCCCAGCTTCATGTAGCGGGCGATGGCCTTGAGGATCTTGCGGCCCAGCTGATCCAGGGCCTCGAACATCCCATAGAGGTGCGGCTGAAAGCCCTCGATCTCGGTCGGCCAGACGTTGTCGCGCATGTATTTGCGATAGGGATGGCCCGCCGGGAGTTCACGGCCGACGTGCCAGAATTCCTTCAGGTCCACGGCCGCCGCGCCCTTGGCCGCTTCGACGCCGAAGGGGGTCAGGCCGCGCGCGCCGCCGGTGCCGGGCTGATGGTATTGGCGCTTCACCTCTTCCGGCAAGGCGAAGAAGGCCTTGGCGTCGGCGATGGCGGCGTCGATCGTCGCCTGGTCCAGGCCGTGGTCGGCGATCACGGCGAACCCGTAGCGGGCGAAGGAAGCGCCCAGGGCGTCGGCGAAGGCCTGGAAGTCGGCGTCATAGCCCCTCATCGACACGGGGACGATGGCGCGGGTCCTGGTCTTGTCCTCGGCGGAGGCGGCGGCCAGAGGGGCGGGGGATTGGGGAGAGCTCACGGGCGAATAAAGCCTCTGAATGGGTGATATGGCGGTTTCCATACGCCTTGCCCGAGGAAATTGGCAGCCCGGCGCCCGTTCGGGTCCGCCGGCAAGGCGGACGCCATGTTCGAGGCCATGGAGGAGGACTGAGTGAGCCTGAGCGGGTCCCGACAGGACAAAGGCCCCGCGGGTCACGCGGGGCCTTTGATGGTGGAGCTTAGCGGAGTCGAACCGCTGACCTCTTGCATGCCATGCAAGCGCTCTACCAGCTGAGCTAAAGCCCCGTGCCTTGCGGCTTGGGTATGTGCCGTACCGGCGAACCGGTGCAGATAGGACGAAGGCCCCGCGGGCTTTCCGCAGGGCCTTCGATGGTGGAGCTTAGCGGAGTCGAACCGCTGACCTCTTGCATGCCATGCAAGCGCTCTACCAGCTGAGCTAAAGCCCCGAACCTTTCGGTCGGCCTCGCCGGAGACCTGATGGGCTCCAGCGAGGGGCGGAAACTATGTCAGGGCTTTTGAGAGATCAAGCCGGTCTGACAACTTTTTTTCCGCTTATTTTTCCGAACCTTGGTCATCGAGCCTGATCGGTTGAGGAGAAAGCGCTGCGCGCTTCCTCCGATGCCGTGAATCAGGCTCGCTGCATTATCCTGGAGCGAAGATCTGGGTTTGGACGCGAGCGCGTCCAAACCGATTTCGCTCTAGTCGTCGTCGCGCGACGGCTTGACGATGTCGTCGTCAAGGTTGTCGTCGTCTTCGTCTTCGATGAAGGGCACCGAGTCGTCATCGTCGTCGCCCAGGGCGTCGTCGTCGTCGCCGTCCGAGGAACCCATGCCGGCGTCGTCGGCGCTGGGTTCAGCGTCGTCGTCGTCGTCGGGGGTCAGGATCGGCTCATGGCCTTCCTCGTCGATTTCGGGGGTCGAGGCTTCGGCGTCCTCTTCCTCGTCGTCGCCGTCGACCGACTTGTCGGCGACTTGATCCTCGGCCTCGTCGTCGGCGGCGAAGCCGGGGCCGCTGCGACCGCGAACGCGACGGTTGCGCAGAGCTTCCTCAAGCGGATCGAACTCGGCGTCGCACTTGGGGCAGTGCGCCGGGCGACGGTTCAGATCGTAGAATTTGGCCTGGCAGTTCGGGCAGACCTGCTTTTGGCCCAGTTCGGGTTTGGCCACGGGATAACCTTCGGCAGGAGTTGAATTTGGGAATTCGGCCGGCTCCCTTGCCACCCAAGGGGGCCGCTGTCAAAAGCCTTCTTGTCCGCGCCAGCGCGGCCGTTCCTGAACAATCGGAGATTCCGGCCGGGTGACTGCCCTTTCGACCCTTACCGCGCGACCTGTTTCCGCCCTGAAAGGCGCCATTCGCGCGCCCGGCGACAAGTCCATGTCGCACCGCTCGCTTATCTTCGGCGGCATGGCCGAAGGCGTGACCGACATCGAGGGTCTGCTGGAAGGCGACGACATCCTGGCCACCGCCCGTGCGGTCGAGGCCTTCGGCGCCACGGTCGAGCGTCTGGGCGAGGGGCGCTGGCGGGTGACGGGCCAAGCTCGGGGAATGGGCGGCTTCCGTAGCCCCGGCGCGGTCATCGACTGTGGCAACGCCGGCACCGGCGTGCGCCTGCTGATGGGCGCCGCCGCGGGCTATGATCTGACGGCGACCTTCGACGGCGACGCCTCGCTGCGCAAGCGGCCGATGAAGCGTGTCACCGGGCCTCTGGCCGACATGGGGGCGCGCTTCGACTGGAACGGCACCGAGGACCGCCTGCCCCTGACCCTGCATGGCGGCGGTCTGAAGGGCATTGAATACGTGCAGACGGTGGCCTCGGCCCAGATCAAGTCGGCCATTCTGCTGGCCGGTCTGAACGCGGCGGGCGACACCGTCGTGGTTGAGCCGGAAAAGAGCCGCGATCACACCGAGCGGATGCTGCGCGCCTTCGGGGCGACGGTGGACGTGACCGAGGAAGGCGAGGGCTGGCGCATTCGCCTCAAGGGCGGGCAGACGCTGACCGGAACCTTCGTGGCCGTGCCGGGCGATCCGTCCTCGGCGGCCTTCCCCCTGGCCGCGGCCCTGATCGTTCCGGGCTCTGAGGTCACGGTCGAAGGCGTCATGCTGAACCCGCAGCGCACCGGCCTGTTCGACACCTGGATCGAAATGGGCGCCGACCTGACCATCACCAATCGTCGCGTCAGCGGGGGCGAGGACGTGGGCGACATCACGGCCCGCTATTCCGCGCTCAAGGGCGTGGTCGTGCCGGAAGACCGCGCCGCCTCGATGATCGACGAATACCCGATCCTGTCGGCGACCGCCGCCTATGCCGAGGGCCGCACCGTCATGCGCGGCGTCGGCGAGATGCGGGTCAAGGAAAGCGACCGCATCGCCCTGATGGTCGCCGGCCTGACCGCCTGCGGCGTCGCGGTGGAGGAAGAGGCCGAGGGCTTCATCGTCACGGGCGGTCCGGTTCGGGGCGGCGCGACCGTCGCCACCGCTCACGATCACCGTATCGCCATGAGCCACCTGATCCTCGGCCTGGCCGCCGAGCAGCCCGTCTCGGTGCTGGACCCGGAGATGATCGCCACCAGCTTCCCCGGCTTCGTCGCGATGATGAACGGCCTGGGCGGGAGCATCGGGTGAGTGCGGCGTGATCATCGTCCCCGGACCGCCACGATCGCTGGGTCTGCTGGTCGGGCAGGTGATCTGCTACGGCGTCGTGAGTTGCCTGGGTGCGTGGAAGTTGTGGCAGGGACTGCGAGCGGGGGTTTTGCCGCTGAAGCGCAGCGTTGTTGACGCCAGTTCTCCATTCTTCAGCGGGACAGGCTTGATCTGGGGGCTATTTTTGCTGGTTGTCTGCATGCTTTGGGCTGAGGCGATCGGAGCTCTGCTGACGAAGCGGTGGCGTCAGGGCGAAGTTCCGGGCAAACGCAGATCATGAATTCCTCTCTCATTATCGCCGTCGACGGCCCCGCCGCATCCGGCAAGGGCACCATTGCTGCGCGTCTGGCGACGCATTACGGCCTGCCGCATCTGGACACCGGCCTGCTGTACCGCGCCGTGGGCCTGGCGGTGCTGGATGCGGGGCAGGATCTGGACGACGCCGACGCGGCCGAGGCGGCGGCCCTGTCGCTGGATCTCGCCGGCCTGTCCGACAATCCGCGCCTGACCGAGCGCGACGCGGGCGAGGCGGCCAGTCGCGTCGCCAGCCATCCGGGCGTGCGCGCCGCCCTGCTGAAACTGCAGCAGGACTTCGCCGCCCAGCCCGGCGGCGCCGTTCTGGACGGACGCGACATCGGCACCGTCATCGCCCCGGACGCGGTGGCCAAGCTCTATGTCACCGCCACCCCCGAGGTCCGGGCCGAACGGCGCTGGAAACAGCTGACCGCGCGGGGCCAGGACATCGCCTTGGCCGACATGCTGGAGGACATCCGCCGCCGCGACGAGCGGGACTCGGGCCGGGATTCCGCCCCCATGGTCCAGGCCGAGGACGCGGTCTTGCTGGACACGACCGATCTGGGTATAGAAGCCGCCTTCGATGCGGCCCGCCGTATCGTCGAGGCGGCGCGCGTCCGGGTCGGGGTTTAGACCTTAACTGGACAAATCCAACGCTCCTGACCTCGGCTGCCGCGGGCGTACTGGCTTTATTTGTTTGCGCCCCTTGCGCCGGCCTCGCGTCCTGACGACCTGATTTTCCCTTTTCCTCTTTATCCACCCGTGCGGGACCATTCGGTCGCGCGCCCCAACCCCAGAGCTACATGACCGACACCCATAACCCCTCGCGTGACGATTTCGCCGCGCTGCTCGACGAACAACTGCAGGGTCGCGACCTTGGCGAAGGCCAGGTCGTTCACGGCCGCGTCGTCGGCATCGAGAAAGACATCATCATCATCGACGTCGGTCTGAAGACCGAAGGTCGTATCCCGGCCCGTGAATTCGGCATCGGCGAAGGCGCCGTCATCCCGAAGGTCGGCGACAACGTCGAAGTCTACCTGGAACGCGTCGAGAACGCCCTGGGTGAAGCCGTCATCAGCCGCGACAAGGCTCGCCGCGAAGAAGCCTGGACCCGTCTGGAAGTCGTCTTCGCCGAAGGTCAGCCGGTCAACGGCGCCATCGTCGGTCGCGTCAAGGGCGGCTTCACCGTCGATCTGGGCGGCGCCTCGGCCTTCCTGCCCGGCTCGCAAGTCGACATCCGCCCGGTGCGCGACGTCGGCCCGCTGATGGGCAAGGAACAACCCTTCGCCATCCTGAAAATGGACCGTCCGCGCGGCAACATCGTCGTCTCGCGTCGCGCCATCCTGGAAGAAGCCCGCGCCGAACAGCGCACGGAGCTGGTCGGCCAGCTGCAAGAGGGTGAAGTCCGCGAAGGCGTCGTTAAGAACATCACCGACTACGGTGCGTTCGTTGACCTGGGCGGCATCGACGGCCTGCTGCACGTCACCGACATGTCGTGGAAGCGCGTCTCGCATCCGTCGCAAGTCCTGGCCGTCGGCGACACCGTCAAGGTCCAGATCGTCAAGATCAACCCGGACACCCAGCGCATCTCGCTCGGCATGAAGCAGCTGCAGTCGGATCCGTGGGACGGCGTCGAAGCCAAGTACCCGGTCAACGCCAAGTACACCGGCCGCATCACCAACATCACCGACTACGGCGCCTTCGTGGAGCTGGAAGCCGGCGTCGAAGGCCTGGTCCACGTCTCGGAAATGTCCTGGACCAAGAAGAACGTCCACCCGGGCAAGATCGTCTCCACCTCGCAGGAAGTGGAAGTCATCGTCCTGGACGTCGACAGCGCCAAGCGCCGCATCTCGCTGGGCCTGAAGCAAGCCCAGAACAACCCGTGGGAAGCCTTCGTCGAGGCCCACCCGATCGGTTCGACCGTCGAGGGCGAAGTCAAGAACGCCACCGAGTTCGGCCTGTTCGTCGGCCTGGACAACGACATCGACGGCATGGTCCACCTGTCGGACCTGGACTGGAACGTGTCGGGCGAAGAAGCCATCCAGCGTTACCGCAAGGGTGAAACGATCAAGGCCAAGGTGCTGGACGTCGACATCGAGAAGGAACGCGTCTCGCTGGGCGTCAAGCAGCTCGGCGGCGACCCGATGGAAGGCGACGTCTACAAGCGCGGCCAGCAGATCACCGTCACCGTGACGTCGATCGAAACCGGCGGCATCGAAGTCAAATTCGGTGAAGACGACGCGCCGGTCACGGCCTTCGTCCGCAAGTCGGACCTGTCGCGCGACCGCAACGAGCAACGTCCGGAACGCTTCGCCGTCGGCGATCGTATCGACGCCATGATCACGGGCATCGACAAGGCCACGCGCCGCGTCTCGGTGTCGGTCAAGGCGCTGGAAATGAAGGACGAGGCCGAGGCCATCGAACAGTTCGGTTCGTCGGACTCGGGCGCTTCGCTGGGCGACATCCTGGGCGCCGCGCTTCGCGAAAAGGCCGGTTCGAAGGAATAATCTTCCTTTCTGACCAGAAAACGGGGCGGCTGGAGCGATCCAGCCGCCTTTTTTCTTGCGCGTCGGGCAAGAACCCGCACCAATGGCGAGGCTTGCCCGTGAGAATCGCTCTTCATCCGACGCGACCCCCTTTCTTCCAGTGGCGTCAGACGGTTAGGGTGCGGACCTGAGCGGAAGCGACTGCATCTGAAACAGCCACGGGCGGGGGCCTGAATGATCAAGTCTGAACTGATCGAGAAGCTGGCGGCCGAGAATATCCACCTGACCCATGCCGAGGTCGAACGGGTGGTCAATGTCGTCCTGGGCCAGATGACCGAGGCCCTGTCCGACGGCGGCCGGGTCGAGCTGAGGGGCTTCGGCGCTTTTTCGGTGCGCAGCCGCCCGGCGCGCGTCGGCCGCAATCCGCGCACCGGCGACACGGTCGAGGTTCCGGCCAAGGCCGTGCCCTTCTTCAAGAGCGGCAAGGAACTTCGCGAGCGCCTGAACGCTTCCGGCGACGCCTGAAAGAAAGACTGAATTAATGCGCCTGATTACCGAGTTTCGTGAGTTCGCCGCGCGCGGCAATGTCATCGACCTGGCGGTCGGCGTCATCATCGGCGCCTCGTTCGGCAAGATCATCACCAGCCTGGTCGATCAGGTCGTCATGCCGCCCATCGGCCTGCTGCTGGGCAAGGTGGACTTCGCCCATCTGGAATGGGTCCTGGTGCCCGAGGATTCCGCGACCGCCGCGGTCGAGAAGGTGGCGATCCAGTACGGCGCCTTCATCAACACCCTGATCCAGTTCCTGATCGTGGCCTTCGTGGTCTTCCTGGCGGTCAAGGGCGTCAACAAGCTGCGTCGTGAACAGCCGGCCGAGACCGCCGCTCCGACTCCGACCGAGGCTCTGCTGGCCGAGATCCGCGACGAGTTGAAAGCGCGGCCCTAGGCCACGGCCTCCGATCCTGTCGGCGCCGCCTTGTCCGAGACCCATCGGCGCCCGACAGGTTGCGTCCACCGGGGCATCGGCCGTACGCAAAATGAATAGTCGCCGTCGAACGGCGTGGGACGCCAGTCGCCCGCCCCCTCGACGTCGGGCTCGAAGGCGACGTGGCAGTGCCCCCAGCCGCCCTCGCGCCGCGCCTTGCGCGCCAGATCGCCCAGAACGTCGTCCGTCACGACCTGAAGCCGCACCTTGGCGGCGCCGAGCGCCGGGGCCAGCTGCATCAGGGCTGCGACCAGAGCGGTGATCGCGGCCCGGTCCCGGTCCAGCGCCTTCAGGTCGAGGATCTCCAGCGTCGGCGGTTCGATGGAATTGCCCTTGCTCAGCAGCGCCAGGGCGTGGCCGGTGATCTCGTCCCCCAGTCTGCGCACCAGATGAAGCGGGCGAGCCGTCAGATCAGGGTCGGACAGCCGCCAGCGCAACATGGCCGGGCTGCGGTCGGCCACCAGCCGCCCCTGATCGCGCAGCGCCGCCCAGAAGCGACCGTAAGGCGATGCATCGGACAGGTTGTCCAGCGGCGAGACGCCGTCCGGCAACCCCCGCGTGTCTGGCGGTCGATCGGCGCGGCGCGGCGGCATCAGCTGTTCGCCGAGCCAGCGCGCCGCGCGGGGCTCGCGCGCGACCAGCGCACGCAGCCCCCGGCTATAGAGGCAGGCGGCGGGATTGATGATCCACGACAGCTTCAGCGCATGAGTTCGGACCGGCCAGGGGGCCATGCCGAACCGCTGGTAAAGCGGGCTGGAGCGGGCGTTGGCGTTCAGCGTGTAACGGGCGAAACAGTCGGGCTGTCTGATGAAGGTTTCGATCAGGTCGCGGCTGCGGCCCTTCTGGTCGGGCGGGACGATGACGGAGAAGCCGGTCGCGCCATACAGCGGGCGGTCGCCGATCCAGAACCGCTGGATGAAGTTGCCCAGGAAGGCGGCGGGGCCGCCGTCGGCGTCCTCGACCACCCAGCCCGCGGGGGCGTCCAGCGCGCGTCGTGCGGGGTTGTCGTCCAGCCAGCGCCAGCCCTCGGGCGAACGCTCGGGCCACCAGACGTCCCGGTGCAGCCGGTTCACGTCGGGGACGTCGGAGGGGCGAAAGCGGCGGACGGCCATATGTTTCAGGTCCTTCTGCAAGCTTGGCGATAACGAATCGACCGAGCTTCGAGTTGCACGCCTGGAACAAGCAGCACGAAAAACAATCTAAAGTTGCGTTATCGGGCCTGACAAATGCGTCATTGCAGTGACAGGCCGTAGCGTTAACGCTTGTTCACGCGGCCCCGCCGTGCTGTGTCTGCGCGCTTAAGCGCCTAGTCGGGGCGCAGCATTTGGGAGAACGCCGTTGAGCACGACGGATGGGGGGGGCGCGCTGTCGGCGGCGCCTCGAAAGACGTTTCTAGGACACCCGCGGGGGCTGGTGGTCCTGTTCCTCACAGAGATGTGGGAACGCTTTTCCTTCTACGGGATGCGGGCGCTTCTGGTCCTCTACCTGACCCAGCACTTCCTGTTCGGCCCGAAAGAGGCGCAGGGCATCTACGCCGCCTATGCGGCGCTGGTCTATCTGATGCCGGTCGTCGGCGGCATGATCGCCGACAAGTATCTGGGCTCGCGCAAGGCGGTCATCATCGGCGCCGTCCTGCTGGTGGCGGGTCACTTCATGATGGCCTTCGAAGGCACGGGCGGTCGTGAGAAACTGACCATCGGCGCCACGACCTACGAGCTTCAGGTCGAAGGCCGCGACCAGAACCGCGCCATTTTCGCCGTCAACGGCGATGAGCGGACCCAGATCACGATCTCGCCTGAAGGCGTGTCCAAGGTCGGCGCCGAGCCGGCGGCAGCCAACGCCGCGGCTCTGATCGTGGCCTCGGCTCAGCCTGAGGCGGGGGGCTTCCCGGCCTTCACCGCCACGGGCGGCTACAAGCTGGAGACCATTCGCGATCTCGGCTTCGGCGAACCGATCCTGTTCTTCGCCCTGTCGCTGATCATCGTCGGCGTGGGCTTCCTGAAGGCCAATATCTCGACGGTCGTCGGCGCCCTGTATGAAGAGAACGATCCCCGTCGCGACGGCGGTTTCACCATCTTCTACGTCGGCATCAACCTGGGTTCGGTGCTGGCCACCGCAGCCTGTTCCTATCTCGGCATCAAGTACGGCTGGGCCTACGGTTTCGGTCTGGCCGGCATCGGCATGACGCTGGGCCTGATCACCTTCATCCTGGGCCAGAGCTGGCTGGAAGGTCGCGGCGGTCCGCCGCAGCCGGAAATGCTCAAGACCCGCAAGATCTTCGGCGTGCCGTTCGAAGCCGTCTTCTGGATCGGCGGCCTGGTCGCGGTCTTCCCGGTCTGGCTGTTGATGCAGCGTCACCATATCATCGAAACGGCCCTGCCCTGGCTGGCCGGCGTGATTTTCGCTTCGGTGGTCGGCTACGTGGTGTTCAAGCTGCGCGGCACCGAGCGCAGCCGTATGCTGGTCGCCCTGACCCTGATCTTCTTCTCGGTCCTGTTCTGGGCACTGTTCGAACAGGCCGGCTCGTCGCTGACCCTGTTCGCGGATCAGTCGACGTCCATGCCGTCGTGGTTCAACGCCCCCATGACCCAGATGTTCAACCCGGGCATCATCGTCATCGGCGGCCCGATTATCGCCGCCCTGTGGGTGTGGCTGGGCCAGCGCAACCTGGAGCCCTCGACCCCGGTGAAGTTCTCCTTCGCCCTGGTTCTGGTCGGCGCCGGCTTCCTGCTGCTGACCTGGGCGTCGGCGACTCAGGCCAACGTGGACTTCCGCGTGCCGCTGATCTTCCTCTTCCTGACCTACTTCCTGCACACGATGGGCGAGCTGTGCCTGTCGCCGGTGGGGCTGTCGATGATCACCAAGCTGTCGGTCGATCGCGTCGTCGGCCTGATGATGGGCGTCTGGTTCCTATCCAGCTCGGTGGCGCACATCGCCGCCGGCTTCATCGCCCAGGCGACCTCGACCGACACGGTGGCGGGCGTGGTGACCAGCCCCGAGCTGGCGCTGCAGACCTATGGCTCGATCTTCGGGACCATCGGCTGGACCGGCGTGGTGGTCGGCGTGGTGCTGCTGGCGCTGTCGCCGCTGCTGAAGAAGGGCATGGCGGGCATTCACTGATCGCCTGACATTCCGATCGACAAGAGGAGGGCGGCGTCTCGCAGGAGGCGCCGCCCTTTTCAGTTGGTCCGGGGGAAGCCCCGGTTCAGCCGGGGGTCTTGCTCTTGAGCCTCAGAAGGTCTTGCGCACCCGCACCTGCCAGAAGGTGCGCGGGTCGATGAGGCGGTTCTCGACGAAGGCCACGGGGCGCGTCACGCGGTCGGCGAAGACCGTGCGTTCGAGGTCGAAGTCGTTCCAGATGTTGACCTGGCCGCGGATCGACAGGGTCGGTGTCGGCTTGTACTCGGCCCACAGCTCGTAATAGTCGGCGCCGCGCCAGCCCGAGATCTGGTCGGGCTGGAAGCCCTTCTGGCCCAGCAGGGGCAGCCAGGCGCCGCCCCACTGCAGTTTCCACGAGGTGATGTCTTGCTGGAAGGTGATGGTGGCCTGGGTCGGACGGACGTTCGAGATGGGGCGTTTCTCGCCGGTGGTCGGGTCGGTGACCTCGGTCTTGTTCCAGGTGTTGCGGAAGCCGAACTTGCCGCCCGAGACGCCCAACTTGTCGGTGGGGACGGTCACGTTCAGGGCCAGCTGATCCAGCGTGCCGTCGCTGATGTTGCCGACCGCCGCCAGGCCGCCGTCCAGCGGGATCAGGTCGATGGCGTCGGTGATCTGGTCGTGGCGCAGGCCGAGGCTGACGATGCCTTCGCCCCAGAACCGCTTTTCATAGGTCACTTCGCTGACCCAGCGCGATTCCGGCTGCAGGTTGACGTTGCCGCCGAAGACGTTCTCGTCGGCGAACTCGGCCGAGGCGGCGAAGTCGCCGAAGTCCAGCTGACCCACGGTGCGCTCGAACCGCAGCCGCAGCTGATTGTTGGGCATGGGGGTCCAGGTCGCCAGCAGGCGCGGCTTGGCGAAGAAGAAGCTCTTTTCCTGCGAGGCGTCGCCTGACTGGCTGATGGTCGAGGATTCCAGCCGCAGGCCGCTCTCCAGCGTCCATTTCGGATTAATCCGCCAGGTTGCCTTGCCGAACAGTTCGCCGCGCGTCTCCTCGACCTTGACCGAGGCCGAGGGCAGGGGCACGCGGACGCCGCCGACCGAATAGGCCTGATCGGTCTCCAGCATATTGTAAGCAATCTCGCCGCCGGTCTCGAAGTCCATCGAAGGCGAGCGCTCGTAGCGGACCAGGCCGCGCAGGATGGTCTCCGAAGCGTTTCCGTCCGAGCTGAACAACTGCTCCGGGCTGGCGACGGCGCCCAGTCGGGTGCGCGAGGTGGAGAGGTCCTCGAACTCGCTGAACTCGTGGATGAAGCGGGTCTCCAGCTTCAGCTTCTGCGACAGGGGGCGCGTATAGACCGCCCCGAACTCGCCGCTCTTGCTGTCGCTGTCATAGAGGTTCTCGCGCAGGATGTCGGGCGCGGTCTGTCGGCTGAAGCTGTGCCAGTCGTTGATCCCGTAGCGGGCGGTCAGGTCGATCTTTCCGCCCATGAAGGGGCTGGAATAGTTGCCGCGGATCGAGCTCCCGCCGCCGTAGTTGTCGTTGTAATAGGTTTCGTCCCGCAACACCGCGCCGTTGGCGTCGAAGCGCAGCACCCGGCCGGCGCCGTTGGAATCGCTGGACGAAATGCCGTCGCTCAGGGTCACGCCCCAGGTGCGGTCGCCTTCGCGGGCCGTGAACTGATAGGAGCCGCCAAACAGGTTCCGGCCGCCTTCGAACAGGCTGGCGTTCCAGTTGAGGACGTGCTCGCGGCTGGAGGTCGTTTTCAGGATGACGTTGGCGACGACCGAATAGCCTTGCATGTCGATGCCGGGGGCGCCGCCGCGGACCAGTTCGATCCGCTCGACCTGCGTCGCCACGGTGCGGCCCAGGACGTTGGAGCCGGTGTCGTTCTTGGAGGCCGGACGCGAGCCGTTGATCAGGATGTTGCCGACCGCGCCTTCAAAGCCCCGGGCGCCGTCGCCGTCGTTGACCGAGAAGCCCGGCACGCGGTTGACCATGTCCAGCGCCGTATTGGGGCGGGCGTCGGCGAAGAAGTCGGGGGTGAAGACCAGGACGCCCTGATCCTGCGCCTGCGCCGTCTGGGGGGCGGGCGCCGTGTCGGCCAGAGCGGGCGCGGCGGCGCCGATCGCGAGCGCTGCGGTGGTGGCCAGCAGAATGGTCTTGGTCATGGGGTCGTCCTCTCCCTCGGTCGTGGGGAAGGTGTGACGGCAGCGACGCTCAGTCTCCAGTTACAAGCCTGACAGGTGGATTAAATCGCGGACAGCATTACCGATTAGTCAGATTACAGCTCGGTTAGTTACTGTTACGGCAACGGTCATGAAGTCTCGTTTCCTTGTCGTTCCGGCAGTTGTTCTTGGCTTGTCGCTGGGCGCGCCCGCGGCCGTGCGGGCGCAGGACGCCGCCGCGACGCCCGCGACCACGGTGGACGAGATCGTCGTCACCGCCCGTCGCACCGACGCCCCGATCTGGCAGGTGACGCGCGGCGACAGCACCCTGATCCTGGTCGGCGCCATCAGCGGCGTGCCGCGCGACGTCGAATGGCGGCCCGAGGCGCTGGAGGCCGCGACGCGCCGCGCGCAGCGCATTCTGTTCCCGCAGGAAGGGCGCGCCTCGGTCGCCGACGTCTTTCGCCTGATCTGGCGCATCCGCACGCTGCCCCAGGGAACAACGACCGCAGACTACCTGTCGCCCGCGGTGCAGGCGCGGCTGGAAACGGTGATGGCGGACCAGAAGAACGACGGCTGGCGCACCAACAGCCTGATGATCCTCAGCATGGATCTGATGAGCGATAAGGCCGGCTATGAGCGGGGCCGCACCCGCAACGCCACCGACGTGGTCAAGAAGGTGGCGCGCGACGCCCGCATCCCGGTGCGTCCCGTCGGCACGGTGCGCGGCGACGAGATCGTCGACAGCCTGATCACCGCCCCGCCCGCCACCTATGCGACCTGTCTGGAAAGCGCCCTGTCCGCCGCCGAGGCCGGGCCGGAGGCCGCCGCCATTCGTATCAACGACTGGCGCGCCCGTCGCGTGCCCCAGGTCATGACCCAGCCGCTGGAGCAGGCCCTGGGCCTGTGCTGGCCCTGGGGCGATCCCGAGATCGCGCCCCTGTTGCGCCGCCAGTGGGCCGAGGCGGTGCAGACGGCCCTGGGCGAGCCGGGCGTGACCATGGCGGTCGCCCAACTGCGCGTCCTGGCCGAGCCCGACGGCGTGCTCGATCGGCTGGAGGCCCAGGGCTATGAGATCGAAGGGCCGGAATGGAAAGCCGCGCCGGTGGAGGCCGCAACCCCTTAAACCGCTGTGCCGCCCACCGTCAGGCCGCCGATCTTGAGGCTGGGCTGGCCGATGCCGACGGGGACGCCCTGACCGGACTTGCCGCAGGTGCCGACGCCGGGGTCGAAGGCGAAGTCGTCGCCGATCATCTGGATGTGGGTCAGGGCCGTGGCGCCGTCGCCGATCAGGGTGGCGCCGCGCACCGGGGCGGTGATCCTGCCGTCCTCGATCAGATAGGCCTCGGTGCACTGGAAGACGAACTTGCCGTTGGTGATGTCCACCTGGCCGCCGCCGAAGTTGGCGGCGTAGAGGCCGCGCTTGGTGCTGGCGATCATGTCGGCCTGCGAATCCTTGCCGCCCTCCATGAAGGTGTTGGTCATGCGCGGCATGGGCATGTGGGCGAAGGACTGACGCCGCCCGTTGCCGGTGGCCACAGCCCCCAGCTGACGCGCCGACAGCCGGTCGTGCATCAGGCCGACCATGATGCCGTCCTCGATCAGGACGGTGCGCGAGGTCGGGGTGCCTTCGTCGTCGAACGACAGCGAGCCGCGACGCCCGGCGATGGAGCCGTCGTCCACCACCGTCACGCCCGGCGCGGCCACCCGCTGACCCATCTTGCCGCTAAAGACCGAGGAGCCCTTGCGGTGGAAGTCGCCCTCGAAGCCGTGGCCGACGGCTTCGTGCAGCAGGACGCCGGGCCAGCCGGCGCCCAGGACCACGTCCATCTCGCCCGCCGGGCAGTCGACGGCGTCCAGGTTGACCAGGGCCTGACGTAGGGCCTCGTCGATCTGACCCTGCCAGCGGTCGGGCGCGATCCAGGCCTCGAAGCCCGCACGACCGCCGGCGCCGGACGAGGCGCTCTCGCGCTTGCCGTCGCGCTCGACCGTGACCGAGACGTTCAGCCGGACCAGGGGGCGCACGTCGCTGAGCAGCCGACCGTCGGCGCGCAGGATCTCGACCGCGCGGCGCTCGCCGATGATGGAGGCCGAGACCTGCACCACGCGCGGGTCGCGGGCGCGGGCCCAGGCGTCGATTTCCGCCAGCAGTTCGATCTTGTCCGAGAAACCGGGCGAGGCGAGGGGATCGACCTCGTCATAAAGCTTCTGATTGGTGGCGCGCGGGGCCTCGGCGGCGTGGCCGGCATAGCCGCGCTTGGCCAGAGAGGCGCTGTCGGCGGCGCGGCGGATGGCGGCGGCGGAAATCTCGTTGGCGTGGGCGTAGCCGGCGGTCTCGCCCGCCACCACGCGCAGGCCGAAGCCTTCTACCGCGTCGTAGGAGGCGCCTTTCAGCCGCCCGTCGTCAAAGACCAGGGATTCGCTCTCGGTCTTTTCCAGGAACAGCTCGCCGTCGTCCGCCCCGGCCAGGGCCGTCTGCAGGATGGACAGGGCCTCGTCGGGGGCCACGCCCGCGGCGTCGAGGATGGGAGAGGGGGAGGCGGCTGCGGTCATCCAGGCTAGATAGGCGCTCGACCGGCCCGCGTCACGGGTTCCAGATACGGAACAGCCCCTCTCGCGGTGCGAAAGGGGCCGAACGGTCGTCGTTGCCAGTAAGGCGATCAGTCTTGGGTGACGTCGCCCGAGCCGCTGATGTCCTGGCGCAGCTGGGCCGGACGGCGGGTCAGGCGCACCGAGCCGCTGCCCGAGACATCGACCTCGGCCTTGCCGGTGGGGCCGACCTCGGCGTCGCCGCTGCCGCTGACGCGCAGCTTGGCGTCGGTGACGAACAGTTCTTCCAGTTCGGCGTTGCCGGCGCCCGATATGTCCAGGGTCACGGCGTCGGTCTTGCCCTGGGCCGTGACGTCCGACGAGCCGGTCATGGTCAGGTCCAGCGTCGGCTGGTCATAGCCGCGGATGTTCAGCTGGGTCATGCCCGACAGGTCGAAGGCCTTCACCGAGGGGGCCTTGATGACGACCTTCAGCACGTCGGTTTCGCTCCAGCCGTGGATGCCGGTGCGGGTCCAGCGGATGTAGCTGCGGTCGCCGCGCGGGGCCTCGTCCATCGTCAGGCGGCCGTTGGCGAAGCGGACGCGATCCACGACAGTCTTGGGGCCGATAACGGTGATGCCGGGTTCGTCGGCCTGCTGGTCGTAGGTGATGTCGGCGGGCAGGTTGATGGCCAGCCGCTGGTCGCCGGTCCAGGCCAGGGTGCGGGTCACGTCGGGCGAGACGGCGCCGCGCTCGATCTTGAAGCTGTCGTCGCCGGCGTTGTCGTCGGTGACCACCCAGGTCCAGTCGTGGCGGGCCAGGTCGCGGCCGCCGACAGCGAAGGCGCCGCCGATGCCGACGATGGCCAGGATCAGACCGGCGCCGGAGATGATGAGCAGATTGCGGATCATGTCAGTTCCTCCCTCAGAACCGGATCAGGCTTGCGATTGGGGTTCGAGCGCGGGCTTGACCACGCGGTAGTGCAGGCGGGCGTACCAGACGGTGGCGTCGATCAGCCACTTGGTCAGCAGGGCCATCAGCCCGCCCATGAACAGGCCGAGGCCCATCAGACCCACGCCCAGCAGGGCCGCCGCCAAAGCGCCGCCCGGTACGCCGAGGAAGGGGCCGGCCACCAGGACGAAGCCGCCGGCCACGAAGACCGCGATGCAGCCGATCAGCATGGACAGGACCGTGCCGAACACCGGCAGGGCGATGGGCAGGAGGATCAGGATGTCGATGGCGCCCAGGCCCAGGATGCCGAAGATGGCCCCGGCGGCCGAGGAGGCGGTCTGTTCCTGTCCCCAGCGTTTGGCGCTGGCCTCGGCCTTCAGCTCACGGGCCAGACGATCGGGATCGCCCAGGGCCTCGGCGACCTGCGCCTCGGTCCGGCCGGCGGCGGCGCCGTCGGCGAAATGGCTCTCATAGTCGTTGACGATCTCGGCCGCCGACGAGGTCGGCATACCGACCAGGCCGCGTTTCAGGCGGGCCAGGAATTCGGCGCGGTTCATTGTTCAGCTCCCCGTTGAGCGTCTGCGGATTGATCGGTCAGGGCGGCCGGTTCGACCGGCGCTCCCGCCGCTATGGTTTCGTCGTGCGGCGCGGTGTTCGCCACCAGGGCCTCGACGGCCTGGGCGAAGGCGCGCCATTCGACGGTCTGTCCCTCGAGAGCGGCGCGGCCCGCAGGCGTCAGCCGGTAATATTTGCGCGAGGGCCCGCTGGTGGATTCGACCAGATAGGTCTCGACCAGTCCGTCGGTCTGCATTCGCCGCATCAGCGGATAGATGGTGCCTTCCCCCATGCCGATGGCGTCGGACAGGCGGCTGGCGATTTCGTAGGCGTAGCTGTCGGAGCGGGCCAGCAGGGCCAGCACGCACAGTCCCAGCACGCCTTTCTTCAGTTGGATATCGATGGATTCGGGCATGGCGTTCCCTTCGGTGATGACGAATGGGTATCGCAAGGTATCGTGCTGTGCAAGGTAGCTGTCGTTACATGACAGCGAATTAATCCGCCGATCTTTGCCCTTCTGCGTCGAGTTGCGCGTCTTGATCGCTTGGCAAGCGCGAGGCGAGCCGATAAGGACCGGCCCTGAAACGCCGAGGTCCATCCGGGCCCGGCGGTGTTTGCGAATTGCTCGCAAGTATCGGCTGCAGAACGGTTTATGAGGACTTCTCGAATGGGGATGGGCATGCGAGCCATGACGCGGATCGGAGGCGGGATCGCCACGGCCGCCATCGCCGCCTTCGTCGCCGCGCCGACGTGGGCGCAGGATCTGCTGGGTCAACCGACCCCGGGCGGAATCAACCTGCAGCCCGCGGCCGCGCCGCTGAAGCACGAGGCGATCCGCTTTCATGACTGGGTGTTGATGCCCGTCATCACGATCATCACCCTGCTGGTGCTGGGCCTGCTGATCTGGATCGCCATCCGCTACAACAAGCGCTCGAACCCGGTTCCGGCCAAGTGGAGCCACAACACGGTCATCGAGATCATCTGGACCGTGGTGCCGGTGCTGATCCTGGTCGGCATCTCGTTGTTCTCGTTCCGCCTGCTGTTCGCCTATCACGACATGCCGGAAGCGGACCTGACGGTTAAGGTCACGGGCAACCAGTGGAACTGGGCCTATGAATATCCCGACCAGGGCGTGGCCGAATACATCTCGAACATGATGCCCGAGGACAAGGCGCCGGCTCATCTCTACCGCCTGGCCGCCGACGAGCCGATGGTCGTGCCGGTCGGCAAGACCGTCCGCCTGCTGGTCACCGCGTCTGACGTGATTCATGCCGTGGCCCTGCCGGCCTTCGGTCTGAAGACCGACGCCGTTCCCGGCCGCATCAACGAGACCTGGTTCAACGCCGAGAAGACCGGCGTCTACTATGGCCAGTGCTCCGAGCTGTGCGGTGTCGACCACGCCTTCATGCCGATGCAGATCAACGTCGTCACCGAGGCCGAATTCGCCGCCTGGGTCGCCTCCAAGGGCGGCTCCATGACGAAGAAGGCTGACGAAGCCGCCGCGGCCGCCGCCGCCGCCGCTGCTCCGGCTGCTGCCC
>NZ_JBOHLI010000029.1:0-38767 GCF_050729455.1 Brevundimonas sp.
CGCCGGCAATGGCGGTGGTGGTGGCAGCCGCAGTGGCGAAAGCGCGCAATCTTCGGCGGCATCGTCGCCCTCGAAGCGGCCGTCCGAACCGCCTGGAGCGGAGGCTGCGGCAGGCGCGGAAGGCTCCGCCGCTCCTGCGGGACCAGAACCTCAGGCCGGGCCAGCTCCGGGCGGCGCGCCTGCCTCTCCCAAGGAGGCCAAGCCCCAGTGGGCCAAGGACATGGAGCGTCGGCAGGCGGTCGCGCATGGCGTCTCTACCGCTGTGCACGCGGTCCGGTCTGGCGACCACCACGGGGGCTCCGCATCCGTCTCTGTCAGCGAGGACCGCTCATGAACCCCTTCAAACGCGCCAGCGGCCATTATGGGCGATCGCCGGAGCCGGAAACTCCCTACCAACGCGCCGCGCAGGCCTGGGATGATCGAATCGGATCCGCTCGCGTCCAGGCGCGCAACTGGCGGCTGGCCGCCCTGATGGCGCTCTGCCTTTCCGGCGGGCTCGCCGCAGGTCTCGTCGTGCAGTCCGCGCGTGGGGTGGTCACACCCTGGATCGTAGAGGTGGACCAGCATGGCGAGCCCGTCGCGATCTCGCCGGCACAGGCGAACTATACGCCGTCCGACGCCCAGATCGCCTGGCACCTCAGCCGGTTCGTCGAACATGTGCGCAGCATATCCGCCGATCCTGTCGTGGTGCGGAACAACTGGCTGCGCGCCTACGACTACACAACCGATCAGGGCGCTGCCGCTCTCTCGGACTTCGCTCGGACCAATGATCCGTTCGCCGACATCGGTCGCATTCAGGTGGGGGTGGAAGTCTCGAGCATCATCCGCGCCTCGCCGTCCTCCTTCCGTATCGCCTGGACCGAGCGTCGCTTCGTCGACGGCCGCCTCGCGAGGACCGAGCGCTGGACCGCGATCCTGACGGTGACGGTCCAGCCCCCGAGGACGGCTGAGGATCTCAGGAAAAATCCTCTCGGCGTGCTGGTCCACGCCTTCAACTGGTCGAAGGAGATCGACTGATGCGCCGCTTCATGCCCTCGGGCGCCGTCCTGGCGCTCTGTGTCGCCGCAGCGCCCGGCGTCGTACTGGCCGCCAACTCTCAGCGGGCGCCGCGGGACGCTCCGCCTCCGGTCTCGCGCATCGTCGCGGCCAATGCCGCCGCGCGAGTACAGCCTTCCGGCGACAACTATCTAAATGCCACCCAGGTCTACGCCTTTGAGGCTGGAGCCCTGTTCCAGGTCTACGGCGCGCCGGGACATGTCACCGACATCGCGCTTCAGCCCGGAGAAGTCCTTTCAGGCCAGGGGCCGGTGGCGGCCGGCGACACGGTGCGCTGGATCATCGGCCAGACTGAGAGCGGCGCAGGCGAAGGGCGGCGGATCCACATCCTCGTAAAGCCCACGCGGACCGACCTGAAGACCAACCTCATCATCAATACTGATCGGCGAACCTACCATCTGGAGCTCAACGCCCAGGCCTCCGCCTATATGGCGAGCGTCTCCTGGCGGTATCCGCAGGATGAATTGATCGCGCTCGAGGCCCAGGCTGCGCGGCAGGCGGAACGCGACGCCGAACCCCGCATCCGGTTGGAAGACCTGAACTTCGGCTATCAGATCTCCGGAGCTCGGACAGCCTGGCGCCCGGTCCGGGTGTTCGATGACGGCCGCCAGGTGATCCTGGAGTTCGACGCCGTGATCGATCAGGCGACGCTTCCACCGCTGTTCCTGCCTGAAGCAGACGGCGGCGCCGCTCTGGTGAACTACCGCGTCCTCGGTCGCCGGCTGATCGTCGATCGCCTGTTCGACGTCGCTGAACTGCGCCTCGTGTCGGGCCGGCGCACCCAGACCGTGCTGATCGAAAAGAGACCCGGTCGATGAGCGAACCCTCTGCGAGCGATGATCCCGCGGTCAAGGCGATGCGCCTTCGGGCCGATCCGCCCAGACCCCTTCGACTGTCGCGCAAGGTCGCTATGGCCGGTGTCGCCGGCCTGGCTCTGGCGATCGCCGGAGCGGTCGGCGTCGGCCTGCTGAAGCCGGACGCAGATGCGCCGACGGTTGAACTCACGCGGTCGTCGGCGCCGCCGCCCGACGCCGTGCGCGCGCTCCCCGGCGATTACACGGCGCCCCAACTCGGGCCGCCGCTTCCCGGCGACCTCGGCAGGCCGATCCTCAATGCGCGCAACGCCGCTGAGGAGGGGGAAGATCAGACGGGAGCGTTGGCCGGAGCTGTCGCAGAAACGCGCGAGGCCGATGCCCGCCAGGCCGAACTTGAGCGTCGTCGCGCCGAGGCGGATGCGGCCCGCACATCCAATCTAACGCTGATCCAGAGCGGCTCACCCGTCTCTCAAGGCACCCCGGTTGCCGTCGGGGCACCAACGGGAGTTCAAGCTGGGGGCGCCGCCGCTGCGACATTGGGCGGGACGCTGCTCGCCGGCGCCGTCATCGAGGCCAGTCTGGTGACAGGCATCCGGTCCGACCTTCCCGGCCCGGTGCTCGGCCAGATTACGGCCGACGTCCATGATACGCGGACGGGTCGGATACTGTTGGCGCCCAAGGGCTCGCGGCTGATTGGGACACACACGGCTGAGGTCGCCCAGGGCCAGTCTCGTCTACAGGTTCGATGGACCCGCATCATCCTTCCGAACGGGCAAGCCATCCAACTTGAGGACGAGGCGGCCTCCGATCCGCAGGGCTACGCGGGACTGGAAGATCGAACGGATCAGCGCTGGGGCGAGCGGTTGCGATCGGCGGCGCTGACGACGCTTTTGGCCGTCGGTAGCGCCGCAGTGGAGGTGGACGAGGGGGATCGTATCGTTCGGGCGATCCGCGATGGAACGAGTGGCGGAGTGGACGCCTTGGGACGCGGCCTGGTCGAGCGCGGGCTTTCTATCCCGCCGAGGCTCACCATCCGGCCTGGCTTCGCCTTTCGCATCATCCTTACCCACGACCTCGACCTTCAACCCTATGGAGACTGATCAATGTCCGCTCTCAAGCTCGCCGGCCTGCAGGACGACACGCCGGTGAAGATGACGGTCGAATTGCCCGCTGACGTTCACCGCGATCTGGTTCTCTATGCGGAGGTCCTGTCTGGCGATGGAAACAGGGTCTATGGGCCAGCGCAGTTGGTAGCCCCCATGCTGAACCGGTTCATGGCGACAGACCGGTCATTCGCCGCCGCAAAGGCGCGTCAGCACACCGCGCGCTGATTCCTAGCCAGGCGCTGCCGTTGTCGCATGCTAGGTGATTGAAATAGACATCTCGGAATGCCCCGAGCCATACACTGACGTCGCTGATGCTAACTGCTAAGGTTAAGCCTTGCAGGAGAACGACCCGGTGAGGCCTGAAGAACGACAAGCTCGACGGAGCAGGCGCCATCAAGATTTCGATATATTTCGGGACTTGATGGCGGAGCGCTTGTTCAACCGTCTGGCGGCGAATGACGAGAGGCATGCCTATTTCGGCTCAGCCTATGCCTTCTATGTCCTGAAGGGCGGTCGGATGGGCGGTCGTGACCTTCGTCAATTAGAGGTGTTTTACGGAAACAGGCCGGTGGAGCAGATTGTAGAGATAGTCCCTTCGAATTTCGGCTTGCCGGAGAGCCGAATGCGCTTTGCTGTCGAAACCGGGGCCGCGCTCGATTATCGTCGAACAGGTCGAGGAACACTCAAATGTTACCTGGTGCCGGCCGCTTCGGAGGGCGCTTCGCCCAAAGAAAGCGCCGTCATTCTATCTGACTTCAGTTCTGCTCGCTCTATGCACTCGCCTTTCACAGTTGATGCGCACTGGCGAGCCTTGATGTCCTATTTTGAATGCACGGCTCTCGACGGCGATCCGCGCTTGCCTGACAGGCTGCGGGTAGCATGGTTGCGCTTTACTCGACCCTTGATTGTCGATGGGAGGGTGCAAAAGCCGGCCTATCAGAAAGCGCTGCTCGAAATTGTGCAGTGGTCTCTGACGGTCGGGTTGAGCGGTGCCATTCTTTTTGGGTTGCAGTGGTTGATCGGGGCTCCTCCCACGAGAGGAAGCCTGTGACGTATGACGTGGTCGCTGACGTTCGGCAAAAGCTAAGACGACGCCAGTTGGCACGCCAACGCCGTCTGGGCCCATTATTACAATGATCGCGCTGAACTCACGAAGCGGCGAAGGGCTGGATTATCATTCTGATGATACCAAGCTGCGGCGAAGCTGACGCTTAAACCTTCACCTGCGTGGAGCGGTCGGTGAACCAGACTGCAAGGCAAGCCTGCATGTTCAAGGGCGCCCGAGGTTATGACCGCCAGGCCCAAACCCAGTTCAACCTGGCCCAGCACGATCGGGAGGCCTGCGCGCACGGTCTTGAGCGTGACCGAAGTGGGCAGGCGGGTCTGGGCGAGCACATCGGCACCGAGATCTCCTTCGCTGATCAGCAACGGGTCGCCGTTGAGCAACTGTAGGTCGACTGTCTGTTCCAGAGCGAGCGGATGGCTGGCAGGAAGAACGACATGGAGAGTCTCGCGCCAGAGTTCGGATACGTCGAGGCCGGTGACTGTCATGCCTCCGGGCAGGACGGCGATGTCGAGCCTGCGATCAGCGACGGCCGAGAGATGATCGCCCGCGTCGCCTGAAATCATTTCGATCTGGACATGCGGATGGGCGCCCCGAAATCGGTGCAGAAGCCCGAACAGGGATTCGGAAAGGAAGGACGGAGTCAGGCCGATCTTCAGCCGGCCCAGGCGACCCTCGCCCGCCTCGCGGGCCTCAGTGACCGTATCGCCTAGCAGATCGAGCGCGTGCTCGACGCCCCTGATGAAGGACACGCCGGCGAAGGTGAGCGTCGCGCCGCCCGGGTTGCGATGGAATAGGGAGACGCCGATTTCGTCCTCCAGCCCCCTTACGCGCCGGCTAAGGGCGGACTGTTCGACGCCAAGGGCATCAGCGGCCTTACGAAAACCGCCTGTGCTGGCCACGGCGAGGGACCACCTCAGGGAGGTAAGATCCAGCCTCGGGGCCAGCGCTGACCTCACCCCGCGCCCGCCTGGGCCTGTTCCGCCTCAGTCAATAAGGGGGCAGCGCTGATGCGCCGTCCGTGAAAGTCGCGAAGCTTCTCGGCGGCCGCCGCCTCCTGCCCGCCATCCATCAACCGGGCGACGGCTTCCAGGGCCTCCGGCATATCGCCCAGCAGACGAGCCTCTGTTTCTGCGAACCTCTCGATTGTCGCCTGGACGCGATCATAGACGGCCATCAGAGCGGGGTCGGCGGCGCCGGCGATGATGTGCCTGAAGAGACGTGTCGGATCCGCGCGGGGCGCGGCGCCGATGCCCGGCGCGGTGCCCTCAAGTCCCTTTTCCAGACAGTGGAGCCGCAATCTGTATCGACCGGCCAGCCCAACTGGATCGAGCCTTAGTCCGGCATAGCCGCCAGCGGGCGCGCGATCGATCAGACCCTCTCCGCCTAGCCAGGCGAGAGCCTCGCGAACGGGCGTTGTGGACAGTCCCAGCGATTGGGCCTCATCGAGAATGATGATGGGCTTGCCGGGCGAGAAGACGCCGGCGATTGCACGCTCCCTGAGCGTGCGTAGGGCGCTGGCGAAAGGATCGCGATTGCGCGCCATCCGACGACTCCGTTGCTTAGAATCGTCAGACTCAAGACTTCTTGCGTCAGTTGAAAGCGGAGCATGCTTGAATGCGACATTTCCTCACGCCGGAATGAAAAGCCCGCGCTGGTGCGCGACTTTTTCGCGCAAGCATCACTTTGTGAGGCCTGAAATGCTGACTTCTGTTGATTGAGGCGCGCTCGCCGCCCACACCTGTCGCGGGGAGGTTGTGAAATGACGCCACCGGACCAATCGGAGCTTGAAAGCGACAGCCTAGTGCTCTCTGCCGCGATCCGGGGCATTCGCCGCCTGCGGGGCTTCTCGTCATCGGAGACGGCGGCCGGAATGAACCTCGCTCTGCGAACCTATCAGGATTTCGAGGCGGGACGCGGCCGATTGAACATCGACTATATTCATCGCTTCAGCCAGTTTGTGGACGCCGATCCCGACGCCATCATCGCGTCGCTGGCGATCGGGTCGCCGGAGTTTGCGATACGGTGCACCTCGAACAAGCTGATGAGGATCGTCATGATCGGCGTACAGCAGTTGCACCAGCAACTGGGCGACAAAGTCGCTAATCTGGAGGCTCGCACGATCGTTGCTGCAGTGAATGCGAGCGTGCGCGAGCTGGTCGACAAGAGCGCCGGCGGCGACGAGGCTGACTGGCTAAAGGCTGGCGAGGACCAGCTTCGTCGCGCACGTCCTAAGCCTGGGCGCTGAATATACCGAGATATAGATTGCCGCTGCGTCGCGACCGGCCGTCCATGGAGCCGTCGCAATTCTGCGACCGACCAAGGAGACTGTGGTGCAAACCTCAATCTGCGTTCGCCTGGTTCGTCTGGGCGAGGCCCGTACTCTCACGCGTGGCCAATGGCATGCCGGCGTCCTGGAACTGGACGGCACCTATATCCGGATGGCCTGAACGGCCCTGCAGGTGCTGGCGTAATGCCGGCGCCTGCTTCGGTCGGGACGGGAAATATACGGCAATATAGCTTGCTGCTAGCTCCCCGAAGTCGCCTCCTGATGACGCCGCATTTTCACGGCGATCCAGAGAGGAGAGACTGAGATGACCCCCAACAAAACGATCCGCCTCATCCGCCTCGGCGAAGCTCGCACCCTGACCCGGGGCGGCGAGCTTGAAGGTGTCCTGGAAATCGACTTCACCCGCATCAAGCCTCAGGGCTGAGGTCGGGGGCCGTCGGCTTTGGCCGACGGCCATCGTCTTTTCACGATGATGATCTCGCCCGCTCCGTCCATTCATATTGCCTCGATCGAAGACGATTTGGTCGCTCTTGATCTCGAGAACGACGTCTACTTCTGTCTCCCGGGCCTTGCTCAGCATCTGGTCGCTGAGGGCGATGGTCGTTGGACAGCCTCGAACGCGGTGATTGCGAATGGCCTTCTCGAGACGGGGCTGTTTCAATCGGCCGTTTCGCGCGAGCCCGGGCCGGTCGCCACGCCGACCGTCCGAACCTCCAGACTCTACGAGGGACGCAGTTCCGGAAAGCTAGCTGTCGTGGCCCTGGCGGCAATCATGGCGCGCGAGGCTTGGCGCATCCATGGTCACGCCTTGAAGGTGCTCCTCGCGCGATCCCCGAACCTCCCTCTGCGGCATGACCGGGTCGCCGAAGCCATGGCGGACGCCCGCCTTTTCGACCGCTGGATGCCCTGGGTCCCGGGTCAAGGTCAGTGTCTCTATCGGGCCTATTTGCTGCGTGCGTTTCTCGCGTCACGCGGTCACGGCACCACCTGGATGTTTGGCGTCAAGACCTGGCCTTTCTCCGCCCATTGCTGGCTGCAGGTCGGGGACGTGCTTCTGGATGACGATCTGGATCGGGTCGGCCTCTATACGCCCATTATGGCGGTCGGCGCTTGAGTCGGTTCGTCGCCGTGCTCGGACCGGACGCCGGCGTGGGCGGCTATCGGGCCATGAAGGAAGCCGCGCGCAGGGACGGCTGGAAGATCTCCGATGCCGGGCCCTCACTCTGGATTGCGGCGCAAAGGGCGACCATCACCCGCTATCCCATCGCCATGGGCGAGGTCGTCGTGATTGGCGAGACAGTTCCAGATACACCGCTCTCGATCTCCAGCGCGGACAACGCTGACAGCGCTTGCCAGGAATTGACGCGCAAGCTCTGGGGCCGATACGTCGCCTTGCTCCTGACCCCGGATCAACGACTGGCCGGGGTGTTCAGGGATCCATCTGGCGCAATCGACTGTGCTGTCTCGCGAAGCGGGTCAGCTTGGTTGATTGCGAGCGACACTCCCGGCTGGATGGTCAATGCGACCAATGATCACCTGGTGCTCTCCTGGCAGGCGGTGGCCGAGGTTCTGCGGGATCCGATCACCCTTTCCTCCGCTGATCTGCTCGGCGGCTGGAAAACCGTCCTCCCGGGAGCGCTCCACCTCCCCGATGGTCGCAATCGCATGATCTGGTCGCCGGCCTGGGCCGTGGGTCGATCCTCGCCGGCGAAGGCGGAGCAACTGCGAACGACAATCGACGGCACCGTCGCCGGCCTTGTCAGAGATCGGCGGTCCCTTCTGGTTGAGGTTTCCGGCGGTCTGGATTCCGCAATCATGGCCACCAGCCTGCGAGCGGGCGGTTTTGGCGGGCAGGTCCTGTGGCTCAACACGCACGGTCCGTATCCGGAATCCGACGAGCGCGCCTACGCCGAGGCTGTGGCCAAAGTCTTGGGCGTGCAACTGACGATCATATCCCGGTCCGTTCAGGCCCTGGTCAAAGGGCTAGCGCTTGAACACCCCCAGTCATTCCGGCCCAGTCTGAACCGCTTGGACGCGGCCTATGACGCCCTGCAGGCAGAACTCTGTGAAGCGCATGGCGTAGAGGGCGTGCTCACGGGGAAAGGCGGAGATGTCGCCTTTCTGCAGACAGCGAGCTCCAGCATTCTGGCCGATCAGGTGCATGATCAGGGGTTAGCCGCACTGCGCGGCAGGACCGCGCCTGTCATTGCCCGTCGGATGAGTCGGTCTGCCTGGCGCACCATGAGAGCTGCGATCGCATCTGCGCGGCGGCCTCGTGCCTATTCGCCGGCGGTAAACGCCCTTCTGCACTCTGACATCCGCAATGATGAAAGCCCGTCTCACCCCTGGCTTCGAGACCTGGGCGGCATCGGGCCCGGTAAAAGACAGCAGATCATCGGTTTCGCGAGCAATCTCGGCCTTCACAGCGTGTCCCGGCGTAGCGAGAGGGCGGACTTGCTGCATCCCGCGCTCAGTCAGCCGGTCATGGAAGCGGTTTTGGCCACCCCGTCATACGCGCTAACGAAAGGAGGGCATGATCGCCTCCTGGCTCGTGAAGCCTTCGCGGACCGCCTGCCGCAGGCGCTGGTCCAGCGCCGCTCCAAGGCTGAACTTGGTGGCTACTACGGCCGCGTCATCGCCGCGAACATCGACCGCTTGCGTCCGCATCTCCTCGAAGGAAATCTCGCCCGGCAGGGCTTGATAGATCGGGATCAGGTCGAGGCCGCATTGCAGGTTGAGCACCTGATCTGGCAGGGCGGCTATCTGGAACTGATGATGTTGGCTCTGGTCGAAAGCTGGACGAAGGCCTGGTTGCGCTGAGAAGCGCTTCGGCGAACCGGTCCTCAGGATTTCATGTATTACTTGGTGGGTCTGTCGGGCGTCGACGTTACAGGATATCCAAAGCGTGACCTTTTATGTGGAGCGCTAACTTGGACGACGCCATGACGCCCGACCGGGATCTTCTCGACATGACCGCAGACATCGTCGCGGCCTACGTGACCCACAATAAGATCGACGCTGCAGCCCTTCCCGCCATGATCACCTCGATCCACGCCGCCCTTGGTTCGGCGGGTTCGGAGGCCGTGGAAGAGATCGAGCCAGTGCAACGGCTGACGGCTGCGCAGGCGCGCAAGCTGATCACGCCGGGCGGCATCATCAGCCTGATTACTCAGAAGCCATTTAAGTCGATGAAGCGCCACCTCGCCATTCACGGCCACACCCCGGAATCCTATCGTGAGGCGTTCGGCCTGCCTGCCGACTTCCCCATGGTCCACCCCGACTACGCCAAGGCGCGATCCGACCTCGCCAAGGCGATGGGGCTGGGCGCCGGCGGACGTCAGGCGGCCAAGCCGGCTCTCAAGGGAAAGCCGGGCCGTAAGCCGAAGGCCAGCTGACTATGTCGACGTGGCAGATGGCGGCGTGGCTGTTCATTGGCTTCGGCAGCCTCGGTCTGCTGTTGACCATCAGCAAGCAACTCGATCGGCTGATCAAGGAGGTCAGCCATCTTCGCATTGAGCATCGCAATGCGACCGACGTCGAACCCGCCGGAATGACCTTGGCGCGCGATATGGGCGAGGAACGGCGGTGGTCGGACGACCAGCACAGTCGCTGAGCGAGGGCACCTGTCGCCTAGGCTGTCCTCTTGATGCGCAGCAATTCTAGGGTCGAGAATGGGCCAACTTCGCCGATTTCTCTAGAGCCAGAGAAAGGCGAAAGAACTGCTGCGAGAGCGTGAGCGAGCGAAAACCTGTCGCAGGATTGGCCGTGTAAGCTTGACGGTATAGATGACCGCCATCGATGCCGCGGACCCAACGCAGGCGCCGATTAGATGCGAAGGGATAGGCGAAGTGAGTTCCAATACTGCCGTCGAGGCGGCGATCGGCAAGCTTGCGACGACCATGAGGCTCTGCAGCGAGGCGCATATGCGCTTCGACAGCATCTTCTCCGTTGATCAGGAAGAAGCCGTCAACAACCTGGAACATGCCTTCGAGAACAAGTTGGAGGCGTTCCATACGCTTTTTGACGTATCGAGCACGCTCTTTCCTTACCATGGTCACGGCGATACGGCGCTCGTCATGGCCCTGCGCAACGCCATTCACCATCGAAACCACCCTCTGTTTCGTAGCTTCCGTGTTCGGTTGATCCTGGATGAACCCGCCCGTTGGCAAGGGGCCGCTTTCCTGATGGCGAAGCATCCAACGATCCATGGTGCGTCACTGCGGATGCATCATTTTGTCAGGCTGGATGACATTGACGCGCGCCTGGATCCTTCCCGCGACTCTCCGTTTCTGGATCGTCTCAAAGCACAAAAGGCGTTGGAGCGCTTCGAACTCATTGATCGCGAGTTGCGGTTGGGGGAGGTACGTTCAAAGGCATCAAGCGAGCGCTATCCTGATGACCAGATCTATCTGGACGTAATGCCCATCTTCGTCTCAGCGGTCTGTCGTGTCTTTAAAGCGCTGAAGTCTGCTGGCATCGCCTTTAAGGGTTTTGACGCCGAGACTTATGAAAGACCTTTCACTTCAGAGATCGTCGTCGACCTGGGGCGACTTGAATTTGATCAGGCGCGGATCTGGCGGTGACAGCCCCCTCTGGTCAGTAGCCGGTTGAAGATTGTGGCAGGGCGAGCGGCAGAAATCCGCAGCCACGCCCTGCCAGATACTTCATTGGACGTTCTTTTGTTCAGAAGGTGGTCCTGCGCCGATTATCTGGTCTAACCATCGCCAGATGGTGGCGTACATGTCCTGAATGTTCGCCGGGCTGGAGAGTACGTGTCCTTCTCCCCTGTATGTGACGAGGACTACGTCCTTCTGCTGTCGGTAGAGAGCTGAGAATAGTTCCTCGGCCTGACCCGGCGGTACATAGTCCCGATCGGCGGTGAACAGCAGGACCGGCGCCGAGATGCGGTCGGCGGCCAGAGCGGGACTGTTGCGCACATAGCGGTCGGTGTCCGCGAAGGGCGGAGACCCGAGCCCCCCTTGACCGGTTTCGACCCAGCCTGCGCGAGATCGAACCGGCAGTCCGTCCTCCGGCGAAAGAGAGGGGGTCAAGGAGAACTGCCCCCAGGCGCTGAGCAGATTATAGGCGCCGTTCGCTGCAATGACGGCGGAGAAGCGGTCGGATTGGGTCGCGGCGGCGACGGCTGCAAAGGCGCCGAAACTATGCCCCCACAGAACGACCCGGTCAGGGTCGAAAGCCTCCAGGGGCGCTGCGGCGTCAACAGCCGCGAGGATGTCGTCCGCCATGCCGATGGCGGGTTCGCCTCGTTTGTCCGGTCTCGGGAGACTTGGGATCAGCACAGCATAGCCGGCCGCCGTCATCAGTTGAACGTTGGCGGTCACGCCGTCTTCCGGCGAGGTTGGGGCATGAGCGGGCCCGCCAGGATAGGGAATGACGATCAGGGCTGGCTTGTGAGCGTCCGTCTTGAGAGGGCGATAGAGCCAGCTCACGAGGGGGGCACCGTCTGCAGACTGGTGGGTCACCGCCTCTGCGGAGGCGAAGGCGATCTCGGAGAGCCGGTCGTTCAATCGGATGAACGGCGGTCCGCCGTCCAGGGCGAGCGCATCGCGGTTGCGATCATCCCTGACCATGACGACGGCGCGCTGTTCGCCCGCCGCAGCGATCCGAGATGATATCTTCAACCTGGGGCCGATCGCGACGCCAGTGGCCGTATCGACGCGCCACTTCTCCTCGCCATCGCCCGTAAATGTCCAGTCACGTCGTGGCGGGCTGTTAAAGTAGAAGCGTTGGCCGCGACTGAAGAGGGCGGAGGTCGCACTTGGCCGAGCGCGGATTGCGCTACCCAGGCGTTCTGCGTGGCTATTTTGATCGACGGACCAGGCCTCGGTTCCGGATTGCACGACGAGGGAGCGCGCGGAAACAGCGAGAAGCGAGACGGAAGGCGAAGCCAGCGCCGCGGTCAGAACCTGCGGTCCAGCCTCGGTTAGGGCGGCCCAGTCGCGTCGTTCGCCATTCTGGACATAGAGGACAGGGGTCTCGCCAAGCCAGTCTGCACTAACGACCTGGGTACGCAGTCCCGTCTCGACCCTCGCCGGCTTGAAGCCACCAAGCGAGGTGGGGGTGACGGTCTTCCGTTTCGGATCGATCTGCATCAGCCGGCCGTCGGACCAGGGTTCGCCGTCCTGCCTCGCCCAGACGAGCAGGCGGTCGCCTGAGGGCGACCAGGCCATGAGCAAAGGGGATATGTCCTGTCCCGGCAGCGGCTCCCAGGCTTCACCGCTTCGAAGATCGACGAGGGTGAGTTCGCGCCTTTCCGAGAAATCTCCCTGCAGGAAGGGAATGTCTGGATCGAACGGACGGTCGCCTGAGAACCTTACCGCAGCGACGAAGGCCCCGCCCGGAGCGATTTCCAGGTCATGAAAACGGCCTGTCGCCAGGGAGCGCTGTTGGCCAGAGGCGGCCTCCACCAACACCAGACGGGAGTCTGCAGGTCTGGGATTCAGGCCCAGAAAGGCGCCGCCGCCGATCAAGGTACGGCCGGGTTCTCGACCTTCGCGAGTCGATCGCCACAGCTCGTCCATGCGGTTCTGGACGTTGAAGCCCTGCCTTACCAAGGGAGGAAGGTCGCCTTCTGTGCGTTGGATCATGACCAGTTCATCGCCGTCGCGCCATTGGGCCGCTCGACCCCACATGGCGCTCTCGGGCGTGCCGGCAAGCCATCGGACCTCGCCGGTGACTTTGTCCGCGATCCCGGCCGTGAAGGTGCGGTCCTGCAGGCGGTAGATCAGCAGTCTGCGGTCATCGGGCGACCAGGCGCCTATGACATGGCCCTTGCCCTCTGTCTCCGGCAGGAGAGGTCGAGGCGCGGCGCCGTCGGTTCGGGCGAGCAGAATCTGAGAGCGCAGCACCAGATCCAGCGCATCATATTCATAAGGGCCGGCGTCGATGGTCGGACCGATCCGCTCAAAAGCCAGGGTGGTTTCGAGAGGCGACAGCGTTACCTGACCGAACTTTTCGATCTGGAGCATGTCGTCGAGGGTGAAGGGCGTGGCGAGAGCCGATCCCGATCCGAAGATCAGGACCGCGCTCGCGGCGGCGAGCACAGTACGAAGCATGGCGGACCTACCAGCGCTTGGTCAGTTGCAGCGCGAAGGTCCGGCCGAGCGGATCGGCCTGGCCGGCGTCGAAGCCGATGCCGGTTATCGCATCATAGAAGGGTGGGTCCGCATCAAAGACGTTCCGCACCGAGGCCGTCAGGTTGAGGCCTTCACCCCATGAACCGGAGGGCGTCCATCCGACCTGCATGTCCGTCGTCGTCCAAGAGCCGATCCGTGTATTTTGGAGGTCGCGATAGTCGCCGACATGGTTCACCGCCACTCGGAGCGAAAGATCGTCGCGCGCCCAACGTCCAAAGACCGTGCCGCGCAGGTCGACGGGGAAGCCGTAGGTGTCGACGAGATCGATGGTCGGCGCGGTGGCGGTGATCCGACGCTTGTAATCGATCATGTAGGAGGCCGTGGCTTCCAGGGTGAGTTCGCCGCCGGCCAAGGCCCGATCATAGGCAGCGTATCCGTCGAGGCCACGTATTTTGACGGAGGCGGTGTTCAGCCAGCGCGCGTCGACGATGACGCCAAAGGCGTCCGCAGGGAGTACACCCGGCAGTAGAAAGTCCGGGCTATTGATCAGGGCGTCCACGGCCGCCCGATCGGCGGCCGAGTTGCGGTCGATCCTACGCACAAAAGGCGCGAGATCGGGATCCAGCAGGACCTGGGGGAGATTATCGCGTGCGGGGCTTCCGATCTGATCGGAGAAGACGATGTCGAACCAAGTGGCGCCGATCCGGAAGGGGCTGTCCTTGGGTCGATAGTCGAAGCCGAAAGTGAAGGTGTCTGCCGTTTCGGGATTGAGGTCCGGATTTCCGCCGCCTTCGAACAGGGCGACCTGCTGACCGACCGTGTCGGCGACGAAGGTCGCAGAAATGTATCGGCGCTGCGCCAGTTCGGTCATGGCCGGCGCGCGAAAGGATGTGCCCCAGTTGGCGCGGACCTTGAGATCATCGACCGGGGTCCACATCAGGCCGATCTTGGGATTGGCGGTGGAGCCGATGTCGTCATAGTCCTCCACGCGTCCCGCAAGGGAGAGTTCGAGTTTTTGTACGCCAGGGATCGCATTCTCGGGACCGATGAGCGGCGCGCGAACCTCGATGAAGGCGGCTGCGACCTCGCGATTCTTGTCGGGGGATCGGGTCGAGAGCGGGGTGAGGCCGGAGGTGAAGGTGACGCCGCTGTTCTTCAGCACCTCCGTTCGGAACTGGGCGCCGACAGCGACCTTCAAATCGCCCGCGGGAAGCTTGAACGCAGTGCCCTGGGCGATGAGGTTGGCGGAGGCCACCTCGCTTTCGTCCGTGTAGCGCCTCCAGCCGCTGGAGATATAATCTAGGACAGCGCGAGAGTTCGCGGTGCCAGCGCCGAAGAGGTTGAGGTAGCCGTCGCGGGCGGCTGAGAATGTGGTCGCCGGATTGTCCGCAGTATTGCCCAGAGCTTCCTGAAGATAGGTGGACTGCAGCAGGCCGCGGCCCTCGTCGACGGTCCGCTCGGTTCCATAAGTCAGAAAGGCTTCGACTTCCCAGTCAGAGGGCAGGAAGATTCGGGCGCCGAGGCTGGCGCCGAGACTGCGGGCCTGACCGGAGCGTCGCGAGGCGCCGATATCCTCACCGAAGGAATAGGCGATGCTGTGCGACGTCGCGCCCATCGGAGACACGAAGTGGGGATTGGCCGTGGTGACCGTCGCAATCGTGGTCGGGGTCAAGCTTTCGGTCTCGAATTCGCGTTGGCTAAGGCGGAGGTCGCCTGTGAATTCGAGGTGCGAGCCGATCTGCTGTCGGGCGTAGAGATAGGCCGCGTGGCGATCGAACTCCGGAATGAGCGCAGCCCCCACCCGAGTGTTGTCGTAGTTCTGCTCGCCGGCGACGAAATCGGCCGGTGATCTGGCGACGCCGTCCGCGCCGGGTCGGATCGCATGGGTGGCGACATAGGCTGAAGTCGCATTGTCAAAGCGGACGATATTGCCGGGGACGCCGTAATAGGTCCGGTGGTCCGTCCCGCCGAAAGGTCTCAGATCACCCGTGGCGGTGTAGGCACGGTCCATGGTGCTCAGCGGATTCTGACGCTCGAACTCATAGGAGAGAAGCGCTTGGCCGGTGGACCATGTCCGGCCGATGGTATGGGCGGCGATGACGGACTCGCCGCCGCCCTTCGACGCGCCGATACGCAATCGGCTTTCCTGGCCGTCGAATTCCCGCCGCAGGATGATGTTGACGACGCCGCCCACCGCGTCTGCCCCATATAGTGCGGAGGCGCCGTCGAGTAGGACATCCACGCGTTCGACCGCGGCGGTCGGAACGGCCGAGACGTCGGCGAAATCACCCCGTCCGCCGGCGCCCGCCATACGGCGGCCGTTGACCAGCACCAGGGTGGAGTCAGGGCCGAGGCCGCGCAGGTTCACCCCCGTCGCCAGGCCAGAGTTGCTCTGCATGGGGTCCGATCCGACCAGGGCAGTAGTCGGCGTGCCGCTGCCCGCGTAGTTCTGGGGTAGGGCGGCGAGGGCGTCCGCGATCGTTGCGCGGCCGGTGCGGTCGAGGTCGTCTCGCCGGATCACGGTAACCGGGGAGGGGGTGTCGCCGGGGCCTCGCAACAGGGTGCCGGTGACCACGACGTCATCGACGACCACAGCCTCCGTTAGTTGATCCTTAGGCGAGTGCTGAAGGACCCAGGCGCCGTTGGAGGATTGGACCGCAGCGAGGCCGGAGCCGGCGAGAAGCTGGTCGAGCGCAGCGTCGGCGGTCATCCGTCCGCTAAGGCCCGGCGTCCTACGCCCCGCGACCTGACCTGAGGTGAACATCAGCTGGCGGCCGGCCTGGCTGGCGTAGGCGTTGAGCGCGGCGCCCAGGGGCCCGGCCGGAATGGAAAAGTTAATCGGCGTCTGAGGCTGGGCGTGCGCGGAGCCCGATATGGCCAGGGCGGCGACACCGGCGAATAGGCTGGAACGGTAGGCGGTCATGATGTCTTCCCCCACGACGCAACAGCGCGTCGGGGTAGAGACGGTTTAGGTGGGGGCAGACCCTCACCCTTGCTCATTATTCCTTGAGCTGACCAAACGAACCTGACCGTCTGGCTCCCGGATCGCCCTTAGATCGAAGAGGTGGGCCGCGGCCGAGACAAAGGCCGAGCGGTCTCCGCTGCGGAAGACGCCGTTGATGGGCGTGTTGGCCGCCGTGGGCGCGTCCAGGACAATCGGCGCGGCCAGGTAGCGATTCACCTCGGCGACGGCCTCGGCCAGAGGCGTGTCCACGAAGGTCAGCTCACCGGTGGTCCAACTTGTAGCCGTGTCTGCATTCACGGCAGAGACCTTGGCCTTGCCGGCTTTGATCGTCGTCTGTTGGTTCGGTAGCAGCCTTTGATGCGCGCTCGGGGTAGCCGCCTGCACCACGTCGACAGCGCCCGATACCAGTACGACGCGGGTCTCTGAACCGACGCGCCGTACTTCGAAGACGGTCCCGACCGCCGTCACGGATGCGTCTGTAGTCATGACCACGAAAGGGCGGGCGGGGTTATGAGCCACCTCGAAGAAGGCCTGGCCCTCGGCAAGATCGATACGGCGTTCGCCCTCTGTGAAGCGGACCCTTATCTTGGACGCGGTATCGAGACGGACGCGTGACCCATCAGCCAGTTGCAATGACCTCTGCTCGCCGACCTCCGCCGCGTAGGTGTCGCGAATCTGCCAGAAAAAGGCCCCCACCGCGAGCGAAGCGGCCAGGGCGGTTGTGAGGCCGGCAGCGGCGATCTGTTTAACGCTGAAGCGCCGGTGACGTCGGCGCTGCGCCTGCGCGAGCGCGGCCTGGATGTCGGGGTCGTCCGCCAGTTCACCGGTCCGCGACCAAAGCTGCTCCGCGCGGCGATAGGCTTCGGCGTTCGCAGGTATGGAGCGCCATCTGGCGAATTCCTGGATTGTGTCCAGCGCAATGGTGCGCGTGCCCAGCCGCGCGATCCAACTTGCCGCCTGGTCGTCGGCAGCAGTCCGTGTCTGTACCTCAGCCGGCATCGCAGCCCCTGGACTAGCGTCGGAGTTGAGCATCGACCTGCTTCAGCGCGCGGGTGATCCGTCGCTCCACGGTCTTTACCGACAACTCTAGTCGTGATGCGATCTGTTCGTTTGTCAAACTTCCGAAGCGGCTGAGCATGAAAATATCTCGCTCGGGTTGCGGCAGCTTCAGGACCAGTTGCTTCAGAAGGACGGATTCGGTCTGGGAAGCGGCGTCGGTCCAGATAGGCGTGGTGGCGGCGTGGCGACGTTGTCTTTGAACACGGCGGCCTTCTTCGGCCACGAGGTTGGTGGCGATCCGGAGGAGGAGGGACTTGGGATGACGGACCTCGCCGCGCGCCTGGTAGGGGGCGATGCGGAGGTAGGTTTCCTGGACGACGTCGTCGACACCCGTGACGCCGAGCTGGCGAAGGCGGGCTGTGAGCCAGTCAGCATGGCTCAGATACAGGTCGCCTAGCCCTGATGTGCTTTTCCCAAGTCTGATCGCGGCCTGGTCAGTCATCAGTCCCTCACTGACACGCTCAGGAGTCAAAATGACACGATTAGGGGGCAGATTAAAGAGTCGGATGCCGCTCAATTGTCTGGATGTCCCTCATCGCCCTCTTGGGCAGAAACATACGACGTCGTCGAAACGCCCTAGGCATTTCTCAGGAAGAACTCGCGTTCCGTGCAGAAATGAAGCGGAGCTACGTGAGCGGAATAGAGCTCGGAAATCGCAAACCTAGCGTCGAAGCCTTGGAAAGGCTGGCAGACGCGTTGTGTGTCGATCCTCGCTCTCTTTTAGACCCGGACCGCTACATGAAATGACACGTCTGGTGGGCAGCTAATCTCGACCTGTGCCGGTCTTCTGCGCACATGGACGTGGTAGCCCTATTAGGCCGCAACGTGCGCGTCCTCAGGACAGCTGCAGACCTTTCGCAAGAGGAGTTGGCGTTTCGAGCCAGCATGAAGCGAAGCTATCTCAGCGATCTCGAGCGCGGCACGCGAAATCCCAGCGTTAGAGCGTTGGGACGTCTTGCTGCTGCGTTGGGCGTGCCGCCGAGCCGGCTTCTAGAGTAATCTCCGTTTGGCCTGATTGAATCCTCTGGCGCGTGAGGCCTCACGCTGGAAGCGCTCGCTCACGATGTTGGGCTTGCGTACAGCTACATTGGTGAGCTGGAGCGAGGGTGCCGCAATCCAACCCTTAAAGTCGTCGAGCGAGTAGCAAGGGCCTTGGATAGAGGTCCGATAGACCTTCTATCCAACCCTTCATTGGATCAGGATTCCTGAGGCAGCGCGTTGCGTCGGACGCTTGCGGCTTTTCAGCCGCACGTGGCGTCTTCTGCGACGTGGGAAGTCTGCTCTGAGGAGTACTCGAGAGCCGGTTCTTAATACGCTGCAGGCGAATTTCGGAGCCGAACGGCAGCTGTGCGGGGGGGCTGCGCTCAGCAGGTGGAAAGCAGGGGGCGATTTTCGTCCAACTCTGTGTATCCTGATCCGCCTCTTGCGTGGGGTGGTGCCTGACCTGCCACGAACCCTTAATCGATCGCGTCACCCATGACCGCTTCGCCGATCTTCCTCGACTATCACGCCCACGGCCCGCTCGATCCCGAGGTCGCCCAGGTCCTCACCGCCGCGTTCGCTGAGTTCGACGTCAATCCGCACTCTGGTTCGCTTGCTGCAGAGCGCGCCCGGATCGCGGTCGAGGCCGCCCGGGCTGAGGTCGCGGCCCTGGTCAGGGTCCCTCCGTCGAGCCTAATCTTCACCTCGGGGGCGACGGAGGCTAACAATCTGGTCTTCGCTGGCCTGGCCGCCGCGCTGCAGGCGGCCGGCCGCCCGCGGATCATCGTCTCCGCGATCGAACACCCCTCGGTTCTGGCCGCGGCCGACCGCCTCGGAGATCAGTTCGACGTCCAGCGGGCCCCGGTACGGCGTGACGGGCTAATCGATCTGGAGGCCCTCGAGCGGCTCGCGACGCCGCAGACCGGTTTGATCTCGGTCGCCGCGGCTAATCACGAGATCGGGGTGGTCCAGCCCCTGGCTAGCATCGTCACATTGGCTCGCAAGTGCGGCGCGTTTTTCCATACCGACGCGGCTCAGGCGGCTGGCAAGATCGCGCTGGATCTTTCCGAGGTCGATTTGGCGAGTCTCTCGGCGCACAAGCTGCACGGCCCCTTCGGGATCGGTGCGCTTCATGCCCGGCGCCCGGTTCAAAAGCAGCTTCAGCCGTTGCTGGTCGGCGGGGCCCAGGAGAAGGGGTTGCGCTCGGGCACTGCGCCGGTGCCGCTTTGCGTGGCCTTCGGCGCGGCTGCGCGGCTGGCGGACCAAGCACGCCAAGAGAACGCCCTGCGTGTCGGCGCCCTTCGCGATCGCCTGCTCAAGGGCCTCTTGGCGATCGGCGACGTCACCTTGAACGGCGATGTCCAGCGCCGTCTGCCGGGCAATCTCAACCTCTGCTTTGCCGGCGTCGATGCCGAGGCCCTGGTCATGCGCCTGCGCGCCGATGTTGTGATCTCCACGGGCTCGGCCTGCACGAGCGCATCCCTGGAGCCCTCGCCGGTGCTTCAGGCTCTTGGCCTTGAGCGCCAGGTCGCCGAGACCGCCGTGCGCTTGGGCCTTGGCCGCTTCACGACCCAGGCCGAGGTCGAGACAGCCATCGTCCGGATCACAAAGGCGGTTGCGGAGCTGCGCGCGGTAGGCCAACGAGCAGTCGCATGAGCCTTCCGATCGAAATCGCCCCGGGACCCGCGTTGGACGCGGACGGTGATCGCGTCCCGACCCTGCCTGAAAAGCTGGCGGCCATCGCCGCTGATCTGCGCGAGGAGTACCGCCAGCCGCACAACACGCCTTGGATCATCGGCTTTTCGGGCGGCAAGGACAGCACGCTTCTGGCCCAACTGGTCTTCGAGATGCTGCTGAACCTGCCGCCGAGCCAACGCCGGCGACCGGTCCACCTGGTGGCCAACGATACCCTGGTGGAATCCCCCGTCCTGGCCCGTCACCTCGACGCGGTCCTTGACCGTATTGGCGGGGCTGTCGGGCCGCTGCGCCTGCCGGTGATCGTGGCCAAGACCGTGCCCGAGGAGAATGAAACCTTCTGGGTCAACCTGATCGGTCGCGGCTATCCCTCGCCCAGCCGTGTCTTCCGCTGGTGCACTGATCGGATGAAGATCCGACCCACGACCCGCTACATCCAAGCCCAGGTCAGCGCGGCTGGCGAGGCCATCTTGTTGCTGGGCGTGCGCCGATCGGAGTCATCCCAGCGCCGCAAAAGCGTTGAGCGGTACGACAACGGCCAGCGTCTGAACCCGCACAACAGCTTGCAGGGCTGCCAAGTCTATAAGCCCATTGTCGAGCTCGACACTGATGAGGTCTGGCAAGTGCTCCTGCAGTCGTCGCCGCCCTGGGGGGGCTCGCATCGCGAGCTGGTCACCCTCTACCGCAACGCGGGCGGAGCAGAATGTCCGTTGGTCACCGACAAGAGCGAAGCACCTTCCTGCGGTAGCGCTTCCTCACGTTTTGGCTGCTGGACCTGCACGGTGGTCGAAAAGGACAAGAGCGCCGAGGCTTTCGTTGAGGCCGGCTATGGAGATCTCGAACCGCTGCTGGACTTCCGCGATTGGCTGAAGGCCTTGCGCGAAGAGGGAGGCATGCGCATGGCCAACCGGCGCAACGGGGCCTTGACCTTCGTAGGCGACGGCCGGCTTATCCCCGGGCCATTCACGCTCGAGGCGCGCCAACTGATCCTGACGCGTCTCTTGGGTATCCAGGAGGATCTCGACTATCCGCTGATCCGGGAGGGCGAGATCGAGGCGATCAAGCGTATCTGGGCCGAGGACAATCTGCCCCAAGGCGGCGCGACGTCATGAGGCTCGGCGATTTTTCGTTGCACGACGCCGAGGGGCGCGCGCGGGTCAAGGCGGGCTGTGCGGCGGTAGGCCTCTCCGACGGACTTTGGAACGCCGTGCTAGAGGCCCGGGCCTCCCATCGCGGCGCCAGCAATCGCCGTGGCCTCTATGCGGCGTTTGACGGCCTGTTCGGCGGCTCGGGCGACGTGTCGGCCGCGCCAGGCTCCGATCAGTGCGCGGACCCGGTTGACGGGGACGCGTCCGGAACTGTGACCCTTACCCGCCTGGTGCTCAAGAACTGGAAGGTGTTCCACAACGCCGACTTCACCTTCCCTGACTATGACCCAGCCCGCCCGGTGGTGCTGATCGGCGGCAAGAACGGCTATGGCAAGACCAGCTTCCTGGAGGGCCTCCTGTACGGGCTTTTCGGGCGCGAGGCCTTGCTGGACCTGCACGAACCGGGTGCGGCAGCGCCCGCCTCCGGCGCGGCTAGGGGACAGGCCTATCGCCGAGCCATGGAGCGCGCCCTGCATCGGCCCGCCCTCGATCGGGGCGACGGGGTGATGAGCGTGCGGTCCGAGTGGCGGATCGACGAGGCGGTCTTCGTGGTCGAGCGGCGCTGGTACTTCGATGAGGCCGGCCGTCTGGTCGAGGATGACGAGGCGGTTAATCTCTGGACCGGCGCGGATCTCGACGTGCTGCCCGCCCCCGAGGGCGAGGATCCCTCGCTGTTCTATCAGGCCGAGATTGCCCGCCGATTGATGGCGCCGAGCTTGGCTGCGTTCGTGCTGTTCGACGGCGAGCAGGTCAAGCGCTTCGCCCAGCGCGATTTCGCCGGCCAGGTGCGCCTCGCCGTTGAGACGGTGCTGGGGCTTTCAGTCTGGCGCGAGGCCATCGCAGACTTGAGGGCCTATGCTCGGGATCGCGCCCGCGGCGCCATCAAGGGCGATGACGAGGCAGTGCTGGAGGATCTGGCTGGCCTTGAGCGCCGCGAGCATGATCTCCAGGCGCAGATCGCGGCGCTCGGCGCCGTTGCCGCTCCCTTGAGAACCCAGCGCGACGAAGTTCTCGAACGGCTCGGCGCCCTGAACGGTCGCACTTACGCCTCAATGCAGAACCTGCTTGAGCGTCGCCAGGCCACCCAAGCCGAGCTAACGCGCGCGCGCCACGATTTCAGTGCGGCCGTTTCCGGCGATCTCCCCCTAGCCCTAGTCGGAGGACGGCTGCGCGGGATCCTGAAGGCGAGTCTCGAGGGCGACCGCGCGAGCCAGGACGGCGGCGCGCTCTGGGCCCAGCCGGCGGCCCTGGAGCAGTTGGTCGTCGCCGTTGAAGGGCAGCTGACCGACCTCCAGGATCGTGAGACGGTTCTGGCGGCGTTGCGGCGGGCCTGGACGGCGTTGAGCCACTCAGAGAGTGATCCGCCGCGCCACGGCTATCTTTCCGGCTCCATCCGCGAAATGGCCTTGGCGCGCCTTGCGGCCGAGCCTGGCCGGACCATCGCCGCGCCGGCCCAGCGCATCGCCCAGCTTACCGCCGAACTTGAAAGCTTGGACGCCGACATCGCCGCGCGCGAAGCCACCGACCAGGATGTCCAGGTCCTGCGCGGTCAGCTCGAGCGCCTGTCCGGGCAGCTCCAGCAGCATGACGGCGTTCAGCGCGCACTCGACCAAGCTCTCGGCCAAGCCTGTGTGGCGCTGTCGGAGGCCCGTCAGGCCGCCGAGGCGCGGCTCGTGGCACGGATGTCCGACGCCCAGATGGTCGTCCGCCGCGAGCGGGCCTTGGCTTGCGCCGAGGGCGGTGTGCGTCTGATCGCACATCTCACTCCCGCCTGCTTCGACGCCGTCGGCAAAGCGGTCACCAGTGCCTATCGAGCTCTGGCCCATAAGGGTTTGGTGGACCATATCCGTATCGAGCCCGACGGCGCTGTGGTCCTAATCGACGGTACCGGGACGGACGTGCGCACCATTGAGGCCTCGGCCGGCGAGAGCCAGATCTTCGCAATGGCCTTGATGGCGGCCGTGGCGCGGCTGTCTGGCCGGCGCTTGCCGTCGATCATCGACACGCCACTGGGGCGCCTTGATCCGGACCATCGCCTTCGCGTGCTGACCTTCTTCACCCGCCAGGACGTCCAAACCGTGCTGCTCTCCCAGCCCGACGAAGTGAACCAGCACTATTTCGATCTTATCGCCGACCGTATCGCCGCGCAGTTCCACCTCGACCACGTCCTGGCTTCAGGCGGCGTCGGGGGCAGCGTGCCGCTGTCGGGCTATTTCCCGGGAATGGCCGCATGAGCAGTACCCACGCCCTGAGCCTGATGGACGTCTTCCGCGTGGATTTTCGCACCTCGATGGCTGGCGACGGGCTCAATCAGCGCCTGCTTGCCGAACTGAGTCTGGATTTCCGGTATCAGCCCGCGCGGCTGGCGCTCGCCGCCTCCCTGGCCGAGCTCAAGCCGCCGGCACCTGCCCCCGACCTGCTGGGCCGGCCGATCCGCGGCGAGACTTTGTTTGGCCAGGAAGAGGCCGAGGTCGCGGTGTGGGTGGGCCTCCTGGTCGAGCACACCGCCAGCCTTGACGAGGTCGCGGCTCCTAGCCGGCGGCTGCTGGTCGAGGGGGTGGCGGCCCACTGGGCCCGGGGCGCGGACCTGATCGCACGCCGCTGGTCGCAATGGCGAGGCTCGCCGACGGCGTTCATCGTCAGTCTCCAAGCCATTTGACTGCGCGCCGCAACCTGCGAGCGTTCAAATCGAAGATGCGAGCAGGGCTGGAAGCTGACGACGACTGCGCCTAGAGTTAAGCTACGCTATGTGGGGCCACATCTTGAGTTTGGACGAACAGGAGGAGTTGATCAATCGCGTTGCGGCGGCCGAGGGCGTTTCCGCGGCCCTGCTCGTGCACCTCCTGGGTCTGCAGGAGGAGTTCCATGATCTCAACCAGCCTAATGCGCGACGACTGTTGCAAGACCGGATCAGCGATCTGATTCTGCCCGAGATCCCGCCCCTCACTGAGCCGCCCGCCGAATGAGATTCACCGCGATCGAGATCGACAATCTCCTAGCGTATGACGGTGTCTCGCGCGTGGAGCTGCCAGACGTGAGCCCGGACCGCAACATCGTCCTCATCTGGGGGCGCAATGGTATGGGCAAAACCAGCTTCCTGACGGCCCTGAAGATCCTGTTCACGGGCGTCGAGGTCGACCATCATCGCCGCGCCGGCCTGAAGGTGGGCAACACCTCCGAGCGGCAATATGTGATGGGTGACGGGGCCAATTGGCTTGGACTGTTCAACCGGCGCGCCGTTGAGGTCGCCCGGCGCACCGGCGGGCGCGCGACCGCTCGTGTCCTGGCCACTTGGGTTGAGAACGGACGGACCTATCAAGCCCAGCGGTCTTGGACCACCGATGGCCTAACCTACACCCACGAGATCGTAGTCTATGACGGCGAGGATCGGCTCGTGCGCGGCGCGGCCGAGGCGCGGCTGGGCGAGCTGTTGCCGCGAGACTTCGTCGATTTCTTCTTTTTCGACGGCGAGGAGGTCAAGGAGCTCGCCGAGGGCATTGGCAAGAAGTCGGTGGATGTCGACCGCCTACTGGGCCTGACCTTTGTCGATGAGCTGGCCAAGGCCGTGGAGGAGGCCGCCAATCGCCGCTTCAAGCGCAACGCTGATCGCCTAGTTCGCGACGAGATCGAGGGAATCGAAAAGGACCTTGCCCGGACCGAGCGGCATAGGCGGGCGGCAACCGATGATCTGCAGGACCTCGACCAGCAGATCGCCGCCACTTCGGCGGAACTAGCCCACATGCAGACCTGGCGGGAAAACCTCGCCGTCGGAGCTTCGGGCGCGGCCCGCGAGACCCTCGAGGCACGCCAGGCGACGGTTAAGGAGCAGGTCCAAACCGCCATCGGCACGATCGCTGCTCGGGTGCCGCCGCTGTCGCCGTTTTACGCCAATATGGGCTTATTGCGCGAGGCGCTCAAAGCCGTGGAGCAGCGCTTGGCCGGTGCCGGGTCGGCCGAGACCACCCTCGTGCGGGCCGTGGTCAAGAGTCTCCCTGACTGGATCGACCAGGCCGATGTCGACCTGCGTCCCGAGCAGCGCCAAGGCCTGGTTCAAGCCCTTGGCGAGCGGCTCGAGGGGCTTCGCGCACGCAGCGTCGACGATGGCCTGTTCCACGCCCTTAACCTCGAGCGCGCCGAAAGCTTGCAAGCTCTGCTGTTGCGCTGGTCGATTTCAGGGCCCGCCGAGCGCGACGTGCAGGCTGGTGAGTTGGAGAAGGCCAAGCAGCTGCAGCTGGAGTTGGACCAGATCGCCGACACCCTGATGCGCATGGAAGCTGGCTCGCGTGCGAACCTGGAGGAGTACAAGCGTTTGGTGACCGACATCGGCAAGGCCGAGGTCCAATTGCGCGAATGGCATGAGCGCCGCGGCCAACTTACCGAACGGGTGCGCGAGTCGGGCGAAGAGGTCCAGCGCCTGCGGGTCAGGCTCGTCGAGCTCTACGCCAACCAGAAGCAGGTCGCGCGCGTGGCCCATGAGGCCGAGCACATGCGGGCCGTGGCCAGGGCCTTGCGCGAGTACCGCGATGCGCGCCGCATCACCGTCAAATTGGCTCTGGAGCAGGCGATTAACACCCGCTTTGGCCAGCTGGTCCAGGGCCACCACTTGATCGAGCACATCAAGCTGACTGACACCTACACCATGGAATTCCTCGACGCGGGTCAGCGCCCGATCGGGCGAGCCTCGCTGTCGAGCGGCCTCAAGCAGCTGGCGGCCACCGCCCTGCTCTGGGCGATGAAGGATGTCTCCGGCCGCGACATCCCCGTGGTCATCGACACCCCGCTTGGGCGCATCGACCGGGAGAACCAGAACAACCTTCTGGACAACTACTATCCACATATTTCAGGCCAGGTGATCGTCCTGCCGACCAACTCCGAAATCGACCGCGAGAAGCTCGGGCGGCTCGATCCGCACGTCGCCCGCCACTTCCTGATCGACAACGACAAGGGCGACCTTGGCCGGATCTTGCCGGATCGCCAACTGGTGGAGTTGAGCTGATGGTCCAGAAGGTCCACCTGTCCGAGGCCGAGCGCAGCGAGGTCCAGGCTGTCATCCGCAGCGGGTTACGGGCTAAGGTCGACCAATGGACCGTGGCGCGCCTAGCCTTGGCGCGATCGCTGCAGGAGCCGACTTCGCCGAGCCCCGAGCTCTTCCCGCCCAATCCGCAGCGCGCGGGCGGAACAGAACTGCACGCTGCGCAGCTAATCGGTGAGGGCAAAGGTCAGGAGGAGGATTTCAGCGACGCCTTTCGCGCGGTGCTTTCGGTCTACGAGGGCGTCAATCTCTTCGCCGACGAAGACGCCTTCCACGATGTGCTGCAACGCCACGTGCGGCGGGGCCTGCAGTTGATCCGGTCAGAGTGGACGGAAGGGCAGGATTTTCCCCAGTATTTGCTCCAGCAGTTGTTCTTTGGGGCTACTCCAGGCGAGGAGGACGGCGAGGTTGGTTCAGCCGAAATGGCCGGCAAGGTGGAGGCGGCGCTCGCCCAACTGGGCGTGGGGGCCAACGTGCTTGAGGTTCTCGAAGGGCCACGCCTGACGCGTTTGACTCTGGGCCTGGACGCCCTGGACGACCTTGATCGTCTGAGGCGGGGTCTAGCCAAGCTCGCCTTTGCACTCGGCTTTGGTCAGGAAACGCTGACGACCTCGCTGGCACCGGGAGAGCGCCGGATCCATCTTCTGGTGCCGCGACCACTGCCGACTTGGAAGACCGTCGGCTGGTCGGATGTGGCTGGCGTACTGGACGAGCCGCCGGCCGCTGGCTTCGGCCTGCCCGTGGTACTGGGGTCCGACATCCTGAGTGCTCCTTTCGCCTTTGACTTGGCCGAGGCACCGCATCTGTTCGTTGGCGGCACGACCGGCAGCGGCAAGAGCATGTGTCTTCATGCCATCCTGCTCTCCCTACTCAAGCACCGCGAGCGGCCCGATCTGCTCCTGATCGATCCCAAGGCTGTGGAATTCTCAGCGTATGCTGCCCTGCCCAATCTGCGCAGCGGCGGAGTGATCACCTCCCCCGAGCAGGCCCTTGTGGCGCTCGAGGACTTGGTGTCGGAAATGGATGAACGGCAGGCCAAGCTGGCGCGGCTAGACGCGCGCAACATCGCCGAGGCGAACAGCCGCGGTGCCAATCTTCGCCGAATCGTGGCGGTGCTCGATGAACTGGGGGACCTTTTCATGACCAAGCGTGAAATCGAGGGCCCGCTGATCCGGCTGGCCCAGAAGGCCCGCTCCTCGGGAATCCATTTGGTCCTGGCCACCCAGCGTCCTGAGGCCGCGACTTTCCCGGGCCTCCTGCGCTCCAACATCCCCAGTCGGGTCGCGCTCACGGTGCAGAAGGCGGCGGAATCGCGCATCATCCTCGACGAAGGCGGCGCGGAGGGTCTGCTGATGCGGGGTGACATGCTCGTCAAGCTCGCCGGACGTCCTACCTTGCGCGCCCATGGCTGCCGGATCGATCCAGCCGACATAGCCGCGGCGGTGCGCGCCGGATGAGCCCGATCACCATTCTCGACTGGAAGCTGGTGCGGCTGTCGCTGGACCAAGTCGGCCCTTTCCAGGAAGCTATCCGCACCTTCGACTTCACGGACGTGGCCGCGCCGGAGGACGAGTCGCCAGCTCCCTCCAACCTCTTCATGCTGCTCGCCAAGAACGGGCACGGTAAGACAACGGTACTGGAGACCCTGCACGGTCTTATGGGCTTGTTGGCCGAGCCCGCCGTGGGGCGCTTCGCGGACCCGGACGCCCAGGGGCGCGCTCAGGCCGATTTTAGGGTCCGCTGGCGTCAGGACCGCCAGGAGCGGACTGTCATCCTGTCGATCTGGACCGGCTCACTCGATCCGATCTTGACGCCCGACGACGTGCGTCTCGACGGCGTCGATGCAGAGAGCCCCTGGGTGCGTCTGTCCATCGGACGCGGACCGGCCGGTCCGTTTCTGCAGGACGGCAGCAGCAACGAGGGCCTACAGCTTTATCGCCAGATCCGCGCCGAATTGGATCGCGCGCCCTCGGCCCTGCTCGGTGCGTCCCAACTGCTGCCGACGATCCTATTCTTCCCCGCCGACCGGGCGGTCTATTCGCCCAAGGGCGCTCAGTCGGTCGAGCGGCCAAGACGCTGGGGCTACGCCCCCGCCCAGACTTTCTTGGGCGATGGTCCCGAATGGCGCGACAGCATCGACAATCTGCTGGTGTGGCTCGACTGGCTGGGTGATGGCCGGCTCGATGATCTGCTGAGCTTCGTCAACCCAAAGCTCTTCGCCACCGACCAGAAGTTCCTGCTTCCGCCGGATCGCGAGACCCTGATGACGGCGGTGCAAACGCCCAACGGTCGCCATGCCTTGTCTGGTCTCAGCCATGGCGAGCGCGCGCTCCTGCAGCTCTTCGTGCGGGTTGCCTGCCACATGACCGGCAACACCATCGTCCTGATCGATGAGATCGAGACTCACCTGCACACCAAGTACATGAACCGAATGTTCCAGGCGCTGAAGGCGCTGGCTATTGCTGACCCACGGTTGTCAATCGTGTTCAGCACGCACAATCGCGAACTGATCCACGTCTTCGATCACAAGCGGCGTGAACCGGGGATCATCAAGGGCGGAGAACTGATCGAGGACGAGCTACACTGATGGCCAATCTCTCGCAGATCGAGGACCCCGACGCCCTGGACAACCGCTATGCCGACAAGATCATTGTCTACGTCGAGGGCGAAGGCGACCAGCGCCTGTTCAGCCGGATCGTGGGGCCCGACGTTGCCGACCGGCTGGAGTTCAAGACGCCCGCCGACACGACCGGCGGCTGTAGCTTTGTGGTCTCGCGGGTGAAGGCCGAGCGCCTCACCAATGACAAAATCTTCGGTCTGGTCGATGGTGAAGCTGCCGCCAATCACGGGGCGACGGACGCTTTGCTGGACTGCGAAGGGAGCCTATTCGCCCTACCGGCGGCGGCTGGATTAGAGGGAGTCATATTCCTTTCAGGTCACGAGCTTGAGAACGTCGTTCTGCTCCACGGTGAGATTTACGAACTTATCGCTAAAAACGTTAGTCTGCAGTCTATGGGTAAGGCGGACGCTGCGGATGTCCGAAAGACCCTGTTGGCTTTAACCCCACGGTTCTTCATTGCCGCGCTGATGAAGTATGCGAGTTTGCACGTGGGCCTAACCGTTGGCGCATCAGTCTCGGTGAAGGGCGGCGTGTTTGTCGATCCGAAAGCCAGCACCGTCACGCTTGTGCGTGAGCTGCGTCAGCAGGTGGTTGGGGGCGGCGGCGACTGGGGAGCGTACAAGGCTGAGATCGGGCGTATCCTCCGGCGCCTTAGGGATCGCTTTGAAGCGGAAGCGATCACGGGGGAGGGCCTCAGCGACCATCTTATTCGTCTTGCGGACGGCAAGAACCTCCTTTTGCGGCTGCGAAAAATCTATGCCGGCGTGCCTAAGGACGGCCTGCTGGCTGACGCTTTGACGCGACCGCCATATGCCGACCATTTCCGCGCTGAACTTCTCGCACTAACGCAGGCAGCTTAATCCCGCATTCTCGGCGCGCGCCGAGGCGAACGTCGCGCCGGCCCGACCGAAACGCCTTTGATGGCGATCTGAGCGTCGTCGTGGAAGAGGCACCGACGATTCAATGGAGGCTCATGGGGGATTTCCACCGGATTCGCGGGAGATTCCTACACATGGTCTCGTCCGAACCTCAAAGATGCCGTCGGATCGACGCACTGATCGGTTGACCAGTGCTGACCGCGGGGCAGACACGCCAACTATGCGGCCAGACTCGAAGCAATTATGTGAAGAGTTTCTGGGCGCAGATGGGTGTATCGTTGGAGCATCTTCCAATCTTTGTGGCCGGTTACGAGCGCAACCTGCTGGATCTGAAAGCCTGCCTCGAATAGACGGCTGGTCCCTTCATGACGAAGGTCGTGAAAATGCAGGTTCGCGATTCCGAGAGCTTTGCAGGCTCTCGTAAACGCCGTTCCGGCTGAACGGTGATTGAATGGGAAAATGCGTGAGTCCGCATTTGTGCGGGAGGGGCGCTGTCCTTCGATGAGCGCGACGGGATCGAAGCCGGTGATTGATAGAAGCGGGATGCGCTGGTCGTTTCCCGTCTTCTCGCGAGGGTCTTTCCGGTCGCGGATGGTCAGCATCTTGGTCCGGGCTGCGTAATCATCCCATACGACTTTGAAGATCTCTTCCTGGCGCATCGCCGTTGCGATCGCGAAGCGAATAACGGCTCCCATGGGTATGGTTTGACGAGGCTTCTCGTCGAAGTGGTGGATCAAGCGCTCCAGTTCTTCATCGCTAGGCCGGCGATCTCGCTCGACTCCCTTGCCAATCAGGCCAAGGCGTTTGAGGGCGAGGCGGGCCATGTCGATGGCCTCGACCGAGACTGTCAGGCCGTGAACCGCCGCAGCATGGGAGAGGATGAGCTTGATCGCCCCGATGTCGATGCTCAGCGTCATGGGGCCGGCGCCTTCGGTGGCGCGCCTCCGACCGAAGTCGATGAATAGTTGTCGATCCAGTTGGACGATCTTCTTACCGCCCAGGCGCGTCTTCAGCATCTTTAGCGTCGCCGCTTTCGACCGCCTGGGTGCCTTCCCGACGGACTTCATGTCCGCGATGTGTAGGTCGATAAGTTCGCCGAACGTGCGAAGCCGCGCCGACCGTGAGGGGGTAGGGACCTCACCGCGATCAATCCGCCCCTCGGCTTCGGTGGCCCACCGGCGCGCGTCATCGCGTTTGAGGAAGGTCTCGCTTATATAGCGACCCTTCCGTCTCACCTGGACCCGCCACGTTCCTGACGGGAGTTTCGAGTACGTCGCCATTTCGTGTGCGCTCTGTGTGCACTGGGGTGTCGAAAACCCGGAAAAAACGTCGCAACACGTCGCAAATTCGAGTGCACACGCCGCCTTCCAACTTTTTGATCTTACTGAAAAAATGTCTATAAATCAAGCTCATAGACTGTCCGTGGCGCCGATGATGGACTGGACCGACCGCAACTGCCGGGCGTTTCACCGCGCCCTGAGCAGCCGGGCGCTGCTCTATACCGAGATGGTCACGGCCCCGGCGGTGATCCATGGCGACCGCGAGCGGCTGCTGGGCTTTGACGCCGTCGAGCATCCGGTGGCCCTGCAACTGGGCGGGTCGGACCCGGCGCAGCTGGCCGAGGCGGCGCGGATCGGCGAGGCCTATGGCTATGACGAGATCAACCTGAACGTCGGCTGCCCCTCGGACCGGGTGCAGTCGGGCAAGTTCGGCGCCTGTCTGATGCGCGAGCCGGAATTGGTGGCTGACTGCATGGCGGCGATCAAGGAAGCGGTCAGCGTCCCGGCCACCGTCAAATGCCGCATCGGCGTGGATGATCAGGACCCGGAAGTCAGCCTGTTCGCCACAGTCGACGCCTCGGCTGCGGTCGGGATCACCAGCTTTATCGTCCATGCGCGCAAGGCCTGGCTGAAGGGCCTGTCGCCCAAGGAAAACCGCGATGTGCCGCCGCTGGACTATGATCTGGTGCGACGCCTGAAGCGCGAGCGGCCGCATCTGACCATCTGCATCAACGGCGGCATCGGCGATCTGGATCAGGCCGAGGCGCATCTGGATGACGGCGATGGCGTGCAGCTGGACGGCGTCATGCTGGGGCGCGCCGCCTATCACGAGCCGGCCCTGCTGGGTCAGGTGGACCGGCGGCTGTTCGGGATGGAGGTCGAGGACGTCGATCCCTTCGCCGCCATCGAACGCTATCGCCCCTATATGGCCGGGCGGCTGGCCGAGGGGGCGCATCTGGCGGGCATGGCGCGGCATATGCTGGGCCTGATGCACGGCCGGGCCGGGGCGCGGGCCTTCCGCCGCATCCTGACGGTCGAGGGCGTCAAGGCCGGGGCCGGGCTGGAGGTCGTGGACCACGCGGTCGAGGCCGTGCGCGAGGCCGAGACGCGACAGGCGCGGCTGGGCGAATCCGAAGAAGCCGCCTGACGCCCTTTCCGGGATGACGCTGGCGGGCTGCAACGCTATGCCCAAGCCATGAGCGCACTGCCCCTGTCCGAACTCGCCATGATGTTCGCCGCCCTGATCGCGGCGGGCGCGCTGGCGGGGGTGATCGGCGGCCTGTTCGGGGTCGGCGGCGGGACCGTGCTGGTGCCGGCGCTGTTTTACGCCTTTTCGGTGCTGGGGGTCGGCGGGGAGAGCAATCTGCACGTCGCCATCGGCACTTCGCTGCTGACCATCGTCGCCACCTCGCTGCGGTCGCTGGCGACCCACCGGGCGCACGGGGCGGTGGACGAAACGGTCTTGAAGACCTGGACGCCCTGGGTGGCGTTCGGCGGTCTGGTCGGGGCGGCGATCGCGGGCTTCACCTCGATGGAGGGGCTGGCCATCGTCTATGGCGTCTGCCTGCTGCTGATCGCCATGCAGATGGGGCTGCTGCCGGAACACATGACCCTGCGAAAGGACCTGCCGACCGGCTGGGGACGGCGCGGCGTGGGCACGGGCATCGGCCTGTTGTCGGCCATGATGGGCGTCGGCGGCGGCAGTTTCGGCGGCATGATGATGACCCTGTGCGGGCGTCCCATCCATCAGGCGGTGGCCACGGCCAGCGGTTTCGGTCTGGCCATCGGGGCGACGGCGGCCCTGGGCTTCGCCGTTTTCGGCTGGGACGCGCCGGGGCGGCCGCCGCTCTCGCTGGGTTACGTCAATGTGCCGGCGGCGGTGATCATGGGGCTGCTGACCGCCTTGACCGCCCCCTATGGTGCGCGACTGGCGCACAGGCTGAATCGCAAGGTGCTGAGGAAGGCCTTCGCCGGCTACCTGCTGCTGACGGCCCTGTCGGTGGTGCTGAAGGCGCTGTGATCGCCCCTACGTAGATTTCCGCTATCGGACGATAAGGCTTTGGCGAACTGCGACACGTAAAGAACGGGGCTACAGATCCCCCTCCGTGAGCGTAGAAATGCTGCAAAATCTGTCGGTCCCCAAGAAGCTCCTGCTGTCGTTCGCCGCCGTGATCGGCGCCTGTGGCATGGCCACCATGGTCGTATTGTGGAGCGTCACGGCGCTGCAACGCGCCGACGCCGCCGACGCGGCCTCGAACGAGATTTTCAAGGCGACGGACCTGATCCTGGCCTCGGCGGTCGAGCAGCAGAACGCCTTGCGCGGCTTCGTCGCCACGCGCGACCAGAGCTTCATGGGCAAGTATGAGGACGCGGGGAAGGTCTTCACCGCGCGGCTGGCCGACCTGGCCGCCGCCGACGCGACCGCCGCCTACCGCCCCGAACAGGACGCGCTGAAGACGGCGGAAACCGCCTTTCATCAGAGCGCCGAGGGGGTGATCGCCCTGGCGCGTGACCCGGCGACCCACGGCCAGGCCCTGGCTCACCTCAAGGACGCCGCCCGTCTGTCCGACATTCGCGCCGCGATATCGGCCATCCAGGAGAAGGAAGGTGTCCTGGGGGCCGCCCGGGTCGAGGCCAAGAAGTCCGCCTACATGGGGGCCTACTGGAGCTTCGCCGTCGGCGGCGCCCTGGCCCTGGTCATCGCCCTGGGCGCCGTCGCCTGGCTGATCGGCGCGCTGAGCCGCCCGATCGAGGCCATGACGCGGGCCATGGCGCGGCTGGCGGGCGGCGATCTGAACGTCGCCATTCCCGCCGTCGGCCGTCGCGACGAGATCGGCCACATGGCCGACGCCGTCCTGACCTTCAAGCAGAACGGCGAGGAGAAGGTGCGACTGGAAGCCGAGGCTGAGGTGCAGCGCGCCGCCGCCGAGCGCGCCCGCGTCGCCCAGGCCGAACGCGACGCCGAAACGGCGCGCCAGCAGGCCCAGGTCGTGGACGGCATTGCTTCGGGTCTCGACCGTCTGTCGAACGGTCAGCTGGCCTTCCGCCTGAATGCGACCTTCGCGCCCGAATACGAAAAGCTGCGCGCCGACTTTAACGCGGCAATGGCCAAGCTGCAGGACGTGATGCGGGTCATCGTCGACCGCTCCAGCGCCATCGGCGCCAGCGCCCACGAGATCAGCCAGGCGTCGGACGACCTGTCGCGCCGCACCGAGCAGCAGGCCGCTTCGCTGGAAGAGACCGCGGCGGCGCTCGAGCAGATCACCGCCACCGTGTCGCGCTCGGCCGAGAACGCTGTCGAGGCCGGCAGCGTCGTCAAGGCCGCCCGCAGCGAGGCCGTCGAGGGTCAGGCCGTCGTGGGCCGCGCCGTCACCGCCATGAGCGAGATCGAACGCTCCTCGAACGAGATCGGCAACATCATCGGCGTGATCGACGAGATCGCCTTCCAGACCAATCTGCTGGCCCTGAACGCGGGGGTGGAAGCCGCCCGCGCGGGCGACGCCGGTCGCGGCTTCGCCGTGGTGGCCTCGGAAGTCCGGGCCCTGGCCCAGCGCTCGGCCGAAGCGGCCAAGGAGATCAAGACCCTGATCTCGGACTCCAGCCGCCAGGTCGGCGAGGGCGTGCAACTGGTCGGCGACACCGGCGAGGCCTTGAAGCGGATCGGCGGTCAGATCGAGCGCGTCACCGCCATCACCGGCGAGATCGTCGCTTCGTCGCAGGAACAGTCCAGCGGCCTGCAACAGGTCAACGTCGCCGTGGCCCAGATGGATCAGGTCACGCAACAAAATGCTGCGATGGTCGAGGAGTCGACGGCGGCCAGCCATTCGCTGGCCCAGGACGCTCGTGAACTGGACCGGATGATGGGGCAGTTCTCGCTGGAGGACGCAGGGATGGACGCGCGCGGCCAGCAGCGGATGCTGGAACGCGCGGTGGCCTGAGGCCGGTCATGCGACTGAATGACTGGCCCTCTCCGGTTCGCCGGAGAGGGCCTTTTCACATCAGGCCGCCTGTTGCAGCACCAGGGCGTCCAGCGCCTGAACCAGGTCGGCCAGGATGTCGTCCTGATGCTCCAGTCCGACCGACAGGCGGATCAGGCCGTCGGTGATGCCGGCGGTGACGCGGGCGTCGGGCGTCATGGCGGCGTGGGTCATGGTGGCCGGGTGGGCGATCAGGCTTTCGACGCCGCCCAGCGACTCGGCCAGGGTGAAGATGTCGAGGTTGTCGATCAGGTCGCGCACGGCGTCGGTGCCGCCGTTCAGCTCGAAGCTGAGCATGGCGCCCGGACCCGACTGCTGGCGCGCCGCCAGGGCGTGGCCGGGGTGGGACTTCAGGCCCGGATAGTGGACGGCCTTGACCGCCGGGTGTTGCTCCAGGGCGGCGGCGACCAGACCGGCGGTGGCCTGCTGGCGCTCGATGCGGGTGAACAGGGTCCGCAGCCCGCGCAGGGTCTGATAGGCGTCGAAGGGCGAGCCGGTGACGCCCAGGCAGTTGGCCCACCAGGCCAATTCGGCATGATCGGCCGGATCGGCCGCGATCACGGCCCCGCCGACCACGTCGGAGTGGCCGTTGATGTATTTGGTGGTCGAGTGGACGACGATGTCGGCGCCCAGCTCCAGCGGGCGTTGCAGGGCGGGCGACAGGAAGGTGTTGTCGGCCACCACCTTGGCCCCGACGGCATGGGCGCGGCGACAGACCTCGGCCACATCCACTACGCGCAGCAGGGGGTTGGACGGGGTCTCGATCAGCACCAACCTGGCGCCGTCGGCCAGCGCGGCGTCCAGGGCCTCGTTGTCGTTCTGATCGACGAAGGCGACGCGGAAATGACCCTTCCTGGCGCGCGCGGTCAGCAGGCGGTGGGTGCCGCCGTAGCAGTCGTGCGGGGCGATCAGCAGCTCGCCGGGGTTCAGCAGGCTCAGCGGTAGGTCGACCGCAGCCATGCCGGTGGCGGTGACGACGCAGCCGGCGCCGCCTTCCAGCTCGGCCAGGGTCTCGGCCAGGACGTCGCGGGTCGGATTGCCCGAGCGCGAGTAGTCGTATTTCCGCTTCTGGTCGAAGCCGGCGAAGGAATAGTTGGACGACAGATATAGCGGCGGCATGACCGCGCCGTGGGCCGTGTCCGTGTCCACGCCCGAGCGGGCGGCGATGGTGCGGGGATCGGCGGGGCGGGCGCGGCTCATTGGTCGATGTCCTTCAGAACGGAAGTCAGGATGTCAGCGACCAGAACGTCTTCCTTCAGGAAGGCGTCGTGGCCGTAGAGGGAGGGGTGTTGTTCGAAGCGCCAGAGGTTCGGCAGGCGCGCGGCCAGCTCCCTCATGTCGTCGATGGGGCAGAGGCGGTCGCTGGTGAAGCCGACCAGGGTGACGGGCGCGGTGATGGCCTCGGGCTCGACCCGGTGGCGGTCGATGGAGTCCGACAGGCTCAGCCAGCGCGACGGCGTGGTGCGGTCGCGGTAGGCCCGGCCGCGCGCCTGCAGATAGTCGCAGACGGGATAGGCCTGACCGGCGTGGCTGGGGGCCTCGGAATCGAAGCGCTCGCCGAACTCGTCGGGGGTGCGATAGGTGGTCATGGCCAGTTCGCGCGCCAGACCCACGGCCTGATCGACGCGGCCGGTCTCGAGGCCGAGCTGCAGGATGCGGCGCTGGATGCCGCGCCAGGCGGTGGCCAGCGGGTGAGGGCGGTGGGCGGCGGACACCACCACCAGCTGCTCGGCCCAGTCGGGGAAGAGCTCGCCGAAGGCCAGGGCGATCATGCCGCCGTAGGAGCAGCCGATGAAGGCCGCGACCTTCTCGACGCCCAGATGATCCAGCAGCAGCGCCAGCAGCCGCGCCTGATCCTGGGTGGTGATGGTCAGCGGGGTTTTCGGACTGGCGACGCCTTCACCGAATTCCGGCGCGAAATCAAAGGCCAGGACGCGAAAACGGGTCAGGTCTATGGGGGCGCGAACGCCCACGGCGCCCGACCACCAGCCCAGGCCCTTGGTCTCGGTGCGGTGGACGTAGCGGTCGGCCGAGATGCCGCCGGCCACGACGATCAGGGGGGCGCCGACCTTGCCGTGCAGGCGGCCCACGACCTGCTTCTGGTTCAGCGTCCCGCCGAAATCCAGCGGGAAGCCGTCGGGGATGGGGACGACGACGTCATGGGCCCCGTCGCGCGACAGCAGCTCGGACGGACGGCGTGCGGACGCAGGCCGACAGGCGGGCTCTTCGGCGGGGACGACGGGTTCGATCAGGGCCAGGGTCATGGGTCTCGGTCACTCAGCAAAACGGCTCGCCAAGGAACCCATGCAGTGACAGACCGTGGAGCGTCGCCTCGTCGATGCTCCACCCATCTCTCGCGGTCTTCAGGTCGCCCTGAAAACCCCGCAGGAGTTGGCACCGTTTCGGGCGGAACCCGATGGTTGCCCCGGCGTCAAAGGGCCTAATCCCTCAGCCGGTCTTGATGAGTGACCTTACGTTGCGGTTGCGAAGGGCGCCGGTCAAGCGAAAAAATTCACCCCATTTCGGTCCGGCGGCGTAATTCGTCGGTGAAATCACGCCTATTTGGCCAGTTGGAGAAAAATTTGTTCTTTTCGGGGTTGACGCGGTGCGGGGTCGTGGAACACCTTGAGGCACGATTTTCAACCGGACGCCGCCTGTGCTCGACCACTTCGCCAGCATGATGATGACCCTGATCGCCGCCTCGGCGACGGGTCTCTTCGCGTCCATGATTACGACCACCGGTACCACCACCATGCCCTCGCGGGCGGGGACCGGATGATGCGCGCCGCCTAGGCGAGAAACGCAAAAACCGAACACCCCGCCCGGACCCCCGGGCGGGTTTTTTTATGGCCCGAGCCCACCCCGACCTCCCCACCAGACCCCGCCTTCAGGATCACCCCGATGCCCGCTTCCGCCCTCGCTCTCGTCGCCGATAAACAGAAACCCCAGGCCGTTGCGGCTGACGTGGTGGTGCTGAAATTCGGCTCGTCCGTCCTGCGCAACGCCGCCGAAGCCCCCGCCGTGGCCTCGGAAATCTACGGCCACGTTCGCGCTGGGCGCAAAGTGGTGGCGGTGGTTTCGGCCCTGTCGGGCCACACCGACCGGCTGCTGGCCGACGCCCGCTCGCTGGGTCTGGACCACGAGAACGAACTGCTGCCCGCCTATGTGGTGCTGGGCGAGGAGAAGGCGGCGGCCCTGGTCGCCATCGCCTGCGACCGGGTGGGGCTGGACGCGGTGGGTCTGTCGGTGCGGGATCTGGGCATCGTGGTCGAGGGTCCGGCCCAGCACGCTCGTCCCGTCAGCCTGAAGGGCGAACGCCTGCAACAGGCCCTGGCCGAACATGAGGTGGTGGTGGTTCCCGGCTTCGGCGGGGTGCGCTCGAACGGGCGCGTGGCCCTGCTGGGACGGGGCGGTTCGGATCTGACGGCGGTGGTTCTGGCCGCCGAGCTGGGGCTGGACCGGGTGCGTCTGGTGAAGGATGTCGACGGCCTCTACGACCGCGATCCGGCCTGCGAAACGGGCACGCCGCTGCGCTATCGCCGCGCCAGCTGGGAGACGGCGCGGCGTCTGGGCGGGGCCCTGGTCCAGCATGACGCCATCGATCTGGGCGAGGCGCGCGGGGTGGAGATCGAGGTGGCGGCGCTGGGGCGCGCCGAGGGCACGGTGGTCGGCGAGCGCGGCGCGCCTCCCGGACCGGTCCAGCCG
>NZ_JBOHLI010000030.1:0-38243 GCF_050729455.1 Brevundimonas sp.
TCGAGGTGATCGATTCGACCGCCCTCGCCCGGCTTCTGCCCGCCGGCGCCGTTCACCAGGGCATGGTGTTCAAGGTGCAGCCGCTGGAAGGCGTCGCCCTGGAAGACATCGCCGAGGACGCCAGCGGCGTCATCGTCATGCTGGATCAGTTGACCGACACCCAGAACGTCGGGGCCATCTTCCGCTCGGCCCTGGCCTTTGGAGCCAAGGGAATCGTGGTGCAGGACCGGCACTCGCCCGCCCTGGCCGGGGCCCTGGCCAAGGCGGCCGTCGGCGCGACCGAGCGCCTGCCCTGCGCCCGCGTCACCAACCTGAGCCGCGCGCTGGAAAAGCTGGCCGACATGGGCTGGCGCGCCGTGGCCCTGGACGGCGCCGCCGAGCTGACGCTGGAAGAAGCCCTCGATTCGCGCCCGACCGTCCTGGTCATGGGCTCGGAAGGCGACGGCGTGCGCCGTCTGGTGGCCGAGCATTGCGACGTCCTGGCCAAGATTCCCATGCCCGGCGGATTCGAGAGCCTGAACGTCTCCAACGCAGCGGCCATCGCCCTCTATGAGGCCGCCCGCGCGCAACGCGCGACCTGATCGACGCCCCTCCCGCCGGCCGCAGGTCGGCGGGAGGACGACTTTGCCGCTGCGGCGTCTTGGCGCAGCATCGTCCGGGCCTTAAGAAACCCGGATGGAATTCCTCTCAAATCCCGAATTCGTCAGCCAGGCCTCGGCCCTCGGCAAGGTCCTGATGATCGACCTGGTCCTGGCTGGCGACAACGCCGTGGCCGTGGGCCTGGCCGCCGCCGCCCTGCCCCAGGAACAGCGCCGCAAGGCCATCCTGATCGGCCTGGCCGCCGCCGTCGTCATGCGCATCGGCCTGGCCCTGATCACCGTGCAGCTTCTGGGCATCGTCGGCCTGCTGCTGGCGGGCGGCTTCCTGCTGCTCTGGGTGTGCTGGAAGATGTGGCGCGAGCTGCGCGAACAGGCCACCCACGACCAGGCCGAGGCCGAGGCCGAGATCGAACGCGCCCTGGCCATCGAGAACGGCGGCGGCCCCAGCCCCGAGGAACTGGGCCTGAAGCGCAAGACCTTCGGCGCCGCCCTGATCCAGATCATGATCGCCGACCTGACCATGAGCCTGGACAATGTGCTGGCCGTCGCCGGCGCCAGCCACGACCACCCGTGGATCATGGTCTTCGGTCTGGTCCTGTCGATCGCCCTGATGGGCCTGGCGGCCAGCTTCATCGCCAGGTTGCTGAACCGCTATCGCTGGGTCGCCTACGTCGGCCTGGTCATCGTCCTCTACGTCGCCCTGCACATGATCTGGGACGGCGGTCGTTCGGTCATCGTGCGGACCGGCTATACGGACCCGTTCAACGCCTCGGCCCCGGCCTTCCTCGACATCGGCGCGGAGGAGCAGGCCAAGCATCTGCGGCACGGCGGCAAGGGCCCGGATTCCCACACGCCCGCCGCCCTGCCCGGCGGCCGCGAGCGACGCGACCAGCCGCCCGTGGCGGCGGACCAGCCCGCCTCCTAATACAAAAAAGGCCCGGAGCGATCCGGGCCTTTCTTTTATCCAGCGGTCAGAAGGCTCAGCCTTCGGCGCCGCCGAAGCGTTCGGTCCATTCGGCGACCTGGGCGTCCTCGATCTTGGCGAACAGGACCTCGGCGGCGGCGACCGTCTGACCAGCGGGAACCAGGGTCAGCAGATCGGCGTCGGCGTTCGGCCACGACAGGTCGGTCGCGCCGACCGTGGCGCCGATGCGCTCGGCGCTGCCGGGCATGAAGGGCACGGTGATGCGGGCGAACAGGGCCACCAGCGACAGGCCGGTGCGCACCACCACGGCGGCGCGGTCGCGGTCGGTCTTCAGCGCCGTCCAGGGGGCGGCTTCCTGCAGGTATTCGTTGCCTAGAACCCAGAGGGCGCGCGCGGCCTGGGCCGCCTTGCGGAACTCCATGGCCTCGAACTCGGCGGTCAGGGTTTCCAGACCGGCCTTGATGTCGGCGGCCAGCTTGGCCTCCAGCGGGCCGGCCTCGCCGCCCTCGGGCACGACGCCGTCGAACTTGGATTCCGTGAACTTGACGATGCGGTTGACGAAGTTGCCCAGGACGTCGGCCAGGTCCTTGTTCGTCGTCGCCTGGAACTGCTCCCAGGTGAAGGCCGCGTCGGAGTGCTCCGGCCCATAGGCCGCCAGGTGCCAGCGCCAGTAGTCGGCGGGCAGCAGCTCCAGCGCCTGATCCATGAAGACGCCCCGGCCCATGCTGGTCGAGAACTTGCCGCCATACCAGTTCAGCCAGTTGAAGGCCTTCAGCTGGTCGACCGTCTTCCAAGGCTCACCGGAGCCCAGGATGGTGGCGGGGAAGCTGACCGTGTGGAAGGCGACGTTGTCCTTGCCCATGAACTGGACGTAGCGCACGTCGTCGGCGCCCTCGTCCAGACGCCACCACGAGCGCCAGTTGCCGCCCGAAGCTTCCGCCCATTCCTCGGTCGCGCCGATGTATTCGATGGGGGCGTCGAACCAGACGTAGAAGACCTTGCCTTCCATGCCCGGACGCGGACGGCCGTCGGGACCGACGACGGGGACGCCCCACTTCAAGTCACGGGTGATGCCGCGGTCGATCAGACCTTCGTCCAGATGCTTGTAGGCGATTGAGCGGGCCAGGGGCTGCCAGCCCTCGGAACGGGCGTCGACCCAGGCGCGCACGTCGTCGGCCACCTTGGTCTGCAGCAGATAGAGGTGGCGCGTGTCGCGGACCTCAAGGTTGCGGCTGCCCGAGACTGAGGAATAGGGATTGATCAGATCCATCGGGTCCAGCAGCCGGCCGCAGTTGTCGCACTGATCGCCGCGCGCCTTCTCATAGGCGCAGTGCGGGCAGGTGCCTTCGACATAGCGGTCGGGCAGGAAGCGGGCGTCGTCGATCGAATAGATCATCCGGTCCACGCGCTCCTCAATCAGGCCGCGCTCTTCCAGCACCTTGGCGAAGTGCTGGGTCAGGCGGGTGTTCGGGGCGTTGGAGCTGCGGCCGAAGACGTCGAACGACAGGCTGAAGGCGTCGGCGGCCTTCTTCTGGACCTGATGCTGCTCATCGCAATAGGTGCGTACGTCCTGTCCGGCGGCGGCGGCGGCCAGCTCGGCCGGGGTGCCGTGCTCGTCGGTGGCGCAGACATAGAGAACGTCGTGGCCGCGCCCGCGCATGAACCGCGCCCAGACATCGGCGGGCAACATGGACCCGGCCAGATTCCCAAGGTGCTTGATGCCGTTGATGTAGGGCAGCGCCGAGGTGATGAGGATGCGGGCCATGGTCGTCCAGTCTGCGGGAGGAAGCAGACGGATATAGAGGCCCGTTACGCTCGCGTCACCCCGCGCTTCAGGCCGGAAGCCGCTTCGCGATCCGCACGAACCGCCCGGTCAGCAGCGCACCCGAGATCAGGCTGGCGACGATAACCGACCAGACCAGACCGTCGACGCCGATCCGGTGCGCCAGCCACCAGCCCAGAGGGATCATGATGACGCCGTAGGACAGCAGGTGCATCAGCGTCGGCCAGACCACGTCGCCCGCCGCGCGGTTGGCCTGGGCGGCGACCACCTGCTGGGCGTCGGCGACGAAGAAGAGGGTCGCCAGCACCAGGGCCGGGGCCGCGATGGCCAGGATGGCCGGGTCGGTCGTATAGGCGCTGACCACCAGAGGCGCGGTCAGCCACAGGCCGATGGCGATGATGAAGGCCAGGACCGTCACCACGCCGACGCCGGCCAGACCGCCGCGCATGACGCCGGCCTTGTCGCCCGCGCCGTAGCTGCGCCCGACCAGCACCGCCGTCGCCGACGATAGGCCCATGGGCACCATGAAGACGATGGCGGAGACGTTGATGACGACCGCCCAGCTGGCGGTCTCTGCGGCGCCCAGCTGGCCCGCGAAGACGGTCATGGCGGCGAAGGCGCCGACCTCGATGAAGTTGGACGAACCGGCGCCGACGCCAACCTTGACCTGCTCGCGCTCGACGGCCTTGTCGCGCCTGGGCTTGTTGAACAGGCCCCAGGCCCGAGCCTCGGGCAGGCGCAGGATGAAGATGACCAGGAAGATCGCCAGCGCCATGCGGGCGCCGAAGGTGGCCCAGGCCGAGGCCTGTGCGCCGTGCAGGCCAAGGCCCAGAATGTCGGGGACCAGCAGCAGGTTCAGGCCCAGGTTGACCGCATTGGCCACCCACATGGCGACCATGCCGGCCTTGGGTCGATGCAGGCCCTCGAGGAAGAACTGGGCCGCGACCGAAATCAGATAGGCGGGCATCGACAGGGCGAAGATCATCAGCACCGGCGACGCGCCCTCGCCCAGCCCGTCTTCCAGACCCATGTGCTTCAGACCGAACGGCCCCAGCGCCATCAGGGCGATCATGGAGACGACGCCGATCTGCAGAGCATAGACCATGCCGCGACGCAGGACCGCGCCGACCTCGTCCTTGCGGCCCTCGCCCAGCAGGCGGGCGGTCATGACCTGCACCCCCATCATCAGGCCGACCGCCGTGGTCAGCACGACCGACGACGGCGCCCAGGCCAGGGAGTGGTAGGCCAGCTCACGGCTGGCGTAGTGGCCGACGACGATGGCGTCGGTCAGGCCCATGGTCATGATGCCCAGACGCGCCAGCACGACCGGCCAGGCCAGCTTCAGCAGCTCGGACAGGGTTTCGCGGGTCTTGAAGCTGAGCAGGGCCTTGGTCATCGGATGCCGCAACAGCCACGCGCGCGGGCGTGGGTCAAATGATTTTCCGACCGTTTCAGGCGCCTACCAGGCGCCCAGCTCGCGCAGTTCGCGCGCCAGGTCGTCGGGCAGGTCCGTCGCCTCGGCCAGCGACAGGTCCGGCGGCACGTCCTTGTCGAAGTAGCGCCAGCCCTGAAACGGCCGCCGGGCCAGGGGGGCGGTGCGGATGACCTGGCTGTCCAGCCTGATCTCGCAGCGGCTGGCCTTGCCCTCGCCGACGGTGGTGATGTCGAGGATGCGCTGACGGCAGGTCACGGACCCCTTCATGACCCAGTACAGCGAGCCGCCGTCCTCGATCTCGGCGGCGCGCTTGGGCGTCATGCGGGTGTGGACGATGCGCCAGTCGGAACGCGCGGCGTTCGCCTCCAGCGTCTCGACCTCGGACACGCCGACGCAAAGCTTGATCATGTGAAGGGGCATGGGCGGGACTTAGGAAGCCTCAGCCGCCTTGACCACAGCCAGAACCGCGCCGTCGACGACCTGATCGCCGACGGCGACGTTGAACTCGGCCACCACGCCGTCGAAGGGCGCGGTCAGGGCGTGCTCCATCTTCATGGCTTCCAGCACCACGATAGGCTGGCCCTTGGTCACGGCGTCGCCGGCCTTGGCGGGCGCGGCGACGATCTTGCCCGGCATCGGCGCCCGCAGGCCGCCGTCGGAGGCGGCGGCAGCGCCCCCTGCGACGCCGGCGTGAGCGACCGGCTCGAAGCTCCAGGCCTCGCCGTCATGGAAGACGATCGGCTCGTCGACCACGCGGCTCAGATCGACCTCGACGCCATCGGGCTGATAGATGGTCACGACCGGGCCGTGGACATAGGCGCGCAGGCGGACCCCCGCCGTCTCTGCGTCCCAAGCGTTGCCATGAGGATCAGGCCGCATACGGGCGGACACCCGGCGCCCCCGCAGCATCGCCATCTCCTCGACCGGCTGGCCGCCGTTCATGCGGAAGCCGTAAAGGCGCTGAGCGACGGGCGACCACGGGCTCTTTTCGCGATGGGGGCGGCCGTTCTCGATCCAATCGTGATTCCACTGGGCGTCGGCGCCCAGGATGGCCAGGCCCGCGACGACGACCTCGGGCGCGGGCTCGGGCTCGGAAACGAGCAGGCTCGCCTCCTCGGCCGCGATGAAACCCGTGTCCACATCCCCCGCCAGGAAGCGGGGGTGCTCCAGGCAGCGTTTCAGGAAGCCGCCGTTGGCCTTGACCGGATAGATCGCCACCTCGGCGCAGGCGTCGGCCAGACGGGCGGCGGCGGCCTCGCGGCTGTCCTCATGAACGATCAGCTTGGCGATCATCGGATCGTAGAACTGACTGACCTCGCCGCCAGCCTCGACGCCGGTGTCGACGCGGATGTCGCCAGGCAGATCACAGTAGTCCAGCCGTCCGATGGACGGCAGGAAGCCGTGGGCGGGGTCTTCGGCGTAGAGGCGGGCCTCCATGGCCCAGCCCTTCATGGGGATCTCTTCCTGCTTCAGCGGGATCGGTTCGCCCGCCGCGACGCGCAGCTGCCATTCGACCAGATCGACGCCGGTGATGCTTTCGGTCACCGGGTGCTCGACCTGCAGTCGGGTGTTCATCTCCATGAACCAGATGCGGTCGGCCTTCAGACCGTCGGAGGCGTCGGCGATGAACTCGATGGTCCCCGCGCCCTGATAGTTCACGGCCTTGGCCGCCCGCACCGCAGCCTCAGTCACCGCTGCCCGCGTCGGGCCGTCCATGCCCGGCGCCGGGGCCTCCTCGATCACCTTCTGGTGGCGGCGTTGCAGCGAGCAGTCGCGCTCATGCAGATGCACCACGTTTCCATGGCTGTCGCCGAAGACCTGCACCTCGATATGGCGCGGGCGGGTGATGTAGCTCTCGATCAGGACGCGCGGATCGCCGAAGGAGGACTGGCCCTCGCGCTGGGCCGAAGCCAGACCGTCGGCGAAGTCCTCGGCCCGGTCGACCTTCTTCATGCCCTTGCCGCCGCCGCCCGCGACCGCCTTGATCAGGACCGGGAAGCCGATGCGGTTCGCCTCGGCCGTCAGGGTCTCGACCGACTGGTCCTCGCCCTGATAGCCGGGGGTGACGGGCACGCCCGCCTCGATCATCAGCTTCTTGGCCGCGTCCTTCAGGCCCATGGCGCGGATCGAGGACGGCTGCGGGCCGATCCAGACGATGCCCGCCGCCATCACCGCCTCGGCGAAGTCGGCGTTCTCGGACAGGAAGCCGTAGCCGGGGTGGATGGCCTCGGCCCCCGTCGCCTTGGCCGCCGCCAGCACCTTGGCCGCATCCAGATAGGATTCGCGCGCCGGCGCCGGGCCGATCAGCACTGCCTCGTCGGCTTCCCGCACGTGCAGGGCGTTGGCGTCGGCCTCGGAATAGACGGCGATGGTGCGCAGGCCCATGCGGCGGGCGGTGCGGAAGACGCGGCAGGCGATCTCGCCGCGATTGGCGACCAGGACGGACTTGAACATGGCGGTCTTGAACTCTGCCTCTGCGAGAAAACCGGCGATCTGCCCCATCTTGCTCCTCCCTGCTCGCAAAGCGAATGGGGAGGTGGCGCGGCGCCGAAGGCGACGTGACGGAGGGGGCGACTCCACGGCTGACGTTAGCGTCGCCCCCTCCACCACTAGGCGGCTTCGCGCCGCCCTACGGGTCGTGGTCCCCCTCCCCACGCGTGGGGAGGAAAGAAGTTTTATTGCGCCCAGCTTGGGGCGCGCTTGTCGAGGAAGGCGCGGACGCCTTCCTGGCCTTCTTCCGAGACGCGGGCGCGGGCGATGCGCTTGGCGGTCTCTTCCAGCAGGCGATGGTCGATCTTTTCGCCCGCCACGTCGTTCACCAGACGCTTGGCCTCGCCCATGGCGCCGGGGGCGCAGGTGGTCAGGCTGTCGGTCAGCATGGAGATGAACTCGTCCACCGAACCTTCCGGCAGGACCAGGTCGATCAGGCCCGCATGGGCGGCGTAGTCGGCGTCGAAGATGTTGGCCGTCAGGAACAGCTGGCGGGCGCGGCGCGCGCCGATCGCCTCGATGACATAGGGGGCGATGGTCGCCGGGATCAGGCCCAGCTTGACCTCAGAGAAGGCGAAGCGCGCGCCCTCGACAGCCACGGCCATGTCGCAGGCGGCGACGATGCCCGCCCCGCCGCCCATAGCCGCGCCCTCGACCAGGGCCACCGTCAGGGCCGGCACGTCGTGCAGGGCCTTCAGCATCTTCGCCAGGCCCATAGCATCATCGCGGTTGTCGCTCTCGGACCAGTCGGCGGCCGAGCGCATCCAGTTCAGGTCGGCGCCCGCGCTGAAGGTCCCGCCCGCACCGCGGATGAAGACCACGCGCACCCGGTCGGCGCCCTGCAGGGTCTCGAAGGCCTCGAACAGGGCGGCGATGGTGGCGGCGTCGAAGGCGTTCTTCTTCTCCGGCCGGTTGATGGTCACGAAGACCACGCCCGACGGCAGGGCGTCGATCTTGACCAGTTCATTGTCCGCGTCCGGCGCCGGATCGGTGACGAAGGGATGGGCGATGGCGTTCATCTCGGCGGCCTCGGCGTCGGTGACGTCCAGGGCGTTCAGGTCTTCTTCGGTCGGCTTCTGGTCGGTCATCGGGCTTCTCCTTGCGCGGCGGCGCGGGTGTCCTGCAGGGCGGCGCGCCAATTGTCGACGGCTTCGGTCCCGAAGGCGAAAGGGGTAACGCAGACACTGTCCGCAAGCTGCTTCACCGGACCGTCATCGCCAATGGCCTGATCCGGCAGATAGGTCGTGGAGGCGATCTCCAGCCCAGCCTCGTCATAGGCGCGGCCGGATGAAAGCTGATAGACGCGGCGTCCGCAGTCTATCCACATCAGGACGGTCTGGACGGGCGCGGGGCCCTGCGACGTCGTGATGACGGCCGTGCCACGCACCAGATTCGGCAGATCCGAACGCTCCCAACTCGCCGTGTCGACATAGAGACGCGTCGTGCCGAACGCACCCGCATAGGCCAAGGGCCCGGTCGGCAGATGCGGCGCATCCACCGGAACCTGGGCTGTCGTCTGGCTCGCCATCGCGAGCATCATCATCAAGAGCCCCATCGACGCCGCCCTACATCCGGAACACGCCGAAGGTGGTCTCGGGGATCGGGGCGTTCAGGCTGGCGCTGATGGCCAGGCCCAGGACGTCGCGGGTCTGGGCCGGGTCGATGACGCCGTCGTCCCACAGGCGGGCGGTGGCGTAATAGGGGTTGCCCTCGTCCTCGTACTTCTGACGGATCGGCGCCTTGAAGGTTTCGGCTTCTTCCGGCGTCCAGGTCTCCGCGTCGCGGTGGACGGTGGCCAGGACGCTGGCCGCCTGCTCGCCGCCCATCACGCTGATGCGGCTGTTGGGCCAGGTGAAGAGGAAGCGCGGGCTGTAGGCCCGGCCGCACATGCCGTAGTTGCCGGCGCCGAAGCTGCCGCCGATCAGGACAGTGAACTTGGGCACCTCGGCCGAGGCGACGGCCGTCACCAGCTTGGCGCCGTGCTTGGCGATGCCCTCGGCCTCGTACTTGCCACCGACCATGAAGCCCGAGATGTTCTGCAGGAAGAGCAGCGGAATCTTGCGCTTGCAGGCCAGTTCGATGAAGTGCGCGCCCTTCTGGGCGCTCTCCGAGAACAGGACGCCGTTGTTGGCCAGGATGGCCACCGGCTGACCCCAGATGCGGGCGAAGCCGCAGACCAGCGAAGTCCCGTAAAGGGCCTTGAACTCGTCCATCTCCGAGCCGTCGACGATGCGGGCGATGACTTCGCGCACGTCATAGGGGGCGCGCACGTCCTCCGGGATGATCCCGTACAGTTCAGCCGGATCATAGGCCGGGGCGCGCGGCTCGCGCACGTCCAGCGGCACGGTCTTCACCGTATTGAGATTGGCGACGATGGCGCGCACGATCTCCAGCGCGTGTTCGTCGTTCTCGGCCACGTGGTCGACCACGCCGGACTTGCGGCCGTGGGTTTCGGCGCCGCCAAGTTCCTCGGCCGAGATGACCTCGCCGGTCGCGGCCTTCACCAGCGGCGGACCGGCCAGGAAGATGGTGCCCTGATTGCGCACGATCACCGTCTCGTCGGACATGGCGGGCACATAGGCGCCGCCCGCGGTGCAGGAGCCCATGACGCAGGCGATCTGCGGAATCGACTTGGCGCTCATCCGCGCCTGGTTGAAGAAGATGCGGCCGAAGTGGTCGCGGTCGGGGAAGACCTCGGCCTGGTGCGGCAGGTTGGCCCCGCCCGAATCGACCAGATAGACGCAGGGCAGATTGTTCTGCTCGGCGATCTCCTGCGCCCGCAGGTGCTTCTTCACCGTCAGTGGGAAGTAGGCGCCGCCCTTCACCGTCGGGTCGTTGGCGACGATCATCACCTCGCGGCCCGACACGCGGCCGATCCCGCAGATCATGCCCGCGCCCGGGGCTTCGTCGCGATACATGCCGTTGGCGGCCAGCTGGCCGACCTCGAGGAAGGGCGAGCCGGGGTCGAGCAGGCGCTCGACCCGGTCGCGCGGCAACAGCTTGCCCCGCGCCACATGGCGGTCGCGGCTGGCGTCCGAGCCGCCGCGCGCGGCCTTGGCGACCTTCTCGAAAAGCTCGTCCCGCAGGGCGCGATTGTGCGCGTCCAGCGTTTTGAAAGCAGGACTGTTGCGATCGACGGAGGAAATCAGCTTGGGCATGCCTCAAGGTTTAGGAGGCTTCCGCCTCGGGGGGAAGCGTCCGGTTTTCAGTCCGACGGAATCCGGCCTAACTGACGCTCATGGCCGCTGATCGTCCCGACACGCTGGAAGCCGCCCTCGCACGCGTTTTCGAGGGCACCAGGAACACCCGCGCCAGCTGGTTCGCCCTGACCCGGGGCGAGCGGCTGTTCTCGGCAGGGGATCCTGCCGACACCCTCTACCTGCTGCGCGCCGGACGTCTGGGCGTCTTCCGCGAGGACGATGGACGCGCGCGCCAGTTTGTCGGAATCATCAAGCCCGGCGATCCGGTCGGCGAGATGGCCATGCTGGCGGGCACGACTCACATGGCCAATGTCGTGGCCCTGCGCGACAGCGACCTGATCGCCCTGCCCCGCGACGCCTTCTTCGAGGCCGCCCGCGCCGAGCCGTCCCTGATGGCCGAACTGGGCCAGGTGATGCTGACCCGGGCGCGAGAGCGCAATACAACCGGCACCGACCCCAGCGTCTTCGGCTTCATTTCCGCCCGCGCCCATCCGATTCGCGCCTTCGTCGAACGGGTCGCCCGCGCGGTCGAGGCCCAGGGCTTCACCTGCCGGATCATCGACCATACGGCCCTGGCCTCGGCCGCCGAATGGTTCTCGAGCGTCGAGGAGGCCCACGACTACGTCCTCTATGTCGCCGAGTCCGACGAACCCGTCTGGGCCTCGCTGTGCGCCCGTCAGGTGGACCGGGTCTTCCTGGTCGGCGCCGCGGACCGCCCCCCGACCTCGCCCCTGCCGCCTCAACACGTCGAGGACGAAGCTCACCCGCTCACCGACCTGATCCTGCTGCGCGATCCACGCATGGCGCGGCCCACCAACACCCGCGCCTGGCTGGATATGTTCAGGCCCGGCCGCTGGTTCCATGCGGTCGAGGGTCTGTTCAGCGACACGGCGAGGATCGCCCGCATCGTCACCGGCTCGGCCGTCGGCGTGGTCCTGTCGGGCGGGGGCGCCCGGGCCTACGCCCATATCGGCGCGTTGAAGGCCCTGACCGAGGCCGGGACGCCGATCGACTTCATCGGCGGCTCCTCCATGGGCGCCGTCATCGCCGCCGGCCCGGGCCTGGGCTGGTCGGACGAGGAGCTGGACGAGCGCATCCGCAAGGCCTTCGTCGTCTCGGACCCGCTGTCGGACATCGCCTTTCCGATCATCGCCATGACCCACGCCCGCAAGGTCGCCCGGCTGATGCAGGACGCCTATGGCGACGTGGCCATCGAGGACATGCCCCTGCCCTTCTTCGCCGTGTCCACCAATCTGACGTCCGGCAAGGTCGAGGTGCACCGCGAGGGCATGCTGCGCCACGCCCTGCGAGCCTCGATCTCGATTCCCGGCGTCATGCCGCCCGTGGTGATGAACGGTCAGGTGCTGGTCGACGGCGCCGTCCTGCGCAACTTCCCCAGCGAGGTCATGCGTCGGCTGAACAGCGGCCCGGTCGTCGGTGTGGATGTGTCGCAGACGCGGGGCGTCGACCCCAAGGCGCTGCAGGACCCGCCCTCGTGGTGGCGCTGGATCGTCTCAGGCGCCTGGAAGGAGGGTCCGCCGATCGTCTCGGTCCTGATGCGCTCGGCCACCCTGTCGACCGAGGCGGAACTGCTTCAGGCGCGGGCCGACACCGATCTGCTGATCCTGCCCACGCCCGAGGGCGTCGATATTCGCGACTGGAAGGCCTACGACCCCGCCGTCGCGGCCGGCTACGAGGCCGCCCAGACCGCGCTGGCGACGCTCAAATGTCCAGTTGAGCGCCTACACCGCAAGCCCGTCAACGACGCCGCGCCACCAGAAACAGACGAGGAAATGGCAGAAGAGTCGCCCCGTCCGCCCGTCTAGGGAAGGCCCGCGCCAGCCGCTCGCCCAGCGCCGAAAGGAAGGCGCCCCGCATAGACGGATCGCCCGCCAGCGCGGTCAGATAGGGCCGCAGCGCCGTGCCCTTCATCCACTCCAGCACCGCGTCGTCGCCGCCCAGGACGTGCAGATAGGTCGTGGCCCAGATGTCGATGTCGTCGCACAGCGGCGCCAGGGCCTCGTAATAGCTCTCGGCCGGCAGCAGGGGCGCGATCGTGTCCACCCCCGCCAGGACCGCCGTCCACGGCCCCCCGGCCGCCGTCTGGCGCATGAGGGTGTGGTGGCGCGTCTCCCAGGCCATAGGCATCTGCACCGCCAGCAGGCCGCCGGGCGCCAGGGCGCCCGCCAGATGGGCGAACAGCCCCGCATGATCGGGCAGCCATTGCAGCGAGGCGTTGGCCAGGATCAGGTCGGCGGGGCGTTCCGGCCGCCAGGTCGCGATGTCGCCGACGGACCATTCCACATCGGCCGACAGGGCGCGGGCCTGGGCCAGCATGGCCTGGCTGGAATCCATGCCGTGGACATGGGCGTTCGGATGGCGACGCTTCAGCAGGGCCGCGTGCTGGCCGGTTCCGCAGCCCAGATCCCAGATCTCGGCCGGTGAAAAGTCTTCAGGCAGGCGCACCAGAAGATCGAGCGCGGCGCGGTCGCGCTGGGCTTCGAACCGATTGTACTGGCGGGGGTCCCACAGGGGGGGCGTTTCGCTCATGTCTGCATCACTCCGGTTCGCTGGAAAGCGATTCGTTGAAGTGATGGTACCGCCTCTCAGGCTTGAACTGAGGACCTCCGGTTCCACAAACCGGCGCTCTAACCAACTGAGCTAAGGCGGCGCGATCAACGCGAGGGCGGTTCTCTAGCGGGCCTCGCCCCGGTCGGCAATACGCATATGAAGGATTTTCGCTTTATCCCCCGTCAGTTCCACCCCCGGCTGGCGATATACTGCTGCAACGCCGCGATCCGGGTCTGATCCGACGGGTGGGTCGAGGCGAATTCGGGCGTGCCAGACTGCCGCTGTTGCGCCATCAGCCACCACAGGGCCACGGATTCGGACGGCTTGTAGCCGGCTGCCGCCACATAATCGACGCCAAGACGGTCGGCCTCCAGCTCATGACTGCGCGAGAAGGGCAACAGCAGCCCCAGTTGCGCGCCCAGGCCGCCGAAGGCGCCCACGGCCTGCGAATAGTCCCCCGCCCGGCTCTGCACCGCGCCCAGCACCAGACCCGCGGTCGACCGGGTCGAATAGCGCTCCGCGGCGTGGCGGGCGACGACGTGGCCGACCTCGTGGCCCAATACGGCTGCCAGCTGGTCGTCGTTCTGAACCAGTTTCAACAGACCCGTGGTGACTCCAATCTGGCCGGACGGAAGGACAAAGGCGTTGGGCGCGGCGTCGTCGAACACCGCATAGTCCCAACTGCGCCCCGCAAGGCCCGCGGCCTGGACGATCCGACCGCCGACGCGGCGCACCCGCTCGTTCTGGGCGGGATTGCTCGACAGCTTCCGCGTCTTCAGCGTCTCCGCCCAGGCCGCGTTCGACTGCTGGATCAGGGCGCTGTCATCGACGATCAGAAACTGATTACGGCCCAGGCTCTCGTTGTAGGCGCAGCCGGCCATGCCGAATCCCAGGGTCGTCGTGGCAGCGATGATGGCGACAAGGTTCTTCACTGCGGGTCCCTCCGACTTCGACCGCGACCATGCTCAAGGTTCGGCCCAAACGCCAGCCACCAGCTCCGTCCATCAGACAAAGAAAAACGCCCTGGAGTTTCCCCCAGGGCGTTAAACTTGATCTCGGATGAGATCCTTAGTCCAGTCGGAAGCGGGTCGTGAACTCGACGCGGGCGCCGACGGCGGCGCCGTCGACAGTCCGCGGCGCCAGACGACCCGAGCGAGCCGCCCGGAGAACCGCCTGGCCGAAGCCGGCGCCGGCCGGATCCTCGTCCACGATGCGGCAGTCCGAAAGGCTGCCGTTCGGGGCGACCGCGCAGTTCACCTTTGCCGAACCGGTTTCGATGCCGCGCGATTGGGCGCGTTCAGGGAACTCCGGCGAGACCTGGCGGGACCAGCTCGGGTTGGTGATGACCGAAGGCTTCGGCGGCGCCGGCGGAGCCGGCGGAGGCGGAGGCCCCGGGACGATCTGGGGCGGGTCCGTATACTCCCGACGGTCTTCCTTCTTCGTCGGCTCGATAGCCACAGTCACCGGAGGCGGAGGCGCCTCGGTGTTGATCTGCGGTTCACGCACCTGAAGCTTCGGCGGCGGAGGGGTGTCCGGCGGGGGCGGCGGCGGCGGCGGCGGCGGCGGCGGAGGGGGAACCTCCATCAACTCGACGTCGACGGCCTCGTCCTCGTAGGTCATTTCCTTCAGCTTGAACTTGTTGTTGTACAAGTACAGGCCCGCCAGGCCGTGAACGATCACCGAAACGGCGATGCCCACGATGGCGCCGGTCGAAAGCTTCTTCTTCTTCTTCGGCGGATCCAGGATTGGATCGCGATGGACGTGAGGTTCAGCTGTCATGCTATGCGCCCGCGCCCTCTTCGCCGACCAGGGCGACGCTATAGAAACCATTGTCCTGGAGGGCGTTCATGACCTGCATGAAGTCGCCGTACCGGGTCTGTTGGTCTGCACGAATGAAAATACGCTCATCGGCGGGGTTCCTGCGTCCGATCTGCACCCGCAGGTCGTCGCCCAGCGAGCCGGGCGAGGACTGAAGGTCGCCGATCCACACGTCGCCATCGTTCTGGATGGAGATGAAGACCGGCGTCGGCGGATTCTTGCCCGGAGGAGCAACGGCGCGAGGCAGTTTCACCGGCACCGACACGGTGGCGAGCGGAGCCGCCACCATGAAGATGATGAGGAGCACGAGCATGATGTCAACGAAAGGCGTGACATTGATCTCGGCATTAGCCTCGACGGTGTACTTGCCGCCGCCGGAACCGGAAAGTTTGGCGGCCATCCGTCTTACGCTCCCTTGTCGAGCTGACGCGAGATGGCGTTGATCAGTTCAGCGTTGAAGCCGTCCGAACGCGTGCCGTAGTTCGAGATGCGCGTGTTGAAGTAGTTGTAGAAGATAACGGCCGGGATAGCGGCGAACAGGCCGATACCGGTGGCCAGCAGGGCTTCAGCGATACCCGGAGCAACGACGGCCAGGTTGGTCGTGTTGGACTCGGCGATGCCGATGAAGGAGTTCATGATGCCGTAAACGGTGCCGAACAGACCGACGAACGGACCGGTCGAACCGACCGAGGCCAGGAACTGCTGGCCGCCCGAGAGGCGCTTCGGCAGACCCGATTGAACGGCGGCGACGGCGGTCTGGGCGCGCAGCAGCGCCGAGTCGCGGTGATCGCCGGTGACGCTCAGGCCGGCCTGACGCGACAGTTCGATTTCCTCGGTGGCGGCGGCGGCCATGTCGGCCAGCGGGTTGCCGTCAAAGTCTTCCGAGGTGGCGACGCGACGCATGTCAGCGATCGTGCGGGCGCCGCGGAAGGCTTCCAGGAAGCGGTCGGTCGTCTTGTTCAGGGCGCCGAACTCCAGCAGCTTGATCAGCAGCATGGTCCACGAGAAGATCGAGGCCAGCAGCAGGCCGGCCATGACGACCTTAACCACTGCGGTGGCTTCCATGAACATGGAGACGGGGGTGATGCCGCCGCCGTGACCGTTGCTGACGGATTCAGCGACGGTGGACGGATCAGCGGCGGGAGCGGCGGCGTCAGCGGCCGGAGCGGCGGCGTCGGCGGCCGGAGCGGCGGCCGGAGCAGCGGCTGCCGGAGCAGCGGCCGGGGTTGCGGCGTCTTGCGCCAGAACCGGCGAGCTCGCCATCAGGACGGCAGCGCCGGCCAGTGCGAGGAGGATATTCGTCTTCTTGCTATCGAGCATTGTTCGCCAGTTCCTGCTTTGGTCTGACACGTGGAACCCAAGACACGGACCGCGTCAGTCGGCCGTCCCTATAATGAAATTTCGCCACTACCGGATCGAGCCGGACCAGTGGAGCCGCCCTCCTGCAACGCCTGTTCGAAAACGAGCGTCGCCGCCAAGGTCCGGGCACAATATCCCGGGCACCCCGACCTGCAAGCAGGAATGCGGTTAAGTCCCTTTGGCGAACACCCCACGTAGCGTCAAGTGCGCAAAGTTTCTTTTCCCCTTCGCACCTGCAGCAATCGGAAAGTTCGGCAAAATATTTGCGATTTTTGTTATGTCGGCGACACGAAAACGTCGCATCACGCACTGTTACCGAAATGCAATTCCCAAGGCGAAATTGGGGCCATTTTGCGGCACAGCTTCACGCTGACAGAAACAAGGTCGTTTTGGAGGGGGAGTGGTGCCTGGAGGCGGGTTCGAACCACCGACACGCGGATTTTCAATCCGCTGCTCTACCAGCTGAGCTATCCAGGCGCGCGATCTCGTCGCGAGAGGCGGGTCTATAGGCGAGGCTGGATGGGCTGTCCAGACGCCAATTCACTCAATTCAGCGATCTTTTTCATCATCGACCACTTCTTCGGTCGGAATGGCGTAGCCGCCGGTGAACCAGCGCTGCAGATCCACATCGGCGCAACGCTTGGAACAGAAGGGTTTGTAAGCCGGATCGGGCTTCTGACGACGGCAGATGGGGCAGAGCGACATTATCGGGCCTCTTCAATTCTGACAGCGCCGGCGGCCATCGACGGATCGCCCAGCAGCCCGCCCCTCGGCCCCAGGGCCTCGACCAGAGGCGCGGCCAGCGCCGCCTCTTCGGGACCGCAGCGCGCGACGAAGCGCGGCGTGGCGGGATCGGACAGCAGGGCCAGGCGCAGTTGGCGCACCACGGCGAGGACGCGGTTCTCCAGCGTCGGACGGCCCGCCGCGTCCAGCAGCCGTTCGTCCAGCGGCGTGCGCCGCCACGGCAGGGACAGTTGCATCAGGCCGAAACGGCTCAACGGTCCGAAGACGGCCTGCGGCTCCGAAGCGAAGGCCGCACGAACGCCCTTCATTATAGTGTCGCCGTGCAGACCCGCGCCGATCAGGTCGATCACGACCAGTCCGCCCCACCCTTTCAGCGTCAGAAGCCGGGCGGCGTGGGCCAGACCCTCGCGGTTAGCCGTCTCGCGGCTCTTGCGGGAATCGCGACCCAGCGCGGGGGCGTGGTCGATATCCACGGCGATCAGGGCGCGGGTGCGCTGGATCATCAGGTCCAGACCGCAGACGGGATCGACGACGGAGGCGGACAGCGCGTCCTCCTCGGCCTCAAGCGCGGCGCGGATCGCGACGACGCCGGTCTGGGGCGCGACGCCCGGCGCCAGAGCGGCGAGAATCGCGGAAACATCCGGCCCCGGCGCCAGCAGGCGCGGCTCGCCGGATGCGTCGCCGCGACGACGCAGCACCGGCCCCTTGCGCTCGCGCGGTTCGGCCGTGACCTCGACCTCGATCTTGGTCCCCTCGCCCGGCTTGTCGTGCTGCCCCAGGGGCAGGAAGCCGAACGGCTCGCCCGCGCCCAGATCGACGAAGGCGCCGCGCAGGGCCGGTTCGACCCGCGCGATACGACCGACGCAACGCGCGCCCAGCCGATCGCTCGGCCGGTCGCTGTCGCGCTGGATGATCAGGTGATGGAAGCGCCCGTCGCGGGCGACGACGCCGCGGGCCTCGCCCGGTGTCTGATCGAGGAAGACCTCGACGTCAGCCATGTCAGGCGCTCTTAGGCCGCCAGCCGGCGCCCCGAAGCAGGTTGGCCGCTTCATAGAGGGGCAGGCCCATGACGGCGGGATGGCTGCCGACGATGCGGCGCACGAAGGCGGCAGCCGCCCCCTGGATGCCATATCCGCCCGCCTTGCCGCGCCACTCGCCCGAGGCGACGTAGGTCGCGATCTCTTCCGGCGACAGGGTCTTGAAGGAGACACGGGTGTCCACGACCCGGCAGGTCGCCTCGCCATTGGCGATCACGACGACGCCGGTGAAGACGCGGTGATTGCGGCCCGACAGCAGTTCGAGGAAGCGCTTGGCCTCGGCCTCGTCCGCCGGCTTTTCCAGCAGACGACGGCCCAGGGCCACCACGGTGTCGGCGGCCAGGACGATGGCCTCGGGCGAACGCGCCGCCACGACCTCGGCCTTGCCGCGCGCCAAGCGCTCGGCCAGACGCGTCGGCGTCTCGCCTTTCAGCGGCGTCTCGTCGATGTCGGCGGGGTCAACATGATCGGGAACCACCCCGATCTGCGCCAGCAGTTCGATGCGGCGCGGGCTCGACGAGGCCAGGATCAGCCTCGGAGCCGAAAGGTCAGGACGCGACACGCGCGTCCTTACTTGAAGCGATAGGTGATGCGGCCCTTGGTCAGGTCGTAGGGCGTCATTTCGACCAGCACCTTATCGCCCGCCAGAACGCGGATGCGGTTCTTGCGCATCTTGCCGGCGGTGTGGGCGATGATCTCGTGGTCGTTTTCCAGCGTCACGCGGAAGGTGGCGTTCGGCAGCAGTTCGCTGACGACGCCGGGGAACTCGAGAAGCTCTTCCTTGGCCATGCGGTCTCTCTCGCCCGAAAAACGGCTTAAGGCTCGCGTCGGGCGTGAACGCGAGCCGTGAAGGAGGCGCCTAATGCACCAAAACGCCGAAATAGTCGAGTTCAGCCGCGTCGATAGACGGCGCAAACCAGCGTGAACAGACGACGGGCGGTTTCCTTGTCGATCTCGACCTTGCCTTCGAGACGCGTCTTGAGCAGTTCGGCGCCTTCGTTGTGCAGGCCGCGACGCCCCATATCGACCGACTCGATCTGGCTGGGCGACGAGCCGCGCAGGGCCTCGTAATAGCTTTCGCAGATCAGGGCGTAGTCGCGGATCACCGCCTTCATCGGCGACAGCGACAGAACGTGGGTGCGCGCGAAGTCCGGCCCGGAAATGTCGAAGGCCAGACGGTTGTCCTGCGACGACAGCCGCAGCGTATAGGGCCCGCCCTCCGCGCCCTCCGGCGTGAAGCTGTTCTGTTCGATCAGGTCGAAGATGGCGACGCGGCGCTGATGCTCGATCTCGGCGGTCGCGGCCGGCAAGGTCGCGGCGTCCACTTCGATGGACGACAGCTTGTGCGGGCCGCTCACGATCGGGTCTCATCGAGATGGGTCGGGGCCATGCGCGCGGGCCAGCGGTCCGACAGGTCGGTCAGGACGGCGTCCAGACATTCCACGTCGATCCGCAGATCGCCGCCCCCGGCGAACATCAGGATGACGCGGCCGCCGGGGGCCTCGGTCGGCTCGAAATCGAGCGCCAGCAGCTCCAGCGCCGATTCGGGCGCGCGCGGCAGGCGGCGGCTCTTGACCGCCTCGACGTCGCCGAACTGCATGGCGGCCATGACGCGGGTGCCGCCGCATTCCCAGCAGAAGCGCGACAGGACGATGGTCAGGCGCCGCGCCTCCTTTTCCCAGCTGATATCGACGGGACGCATGATGGCGTCCTGAAGCGCGGCCGAGATGATCTGCAGATCGACGGCGTCCTCGGCCAGCAGGCGCAGGGGCTCCATAGGCGACAGCGCCTCGGCCGCCGCGTCATCTTCAGAGGTCGCCTTGGCCTCAGTGTTCATCCGCCTCGCCTTTCACGCGCCGGACATCGGCGCCGCAGGCTCCCAGCTTTTCTTCCATCCGCTCGAAGCCGCGATCCAGATGATACACGCGACCGACCGTGGTTTCGCCCTCCGCGACCAGACCGGCCATGACCAGGCTGATCGAGGCGCGCAGATCGGTGGCCATGACCTGGGCGCCGTGCAGCTTCTCGACGCCGCGCACCCGCGCCTCACCGGCGTGGACCGAGATGTCGGCCCCCAGACGCGCCAGTTCGGGCGCGTGCATGAAGCGGTTCTCGAAGATGTTCTCATGGATGATGCTTTCGCCCTCGGCGGTCGTCATCAGGGCCATGAACTGGGCCTGCAGGTCGGTGGCGAAGCCCGGATAGATATCGGTCGTGACGTTGACGGCCTTCAGCCGTTGCGTCGGATCGCGACGGACGATGAGGCCGTCGGCCGTCGGTTCGACCTCGACCCCGGCCTCGGTCATCTTGTCGGTCAGGGCGGTGATCAGGTCGGCGCGCCCCTTGGTCAGACGCACCTCGCCCCCGGCCATCGCCGCGGCCAGGGCGTAGCTGCCCATCTCGATCCGGTCGGGAATCACCGACCAGGTCGCGCCGCCGAGCGACGAGACGCCGGTGATGGTCAGGACGTCGGTGTCCAGCCCCTCGATCTTCGCGCCCATGGCGATCAGGCAGCGGGCCAGGTCGCCGATCTCGGGTTCGCGCGCGGCGCGCTTCAGCACCGTCGTCCCGTTGGCCAGGACGGCGGCCAGCAGGGCGTGTTCGGTGGCGCCGACCGAGACAAAGGGAAACTCGATCTCGGCCCCTTGCAGCCCCTTGGGCGCATGAGCGGAGACATAGCCCTCTTCCAGTTCGATCTCGGCGCCCATGGCCGTCAGGGCCATCAGGTGCAGGTCGACCGGGCGGGCGCCGATGGTGCAGCCGCCGGGCAGCGAGACCTTGGCCTCGCCCGAGCGAGCCAGCAACGGGCCCAGGACGTTGAACGAGGCCCGCATCTGGCGAACCAGGTCATAGGGGGCGAAGGTCGAGGTCAGTTCCGGCGCATGGAACAGGGTCTCCTGACCATCGGCGCCGTTGCGCTCCGTCACCTGGACGCCGAATTGACGCAGCAACTGGCCCAGGAACTTGGTGTCCGCCAGACGCGGCATATTGGTCAGCAGCAGGGGCTGATCCGTCAGGATCGAAGCCGCCATCAGCTTGATGGCCGAATTCTTGGCGCCGCTGACCTCGATCTGGCCGTTCAGGCGGTTGCCGCCGTGGATGACGATGCTGTCCATGGAATCTTTCGCGGCCGGAAACCCTGCGCCCCGGCGAACCAGCTATCTAGCAAGCCGACGCCCCCTCGCGAAAGAGCCACGGCCAAGCCGAAGCGATGACTTTCAGTTGCGGTCCTTGGCGGACGGCGCGGCGGCGCGCGGCGCCTTGCGGCGCTTCAAATTGGCCCGAAGCGCCGCGGCCAGCCGCACGGCGCGTTCCGCCTTGAGCGAGGGCTCGGGCGTCTTGTCCGCGACAGGGGCGGTCGGGACGGTTTCCTTGGGCGGCGTTTCCATGAGGCGCAGCAGACCGCGTGCAAAGATTCTGATCAAGCGTGCATTTTGCGCTTGGCCCGACCGAAGTCGTTGGCTATACGGCCGCTTCCTCAGTGACCGCCGCCGTAGCTCAGTGGTAGAGCGCATCCTTGGTAAGGCTGAGGTCGTGGGTTCGATTCCCCCCGGCGGCACCATCTCGGCCCTTGCAGATCAATGATTTGCAAGGGCCGGGGCCACTCTCCCCGACAATCAGATGCGATGTCCTGACGCGGTCGAAATGTATACGTTCGACGCCTGACGTCTGGTCAAGACAACCCCGCGCCCGCTAGACCTTCCGATCTCAGTTGTAAGGGGTTTGGGGGCTTTTCATGAAGCGCAGCTTGTTGACCACCGTCGCGGCCCTGGCCGTGGCCTTCCCGGCGTTCGCGCAAACGACGCCGCAAACGACTCAGGCGACCGATTCGACGGCCGCCTCGGCGACGCCCGCCAAGCCCAAATGGGACGTCCAGAACCCGCCGGGCGCGTCGCACGACGCAAGCATCGACGTCACCGAGGGCACTTGGATGTCGCTGGACGTCAGCCCAGACGGTCGCGAAATCGTCTTCGACCTGCTGGGCGACATCTATGTCATGCCGATTACCGGCGGCGAGGCCCGCGCCATCGCCTCGGGCGTGGCCTGGGACATGCAGCCCAAATATTCGCCCGACGGCCGCTCGATCGCCTTCACCTCGGACCGGGGTGGCGGCGACAACCTGTGGGTCATGGATCGCGACGGTTCGAACGCCAAACAGGTGTCGAACGAGACCTTCCGCCTGCTGACCCAGCCCGACTGGTCGCCGGACGGCCAGTTCATCGTCGGCCGCAAGCACTTCACCTCGTCGCGCTCGCTGGGCGCGGGCGAGATGTGGCTCTATCACCGCGGCGGCGGCGGCGGCGTGCAGCTGACCGAGCGCCGCACCCAGCAGAAGGACACGGGCGAGCCCGCCTTCTCGCCCGACGGCCGCTACCTCTACTTCAGCGATGATTCCACGTCGGGCGGCGTGTTCGACTATTCCAAGGACCCGAACACCCAGATCTATGTGATCCGTCGTCTGGATCGCGAGACGGGCGAGGTCACGCCCTTCGTCACCGGACCGGGCGGTTCGATTCGCCCCACCCCCTCGCCCGACGGCAAGTCCTTGGCCTTCATCCGGCGTGATCGCTACAAGTCCGTCCTCTACGTCATGGACCTCGAATCGGGCCGCGAGACCCCGATCCACGACGCCCTGGACCGTGACCTTCAGGAAACCTGGGCCATCCACGGCGTCTATCCGACCATGAGCTGGACGCCCGACAACCGTGGCATCGTCTTCTGGTCGGGCGGCAAGATCCATCGCATCGACGTGGCCACCAAGGCCGTCAGTGAGATCCCCTTCCACGTCGCCGACACCCGCCGCGTGCAGGAAGCCGTGCGCTTCCCCGTCGAGGTCGCGCCTGACCAGTTCGACGTGAAGATGGTCCGCTGGGCCCAGACCTCGCCGGACGGCTCCAAGGTGGTGTTCGAGGCCCTGGGCAATCTGTGGATTCGCGACCTGAGGAACGGCGTCGCCGGCGCCCCGCGCCGCCTGACACGCCAGAGCGATCACTTCGAGCTCTACCCGTCCTGGTCGCGCGACGGCCGCTCCATCGTCTACACGACCTGGAGCGACAAGGACCTGGGCACGCTGCGGGTGATTCCCTCCGCCGGCGGCGATGGCCGCGTCATCAGCGCCCAGCCCGGCCACTATCTGGAGCCGCAGTTTTCGCCGGACGGCCAGACGGTCGTCTATCGCACCTCCAGCGACGGCTTCCTGCGCACGGCCCTGTGGAGCCGCGAGCCGGGCGTCTATCGCACCTCGGTGCGCGGCGGCGAGCCGACCCTGATCACCGACGAGGGCTCCAACCCGCAGTTCGGCGCCCGCAACGACCGCATCTTCCTGACCGCGCGCGACGGCGAAAAGCGCGTGCTGAAATCGGTCAACCTGTCGGGCGACGACGAACGCACCCACCTGAGCAGCGAATGGGCGGCCGAGTTCTCGGTTTCGCCTGACGAGCACTGGGTGGCCTGGACCGAGCGGTTCAACGCCTATGTGACGCCCTTCGTCGCCACCGGCCGCGCCGTCACGGTCGGCGCCGAGACCAAGGCCCTGCCGCAAACCCGCGTCACCCGCGACGCCGGCGAATGGCTGCACTGGTCGGGCGATTCCAGCCGTCTGCAATGGTCGATGGGACCGGAGCTGTTCTCGCGTCCGCTGAGCGAGAGCTTCGCCTTCGCCGAGGGCGCGCCGGCCGAACTGCCCAAGCCCGCCGAGCATGGGATCAAGATCGGCTTCAGCGCCGACTACGCCAAGCCGACCGGCCGCGTGGTCCTGAGCGGCGCCCGCCTGATCACCATGAAGGGCGACGAGGTCATCGAAGACGGCGTGGTCGTCATCAACGGCAACCGCATCGAGGCCATCGGCCCGCGCGGCTCGGTCACGGTTCCCGCTGACGCTCGCGTCATGGACATGGCCGGCAAGACCATCATCCCGGGCCTGGTGGACGCCCACTGGCACGGCTCGATGGGCTCGGACGAGATCATTCCGCAGCAATCCTGGGTCAACTACGCCGCCCTGGCCTTCGGCGTGACCACGATCCACGACCCGTCCAATGATTCGAGCGAGATCTTCGCCCACAGCGAACTGGCCAAGGCCGGGCGCGTGGTCGGTCCGCGTATCTTCTCGACCGGCACCATCCTGTACGGCGCGGCGACGCCCTTCACGGCCCAGGTCAACAATCTGGACGACGCCCTGTCCAACCTGCGCCGGATGCAGGCCATCGGGGCCTGGAGCGTCAAGAGCTACAACCAGCCGCGCCGCGACCAGCGCCAGCAAATCCTGGAGGCCGCGCGTCAGCTGGGCATGATGGTCGTTCCCGAGGGCGGCTCGCTGTATCAACACAATATGAGCATGGTTGTGGATGGCCACACCACGATCGAGCACTCGATCCCGTTGGCCCGCCTCTACGCCGACGTGCATCAGCTGTGGCGTCAGACCAAGGTGGCCTACACCCCCACCCTGGTGGTGGCCTACGGCGGCAACTGGGGCGAGAACTACTGGTATCAGGCCACCGACGTCTGGAACGATCCGATCCTGACCCAGTATGTGCCGCGTCGCGTCCTGGATAGCCGCGCCCGTCGCCCCGTCCATGTCCCGGAAAACGAGCTGAACCACATCTCCATCGCCCGCGAGACCGCACGCCTGTCCGACGAAGGCGTGTCGGTGCAGATCGGCGCCCACGGCCAGCGCGAGGGCCTGGGCTCCCACTGGGAGCTGTGGATGTTCGAGCAGGGCGGCATGACCCCGCACCAAGCCCTGCGCGTCGGCACCCTGAACGGCGCTGCGGCGCTGGGCATGGACAAGGACATCGGCTCGCTGGAAACCGGCAAGCTGGCCGATCTGGTCGTGCTGGACGCCAACCCGCTGGAGAACCTGCGGAACACGGTCAAGATCGGCTACACGATGATCAACGGCCGCATCTTCGACAATCAGATGAACGAGGTCGGTCAGGCCCCGCGTCAGCCCTTCTGGCACCAGACCGCCGACGGTCAGGCCTGGAACGCCGGCGCCACCTCGGCCGAGGCCGATGCGCACGGCCACAGCCACGGCCACGACTGACGATCCTCGGTCCTGAAACGAAGAAGGCCCGACCATCCGGTCGGGCCTTTTTCATTGCGCTGAACCCGCGCCGCCTACTCGACCGTCGCGGCCAGCAGGGCCGACCGCCTGGCCGCCCTGCCCTTCAGCCAGCGCATGGCGACGACCGCGCCGACCACCACCACGGCGAAGGCGATCAGCATCAGGGTCGGGCCGTGGGCCTCGCTCATGAACTCCAGCTGAGCCAAGCCCTTGGCCGCCAGATAGCCCGGCGCCAGCATGGCCAGCACCCAGACGAAGGCCGAGGTGACGTTAGCCAGCTGGAACACGCGCTGACGCATCCGCAGCACGCCCACCATGACCGGCACGAAGGCGCGCAGAGGCCCGAAGAAGCGGCCGATGAAGATGGAGGCCACGCCGTAGCGACGGCAGTAGAGCCGCGTCCAGGCGATCTTGCGCCGGTGCGGCAGCAGCATGGGCTGGCGCAGCACGCCCGTCCCCAGCCGCCGGCCGATCCAGTAGGAGATGGCGTCGCCCATGACCGCGCCCGCGACGCAGCCGACGATGACGGTCATGGGATCGAGAACGCCCGCCGCGACCAGGCCGCCCGCCGCCACCAGCAGACCCGTGGCCGGCACGAAGGCGCCGATGACCACCAAGGATTCGAAAAAGGTGACTGCGCCCAGAACGACCCCGGCCCAGACATGGTGCCGGGCGATGAAATCGGCGGCCGAACTAAGCAAACTATCCATACTGGTCCTCTATCTCCCGACGCATATGGGAGATCGCCGCCCGAAGGGAATGCGGCGATGGGACGCCCCGCTTGAAACGCCCGCGCCGTGGCGCGAACGCCTCAGTTAGGGCCCGCGTCGCCGGTCCGCACGGACACGCCCACGGAGGTGGTCGTTCCCCGAGTCGAACCCGGCCAGACGTGAAACGGCGCATAGGACCGCCCGCGCAGATGGCTGCCCTCATAGCCCGGCGGCTCGATCAGGCCGAAAGGTCGGCCATAGCCGGCGTTGGGATACCCCCAGGGCGAACCATAGCCGTAGTAACCCCATGGGCTGTTCTTGGTCTGGCTGACGCTGAGGTTCAGCACGCCGTTCTCGCCGAGCGGCATCGACACCGCCGCCGCATAGTCGCGGTAGCCACCCGTGCCCATGCCGATGCTGACCTCGCCGTGCATCTTGCGCGGCTCGGCCTCGGCCCAGGGATCAACGGCCGCGCTGATCGAGGTCTCCGCCGTTCGGTCGCTGATCCAGCGTGCGATCTGTTCGTCCGTGGACAGGCCGTGAGGAGCGGCGCTCTGCACCGTCGTGCTGGGCGAGGCGTCGGTGGTGGATGCCGCCAGCATGGCCGTCGTGGCGGTCGGCACGGCCTGGTCGCCGCGCGGCGCGGTCGTGACGACGCCTTCGGGATCCATGTTCGCCAGCAACATCGCGGCGGCGGCCAGTTCGATCATCATGCGCCCGTACTCCCGTTCAACCCCACCCTAACCGCAAATGCGGCCCCAAAACGGCTATTCGTTCAGGCGACACCGTCGCCGCGCCCCAGGGGGTCGGGCAAGGCCTCGCCTTCGGGCACGAAGCTGAGGGCGACCGAGTTGATGCAGTAGCGCAGACCGGACGGCGGCGGGCCGTCGGGGAAGACGTGGCCTTGATGGCTGTCGCAGCGGGCGCAGCGCGTCTCGACGCGGACCATGCCGTAGCTGTCGTCGCGCACGGCGCGGACGTGGGCCTCGTCGACCGGCAGGCTGAAGCTGGGCCAGCCGGTGCCGCTCTCGAACTTGGTGGCCGAGCGGAACAGCGGCAGCCCGCATTCGCGGCAGCAGAAGACCCCGGCCCGCTTCTCGCCCAGCAAGGTTCCGCAGAAGGGCGCCTCGGTGCCGTGGGCCAGAAGGACGCGCTTTTCCTCGGGCGACAGGTCGGCCTCCAGCGCCACGCGCTGGCTCTCGCTCGGCGGCGTCAGATCAAAGCCCGAAGGCGAACGCAGCGGCGTGGGGGATTCGGTCTGGGTCATGGGCCCAAAATAGGAAGGGCCGGACGATGTTTCCACCGTCCGGCCCCAATCCTTCGCCCCTTCGGGCCTCAAGTAGCCCGAAGGGCGATAGGCCCTAGAACATGGCCTCAAGTAGCGCGAAGCGCGGTAGGCCTAGAACAAAGTTCCGACCCAGGCGCGCACGGCGGCTTCGTCGGTCGGGTTGCCGGTGTAGGCCAGACCCTGAGCCGGGACATAGCCCTGGTTGTTGCCGCGCTTGCGCGTCGTCCAGGCCTTGTGACCATAGCTGAGGTCCGAATAGTTCGACGGCAGACGCTGCACGGTCGGCTCGATGAAGATCGAGTCCACGGCGGTCGCCGATCCGGCCAGCTGCACGTTCGGCAGGCGGGTCAGCAGGTCCAGGGTGTCGAGGCAGCCGTTGGTGCAGCCGCCGTCGACCAGAACCACGACCTTGCCCTGAACGGGGTTGGCGGCGCCCGTGTCAGCCACCGACGGACGGCCCGGCATGACGAAGGTCTGCTGACCGGCGGCCAGGGCCGCGTCAAAGGCGGCGACGATGGCCTGGGTCTGTTCGATCACGGCGCCGGATTCCTGCACGAAGCGCGGATCGGCCTGCATACGGCCCAGGGTCTCGACGAACCATTGGCGGTTGGCGGGGGTGGCGCGGTAGGTGATCTGACCGGCTTCCGGCTGGCGGCTGACGGTGAAGTCGGGCGTCCAGATGCGGTTGGCCAGGCCATAGCCGCGCGAGGTGGCGTTGACCGAGGCGCCGTTCGCGCCGCGCAGGTCGATCACCAGGCCTTGCGCGCCGCGCAGAGTGGCGACCTGGCCTTCGACCTGAGCGAAGAAGGCGTCCCAGCCGGCGTCGTCGGCCAGGGAGTTGACGTGCAGCCACGGACGGCCGTCGACCTGTTCGATCGACAGCTTGGTCGCGCCGGGCGTGAAGACCGAGGCGCGGTAGGCGGCTTCCAGGTTCGCCGCCGTCGCCGGTTGCGGGCTCAGCGTATAGTCGCGAGTGCGGCGCCCAACCTGGAACTCGCAGGTCGAGGGCACGCCGCCGGCCATGGGGTTGTTGCGATTCCACAGCAGGTAGGGCGCGGTGCGAACGCGGGCGGCCTCGGTCGTCAGGTCGCCTTCAAAGCCGTCCAGCTTGGCCTTGGCGAAGTCGGCGATCGGCTGGACGTTGCAGCTCTTGACCACGGCGCCGACCGGCGGGGCGCCGCGCACGCCCGGCTGAACGTAGGAGACGACGTACTCGCCATTGCGCCAGGCCGTAGCCACGCCGGGCCAGCTGGTGGCGAAGAAGGGGCTGGCGCCTTCAAACGTCGGCCTGGTGACGATGTTCGAGTCGCGGAAACCATTGGCGTAGTAGCGCAGCAGATAGGCGTGGCTGTCGCCGCTGTTGACCTGACCGGCCTTGGACAAGGCGTCCTGCAGGCCGGCGTCGATCCAGCTGCGGAAGGCTTCGCTGGCGGCGCCTGGCGCCACGGCGGCGGGGTGATTGGCCTTCAGCGCGTCGTGCACAGCCTGAAGGTCCTGACGCGCCAGGTCGCTGAAGTTCTGGGCCGAGGCGCTGCCGGCCGCGAGGGCCAGGGCGAGAACAGCCGCCGAAGCGGCGAGCAGACGTTGCATGAAAGGAACTCCCATAGGGCCGTCGAAACGCGGTTTCGCCGTGTTTAAACCCAAGAAAGGCCCCCGTTCCAGTCCCGCGACGAATTGACCGCGACGCTAGCCCTCGCTCCCGCCGGTTTACTCAGGCTGACCTGCGCCTTAATCGGAACGAACTCCATTGCAGAGCCGACGTCGGATGCACCGTTTCCAAGACCTGTTCCTGTCGTCCAGCGGCCGCATCGGCCGGATAAGTTTCGTCATGGGCGCGATCGTTGTGCTGACGTTGTGGGCCGCATTCGACCTGCTGGCGCCCCTTACAATTCGCGACATCACGGGCTGGGTCGTAGCGGCCGCCCTGCTCTACAGCGGGGCCTGCGTGGTGTCGCAACGGCTGCATGATCGCGGACGGTCGGGGTGGTGGAGCGGACTGATCCTTCTGGCCTTCGCCATGGCCTGGCCGCGACCGCAGGCGCCGTTCGACTGGGTGGCGCTTGGGCTTCTGATCCTGGTCGCCGTCGATCTGGTCCTGCTGCCCGGACAGAAAGCCTTCAACCGCTATGGTGCGCCGCCGAAAACTCAGAGCGGCGCGTCGCCGGCCTGAACCGGACCGAACACCCGCTGGAACGACGCCTTCAGCGCCCCGTCCGCCTCGTCCATCGTCGCCAGAACGCCCAGATCGACCAGGCTGGTGACGCCGTGTTCGGTGATGCCGCAGGGCACGATGCCGCCGAAATGATCGAGGTCAGGCTCCACGTTCAGGCTGATGCCGTGGAAGCTGACCCATTTGCGGACCTTGACGCCGATGGCGGCGATCTTGTCCTCACGGCTCCAACCCGCGCCCTTGCGCTCGACCCAGACGCCGACGCGGCCCTCGCGCATCCCGGCCTCGACGCCGAACTGGTCCAGGGCGCCGATGATCCAGTCCTCCAGCCCGTGAACGAAGGCGCGCACGTCCTTGCCGCGCCTGTTCAGGTCCAGCATGACATAGGCCACGCGCTGGCCTGGCCCGTGATAGGTGAACTGCCCGCCCCGCCCCGTCCGGTGAACCGGAAAGCGGTCGGGCGCCAGCAGGTCGTCGTCCTTGGCCGAGACCCCAGCGGTATAGAGAGGCGGATGCTCCAGCAGCCAGACCACCTCCTCGGCCTCGCCCGCCGCGATGGCCGCGACGCGCGCCTCCATGGCGGCGACGGCGGGTTCATAGTCGACATAGCCGGTCGAGACCGCCCATCGGACAGGGTGGCCGTCGGCGCGGATCAAAGAAGTTGCGGTCAGGCTTAACGGGTCGGCAAGCATGACGCTTCAATGTGTCTGCTGACGCGGCGGCGCAAGGGCCGCCCGTTGATTGTGAGTATCGTCTTGAGCCAGATCGAAGCCGTCGATGTCGAGATTTCGGTCGTGCTGGGCCGTTCGGTCCTGCCGATGCAACAGCTGCTGCGCATGGGTCGCGGCGCGGTGATTCCGCTCGACGCCTCGGAACGCGACGAGGTCTGGATCCTGGCCAACAACCACCCGGTGGCGCGCGGCGAGATCGAAATTCGCGACGATCGCATCGCCATCACCGTGACCCGTCCCGCCGACGTCTATGACTTCATGGCCGGCGCGGCATAATTCTTAGCCGCGCTCAAAAGGCTCCGCCTTTTCGACCCAACGCGGCTTGATGTTGGAGCCGCGGTCAGAAGGCTCCGCCTTCTCGACCCGACGCGGCCTGTTTCTTTGTTTAGCCGCGGTCAGAAGGCTCCGCCTTCTCGACCCGACGCGGCCTGTTTCTTTGTTGAGCCGCGGTCAGAAGGCTCCGCCTTCTCGACCCGACGCGGCCTGTTTCGCTGCGCCCCGACGGCAAATGGGCAGGAAAAGCCGAGACTTCGCCTATTTCCGCAAAAGCCTCTTTTCTTTCCATCGCCTCTCCGCTATTGCCCGCCCTCCGATGCGAGCGGTCGTGGCGGAATTGGTAGACGCGCAGCGTTGAGGTCGCTGTGGGGCAACCCGTGGAAGTTCGAGTCTTCTCGACCGCACCATCTGATCTGACAGGGCGAAACTCGGCTGCTACCAGGCTGAACATCTTCGGGGAGGCAGACACGTGACCAACACGGATTCCGCCTTCCCGGCCCCTGCTTCCGAAATCGAAACCGAAGATCACGTCGCCTTGGGCGAGGACTACGCCCTGACGGCGTCCTTCGTCGAAAAAGTCGTGGACGCCGCCGACGACGGCGACGGGATGCGCCTGCGCGGCCTGCTGGAAGACCTGCACCCCGCCGACGTCGCCGACCTGATGGGCTTCCTGACGGCCGAGCACCGCGCCGTGGTGGTGCAGTGGCTGCCGCCGGACCTTCTGGCCGACACCCTGCCCGAGCTGGACGACGGCATCCGCGAGGAAGTGCTGGAGCGGGTGCCCCACCTGACCCTGGCCGAGGCCCTGCAGGAACTGGAATCCGACGACGCCGCCGCCGTGGTCGAGGATCTGGAGGACGACCAGCGCGAGAAGGTGCTGGCCGCCATGCCCGAGGTCGATCGCGCCGCGATCGAAAGCTCGCTGGGCTATGCCGAGGATTCGGCCGGCCGCCTGATGCAGCGCGAGGTCATGGCCGCGCCGCAGTTCTGGAACGTCGGCGACACCATCGACCACGTCCGCCGCCAGGGCGAGGACCTGCCCGAGCTCTTCTTCGACATCTATGTGGTCGACCCGCTGAACCATCCGGTCGGCGGCGTCCCCATCAGCCGCCTGCTGCGCGCCCCGCGCGAGACGCCGCTGTCCGAACTGATGGAGCCGGTCAACGAGATCGACGTCGACGTCGACCAGGAAGAGGTCGCCTACATCTTCGAGAAGTACAACCTGATCTCGGCCCCGGTCGTGGACAGCGGCGGGCGGCTGGTCGGTCAGCTGACGGTCGACGACATCGTCCACATCATTCAGGAAGAGAACCGCGAGGACATCCTGCGCCTGGCCGGCGTCTCGGACGAAGACCGGTCCTCGGGCGTGCTGGAGATCGTGCGCGGTCGCGTGCCTTGGCTGGGCATCAACCTGTTCACCGCCGTCCTCGGCGCCAGCGTCATCGCCCTGTTCGAGGGCACGATCCAGCAGATCGTCGCCCTGGCCGTGCTGATGCCCATCGTTTCGGCCATCGGCGGCAATGCGGGGACGCAGGCCCTGACCGTGACCGTCCGCGCCCTGGCGACGCGCGAGCTGACCTCGTCCAACGCCGCGCGCACCTTCTGGCGCGAGATGACGGTGGGCCTGGCCAACGGCCTGGTGCTGGCGCCCCTTATCGGCCTGGCGGCGGGCTTCTGGTTCCAGGAATGGCGTCTGGGCGCAGTCATCGCCTCGGCCATGATCCTGAACCTGCTGGTCGCGGCGACCGTCGGGGTGCTGACGCCCCTGACCCTGTCGAAGCTGAAGTTCGACCCGGCCGTCTCCTCGGCGGTCTTTGTGACGGCGACGACGGACTTCTTCGGCTTCCTGATCTTCCTCGGCCTGGCGACCATCGTCCTGCTCTGATCCGACACCATTCGGAACGCGGCTTGCTGCTTCGCCTTGCGGGCGAGCGCGCCCGTTTCGAAATGGGTCAGTCCGTGTCCGCAGTCACGTCCCAGCGTCTGAAGGTGTCCCGCGAGGGCCTGCTTCTGATCAAGAGTTTCGAGGGCTTCCGCCCCCGGACCGTGCGTCGCCGCGACGGCACGCCGGTCATCGGCTACGGCCACGTCAAATCCGCTCGCCTCGGCGCCGCGATCACCGAGGCTGAGGCCGAACTGCTGCTGCGATACGACCTGCTGCCCGTCGTCGAGACCATCAACAGCCGCGTCTCCATCCCGCTGAACCAGCATCAGTTCGACGCCCTGGCCAGCTTCATCTTCTCGGTCGGGGTTCAGCGGTTCGAAGGCTCCGACGTTCTGGAACAGTTGAACGCCGGCGCGCCCGCCCGCGCCGCCGAGGCCCTGAGCGGCTGGCCCGACCGCGTCCAGCCGCCGATCGACGCCCCTTATCGCCGCCGCTCGGCAGAGCGCGCCCTGTTCGACGCCGCCCCCGACAGGCCCGCGCCGCTCGACCTGCTGCTCACCGCCCCCGTCCAGGGTCCCGGCGCCCGAACCGAAACGCCGGCCGAAGAGAGCGCCCCCGCCACGGTTCAGGTGCTGCGCCATGAGAAGCGCACAGTGCAGCCTCCCCCCTGGAACGACACCGGAGCCGTCATCTTCATCGGCGGAATCGGCCTGCTGGCCTTCGCGGCGGGAATCGCCGCCTTCCGCCGCGTGCTGGCCGCACAACAGGCGACCGACGGCACGGTGCTGATCGGCGGGGTTCTGGCCGTCATCGGGCTGATTTTCATCGGCGTCGCGGGCTGGAACCTGACCCGCAAGCGGAACAATAAGAGCGTCGTCTGAGGCGGCTTTGCGAAGCGCGTGCGCGATGCTACGCCTTGCGGCATGAGCATTCCCTTCGCGCCCCAATCCATGGAATTCGGCCTCGGCGAGAACGCCGACGCCATTCGTGAAACCACCGCCCGCTGGGCCGCCGACCGGCTGGCCCCGCTCGCCGCCGAAATCGACGAGAAGAACGAGTTCAAACGCGAGCTCTGGCCCGAAATGGGCGAGCTGGGCCTGCACGGCATCACCGTCGAGGAAGAGTTCGGCGGCCTCGGCCTCGGCTACCTCGAACACGTGGTGGCGATGGAGGAAGTCAGCCGCGCCTCGGCCTCGATCGGCCTGAGCTACGGCGCCCACTCCAACCTGTGCGTCAACCAGATCCGCCGCTGGGGCACGCCCGAGCAGAAGCACAAATACCTGCCTAAGCTGATCAGCGGCGAGCACGTCGGTTCGCTGGCCATGTCGGAAGCCGGTTCGGGCTCGGACGTCATGTCGATGCGCACCCGCGCCGACAAGAAGGGCGACCGCTACGTCCTGAACGGCACCAAGTTCTGGATCACCAACGCCCCCTCGGCCGACACCCTGGTGGTCTACGCCAAGACCGACCCCGAGGCCGGCTCCAAGGGCTGCACCGCCTTCCTGGTCGAGCGCGGCATGAAGGGCTTCTCGGTCTCCAAGAAGCTGGACAAGATGGGGATGCGCGGCTCCGACACCGCCGAGCTGGTGTTCGAGGACTGCGAGATTCCTGAAGAGAACGTCATGGGCCCCGTCGGCGGCGGCGCCGGCGTGCTGATGAGCGGCCTGGACTATGAGCGCGCCGTCCTGTCGGCCGGTCCGCTGGGCATCATGCAGGCGGCGCTGGACGTGGTCCTGCCCTACGTCCGCGAGCGCAAGCAGTTCGGCAAGGCCATCGGCAGCTTCCAACTGATGCAGGCCAAGGTCGCCGACATGTACGTCGCCCTGAACAGCGCCCGCGCCTATGTCTATGCGGTGGCCCGCGCCTGCGATCAGGGCAAGACCACCCGTTATGACGCGGCCGGCGCCATCCTGCTGGCCTCGGAGAACGCGGTGAAGGTGTCGCTGGAGGCCGTTCAGGCCCTGGGCGGCGCCGGCTACACCAGGGAATGGCCGGTCGAGCGCCTGGTCCGCGACGCCAAGCTCTACGACATCGGCGCCGGCACCAATGAAATCCGCCGCTTCCTGATCGGCCGCGAACTGCTGGGCTGACGTGACGAAACATTAAGCCGCACCCCATGCGTCAGGGATGGCGCACGGGGTGCGTGGCCCCTACCTTGGCGAACCTTCGCTCCCCGAGTCTCGCCTGATGACGCTTGTTCCCACGCCGCCGCCTGATGAGAGCCGGACGTTTTCCGACGTGCTGGAATCCCTCGGCTATGGCGAAGACCCCAAGCTCAGCCTCAGGGAAATGGTCGAGGCCTTCGGTGAGCGCGGCTTCGGCGCCATTATCCTGATGCTGTCGCTGATGGCCCTGATCCCCTGGCCCCCGGGCGGCAAGGCGGTCTTCTCGGTCCCCATCATCCTGATCGCCGCGGAACTGGCCCTGCAACGCGACAAGGTCTGGCTGCCGCGCTGGCTGATGAAGGCCTCGGTCAGCCGCGCCACCTATCTAAGCGCCAGCCGGAAGATCCTGCCCCGCCTGCGCCGGATCGAGCGGCTGACCCGGCCACGCCTGCCGATCCTGACGGGCGAGGCCGCCGACGTGGTCGTGGGAATCATTTGCATCCTGCTGGCGCTGATGATGGCCATGCCGGTGCCTTTCGGCGACGCCCTGCCCGGCCTGACCCTGGCGATCTTCGGCCTGGGCATCATCCAAAGGGACGGCGTCTTCATCATCGCCGGACTGATCGGCACGGCTGTCTGCGGCGTCTATCTGACCCTGGTATGGGCGACGGTCGTGGCCATCATCCACGGCATCGCCCACTGGTTCGGCACGCTGTTCTGACAGCGCTCAAGCAGCCCGAAGGGCGATAGCGCTTACAAGGATGCGCTCAAGCAGCCCAACGGGCGATAGCGCCCACAAGAATGCGCTCAAGCAGCCCGAAGGGGCGAGAGCGCACAAGAATGCCCACAAAAAAGCGCCGCCGGGTCGCCCCAGCGGCGCTTCATTGTCTGACCGCGAACGGCCGAACCGCTGCCTTCCCTAAGGATCAGGCCCGGACCTCATGAGAGGACCAGATCGCGGCTGTCGCGCGCGATTGATGACAATGAGACACTGGCCACCTCCTTTCAGCTGCTGAACAGGAAGCTCAGGCTAGGACCGCACGCGGCCCCTCGTAAAGGCCGCTCCCGCCATCGTGATCAAGCCGCCTGAGCGGGACCGGCCAGGCCCTGCATGATCATGCGGTTGATGTCGATCAGGGTCTCGAAATCGTCCTCGCCGCGCATCACCGCCGAGGTGTGGCGATTGATGAACAGATCCAGCGAAATGATCTGCGCGCGCAGCGCCTGGGGCATGGCGTTTGACGGTTCGCTACAGGCCGTGGACAAGGCCGACCACATCCGCCGGTTCCAGTCCAGGGCGTCGATCCGGGTCGCGATGTCCGACTTGTCGACGGTGGCGGCGTGCATCAGGGCCCGCGTCACCTGGCCGAACAGCCGGTATTCCATGTCGCGCGGGGCTTCAGCCCGCGTCGCCGCCGTCTTGTACGCTTGAAGCGACATTGCCGAGCCTTTGGTCTTCGTAATCGACGATCTTACGGGCGCCCATCAGGGCCTTGTAGTACTGCCGCGCCAGCACGTGCTTGGAGCAGGCGACGCACTCGGTCAGGATGTCCGGGTTGCGGATCGCGCCCATGAACTCCGTCAGGCGCAGGGCGAATTCATCATAGAATTTCGGCGCCTCGGCCTCGTCCAGATACATCATCATGACGGGGAAATAGATGCGGCGCGCGGGCGTGTTGACGTCCTCGGGCTGCATGATGTCCTTCTCGCGCAGGACGCTGGCCTTGTTCTGAAGGACCAGGACGCCGCGCCGGTCGCCGTTCTGGACGACAGCGCCGTTCAGGACGAATTTTTCGCCGGGCTTCAGCGATAGTTTCAGCGGCAAAGGGAATCTCCGTGGCGCGCCCCAACCTGAACGGCCGGCGGCTGAGGAACTGTAAAGCGACGTGGTTAACCATCCCTTCCATGCGGCGTCAGGAATAGTCCGCGCGTCGGACAGCGGAACGCGGCGCCGACCTGGGCCGTTGTCCTGATGAACAAGGAAACGCCGCCGTGGCCCATCCAGACTTCGACTTCGACGCCCAGGATCAAGCCGAGATCTATGACGAAACCCACCTCGACGACGAGGGCGAGGGCGATGTCTCCCTGGACGAGGCCGACGACGTTCTGGACGTGACCCAGGTCGACGGCGACGCGGACGACGAGCCGTTCGACGAAGACGACCGGGATCTGGACGGAGACCTGGCTCTGGACGGCGTCGAGGCCGAGGCCGACGCCCTGCTGGGGGTCGATCCGGTCCGCCTCAGCGAGGCCGACGGCGGCGGCGAAGTCGGCTCCAGCCCTGACGAGGTCGAGCTGGTCTATGCCGGGCTGATGCGCAACCAGCGCGGCGCCCAGGCCAGCGCCGCTCACTGGGAGGCCAAACGCCTGTCCGACGACGATATCGAGGACCTGGGCTACGGCCCCGACAGCGAGGAGCGAGCATGACCGAGCGTCACCCCACCAAGACCCACGAAGACGCCGACCCCAACACCCCGCCCGCCAAGAAGGCCCCGCGCGAAGTAGGCAAGCCCGACCAGCTGAAAGACAAGGCCAGGGAGGCCGAGAATCGTCAGGAGGCCCTGATTGACGAAGCCTGCGAGGAAAGCTTCCCCGCCAGCGATCCGGCGGCGGCCAAGCGGATCACCTGAGCGGCCGTCGGACGGTCTGTTCAGGCGCGTCCTGATAAGCTACCTGCTCCCCTCCCCCCGTATGGAGCAGGTTTGGCATGAGCCGGTTCGAAGGCACTGCGAACTATATCGCCACCGACGATTTGAAGGTCGCCGTCAACGCCGCCGTGGCGCTGGAACGCCCGCTGCTGATCAAGGGCGAGCCGGGCACCGGCAAGACGGTTCTGGCCTATGAGCTGGCGCGGGCGCTGAACGCGCCGCTGATCACCTGGCACATCAAGTCGACCACCAAGGCCCACAACGGCCTCTACGAGTACGACGCCGTCAGCCGCCTGCGCGACAGCCAGCTGGGCGACGAGCGGGTCCACGACGTCCGCAACTATCTGAAGAAGGGCAAGCTGTGGGAGGCCTTCACCGCCCCGGCCCGCCCCGTCCTGCTGATCGACGAGATCGACAAGGCCGACATCGAGTTCCCCAACGACCTGTTGCAGGAACTCGACCGCATGGAGTTCTACGTCCAGGAGACGGACGAGACCATCAGCGCCCAGATCCGTCCCGTCGTCGTCATCACCTCGAACAATGAGAAGGAGTTGCCGGACGCCTTCCTGCGCCGCTGCTTCTTCCACTACATCCGCTTCCCCGACGCCGAGACCATGCAGGACATCGTCGAGGTCCACTTCCCCGGCATCAAACCGCGCCTGGTCGCCGAGGCGCTGAAGACCTTCTACGAAATCCGCGACACGCCGGGCCTGAAGAAGAAGCCCTCGACGTCCGAACTGCTGGACTGGCTGAAGCTGCTGCTGGTCGACGACGTCAGCCCGGAGACCCTGCGCGAAAAGACGCCGGGCAAGCTGATCCCGCCGCTGCACGGCGCCCTGCTGAAGAACGAACAGGACATCCACCTGTTCGAACGGCTGGCCTTTCTGAACCGTCGCGAAGGCGCGCGGCCGGGAAGCTGACGCCCCCGCCACGATTACCGCGATTTCACTGGATTACGCGCGTTCTGCGCGCACTATCGGTCTCGAACAGGAGCCGACCATGCATCACCTCCTTTGGCCCGTTTGCGCCCTGGCCCTGCTGACCGCCGCTTGCGACGACCACGGCCGGAGCGGCAGCAAGGTGCGCATCACCACGACCTCGTCCGACAAGGACGGCAAGGGCGTGCTGAAGGTCGTCGACACCCTGCAATGCCCGCAGACCCAGGGCGTATTGACCCGCAAGGGCTCGGCCCAGGCCGACGGCGCCACCTGCGTATACAGCGGACCGCGCGGCTCTGAGGTGACGCTGCATCTGGTGCCGCTGAACGGCGGCTCCAGCCAGGAGGCGCTCAAGGCCTTCGAAGACAAACTCACCGCCAGCCTGCCCGAAGCCATGACCCAGGTGCGCGCCGGCGAAGCCCGCGCCCAGGCCGAAGCCGCGCGCGCCGACGCCGATGCGGCCCGAGC